>CAZMNO010000020.1:0-60742 GCA_964567685.1 uncultured Rhodobacter sp. | reverse complement strand
TCGCAGGTTCTCGTGTCCGCCATTGTCGTGGCGATCACCATTTGGCTGCAAAGCAGACATGGCGAAATTCGCTGGCGCGAGGTCGCCAAAGGCAGTTGGTCGCTGCTTGGACCGATCCTTCTGGGAACACTCACGCTGATCCTGTCGCGTCAGGTAGCTCTCAACCTGGCCCTGTCGCCCTTGGCTGTGATTGCAGCGGCCAGCGTGATGACCTTGCTGCTCTACGGTGCGCTGCTGGCATTGACACAGCCTGAATGGCGCGCAGCCCTGCTTGCGTATTTTCACAAGAGCGAACCTTCAGAGAGTGTGCATTAGTAGCCAGGCAACTGATTGCTTGATTTCTACGCAGGGTCAGCGATGCTTGCCGGCGATTCAATCCAAGTATCAATTGGGGTCTCTCGGAATCCCGGCACTGCGATTCCAAGACTTACTGCCAATTGTCGCAAGGGGTACCTAGCAGTCAAGATTACTGGTGCGCTGCCGATGAATTGCTTGACTGGTTCAAACCAGAGGAGTGCCCAAACTACACCAAGACCACCGGATACAATTCCGGATAGACCTAATCCGCTTTAACCTGAGTATTTAGGTCGGCTTTCGCCCTGCCCAGCAGTCACCAAAGAGGACATCTGAATTGTCGCCATTGAAGTAACTTCATCCAAGAAAATTTGTGGTTTTGCCACGCCCGATTGCCACTGGTGTCCAGTCAGGTAGGCATATCTTTAACAGAAGCATCCCCATTCATCGATTGCCTGCGCAGCGACCGAAAAAGATTGGCCCATTTGCGAGGATCAGCCGTATGCATCCGGCCAATTGCTTCGGCCAAAATCTCGATTAACCTGAGCTCTCCTGGCGTAAACAAATTGTCCGTAAGCTTGAATTGTTCCTCTGCAATAGCATTTTCTTCTGCCTTTTTCATGGCCATTTGCATCGGATTGCCTTCAAAAAACTCATTATCCATCCGCTCTGCATCGTTGGAATAGGTTTTTTTGATGTCAGCCATAAGTGATTGGTGAATGGCGAGTTTGGTTAAACCAGGAGGAGAAATTTCGGATAAAACGGCCCAATCAAAACTTTTTCCAAACAATCTGAGCTCTTCAAGACTGAGATCGAATATTGCCAACCGTTCGTGGATTGCTCGTAAAAGAGCAAGGTCCTCGAATGATGGCGAAGTGTTTAATACTGGTATTTCGGTCAGCCCAAAATTGCGCCCCTCGAACAAGAAATGAAAGAAATCATGGACGATACAATTGTTGATGAGGTTCTCGCGTACCATCGGGCGAACAGTGTAGGCGTTTCCAAAAACCTCACGCCATTTCTTACATCGTCCTTCATAGAAAAGGACGCGCCTGTCTTCCAGAAGACGATGAAAATCAACCAGAGATTCTGAAATACGGCCGACTTTTGTTCGCTCCGAAAAAGACGACAGTATCCGCTGGGCGTGTGGCCGAATATATGAGATGAGCCGAACAGTTTCTAGATGATCCGGAAAATGCCGCGCGATCATTTCCTTTACTTCAACTGGATCCTCACCTTCAAAGTGCTCACTCGAAATCACGCCAAAATCCGCGTCGGATCTATTAATTTGCTTAGCTAACTTGTCGAGTTGGTATTTCGGTTTATCAACGAACCGAGTCTGCTTAAATCTGGCAGAATAAAACAACGTGGTGTTGTCCGCATGCCAAGTCTTTGAAACCAACGCATTCTGGATCGACGTACTGCCAGCCTTACGGTCACCAAGATGAATGACGAGATTCTTAACCACTTGTACCCCATTTTGAGAGTTCTTGGACTCAGTCTGTATAGCAGACGGAAGCGTCAGTATACCATGGTATTGAGAAACAAAAAAATGCCGAAGAATTCGAAAAATAAAGCAAATAACCGCACTTGACAGCGTACCAGCCGTTTGTGCGGAGCGGACCCTCTTCAACTCGGACCACAATGACATTTGGGGTTCCAGTTGCACAGGTAGAGAATTGCTTTTATCTATTTTGCAGATGACCCCCGGTCTTGAAACTGCCATCTGTATGGCCAGAAGCGCGAAAGCACTGATATGCAAAAAAAGAAGCCTTCAGCGACCGGTTTAGTAAGATACTCTTCCGGTTTGAACGCTCTTGAAGCATTATTGGCATCCGGCAAAAAGCGCTGCCCTGATTTTTATGGGATCGGAGTTGAAAAGGCAGGGACGACATGGTTGCATCGCATGTTCGATTCACACCCTGAAATCGGTGTTCCGATACCGAAAGAGCTTCGGTATTTTCGTAGCACTCCGAGGCCAAAACTCAAATATCAAACCGAATTCTTATCGCGCCTGATTGAAGACAAAAATCGAATCATAAATAAGCCCAACGCTCTTCAAAGAGTCGCTACAGAACTGCGGCTGCTAAACGAAAATGATGACTCCTATCTGGGGATTTTCGCGCAATTTGACGAACCAGTTGTTGGTGAGATATCACCTCAATATTGTCTGCTGCCAGATGCTGAAATTGCGCGAATGACCAGCCTTTCGCCTGACGCCAAGGCTATTCTCCTGATCCGCGATCCGGTCGCACGAACCATTTCCGGGAGCAAAATGAACCTTGGCAACAAAAACAGTCCCAAATGGCGTGATATCACAATCGACGACAAGATTGTACGCGAACGTGCACTATCCGGCAGGCAGTTGAGGTTTTCGCAGTATTCGAAGTTTCTTGATCGATTTGAAGCCGCTTTTGAGGGGCGGTTTTTTGTCGGGTTCTTTGATGATATCGTGGATAATCCGCTCGGATTGCTCAGCGAAATATGCGCGTTTCTGGAGGTCGGCTTCAACAAGGACGATTTCGCATTTGCCGACAAGAAAGTGAATGTCGGGAAAAAGACAGAAATCAGCCGTCAGACCAAGCTGCAATTGTATAGAGAATTGGGAAATGAATATGATTTCCTAGAAACCAGGTTCCCTGAACGAGTCCGCGTCTGGAGGAAACAGTACGATGAATTGATGGATGCCGGTTAGCTGCGCTCCAGATAGCCCGGAAATTCACTTCCGAGATCGCGAAACACAGGCATTTCGCTACTTGGGTATCGGACAATTTTGATTACACCGTCTACTTTCACAAATACACCGGGTATTATCATCCAGACGACATTCCCACTTATCCCGTTCGGCGGGATCGGAACATATTCGCAGCCGGACGTGGACATCACTATCTTGCGCACCTTAAAAACTGCAGATAACTTGAAGTCTGCTTGGGCATCCCGTCAGCCCGTATCTGTTTTTGTGCATGATCCTGTATGACCTCTGTCCAACCAAAAGAAAAATCTGATAGTCAGTGTGAGCCTTCGGCAAACGAACCTGTTGGGCGGCCAGGAATACCTATGTATACACTCCAAAATTTTCTGTTTCCAGCAACTGGCGCACCCCGTTCACTCTACCTGCAGGATAACTGTGACCACCGGTTCGCACAGTCTGATGCAGACCAGAACTACAAGCTGTCCAGGGGGGAGTTCTTTTCGGCAAACACCTATTTCAACAGCTTCTATCTGCAATACTGGCGGGAATACACGAAAATCGGAAAAATTGGACTGGAGCTGACTTACTCAGGCGAGATCAGCTTTAAGTTGACTGGTGAGGATGAAAACGGAAACACAAAGATACTGTCAAATAGCATCTGCAAATCGGAAGATCCAAAAGGGACTTTGACCACTACCCATGTTTGGTTCTGGGATCTGAAAAATGAAATAGAAACAAATTTTCTTCCGGCAAGAGTGTATTTGGATGTGATGTCGCTTGAAGATTCACAAATTGGCCAACTACGCTATGTCACAGACCAACCGCCACGAAAGGAAGTGTCACTATCGATCGGCCTATGCACATTCAATCGCGAAGAAAGCCTTGCGGTTACTCTGGCTGAACTCAACGCATTCAAGCAGACGACCCCAGAACTCAAAGATATCTTTATCGTCAATCAGGGTGAACCTTTCACGAATTCGGATCTTATGGAACTTACCCAGCGCCCGGATTTTCATCTTGTTGAGCAGGGCAACTTTGGCGGGTGCGGCGGTTTTAACCGAACGATGATTGATGCGGTTTCCAAACCTGATCCGGCGACTTATCACCTGTTGATGGACGATGACATCAAACTTGATGCGCGCGTTATCACGAGAAGTCTGCAATTTCTGAGCTTCGCCACCAGCGATGTTGCTATTGGCGGTCAGATGCTAGAGCTGCACCGTCCCTCGATATTGCATGAAGCGGGTGCTAAGCTCAATTTCTTCTGGCTTTTAATGTCTATCGGCAAGGGTAAAAACCTTGCAAACGCAGGATCGCTTGCGCTGTTCAACACTTGCTACGATATCGACTACAATGCCTGGTGGTATTGCATGATACCAACCAGTGCAATCAGCAAGGTGGAATTTTCGCCACCGCTATTCATTCATGGCGATGACACCGAATATGGGTGCCGCCTGAAAAAACACGGCTGTCCGACAGTGCCGCTACCGGGGGTCGGTGTGTGGCATGAATCTTTCACTTATAAAAACAACGATTGGATCCAGTACTATGATTTGCGCAACCGACTGGTAAATTCAGCAATGCATTCCGAGTTTTCTGCACAGCCTGATGCACTTTATATTGCAGGAGCTCTAATGCACTTCGTTTTAATTCATCGATACCGGGCAGCAAGTGTTTGTATTCGTGCAGTTGAGGAGTTCCTGGCCGGACCTGAACGTGCATTTAGAGCCGACCCGGCGACTACGCATCAAAGGCTAATTGACTATACCAATTCGCTGCCTTCACCGGAAAATAGAACCCAATCGAAACCAGTTGATTTTCAACTCGCATCAGCAGCTGAAATTCCTCATACGTCTTACGCTGTGATTAAACTGTTCACGGCGAATTTCCTTCGCCTTAGTCTGTTCAATAACAAAAACCGAGAACCACTTTACTTTCATGGCTGGGTACATCCCAAAGTCGTCGGCACAGCACCTTACTATCTGGCCAACAACACTTCTGGTGATCAGTACCTGTATCTCGAGCCAAAGCGATTGCAATTGTGGTGGACAACCTTGAAGGCCCTTTCGGTCGCTGTTCGCTATGGCCTTCAGCGCCGTGCAGTTTCACGAAAATGGCTGAAAAAGCTCCCCGCCCTGCAATCCTCTGAAGCCTGGCAGAAAATCTTTACTTCCGGAAATGCGAATTAACAAATTAATTGAATTGGAAGCCTGGGTGCCAATTCACTTTCTCTCCACTAATTTCCACAAAGCCAATGCCAGAACTTCATTATCAAGTGCAGTTAACGGCCCAGATGGTTCCTGTGGCATTTCCTGGCTGAATTCCACACCATATCTTCTGGTTAACAACTTGTTTTGCTGCGCAACCTCCGCAAGTAGCTCAATTCGACGATTTGAACCAAGCGCAAATCTAGTTTTATCCTTGTTGAAGGCTTTCGTAATCTCCTTACGATCAAAAGGTCGGTCGAGCTTGTTCAGCAATGATATTGCGAGGGCGCAATTCATTCCTGGGCTGACATTTGCCCGACCACACAGTTCTGGCAGACTGATGCCAACCGTTTGCGCAAATGAATGCGCAATACCGTCACTTTTTGCTTTATCGTATTCGAATGCACGAACTTCAGAAAACCTTTCCCATTTGCTTAGCATTTTTGCATAGCGCATTCGGGATCTGCTTTTTGATGATCTTGAGAAGTCAGCGGCATTTTTCGTCACGAGCCCTTCACGACACCGTTGGTTCCAAAACGATTCTATGAACAAGTCCTGGCGACGCAGATAGCAAATCGTTGTAATTTCAAAACTATCAGCGAAGAGTGACATGAATTCCGTGACCTCAGGTTCCATCTCACAGAACCCTTCTTCGCTTAAGATCAAAGTATCGCAACCCGAGTTCGCAAATTCGGTTTCAATATACCGCTTTTCTTTGATGAAGGCTTCTTTGCCTTGCCTGATTGCATGAAACAAACTGGTATGTTTGCTTAAATGCGGGTGTGGTTCGCGGTTTGTTTTCGCGTACCAAACACTGTCTGATGCAAGCTTTGATCGGTTTTCTTCCAATAGATTCTGGATTGCCGAAGTTCCAGTTTTATGAGTTCCAATATGAAGGATCAGGTTCTTTTTTGGCTTTGACTTGTTGAATATCTGCATAGTGGTCGATTTGCTCATTTCCTACGGTATTCTCGAATTCTGCTTGTTATTAGTTCACTACAGAAATTCCACAACTGCCTACCAAAGCAACAGGTTCCTGACAATTTTTTACAAGGTAGATTGTAATTATAGGTCATTTGTTGACCCTCTGCTCATCTTATAAGAGCGCGCTCAGCGATTTGAAATGAAATCATGCTGGATAATTACTTAAATTCAGAGAGTTACAAAAACTCAAGAAGTAAATTAATCACGCTGTTGACCATTCCGCGGTCCCTGTTAGTTGAAAGGTCATGTAATCGGGTCGTTGCTGCTTTCCCAGAAAACTGTCTTTGACCTGATTTCAGCATTTTCACCAGATCCTTGCTGGTTTATCTCGTTTCACTGGACAACTGGAAGCGCTCTTAGGAAATCGATGGCTCATTCAAATATGTCCAAAGCGATTTTAGCGCAAACCAGACCGCAGGATTCCATACACCTCTGCACTGCGCTTTGATTTTGATCTCAGCAAACCGGAAAACCCCAAAGTCGACCACTGCAAAACTTGCGTAAATCCACCATCTGGACATAAAATAAGGCAGCACCACCCTGAGGTCGCCATGCCAATTCACAAAACCACCTGCCGTCTTTGCCTTGTTCGCTGCGGAATGGCCGTTGACATGGAAGAGCCTGAAGGATGCACTGACGGACAAACCCCGACAAACACTGCCTTTGGCAAGATCAGGAAATTCATCGGTGATCGTGAGCATCCGCTGAGCAAGGGCTATCTCTGTGTCAAAGGCAAAGCCTCGCTTGACTTCGTCAATGCGCCGGACCGTGTCATCTTTCCGCAAAAGCGCGTGGGTGAACGAGGTTCGGGAAAATGGGAACAGGTCAGCTGGGATGATGCCCTGGGCGATATCGCCCGGCGCATAACCAGCGTGATTGAAGAACATGGCGCAAGGGCGGTTGCCGTTCAGGCGCTGCCACCCAAGGAATATTATGCTTACGACCTGTTTCTCGAGGCGATTGGCAGCCCGACCTTCTTCAAGCATGACGCGCATAATTGCTTCACCCCGCAGCTTATGTCGGACCTGCTGACCTTCGGCTCACTGTCGACCTACATAAACTTCATGGATGTTCAGGAGTGCGACGTCTTCCTCCTCTGGGGTGTGAACCTGACCGAAACAAATGGTTCCAAGGCGGTACGTGTCGGCGATGCGGTGCGCAAAAACAATGCCAAAACCATTGTCGTGGACCCGCGCCCGACCCGGGCTGCCGAAAAATCCGATCTGTGGTTGCGCATCCGCCCGGGCACAGATGCGGCATTGGCGCTTGGCATGATCAATCTGATGATCGAAAACGACTGGATCGACCGCGATTTCATTCAGAACTGGACCCTTGGCTTTGACGACCTGAAAGCCCGCGCCGCCGAATATACGCTTGAAAAGACCGCTGCGATCACATGGATCCCTGAAGAAAAGATCCTTGAAGCCACGCGCATGTTCGCCACCGCGCAGAAATCGGCGCTCTATACCTTCATCGGCGCAACAATGGGTGGCAACTCGATCTCCACCCTGCGGCTGATGGGGTTCCTCCCGGCCCTTACAGGCCGCATCGATCAGACCGGCAACAACTGCATCCTGAAACCGGTCAACATGCGCCTGCCAAGCTATTACCGCCCCGGCGCCAGCGATGAAGACAGGGACCGGCTGAAAGACCAGATCAGCACCGCTGAGTTTCCGCTCATGTCAGGCCCTGACGCCGTTTCAGCACCCTATCCCAATCCTTCCCATGTCATCGACGCAATGCTGACGGGTGACCCCTACCCGGTGAAGGCCCTGTGGACAAACTGCAATCCGATGGTCGGGCTTGAAGACAGCTACAAGGTGCTTGAGGCGCTGAAGACGCTCGATCTTCTCGTGGTTTCGGACATGTTTGAAAGCCCGACAGCCCATCTGGCCGATTACATCCTGCCCGTCACCACCCATATGGAATCCGATGCCATCACCGAATATGCCGGGCTCAACCTGATCACGGCGCGGGTCAAATGCATGGAGGCACGGGGGGAAGCGCGAGAGGAGGCCGATGCCGTTCTGGAGGTGCTTCAGCGCATGGGTCTGGGCGATGACCTGCCGGTGAAAACCTATCGCGAGCTTTTGGATTACCGGCTAGAGCCGATGGGCATCGATTTCGCCGAATTCGCTGAAATGGGGTCAGTCATCGGCCCGGATGAACGGCTGAAATACAAATCCGGCAACATTCGCCCGGACGGCAAACCGGGGTTCAACACGCCTTCCGGCAAGATCGAGTTCACATCGCTAAACATGCAGAAATTCGGCTATGATCCTTTGCCGAATTTCAACGAACCCCTTTACAGCCCGCAGGACCGTGCTGGAAATCAGACGGAGGTTTCAACCGAATATCCATTCGTCCTGATCAGCGGAACGCGCTCGGTCGAGTATTACAGCACCCTTGGCATATCCATCCCAAGGCTGCGTAAACGCCGCCCCTATCCGGGGTTGGAAATGGCACCGGAAACCGCCCTTGAATATGGTCTTGAAGAAGGTGACTGGGTCGAGATTGAAGCCCCGACAACGGACAAGTCGATCATAAGGCAGGTGATCATGCTCCCTGGCATGGACCCCCGCGTCATCAATGCCGAAGGCCTGTGGTACATGCCCGGCGAAGACCTCATCAAAGGCACATTGATGGTCGGGGCCAATGTCCTGACACCCCTGCGCGATGATCTGGACCCGGTGATTGGCGGATCAACCGCCCGCTGCATCCTGTGCCGGATCAGAAAATCGGACTATCAGGCAACTGCAATGGCTGCTGAATAGTTGGCCCTTATCAGGCGCGGCCTGTTGTGTGATACAACCATCGCCAATCTTCAGGAAGTCTGGCGGTACCTTCTGAAAACCCCCGCCAACCATTGCCAGATGCGCTCAACGCGCAGAACAACCCAGTAGGCTGTCTCAGAAATCATCATGGAAACCGAGAGGGAATAAGTGGGGTACTGGTGGTTTGGGTTGTGCATCAGTCTGCCTCTCTCAGAGCCGCGACCTCTGGTCCTTACATACTCCCAGACTGCACCAATCCCCAAAACAATGCAAAAAGATCCGGCCGTAATCATTTCTCGCCCGCAAAAGGGTATCATGGACGGGCTTCTGGTCGGATCAAACCAGCTTAACCCGTGCAGGCCTTCAATCCAGATTCAGCTGTTGGTCCGGCGCCTGTGACTTCAACCAATTGACGAAGGTCCTGACTGCACGCCGTTTTTCTGTTGGCAGCGTATGAATGTAAAATACGCCACCGCGCTCTTCACCAAACATCTCCACCAGATCGCCGTTTTGTATTTCGTCCTTAAGCCATTGACGTACGGTATAAGTGATCCCGTCGCCCCGTTTGACCGCATCCATGATCAGATTGCCTGGCATGTGTGAAATCATGAGTGGCCGATCCAGTGGCACACCTCGGCGGCTGAACCAGTCGGAAACTTCCTGTGTCCCGAGTTCCTGAAGCCAGGGCATATGCAGCAAATCAGCGGGTTCAGAAATAGCGCCGGCTTCCAACAGAGAAGGCGCTCCGACAACCACAAGATCAAGATCGAGCAGGGTATCGGCATCTTCAGCCAACGCATCGGTTCGACTGTAGCGGATCGCCACATCCATTCCGCCTGGTTTCAACTCCACAAAACTACCGGTGGGATTCAGAAGAAGGGTAATATCCGGGAAGCGGGTTTGAAAATCTGCCAGCCTAGGCATAAGCCACATTGCAGCAAAGGCCGGGGACATCGTCACCTGCACCGGGCGCGCAAGTTCATTCGCCGTTAAAGTATCCACCCCGTCCAGAATGTGCTCAAAACCGGTTTTGATCTTGTCCGCCAATATGCGCCCGTCCTCGGTCATGAGAATGGCGCGCCCTGTGCGAATGACGAGTTGCAGGCCGAAATGTTCCTCTAGTGACTTGACCTGCTGCATGACAGCGGCGTGGGTTACATTCAACGCGCTGCCTGCATGTGTATATGACCCGGTGTCGGCAAGTGCAGAAAACGCCTTGAGCGCGTTGAGCGAGGGGAGATTGCGCCAGTCCATATGTTAGCAATTCTTATAGCTAAAGTGAATTTCTGAGTCGCATTTTCTGCCGATATTTCCAATAATAAGGGGATAATCCATTTCTGAGGCACCTTATGCTTGCAGAAAATATAATAGTCAGGGGTTCCTGAATGTCAAAAAAGAGTCATGTGGTTGAGGGTGGTTGCAGATGTAGTTCAGTGCGTTATCGGGTAACGGGTGAACACACTTACAGCGGAATTTGCCATTGCGACGATTGCCGTCGGGCGACCGGAGGAGCCTATGTTCCCTGGTTTGGCGCTGCTCCGGAAACGTTTTCGGTCACCAAGGGAAAGATAAGGGAATTCGAATCCTCACCTGGTATCTGGCGTGGGTTTTGCGGGACATGCGGATCACCACTGACATACCATGGCGAGGGTTGGAACGACATCGCAATCACCATCGCCTCGCTTGATGACCCCAACGCGATCACACCTGAATCCAACGTGTTCCTGAGCGAACGCCTGCATTGGGTGAAGTTCAACGAAGATATGCGCAACTATGACGGTTTCCCGTCGTGAACCAAGGAGAACTTCTATGACCAAAGCCTATTCATATGCCTGCCGCGACTGCGAAGGAATGGAAGCCTGCCCTGCCAGCATCACGACGGAAACCAAGGACGAGTTGTGGCAGATGATCGGCCACCATGCCCACATCGCGCACAACGAAAACCCCGACGACTGGGATCAGGAAACCCGCGACTACTTGGATACCCTGATAAAGGAAGTTGAGGTTTGAGGAGCCTGCAATGATTGTCAAAACACTGGAAGACGTGATTGGCACAAAGGGCGAGACGCACGGGAACAAATGGCATTCAATGCGCCTGCTTCATGCCGAGGACGGGATGGGCGTGACTCTGGCTGACGGCATACTTGAGGCAGGGTTTGAGATGACTCTCTGGCAAAAGAACCATCTCGAAGCCTGCTATTGCCTGGAAGGTCGCGGCATCGTGGAAGAGTTGGACACCGGAGCAATCCACGACATCCGCCCCGGTACGCTTTATGCCATGAACAATCATGATCGCCATCGCATCAAGATAACCGAGCGGACACGTGTCATTTGCACATTCTTCCCGGCACTCACCGGGCTTGAGACACATGATGAGGATGGATCGCTGTGATCCAGCTTGGGCGAATGTGATCATTACGATGATTGGTGTTCACGTAAGCTGAACTGGTTCGCGACTCCCAACCTGCAGATGGCGGTTGCTGCCAGCTAAATGGTCAGGCAGAAAGTCGGTGCCGCCATGATATCCAATTGCGATGCATCACCCGTGTTTGGGCGCGGCGAGAAAACTTGCGGTATTGCGCTCTGCTTCATAATGCGTATTACCGTACCCCATGGTAATCAGGTGACCAATCCGCAAGGAAAACACATTCGCCAATGACGCAAGCTCGCATCAAAACGCAATAGCGGTCGCTTGCGCAATCAGGATCAGTCGCGTCGACCAGACAACCAATGCAGATCGATCACTCCCATTCCATCTCTTCATAAACCCGCCCCGCGTTGCGCGGTGCCAGTTGCTCGAACGTGTCAAGATGACTCCAGCGGCTCTGATCGACATAATACGCGTCTGTCAGATCGCCACCATTGTCGATATGCTCTCGGATTTTGGCGCGGATATCCAGCAGATAGTCGCGGGTATAGCGCGTGACCTGTGCGACATTTGTCGGATGCCCGTGTCCGGGGATCACATAGGTCGGGTTGATCTTCATGAATTCGTTTTCGAAGGTTTCAAGCCAGCACAACGAGCAGCCCCCCTGAAAGATCGGCGGCAGGCGTTCGTGGAAGGTTAGATCACCGGTCAGCATGATATCCCATTCTGGTATCCAGACCTGCGTATCGCCTGGTCCGTGTGCCGGACCAAGGTGTAGCACAACGAACTTGACCCCACCCATCTCGAACTCATAGCGATCTTCGAAACTGAGGTTGGCAGCAACAACACGGGTTCCTTCTGCCTTCTCGCGATTGTAGCGCTCCATCCTCTCCAGAATTGACCCTCCGCGTTCCTCTACTTCTTCAATCGCATCGACATGCGCCAGGATATCAACCCCTTGGTCAGCCCAGTACGAATTGCCGAGCATAGCGTGGCCTTGCCCGTTTTCGTTGATGACAAGCTTGACCGGCAGGTCTGTGACAATCTTGATCTCATCGTGCAGCGCCTTGGCCAGGCGCGCCGATGCGCCACCGTTGACAACCACGACACCCTCATCCGTCACGATAAAAGACAAGTTGTTGTTGTGACCCGAGTTTTCATAGGTCGGAGGTGCCGTTGCACCAATTGCCGAGAATACGTGTGGTATAACTTCGACTGGTTTCGAATAGAGCTCTGACTGAGGGTATTGATCTTCTACGTCCTCGCTGGCATGTGACCCGTTGGCCTGCAGCAACAGGACAACTGCTGCTATTCGCACGAGTAAACGGTGCATTCGTCCACCTCCCAATAACGCGTTATCACGCATCGTATATATTCACTGAATTGAATATATTTGTAAAGTCTGGCTTTATCATCCTCTGTTGACGCCCGGCGTCAGCCAAGGTTTACAAAGACCAAAGAACAGGAGTGACAATTGCCGAGACCCCATTTTCACTGTAGTTGGCGCTGCTGGTATTGGCTTGGTTCGACAAACTCATCTTCGGGTCAGATTCCTTGTGCGCATGCATTTGCATGCTACTAAGATTCGATTGTGGTTTTGGACGTGCGAAGCGGTCATCTGACGGTTTCATTGGGTTAGTAGGTTCCGACCGTAGTTGCGCCCAATCCCCCTAAAACTCTGCCAGCAAAAGATCGTCCTCATAGGGATAGCGGGAAAGCGTAATCGGGCCGCTGTCAGTGACTAGCACCTGATCCTCAAGCTTCACGCCTTCAACCTCACCAATCTCGCCGATATAGCTTTCGACGCAAATCACCATGCCGGTTTCCAGCTCGCCATCGAAAAATTCCGGGTGGTCCGGGGAATGGAGGATCGCAGGCCATTCGTCAGCCATACCCAACCCGTGCATCAGGCAGGGGTAAAGTTGATCGCCGAACCCCTCTGGCGGAATGTATCGCGCCCGTGCGATATCGGAAAACGCCGCACCCGAGCGGACCAGTTCGGTGTTCTGTATAACCTCCTGATGGGCAATTGAATAAAGCTTCTTCTGATAGGCACTGGGCCGCCCCGGCCCGCAATGATAGGCGCGGCTGATATCAGCGCCATAGCTGAACGGTCCAACCATACCACAGTCAAACACCACCAGATCACCGGCGCGGATCATCCGGGATGACGCCTCCTGCTGCCACGGATTGGTGCGCTCTCCCGAAGCCAGCAGACGGTAATCCAGCCACTCGCCGCCACCTTCTATCAGGGCGGTCCACATATGCGCCCAGAGCTCCTGTTCCATCACCCCGTTCTTCAGATTGTCACGCATCCTTGTCATGCCGTCTTCAGCCACGGCTATGGTCAGGTTCATCGCCAGAATTTCCTCGGGGCTTTTGATCTTGCGCGCATGGGCCAGCACCGGGGCCACGTCACTGAGGTGATGGCCCTTTTCCACAAGCGCCTGTTCCGCATGAAACCCGGCCCGTTCAACGCCGATCTTTTTCGCCCCTTGCCCGCAATGGGTGCGAATGAGGTCATCCATCTGATTGCCCCAGTTCCGCGCCCATTCCTGCTGGCGGTGACCTGCGAACATGAACCCAATCGGCAGAACATCCGCCCGAATTTCATCAATCGTTTCCAGCTGTGATCCGGTTTCACGCCCGGGTGCCGTGTCAAAATAAACCACCGGCCCCTCGGCGGGGATGAACAGATATCCCGCCTGAATATGCATCTGAAAAAGCGTGCAGTTGCGCACGCCGGTTGCATAGCGGATCGACAAGGGTTCAACCAGAATGATCGCATCCAGCCCCTGCGCAACGATCTCGGCCTTAAGCCGGTTCTGCCGATAGGCCCGCATACGCGGCACATCGATCATGCCCTCGGTATCAACCGCCTGCATCGGTGGGGTGATCCAGGCCGCCTGCTCCAGCGTCAGAGGCTGGGGTTTGGCGGGGAACTCTTTGGAATAATCGGTTGCGTCGTTCATATTGCCTCCAGCTTGATCAGGCTTTCTGCCGGGCGTTCGTCGCATCCCAGGCTGGTTCATCCAGATGCGTGAAGGCCCGACGCTCACCCAGAATGATGACCTCCAGCCCGTCATCACAACCGGGATCGACATAAGCGAATGCAAGGCTCTTGCCCGTCGCATGCCCATAACCGCCTGAGGTGCAGACGCCGACCACCTTGTCACCCTGCATGACCGCCTCACCGCCATAGATGTCGCAATCCGTGGCCGCAACCTCGGCGTAGACCAATCTTGTATCGACACCCTTCTGGCGCACAATCTCAGTGGCGGCACGGCCAGTGAACGCTCCCTTGTCGGGGGCATAAAACCGCTCGCAATCCGCTTCAATCAGCGTAATCTCGTTGGTCAGCTCCGCCCCCAGCCCACGATAGCCCTTTTCCATGCGCAGCGAATTGATCGCATATGCGCCAAAATTGGCAATCCCATGCGCCTCGCCCGAGGCCCAGATTGCATCGTAAAGCGTGGCAAGCGCGGCCATTGGCGCGTGCAGTTCCCAGCCAAGCTCGCCGACATAGTTAACCCTGAGCGCGCGGACGGGAACGCCTGCAATGGAGATCTCCTGACCCGACAGCCAGCGGAAGGCGGGCGTGGTCAGGTCGGCATCGGTCAGCGGGGCGAGAACCTCGCGGGCTTTCGGTCCGGCGACGACCAGCATACCGTAATCGTCCGTTACATTTGTGATCGTCACGCCCTCACCATTGGCAAATCTCAGGTGATCAAGCGCCTCGCGCTCGGTTCCGGCACCGGTCAGCACATAGAACCTGTCATCAGCCAGCCGGGTGATCGTCCATTCGCCGTGAATCCGTCCGTTTTCCGACAGGACATGGGTCAGATTTATCCCTCCCGCTTTCTTCGGCAGTCGGTTCGCCGTCAACCGGTCCAAATGCGCCTCGGCCCCCGGCCCGGTTACATCAAACTTGGCAAAGCTCGACAGATCGCAAATGCCAACACGCTCGCGCACCGCGCGGCATTCTTCAGCCACCACGCCAAAGACATTGTTGCGCCGATAGCCCAGCATTTCTTCGCGGCCATCAGGCGAGAACCATTTCGGGCGCTCCCAGCCATAAACCTCGGTATAGACCGCGCCTTTGGCTTTCAGCCTGTCATAAAGCGGGGTGACACGATTACCACGCGCCACCGCAATCTCGCGCCCCGGCAAAGGGGTTTCGAACATATGCTCGTAATCATCAAAGCTTTTGGCGCTGGTGTAGTCCTGATCGGCATAGCTGCCAAAGCGGCGCGGGTCCATTGCGCGCATGTTGATCTCGGCATCCCCATGCACCATCCATTGCGCCAGATATTTGCCGCAACCCCCACCCTGCGCAATGCCGATCGAAGCGCCGCAGCACTGCCAGAAATTCCTCACCCCATGGGCCGGGCCAACCAGAGGATTGCCGTCAGGCGTATGCGGAATAGCCCCGTTGATCACCCGCTTGATGCCCGCATTAGCGAATATCGGCATCCGCTCAAGCGCCTTTTCCAGCCATGGCGCGATGCGGTCGATATCGCCTTCAAACAGCTCGTTTTCCGCATCCCATTCCGGGCTGCCCCCGCGCCCGGCCCAGGCTTCCCTGCTGCCGTAATGCTCGTAGATACCAACCAGCCCGGCCTTTTGTTCCTGCCGGTAATAGCCCGCCGTGGCCGGGTCGCGCATCACCGGCAGTTCGGTATCGGTGTCTTTGAATTCCTCCAGCGGCTCCGTCACCAGATACTGGTGTTCCATATTGGTGATCGGCGTATCGACACCAACCCAATTGCCCACCTCGCGCGCATAGCAACCACCAGCGTTGACCACATGTTCGCAGGTGATGTTCCCCTGATCGGTGACCACCTCAAATTCGCCTGAGGGCAGGATGTTGATATCAGTGACAAGCGTGCGCCGGATGACCGTCGCGCCCATCTGCCGCGCGCCCGCAGCCATCGCGTTACAGGAGCTGGATGGATCAACATGGCCATCCATCGTCGTCCACGCCCCGGCCAGCACGCCTTCGGTATCCAACCACGGATTGATGCGCTTGATCTCGTTGGGGCCGATGACCTCCATGTGAAAGCCGACATTGGCGGCAAAGCCGGAGACATAGCGGAACCAATCCACCTCTTCCTGTGTTGTCGCCAGCCTGATACCACCGCAACCATGCCAGCCCGCGGCCTGCCCGGTGATCTCTTCAAGCTTGGGGTAAAGCGTGTTGGAGTAGTGATGCACCTTGGCCATGTTGTAATTGCCGATGAACGAGGGGCACTGCCCCGCAGCGTGCCAGGTGGAGCCTGAGGTCAGCTCGCCCTTTTCGATCAGGACGACATCGGTCCAGCCTTCCTCGGCCAAATGATACAAAAGGCCCACGCCCATCATGCCGCCACCAACGATCACAACTTTTGCCTGAGACTGCATCACAAAAGCCCTTTCCGGTTACTCACCCTACCAAACTCCATTGCCCGCGCGCATTCGGGTGTCCGGCAAAACAATGTTGTAGTTTTCTCTGATCTTCGCGTCTGTTTGCGAAGCGATATGTGTCGGATAATGCTCTGCGAGGATTTGGCGCACCTTGTCACGCGCAACATCCTGAGCTGCTGGCGCTCCGCCTTCTTCCCATTCGCTGATACTGCGCCTGTCGGCAATGTCCGGGTAAAGGTAATCGGTTTTCATCCGGGCAAAGGTCTGGGCATGGCCAAGATAATGCCCCTCGCCCAGCACGACATCGCGGATCACGTCGAAATTCAGCGTATCCTCGCTGACCTCAACCCCCTTCACCGTTCTGAGGATCGCCCCAAGAAGGTCATTGTTCAGCACGTAGCTTTCCAGCGAGGTGCCCATCAGGCTGCCGTGCATCCCGGCGCATTCATGGATCATCGAGGCCCCGGCATGGGCGGCCAAAGCGATGGTGTAACCCTTTTCCCCACCCGCCTGAACGTCAGGCAGCTTGCTGTCGGTCATGCCGGCGGGCACTGAATTGGGCAGGTCGTAAAAACCGGCCATCTGCGCACAGGCTGCAGATAGCAAAGCCTGCTCACCAGACCCCCCGGTCATAGACCCTGTGCGCAGGTCGGAAACGAAAGGCCAGGTGGCAAAGATGGCGCGGCAATTGGGGTCGATGATGTTACACAGGATCAGCCCGGCAAGAACCTCTGCACAGGTTTGCGCCACAGCCCCGGCCAGCGCTGCCGGTGCCGTGGCCCCCGCCTGCCCTGCTGCCACCAGAAGGACCGGTATTCCGGCAACGACGGCAGCTTCCAGCGCATCGCAACTTTCCGTGGCAAAGCGCATCGGCGGCACGACGTGACAGCAGACAAGGGTAAAAAAGGGACGCTTGCGAAACCGGTTCTCACCGCCTGCCACTAAATCCAGCATCGGCAAAACGGTATCGACGCTGGTGCTGTCGGTCAGGCTGGCAGCGATGGATTTGGCAGTGCCCGACAGACAGGCATAGGTGGTGTTGATATCCAGATCGAGCGCCGTTTCCGTATCCCGCGCCACGACCGAGCGGTGATACCAGTGAATATGCTCCATCCGGTCGACCAGCCGTGCGATGTCGTAAAGGTCGGCAACCGTGCTGTCGCGGTATCTGCCGGTGTCAAAATCCCGCATCGTCGGGGCTGCACCACCGGTTCCTGCGTGGATGCGCTGCCCGCCGATCTCAAGATCATGCGCCGGATCAATCCCATAGAGCGTGAACCCGCGCCTTGTTCGCGCAATCACATCCTCAACCAGTGTGCGTGGAAAACACAGCCGTCCCGCTTCGCTCAGCTCACATCCTGCCGCCAGGGCCCTGGCCTGCAAAGACGGCGTGATCTGTGAAAGGCCGAGATCTGCCAGCAATTCAAGAACAAGCGAATGGATGCGTGTCATCTCGGCCCGGCTCAGGGGCTTGTAGGCGCCGCCAATCATCCCCGGTTCCACTGGTCGGCCCATAGCCTGAATGTCAGAGGGATTTCGTGCCTTCCGCCCTGATCGTCGCGCTGAGTTCTGTCGCATGTCGCCTCACCAACGGTTTCAGGCGGATGGTGCTGCGAAAAACCTGTTCTGGCAAATGATCTTTTTGCCGGTTTTGAATTCTTTCAGGCCAGCCTAATCATGCGCCCGATCTGTCAACGCGATCCGAAACCACCTGGCGGCGCATCGCACCACTGCCCCGGACTCAGCCCATCAATTGTCCAGTTCCCTACCCGGCACCTGATCAGCCGCAGGGTCGGAAAGCCAACCGCAGCCGTCATCCGCCGCACCTGCCGGTTGCGCCCTTCCGTTATGGAAATTTCCAGCCAACTGTCAGGCACCGACTTGCGAAACCTTATCGGCGGGTCACGCGGCCACAGCCCGGCAGGCGGAACGATCAGCCGCACCCTTGCAGGGCGGGTCATTCCGTCTTTCAGGTCAACGCCCTTGCTCAACCGGTCAATTGCCTTTGCATCCGGCACCCCCTCGACCTGAACCCAATAGGTTTTTGCAAGCTTGTGTTTCGGATCAGCGATCCTGGCCTGCAACTGCCCGTCATCGGTCAGAACCAGCAACCCCTCGCTGTCCTTATCAAGCCGCCCGGCAGCATAGACGCCGGGAACGTCGATAAATTCCGATAGCGTGCGCGCTTGTGATCCGGCAGTTCCCTTGTCGGTGAACTGCCAAAGCACCCCGAAGGGTTTGTTGAAAAGAAGTAGTCTTGCCATCCCGAACTGACCTTGCCTGTTTGCATCGGGCATTGAAAGTCAGAACGACCATCAAACACTTGCGAAACCGCTACAACAGCCACAATAGTAGCCCCATATAAAACCACCCATGTTCGATCAGGTCTCCCAATATGCCGAAACCCTATCTCCATTTCAGCCGCGAAGAATACGCAACCCGGCAGCAGCAAACCCGCAGCCGGATGGAAACCCTCGGACTGGACGCGCTGTTGCTGTTCAAGATCGAGGATATGTACTGGCTGACCGGTTATGAAAGCGACGGATTCTGCATTTTCGGCGCGATGCTGATCGGTACCGATGGGGCGCTCACCCATCTGGCGCGGCCTGCGGATCTGGGCAATGTCGCCTATTCCTCGATCTGTATCGATGTCAGAATCTCTCCGGATTCGGCCGGTGACAGCCGGGCTGAACATGTCAGGGACATGCTGGCCGCCCACCAACTACAGGGAAAGAAAGTGGGCATTCAGGTCGATACGATGGGCCTTACGCCGCGTATGTTCCTTCAGATTCAGGCGGCACTGACAGGCTGGTGCGATCTTGTCATCGCGCCTGATTTCATTCGCGAACTCCGGTTGGTCAAAAGCCCGGCAGAGCTGGAATATTTCCGCAAAGCCGGGGCGATCATGGACAAGGTTCTTGCCAAAACGGTCGACGCCACTTTCCCCGGAGCCTTTGAGGGCGACATCTACGCCACCTTCTATGACACGCTCTTTCGCCTTGATGCCGATCTGCCTGCCCATATTCCGCCCTTTGGCAGTGGTGAGTCCGCCCTCAATCTGCGTTACACGTCCGCGCGAAAACATGTCGCTGAAAACGATCAGGTGACGCTTGAGCTTGGCCTTGCCTATCGTCGTTATCACACAGCCGCCATGTGCGTCGTGCTGACCGGGCCCACGATCAATCCCCGACATCTGAAGATGCACACAACCAGCGTTGTTGCCCTGGAAGCGGTGCAGGCCCGATTGCGTGTCGGTACCACCGTCGGTGAAATATACGGCACCTACAAATCGACCCTAGAGGAACGCGGCGAAGAGGATGCCGTGCTGACCGTATGCGGCTACACCATGGGTGCCGCCTGGCCGCCGACCTGGATGGAGCAGCCGCTGATTTTTGCAGGCAATGAAACGGTTCTGCAAAAGAACATGACCTTCTTCACCCATATGATCCTGAATGACCGGGAAACCGGCCTTTCGATGGCCGTTGGTGAGCAGGCGATCATCACAGACGGCGCGCCTGAGATCATAACCCATGTGCCGCGCGAGCCGATTATTAAGGCTTAAGTATGTAACAACAGGGGCGCTGACACCTGCAGAAATGCCATTTGGCTCGTCACCTTGCCGCGCATTTTGGTCAAAGCGGTCCGTATGCCAAACCGCCTACGCCACACTCCACCTGTATCGTGGCACTCACCCATCCATCCACATCACGAAAAACGGGTTCACACTCCGATCACCCCCCGAATCATGTCTTGCAACCAGTTGATAATTAACAATGAACCACTTAACTAGTCGACCGGTAGACCAGTTGACTAACAGACTGGTAGACCGATTGACCGGCCTATCGGTGTACCGGTCTGTTAGCAGAGTGGTTGTTAGCTGCGGTGATGTTATTAGTACGCAGTTGAGCTATGTATTCGTGGTGTCGTGTGCTGACCCGGGCGTATGACGCAAGTTGCCGTGAAACCGCGAAATGGCTTAGCGCATGCTGCGATCAAAAAAGGCGTAGTCGCCCCAGCTACCCCTTTTTCGGCGTCAGCCTGACCACATCCTGGGCATCCGTTTCAACTTCAGCCACATCCTCAAAGTCGAAATTATCCAGCTTGCGTGCCCTGTTCCCGGCCTTGGTCGCCGAGATTTTGATGTCTTCAATATCGCGTGCCGCCTGGCTGAAATGCCGGTCAAGGTTGCCAACCCGGTCGCCCAACCGCTCAACATCCTTGGAAAGCGCCCCAAGCTCGCGCCGGATCGCCCCGGCCTGCTCGCGCATTCGCGCGTCTTTCAGGATGGCCCGCATGGTATTGAGCGTTGCCATGCAGGTGGTCGGTGACACGATCCAGACCCGCGCCGCAAACCCCTCGCGCACCACATCCGAAAACGTCGCGTGCAACTCGGCGTAAACCGCTTCGGATGGCAGAAACATCAGCGCCCCATCCGCGGTTTCGCCCTCGATGATATATTTCTCGGAAATCGCCTTGATATGCAGGCGAATGGCTGCCCGCATCAGCCGGGTTGCCTCGGTCAACTGGGCCTTGGTTTTGGCTCCGCGCAGCGCCTCATAAGCCTCCAGCGGAAACTTGCTGTCGATCACGATCGGCCCCGGCGGATTGGGCAGGTGGATCAGGCAATCGGCGCGTTTGTTGTTGCTGAGTGTCGCCTGCATTTCAAACGCGTCCGCCGGCAGAGCTTTCCTGACGATATCATTCAGCTGAATCTCTCCAAACGCCCCGCGCGTCTGCTTGTTTGACAAGATATCCTGCAGGCTCAGCACATCACCCGATAGCTTCTCGATATTGCTCTGCGCTTTGTCGATGGTCGCCAGCCGCTCCTGTAATTCAGTCAGTGAGCGTGTGGTCTTGACCGAGCTTCCGTGCAAGCTCTCGCTCATCCCGCGCTGCACCTCCGCCAGTCGCGCTTCCATCGTCTGAATCATTTTGGCCTGCGCCCCGGCCTGTGCATCGGCCACGGTTTTCAACCCACCCTGCATCTGGTGCTGCCCGTCTGAAAGGCTGCGCACGGTCGTGCCCAATTGCGCCAGTTGCTCGATCATCGGCCCGGTCTTGTCGTCCTTGCGCCCCGCCAGCCGGATCACGATGATCAGCAATACCACCAGCAGAAAGGCGATCACCGCCATCCCCAGAACGACAGGATCACTGAAATCCAGCTCTATATCGCCAACCCTGATCATGACCGCCCAAACAACCTTTCGATATCGCTGAGTTTCAGCTCCACATATGTCGGCCGCCCGTGATTGCACTGGCCCGAATGTGGCGTTGCCTCCATTTCGCGCAAGAGCGCGTTCATCTCGTCGGCCTGCATCCGCCGGCCCGACCGCACCGAACCATGGCAGGCAATGCGGCTGAGGATCGCATCAATCCGGCCCCGCAGAATCTGCGTTTCGCCCTGATCATCAAGCTCATCCAGAATATCGCGGATCAGTGCCTCTGCATTGACCTCGCCTAAAATTGCCGGGGTTTCGCGCACGCAAACGGCACCACCGCCAAATGCTTCGATCATCAGGCCCAAACCCGCCAGATCTCCTGCAACATCCAGAATTCGTGCACAATCGCCCGTTGACAGCTCGATGATCTCTGGGATCAACAGCGCCTGCGCCCGCACACCATTCTCCGCCACCTGCGCTTTCAGCCGTTCATATACCAACCGCTCATGCGCGGCGTGCTGATCGACGATCACGATGCCGTCTTTGGTCTGTGCAACGATATAATTCTCATGCACCTGCGCCCGTGCCGCGCCCAGGGGCTTGCCGGTAAGATTTTCAACCTCTGCAGATAGGCCCTCGTCAACACGCGCAAACACCGCCTGGGTTTCCGCAAATCCCGGGGCCTGCGCCTGATAACTTGCCGCCAGTGCCCGGGGTGAAGCCCGGTCCATCTGGAAAATGCGGGGCGGACCCACAGGCTCCGGCGCAAGCGTTGCTAAAGTTGCGTTTGCAACAGTTGTAGATGCCCGATGCCCCGCTTCCGCCAAGGCATGTTTGAGCGCCGATACAATCAGTCCGCGCGCCAGTCCCGGCTCGCGAAAGCGCACCTCGGCCTTTGCAGGGTGCACATTCACATCCACCCGCTCGGGTGCACATTCCAAAAACAGCGCCGCTGCCGGATGCCGGTCCCGGCTCAGGAAATCGGCATAGGCCCCGCGCAAAGCCCCGGTCAGCAGCTTGTCACGCACTGGCCTTCCATTGACAAACAGAAACTGCGCCACCGCCGCCCCGCGCGAATAGGTCGGCAAAGCGGCATAGCCCGTCAGCGCGAGTCCCACCCGCTCCGCATCAATCGCCAGTGCGTTTTCGGCGAATTCCGCACCCAATATCTGCCGCAACCGCCCACGGAGCGCGTCAAACAGATCGCCACTCTGCGGATCGGCGCGAAACGTCACCCGCCCGGGTCCGCCTTGCGAGATATCCCGCAGCGTGAACCCCACCAGTGGCTCAGCCATGGCCAGCCGCTTGACAACATCAGTGATCGCTTGGGCCTCGGCCCGGTCACTGCGCAGGAACTTCAACCGCGCAGGCGTGGCATAAAACAGATCCTTGAGCTCAACCACAGTCCCGCAGCTCAGCGCAGCCGGGCTGACACCGGTCATGTCACCACCATTGACCGCAATAGTAGCAGCGGAAGGCGCACCGTCTGCCCGCGAGGTGATTTTCAACCGCCCGACAGCCCCCAGCGATGGCAAGGCTTCACCCCGGAACCCAAATGTGTGAATGGCCAGCAGGTCTGAACCGTCTATCTTCGACGTCGCGTGCCGCGCCAATGCCAGAGGCAATTGATCAGCCTCAATCCCCGAGCCGTCATCACCGACCCGGATCAGCGTCTTGCCGCCATCGGCATAGGAAATTTCAATTTTTGACGCCCCGGCATCCAGGGCGTTCTCCACCAGTTCCTTGATCGCCGAAGCCGGGCGCTCGACAACTTCGCCAGCTGCAATCCGGTTGATTGCGGCGCTGTCCAATTGCCGGATTTTGCCGCTTGCTGTCTTTATATTGGGGTTAGGGGCGCTCATTCCACAAGTGATAGCATGGCTTCAGCCGATTCGCACGCGGCACTCTTGCATTCGGCCGAACCGAAAAAGTCCCTGAAAATCAGTCCCGGATCAATCCGTATTCGCAAGCCCAACCGGCTGACCGACCACGACAATCCTTAGATTGTCCGGCTGCAACACCTTTCCGGCAACCCGTTTTACATCCTCCAGCGTCACCGCATTCACCTTGTCATTGCGGTTTCTGATATAAGACGCGGGCAAATCATCAAGCTGCATACCGACCAGAATCGAGGCAATCCGCGCATTACCATCAAAGCGCAACGGATAGGCCCCCGTCATGTATTTCTTGGCCGCCTCCAGTTCTTCTTCGGTGATGCCGTCCTCGGCCATCTTTTTCCATTCATCGCGGATGACGCTGATCGCTTCGGCAATCCGGTCATTGGCCGAAGCAACCGATCCCAGATAAAGTGCCGCCAGATCATAACTGGCAAGATAGGAATAAACCCCATAGGTCAGCCCGCGTTTTTCCCGCACCTCATTGGTCAGACGCGAAGTAAACCCGTTCGCCCCAAGCACTTGATTCATGACATAGGCCGGAAAGAAATCTTCATGGTCGGCATCAATTCCCACATGGCCGAAAATCGCCACAGATTGCGGTGTCGGCAGATCAACCACCGTTACCCCGCCTGTCAGATCAACCGAAGCAGGCGTCGGCATCGGCGCACCTGTTTCCGGCAAAGCGCCAAGAAGGTCATCCAGCATCGCGCCCAGCTCTTTTGGTGCGATATCTCCTACGACAGACACAAATAACCGATCCCGCGCCATCGTGTTCTGATGCGCTTCGATCATGTCTTCACGGGTCAGAAGATTGACACTGTCCGCCGTCCCGGTTGACGGCGAGGCATAGGGATGATCGCCAAAAGCAAGCCTGTCAAACGTCTCCGTGGCGATCTCGTAGGGATCTTTCTGATCACTGGCAATGATCGAAATCACCTGGGCCCGCACCCGATCAACTGCAACCTGATCAAACCGCGGTTCATGAATAACCGTGCGCAAAAGCGCCATCGCCTCAGTGCGATTGTCACTCAGAAAGCGCGCGGAAATGCTCAGGGCATCGCCATGCGCGTCGAACCCGAACTCAGCCGCAAGTTCCTCGCGTGCAAGCGAAAAAGCCTCTGCATCCAGATCACCGGCCCCCTCCTCCAGCAATCCCGACATCATGTAAACCGCGCCGCGCTTGCCTTTTACATCAAGGCTGGTGCCACCTTTGAACCTGATCTCAAGCGCGATAAAGGGGATGGAGTGTTCTTCCACCAGCCAGACCTTGATACCCCCAGGTGTGGTTATTTCCTGAATGTCCAGCTCAGCCCGCGCCGGCAGCGCGAAAGATAAGGCAAACAACATGAGTGTGATGACCCTGATCATTTGTCTGCCTCCGCTTCGTCACGCATCAGCCAGCCGGTTACCGACCGCCTCCGATCAAACACCTTCTGAGCCGCAGCCATCACCTCGTCTGCCGTGACCGATAGCAAAATATCCGGCCACGCCTCGACATCAGCAATCGTCAGTCCCGAGGTCAGGGCCTCGCCATATCGTCGGGCTATGCCTTGCGTGTTATCACGAGCATAAATCTGCGACGCCCTGAGCTGCGCTTTAATGCGCGCCAGGTGTTTCTCATCCACACCGGTCTTCATAAACTCGTCAATCACCGCATCCATCGCCGCCTCACCTTCGGCCAGCGACACCCCTTCAACCGGCACCATCACCAGACCAAACCCGGATTGATCCAGCGACAGCCCGTCATAAAAGGCCGACGTATGCAGCGCCAGCTTCTGCTCCAGTTGCAGCGCCTGCCCCAGAACCGAGGTCAGCCCGCTGCCACCCAGCACCTCGGCCAGCAAGGCAAGAGCTGCGGCTTCTTGCTGATCTCCGGGATTTCTTTCCGGGGCAAGATAAGTACGAATGACATAGGGCTGCGAAACCCGTTCGTCCGCATATTGCAAACGTCGTGCCGCAAGCTGCGGCGGTTCATCCGGGCGGTCGCGCACATCAATCCCGCGCGATGGTTTCAACCGGCCATAATAACGCTTTGCCAGTTTCCTGACCTCACTCGCCTTAACATCCCCGGCAACAATCAGAATCGCGTTGTTGGGCGCATAAAAGCGCTCGTAAAAAGCCAGAGCATCTTCGCGGCTGAGCGCCTCAATCTCGTGTTTCCAGCCGATGATCGGCGTGCCGTAGGGATGGTTGAGGTAAAGCGCTGCCATCCGCTGTTCACTGAACAGGGCGCCCGGGTTGTTCTCGGTGCGCGAATTACGCTCTTCCAGCACCACATCGCGCTCGGTCGCCACATCGTCCTCACTGAGGATGAGGCCCTGCATCCGGTCCGCCTCCATCTTCATCATCAGTTCCAGCCGGTCCGCTGCGACACGCTGAAAATAACCCGTATAGTCAAACGAGGTAAACGCGTTCTCCGACCCGCCATTGGCCGCAACAATGCGCGAAAACTCGCCGGATTCCATTTTCCGCGTCCCCTTGAACATCAGATGTTCCAAAAGATGCGCAATCCCCGATTTTCCCGGCGCTTCATCCGCTGCCCCGATCCGATACCAGACCATGTGCGTGACAACCGGTGCCCGGTGATCCTCGATCACCACTGCATCCATGCCATTACGCAACTGAAACGTCGTGATATGGCCGTCGGCAACAGCAAGTGACGGCACGAATAAAAGGCTGCCGATAAGAAAAGAGAGAAGTCGCATCCAAATGCTCCAGGGAAAAATCCTTTCGCACAAATCTAGACATGCGGATGATACGCGCAAGCACCATCTACGAAGTTGTTACAATATGTGGGAGTCTGATCGCTTATTCGGTTGAATCAGGTGGTGCGGCCGGTGTGCGAACGCCCAAGCGGCGCATCCGGCGCAACTCGGCATAACGATCCAGCATCTGCTTGGAATACGCACTGAAATAAACCGTGGTGCCAAATAACCGTTCCAGCAGTTTCCCTCTGTTTTCGCTGCGAAATTCCAAATCTTCCGCAGCCAGAGTACCGCGGATATTTGCCGTCACGCCGTAACGCGATGCGGCCTGAACAATGCCCTTATCGCCACCGGGTATCCCGGCACGTGTCAGATATTTGGGATTGCCACCCAAAGCTGCCACCGCATCCTGACGCGGTGTCGGATCGGTGATATTGGTCCCATCAGGCGTCGGCTCGGGCAATTCAGAATAGGATTTGGGCTGGGTCAGGGGCTTCGTCGGCAGAATAGAAAACTCATCAGGCCCGTTATGGCTGGACCTGAGATTCATCATGCCGCCCTCCTTGAAGGAACAGGCAGCCAACGCCATCGGCAGGGCAAATGCCAACAGGATGATCGGTTTTACCTTGACCATTCTTTTCTCCAAAAGCCCCCGCATTCAGGGTTTAACGCAGTTTTCACGCCGCGTCACCTGCTGTTCTGGTGTTTATTGGATGTCAGGACAAGCCCGAAAGCACCCAAAAAGATGGCTGTATCGGCGATATTGAACGCATATGGGTTGTTCAGGCCACAGCAAGACATGTTCAGAAAATCCGCAACCGCCCCGTAAACGACCCGATCAAGCGCATTGCCGATGGCACCACCGATCACCAATCCTGCCAGCATTTGATTAAGTCGTGAGTCCATCTTGCGCGCCCAGTTCAAAAGCCAGACCGAGATGCCAACCGCCAGTGCGATCAACACCCAGCGCATCACTTCGGTATCATTGGCAAAAAGGCCGAAATTCACCCCCTGATTCCAGGCCATGCGAAGGCTCAACAAAGGTGGCAGCACATCAATCGTGTAAACATTCTTAAGATCAAGCCAGTGCACGACCAGCAGCTTTGACAGCTGATCAAGCAGAAAAACCACCCCGGCAAAGATCAAAATGCGTTTCAAACTACCCTCATATCATTGCCCGCCCCGCCTCAATGGCGGAAGTGGCGCATTCCTGTAAAGACCATTGCCAGCCCGGCCTTATCCGCCGCCGCAATCACCTCGTCATCGCGCATCGACCCGCCGGGCTGAATAACCGCCCGCGCCCCTGCCTCAGCCGCTGACAGCAACCCATCGGCAAACGGAAAAAACGCATCCGATGCCACCACCGACCCTTCGGTCAGTGGCGCCGTCAGGCCCAGCGCCTCGGCCATATCCTGCGACTTGCGTGCCGCGATGCGCGCGGAATCCACACGGCTCATCTGTCCGGCCCCGATACCCACCGTCGCCAGGTCCTTTGCATAGACGATAGCATTGGATTTCACATGTTTCGCAACCCGCCAGGCGAACAGCATATCGGCAAGTTCATCCTCTGACGGCGCGCGTTTGCTCACAACCTGCAAATCACCCGGTCCGATCCGCCCATTATCCCGATCCTGCACCAGATATCCGCCAGATACCTGCCGCCAGGTCTGCCCGGCAGCACTGACATCTGGCAGGCCATTGGTGGTCAAAAGCCGCAGATTCTTCTTCTTGGCAAAAATACTCAAAGCCGCGTCATCCGCACCCGGTGCGATGACAATTTCGGTGAAGACTTTGACAATCGCCTCAGCCGTCGCCGCGTCAAGCGGGCGATTGAGCGCCACAATACCACCAAAGGCCGAGGTCTGATCGCAGTTGAACGCCGACCGATAGGCATCAAGCAATGTCGCCCCTTGCGCCACACCGCAGGGATTTGCGTGTTTGATTATCGCCACCGCTGGTCCCTCGGAAGGGTCAAATTCAGCCACCAGTTCAAACGCCGCATCGGTGTCGTTGATATTGTTGTAAGACAGCTCCTTGCCCTGCAACTGACGCGCCGTCGCCACGCCTTCACGCGAACCACCCGAGGTATAAAACGCCGCCGCCTGATGCGGGTTCTCGCCGTAACGCAGGGTCTGTTTCAATTCACCCGCCACGGCCTTCCTTCGCGGGGTTGCTTGCTCCAATTGCCCGGCCAGCCAGCCGGAAACCGCCGCATCATAGGCCGCTGTGCGGGCATAGGCCGTCAAAGCGAGCGACTGGCGAAACCCATAGCTTGTGGCCCCGTCATTGGCCGCCATCTCCGCCAGCAGCGGCTGATAATCGGCGACATCAACCACCACATTGACGAACCCGTGGTTCTTGGCTGCCGCCCGGATCATCGCCGGCCCGCCGATATCGATATTCTCAATCGCCGTGTTGTAATCCGCACCTTTGGCAACCGTTGCCTCAAACGGGTACAGATTGACCACCAGCAGGTCGATCGCCCCGATCCCTTGCGCATCCATCGCCGCAACATGATCGTCATTGTCCCTGAGCGCCAGCAGCCCGCCATGCACCGCCGGGTGCAGGGTTTTCACCCGCCCATCCATCATTTCAGGAAACTGCGTCACGTCAGCCACATCGACAACAGCTAGACCAGCCTTGCGCATGGCCGCCGCGCTTCCTCCGGTCGACAGGATTTCCACCCCGCGCTCATCCAGCGCACGCGCCAGCTCCACAAGCCCGGTTTTGTCAGAAACAGATAGAAGCGCACGGCGCACAGGCACCAGATCGGTCGGCATGAGACGAAGTTCCTTTACTCAGATCATCGTCAGCTCTTCTTCTTCCGCCAGATCGCGGATATGGCGATTGCCATCCTGCGCGCGCGAAAGGGTCCAGCTGATCTGGGTCGAATAATCCAAAACGACGGCAGATAAAACGATCTGTTTTGTCGCGCGTGGTTTCAGCCGTCCGCGCTCCAGATAAACGCTGGCTTCCAGTGCGATGTCAGCCGCCCCATCATGCCTGAAAACCCAGATTTCCCCGCTCTTGAGGGCCATTGACACAGCCGTGCCCCCAAGATCGAGCGTCGTATCCACATCCGGGTGAAGATGAAAGCGAATATCAAATGGCACGCCCTTCTTGCGCGTGCGGTTGATCAGCTCTTCAAACGCAATGCGGTCAGTTTCCGACAACGCCCCCAACGTGTCCTCGCCATTCAGCATACGCCCGTCGAGCGACAGATCGAGCCGTCGCACATGCAACAGCCCATGGGTGCGGCAATAGCCGTTATGCGTGGCCAGCAGTGTCGATCCGTCAAGTCCGGCAGATTGCTGAACGCGCACATCGCCCGGCGCATCCACCAGTAAATCCTCAAGTCCCTGTGTCGGGACAAATCGCGACGACGAGAACCCCTCGATCGCCAGCGTGCTGTGAGAGGGTGTTGCCCGTGCTGCCCGCGCCCAGTCGGCTCCAAACTCACTTCCCGAACCACAGGAGACGACAACCGGGCGGCGCCCCGAGGTCAGTTCAAACCCCAGCGTGCTTGCATGCGCGCCCAGAGCTGCAGCCCCGCCGGGCGGGGGGCTGGCATCGGTTATGATGCTGGTGCGCCCGGAAGAAAGCCGCGCATATCCCATCGCCAGCCCGGTCACCGAGGTCGCCCGCACTCCCGAGGCCGCCAGCGCCTGATCAAGCCGTCCTTCGGTACCGCGCCCGCCACCATGAAATCGTGCCAGCGACCCATCCGCGTGCCTGAGCGCACGCAATGTCGGCGCGATCCGTTCAATTGCCAGGAGGTGCTGGCGCTCGGGCATCTTGCCCTCTTCGCTTATTGCCGATGCCGCCCAGTTCAAAAGCGTGAACGCCTCGGTCAGTTCTTCGGGATTACGCGAAGGAATACCTCCTTCGGGATCAATCGTATTGGCGCATTCCTCGCCAATCGCCCGCATGGAGGGTTCCACCAAATGCCCGGACCCTTCCAGTGCCAGCCCCGCATAGATCAGCCCGGTCAGTGATTCAAACCGGGGCAAACCCGGCGGCGTTGATTTCCATCGCCTGCTCAAAAACAAGGTCTGGCGCGCCAGATTGCGAAAAAACCTGTCGGAATTTTCCTTTTTCAGCCCCTTGAGCAAAAACAGCGCATGATTGATCCAGCGGATTATCCGCCGCCCCGCCAGTTCCGGCACCCAGCCCTCGCCGCGCCCGCGACCGTATCGGCTGATCCACTCCAATAGCCACGCCTGCGCCAGATCACGCGCTGCTGCATCGCCTACAGCAGCAAGATCGTCAAGCCAGCCAAACCCGTGCAACTGCGCCTCAAACAAGGCCGAGGGGCGGTCAATCTGCCAGATCGAGCATCCCGGCGCCTCAACCAGAAACCCGGCAAAAAGGAAATTCCCCGCCATCATCTGATGACCACGCGCATAAGAGCCGATGGTCTTGGGTTCGGGCTGGGACACAAACGCCGTTGCCGGACGAGCATAGCCACTCAGGCGGGCATGAAACCGGTTCAGAAAGCGGTCGCGCGCCGTCTCCAGCCGCGCCTTTAGCGCTTGTCTGGCCAGGGTTGCTTCATCCATTCGCGGGCTGTCGATCCTTGTCATTTCTTAAGCAGACTATGCAAAGCATAATGCCCGCTTTCCGGCCTGTCACCCGATCATTAGTTAACCTGTGATTTTTCCAGAAGCGCCATATAAAATCCGTCCATGCCGCCCCGCCCGGGCCAGTAATCCGGTCGCAATCTCAGCCCGCCATCGCCGGTTTGCCATTCCGCATCAACGCCCAGCGCACCCGCATCAATCTTGCTGATGGTCACGTTCCGATGCCGCTCCAACGCCTGAACGACCTGGGTCTCACCTTCGCGCGGCAACAGGGAACAGGTGCAATAAACCAGCCGCCCGCCCGGTTTCAGAAACCCAAGTGCCGCGTCAATCAACGTCGCCTGCAACGCAAACAGTCCCGAAAAATCAACCCCGGCCTTGGCAAAGGGCAGATCAGGATGCCGCCTTATGGTCCCGGTCGCGGAACAGGGCGCATCCAGCACCACCGCGTCAAAGGTTTGATCGGCGACATATTTTATCGCATCCGCCTCGACCAGAGCAGCCTTCAGCCCCACACGATCAAGGTTCTCCGCAACTCGCTCCAGCCGCGCCGCCGAAATATCAAGAGCCGTAACTTTCGCCCCGCCAGCAGCCAGTTGCATGGTCTTGCCACCGGGTGCCGCACAAAGATCAAGCACGCGCAATCCCTTGACATCACCCAGCAATTTAACCGGCAAGGCCGCCGCCGCATCCTGCACCCACCAATCCCCCTGATCAAATCCCGGCAGGGCCGTCACCTGCGGGCGACCGGGCAAGCGCAAACTGCCGGTCGGCAAAAGCTCAGCCTCAAGTTCATCGACATATTGCTTGGCCGATCCCTGATCCTTCAGCGTAATATCAATCCGCGCCCCGACCTGATGCGCCACCTCAATCTGTCTCAGCGCCTCATTGCCGAAATTCTTGGTCAGCGGTTTGGCCAGCCAGCTTGGCAACGCCTGCGCCGCCTGATCCTTCCAGATCGCCGCCCCTTCATCCGCGACTTTCCGCAGAACCGCGTTGACCAGCCCGGTCAGATGACCCGCCTTGGCGCTGCCGCGCACGATCTCGACCGCTGCATTCACCGCCCCATGCGCCGCCGTTCCCTCGGCCAGAATTTCATAAGTGGCCAGCCGCAGCGCCTGCAACGCCCGTGGCTGAGGTGGTTTTTTCAGATAAGTGTAAAGCACCGCATCAATCCGCCCGAGATGCCGCAAAACCCCGTTTGCCAGCGATTGCGCCCGCGCCCGGTCCGCCGGATTGAGCCGCTCAATCGGATTGCCCTTGCGGTTCAGTATTTCGGCCATCAACCGCCGGTCAAACAACACCCCATGAAGCAGTTGCGTTGCCGCCAGTCGTGCCGCGATTACCTTGCCTGACATCTGGCGATCCCTTCTTGTGGTTGCCTGATTGCCGGGTATATCAAGGGGCTGACAAGAGCAAGCCGAAGGGTTTGAAAGTGACCGAGCATAAAGAAAACCTGCCCGAAGCCGCCAAACGGGCACTGGCCGAAGCTGCCGAGCGCAAAAAGCAGGCCAAGGCGAAGGACCTGCCAAAAGAGCTTGGCGGGCGCGATGGCCCCGAACCCACCCGCTTCGGCGATTGGGAGAAAAAGGGCATCACGTCGGATTTCTAGCGCACGTCACCTGATCTGCCCGCCCTCACGGCTCAAATCAACGGGACGTCTGGCCAATCGCCGTTCACGCAATACGATCAGCACCCCCCCGGCTACAATCAGCAAAACGCCGGGGAACAGCTTGTCGACAGGTGCCTCACCAAACACCAGCCAGCCCAAAGTAAAGGCGCTGAGGATGCCGAAATAATTGAACGGTGCCAGCACACTCGGTGTTACCAGACGGACCGCCACCATCAGGCACAAAACACCCGTTCCGCCAAACAACCCCATCGCAATGATTTTTGTAAGATCACCCAGCGACTGTATCTCTGAAAACCCTGTTGTCGACAAAGCCAGAATCACTGATCCGACCGCAGCTGCCAAAGCCGAATAGAGATAGAGCAAAGCGTTTGACACATCGCGATCAATCAGCCGCACCGAAACATTTGAGCACGCATAAAGAAACGCCGCACAAAGTGGCAGAACCGCGGCCAGCGAGAACGCCTCGGCCCCGGGTCTGACAATCCAGACCGCCCCGCCAAAGCCCAGCAACACCGCCGCCCAGCGCCATATGCCGACACGTTCCCCAAGAACCGGCACCGAAAGAGCCACGACAAACAGTGAAAACGTGTAGGTCAGCACCGAAACGGTGGCAAACTCCATCCGCCCCAGCGACAGGTAATAGCAAAACTGCGCGACCGCCACGAAGACCCCGCGCAAAAGCCCCAGAGGCCATTGCCGGATGATCAGATGGCTTTTTGAAAACTTCAGCTCACCGGCAACAATCAAAAGGGTCAGGCTGGGGATCACCCCGACCAAATTGCGCCAGGCCGACAATTCCTGCGCGCTGTAGCGCGGCAGCAGTGACTTGACCATCACTCCCATCAAATCCAAGAGAACGATCCCAACAAGCAGGATCAGAACCGCCCGTACGACCGGTGGGTTCTCAGGCCCTTTCATCCCGGCGCAAATCCGTGTGGATCAGACAAGGCCGCGTTCCTGAAACAGCTCCATCAGGTCAGCTTCGGGGCGGGCGCCGATATGGCTGATCACCTCAGCCGCAGCAACGCAGCCCATGCGCCCGCAGGTCAGCATGTCAAATCCCGAGGTCAGGCCGTATAAAAACCCCGAGGCGAACAAATCCCCTGCACCCGTGGCATCGACGATATCCGTTGGCTGGGCGTGGGCGTGTTCCATACCCCCGCCATTCAGCACATACGCCCCGTTTTCAGACGCGGTGCAGACAACGATATCCACCTCTTCAGCCGCTATTTTCATCGCCTCCTTCAAATCGGTGGCGTGATACATGGCCTGCATTTCATGCACATTGCAAAACAACAGATCGACATGATCGCGGATCATTTCACGGAAATCCTCGCGGTGCCGCTCAACACAAAACGGATCGCTCAAGGTCAGTGAAACCCGCCCGCCAGCCCCTTTGCAGGCCTCAATCGCCTTGGCAAAGGCGGCCTTGCTGTCCGGCCCGTCAAAGCGATAGCCTTCCAGATAGATCCACTCCGCATCCGCCATCATATCCGGGTCGACATCCTCTGGCGTCAGGAACTCGGACCAGCCGAGATAGGTGTTCATCGAGCGTTCGCCATCGGGCGTCACCAGCACCATGCAGCGCCCGGTTTCCGTGCCCGGGCCCGCAGGGGCAAGCGGTGTCTCGTAATCCGCGCCCTGTGCTCTCAGGTCATGGGCAAAGATCGCGCCAAGCTGGTCATCCTTGACCTTGCCGACATAGGCCGTTCGCCCGCCCAGCGCCGCAATGCCCGCGATTGTGTTGGCAGCAGACCCCCCTGAAACCTCCTGCGCCGGGCCCATATGGCTATAAAGCTCGACAGCCCGGTCCATGTCGATCAGCTGCATGATGCCTTTTTCAACACCGTTTTCGGCCAGAAAACCGTCTTCGATATGGCTCAGAATATCCACTATCGCGTTGCCGATCCCAACGACCTGATACTTCTTCTTCATAGGGTCTTGTCCTCTGAACTACATAAATCCGCGATGATGCAATTGCTGCAAACGGGTTTCTTGGCTTTGCAGACATAGCGCCCGTGCAGGATCATCCAGTGATGGGCGTGCTGCTGAAATTCTGCCGGAATATGGTCTTCAATCGCCCGTTCCACCGCAACGACATCCTTGCCAACGGCAACCCCGGTGCGATTGCCAAAACGAAAGATATGGGTGTCGACCGCCTGTGTTGGCTGTTTGAACCACATGTTCAGAACCACATTGGCGGTCTTGCGTCCGACACCGGGCAGGCTTTCCAGTGCGGCGCGCGACGACGGTACCTCGCCGCCATACTCATCAACCAGTATCTGGCTCAGCTTTATGACGTTCTTTGCCTTGTTGCGAAACAACCCGATCGTCCTGATCGCCTCGGTCACCCGCTCAAGCCCCAGATCAAGCATCTTCTGAGGTGTGTCGGCCATGGCAAACAAAACCCGCGTCGCCTTGTTCACACCGGCATCCGTAGCCTGTGCTGACAAGGCCACCGCAACCACCAGAGTATAGGCGTTCACATGCTCCAGCTCCCCTTTCGGCGCCGGTTCACTGGCGCGAAAGCGGGTGAAAATTTCAACGATCGTATGATAGTCAAGCTGCCTGGTCATGCCCGCGTGTTTGGCACGGCTCAAGGGGGAAAGCCAAGTGCATTTCCTCAGCCTTTGCGTTCTTCACCCGTCGTTACCGTCCCTGACAAAAACCAGACGATTTTCTTCCGACATTTCCGGCTGAAACCGATACCCGCCGGTATCAAAATCCTTCAACCCGTCCGGGTCGGTGATCCGGCGCTGGACGATAAACCGCGCCATCGCCCCGCGTGCCCGTTTGGCAAAGAAACTGACAATCTCGGGCCCGCCCGGCTTTTCTTCCATGAAAACCGGGGTGATCACCGGCAACGCCAGCGCCTCGGGATCAACGGCTGTGAAATACTCAACCGACGCACAGTTCACCAGGGCCTGCGCCCCTGTCTCAGACGCGGCCCCGTTCAGCGCCTCGGCAATACGCCTTCCCCAGAACTGGTAGAGGTTCTTGCCGCGCCGCGTCGCCAGCCTGCTGCCCATTTCCAGACGATGTGGTTGAATCTGATCAAGTGGCCGCAACAGCCCGTAAAGTCCCGACAGGATTTTCAGATGGTCCTGCGCATAGGCCAGTTCATCGCCATCCAGCGTTTCCGCCTCAAGCCCGATATATGTGTCGCCCGCAAACATCAGCGCCGCCGTTTTCGTCGCCTCTTGGGCCGGTTCAAGGTCAAAAGACCTGAACCGCGCCTGATTGAGCTTTGCTAGGTTCTGGCTGATAGACATCAGCTTCTGCAACCGCGCCACACTCAAGCGCCGCGCCGTGCGGCTGAGCGCATAAGCCTCATCCTGAAAACCCGGCCTTGTCGCCGCACCCGCCAGTTCCGCAGGTTTTTCATCCAGCTTCTTGGCCGGAGACACCACAACCAGCATTCATCACCCCCCAAAATGACATTACGCAGTCCGGGTCTTTCGCCGCCGGAGCCGGAATGGCAAGCGCAAAAGCACAAATCCGATCAGAAACCCAAGGGCTGCATGCGCGCCCCCGGTAAATGTGACCGGCATTGCGGGTTTGTAAATCCCCAAAGCGTCCAGGGCGATCTCATTATCGCGCTCGCTGGCAAACACGACCAGCTGGTCGTAACCGTTGCCCGATGTCAGCGCCTGATAATGCCCGGCCAGAAACGCTTCACGCTCCAGCACCATCTCCATGGAGCCACCACGGTCCCGCAGGAACTGGTCATCGTTGCTCTGTAGGTCGGCAATCGCCTGCCCCGTCGATTTGCCACTCGCCGCCGCATCGGCCCGGAACCCATCCGCAACATCGCGTATCTCAAAATACGCACCCGCCACCCGCTGGGTGTATTGTTGTGCAAATTCAGGGAATTGGGAAAGACCACCGGCGAGTGTCAGCCCGGCAATCAGGGGGAATACACCTCTAAACATTCTGCGCCCTCTTCGGCCAAATGGCGCCCCCGATACGCCTTTTACACCAAAATCAGCTTTCGTGCAAAATCTCCAGGAAGCGTTCGCCGAATCTTTCTGCCTTACTGTGGCCTAAAATCCTGTTAACTGCGCCGATATCCCTTGGCCTTGTTTCCGCCAGCCGCGCCAGCGCAGCGCTTGAACAGCTCATCGGCTTGCCGGTGCCGTCTTCACCGCGCGCCAGATCCAGCTGCGCCGCCTGCAGCAGATCAAACACCGCACCGCTTTCCTGCCCCGACAGCTTCATCCGCGCCGGATGCGGGGCCGCGCCCTCAGTTCCGTTGATCACCGCCAGAAACACCTGCCCGAACTTCTCCAGTTTCTTCGCCCCAACCCCGTTCAGCCGTGCAAATTCATCAAGCGTGCCGGGCTTTTCACTCGCCATCTCGATCAGCGTCCGGTCAGGAAACACCACATAGGCCGGGGCCCGCGCCGCCTCCGCCAGCTCCCGGCGCTTGGATTTCAGAGCCGCCAGCAAGGGCTCATCTTCCTCCGCCACCAAGGCCCGCACCTTTGGCTTCGCCGCCTTGCCTTTTTGCGCCTGAATGGTATCGCGCCTTAACTCAATAGACGCTTCTCCGCGCAGAATCGGTCGCGCCGCTTCGGTCATGCGCAGCGCCCCATGCCGCGCTGCATCGGGCCTTATCAGATCATAGCCCATCATCTGGCGAAACACCGCCTGCCATTCCCCTTTGCCAAGCTCTGCCCCAACGCCAAAAGTCGGCAACGTATCATGCCCGCGCTGGCGCACCTTATCGGTCGACACCCCCCGCAACACATCAATCAGATGCCCGGCCCCGAAATACTCCCCGGTTCTCAAAATTGCAGACAGCGCCATTCTGACCGCCTCGGTCCCATCAAAAACCTCAGGCGGAGCGGCACATAAATCGCAATTGCCACAGTTCCCGATCTCTTCCCCAAAATACCGCAACAACACCCGGCGGCGACAGCGCCGAGCCTCGGCCAGACCCAACAGCGCGTTGAGCCGTGCATGATCCGCCTCCTTGCGCGCAGGCGGGGCCAGCCCCTCGTCGATCTGCGCCCTTCTCAGACGCACATCCTCGGCCCCATAAAGCGTCAGCGTATCGGCAGGTGCACCGTCGCGCCCGGCGCGGCCGATTTCCTGATAATAGGACTCGATTGATTTTGGCAGATCCGCATGCGCCACCCAGCGGATATCCGGCTTGTCGACCCCCATGCCAAAAGCAATCGTGGCAACCACAATCAACCCGTCCTCACGTGAAAACCGGTTTTCAACGATCCGCCTTTCCTCACGGTCCATCCCGGCATGATAGAAAACAGCCTTGTGCCCCTCGGCCTTCAACGCCAGCGCAATCGTTTCCGTCTTGGCCCGCGTCCCGCAATAGATGATCCCCGGCTGACCCTTGCGCGCTGCGGCGAAATCGAGCAATTGCTGGCGCGGTTTGTCTTTGGGCTGAAATCCCAGCGTGATGTTGGGCCGGTCAAACCCACGCAGAAAAATCTCCGGCACCTGCCCACCAAACAGCCGCATGACGATCTCATCACGGGTTTCCTTGTCCGCCGTGGCGGTAAAAGCCGCCAGCGGCACATTCAGCGCTTTTCGCAAATCCCCGATACGCAGGTAATCGGGGCGGAAATCATGGCCCCACTGGCTGACACAATGCGCCTCATCGACAGCGATCAGTTTTGTGTTGACCTTTCTCAGCAGCATCAAAGTGCCGGGATTGGCCAGTCGCTCAGGCGCGATATAAAGCAGCTTCAGTAGCCCGGTTTCAAGCGCCTGAAACACCTCTTCGCTCTCTTCCTCGCTATTGCCACTGCTAAGCGATCCTGCCGCCACGCCCGCCGCACAAAGGCTGCGCACCTGATCGCGCATCAGGGCAATGAGGGGTGAAATGACAACCGTCAGCCCCTCCTGCGCAATCGCCGGCAGCTGAAAGCATAGTGACTTGCCACCCCCCGTCGGCATGATCGCCAGCGCGTTTTTCCCGGCTGCAACCGCCTCGACAATTTCCTCCTGTCCGGGGCGGAAATGGTCAAATCCAAACACCGATTTCAAAAGCTCGGAATGCTGGGGCATGGTCCGTCTGTTTTTGTGATCTGCTCGTTAGGGATGACAATCACATATTAAGAAAATCTGAACAAGAGCGCACCCGGCCCTGAATTTCAAAACTCACCAACAATGCGCGTATTTGCGCAACCTCCCTCAAGCAAACCGCCTGGCGGCACCGCCTTGCTATTCCGGTGATCTTCGCGAGGATAATTCTTAACAAACCCAATGCACCAATCGTATGTACGGGAGTCATACAGGTTCTGTACAGGTTGTGTACATGCCAGAACCCGCCCTCAGCAAAACCTTAACACATGCACCCAGGTGCCGCCGTAGCGCCGTGCATCGAGCATTTCAAACCCGTCGGGCGCTGCCTGATCACTGGCTTCTTCCCAAACAACCAGCGCCCCTTCTGCCAGCCAGCCCCCCGTTTTTGCCGAGGCTAAGGCCCGCTCTCCCATCCCCTTGCCATAGGGCGGATCAAGAAAGATCAGATCGCAAGGCGCACCGGATACCGGCCCCAGCCGAGTCGCATTCCGCCGAATTATCTCTGATTTTTCAACAGCATAGCAACGAGCTACGTTTTGCCGGATCAGTCCCAGCGCCGTCTTCCCGTCATCGACAAACAGCACCCGTGCCGCCCCCCGGCTCAGCGCTTCCAGCCCCAAGGCACCGGTGCCCGCAAAAAGATCAAGCACTCTGGCACCCTCAACCGGATCCCCATAACCGCCATTCAGCAACAGGTTGAAAATGCTCTCCCGCACCCGATCCGAAGTCGGCCTGAGATGCGCTTCTGCATCACCTTTGCCAACCGATGCCAGCAGGGTGCCCCGATATGTGCCTCCAATGATCCGCATGAGCTATTTCAGCAATGATTTCAAATCACTATCCGGGTCTGCAACCATCGCCTGATCCGGCGACCGCCCCGCCTCTATCAGCCGCTTGCCGATCATATAGGCGCGCGGATCATTCATCGCATCAACCGCCAAAAGCTCGTCACCACGATAATACCAGAAGCTAACGCTTTCTTCATTCTTCCGGGTTATGATCGTGTCGTAACCTCTGTTCAAACCGGCGATCTGCAATTTGACATCATACTGATCAGACCAGAACCAGGGCCTGGCGACATACTCCTTGTCCGCGCCCAGCATATTTTCCGCCACAATCTCGGCCTGATCAATCGCATTGGGAACCGACTCCAGCCGGATACGCTGGCCACGATAGGGAAAGGACGCACAATCCCCTGCAGCCCAGACCCCCGGCATATCCGTCTGCCCGAACGCATCAGTCCGAATGCCGTTTTCCAGCCCCACACCTGCCGCTTCGGCAAGCGCTGTATTGGGGGAAATACCGACCCCGACAATGACAAAATCAAGGTCGAGTTCCGAGCCGTCGGTCAGCCTGGCCCCACTAACCCGATCCTCGCCAATCAGGGTTTTCAACCCCACCGTCTCACGAATATCAACCCCGTGATCCCGATGTAACTCTCTGAAATAATTCGACGTTTCCGGCGCGGCAACCCTTTGGAGAATCCGATCCGCCATCTCGACAAGCGTCACCTTCAACCCTCGCTTGGCCGCAACAGCCGCCGCTTCAAGCCCGATATACCCGCCCCCAACGATCAGCACCTTTCTACCGTCCTGAAACTCAGAAGCCATCGCATCCACATCCGCCAGAGTGCGCACCGCATAAACCCCAGCAAGCCCACCACCAATCGATTTTGGCAACAGGTTTGGCCGCGATCCGGTTGTCAGGGCAAGCTGGTCATAGGCAATCACTTCATCCCCCAATGTCACGGTCCGGGCATCGGCATCAATTGCAGTCACGGTCTGGCCGAGCTTCAGGGCAATATTGTTGTCGGCATAAAAACTCTCAGGCCGAAGATAGAGCCGTTCCAACGCCATCTCTCCCAACAGGTAACCCTTTGATAACGGGGGTCTTTGATAGGGCAGAACCGGTTCCTCCCCGATCAGCGTGACCTCCCCGTCAAAGCCCAGATTGCGCAGCTTTGCCACCAAAGACGCCCCCGCCTGCCCGGCGCCGGCCACAACGATATGCGACATGATTCCCCTTTGTTTTCGGTTCACATTCGCCACAGACCCTATAAGGTCCGGGGTGCAATGAACAATGGATTTGAGAGCTTGAAATGACAATTTCCGTCGGTGACAAACTGCCAGATGCCACACTTGGTTTTATTGGGGAAACCGGGCCTGAAACGGTTTCACTTTCCTCGCTCAGTGCAGGCCAAAGCCTTGTTATCTTTGGCCTTCCCGGGGCCTTCACCCGCACATGCAGCGCCACCCATCTGCCAAGCTTCATCCGCAGTTCCGAGGCGTTTCGTACCAAAGGCGTCGATCACATCGTCTGCCTTTCAGTGAACGACCCTTTTGTGATGAAGGCCTGGGACGAGGCCACAGGCGCAAGTATCGCCGGCATTAAAATGCTCGCCGACGGCGATTCCACTTTCACTCGCGCCGCCGGCCTGGAGTTCAGCGCACCAGCCCTGGGCTTCATTAACCGATGCAAGCGTTTCTCGGCACATGTGGAGGATGGCAGGATCAAGGTGCTGAACTTTGAAACCCAGGCAGGTGTCTGCGACCTGACCGCCGGTGAAACACTTCTGGCCCAGATCTGAAAACCGAGTTTAGACAGGTGGTTCTGCGTTCAACAGGATCACGCCATTTCACTCAGTCATCAAAGGCTCACGCTTTCCCGTAGAACTTGAATGAAAGCGTCTGGAGCCTGCGCTCTTTCTCGTTCGCTTTGAAAACCAGACCGCTGCCGTTCATCAGCCGGGTCCAGGCGGCCTTGATCTTCTGTTCGCGCCGCTTGGTATAAATGCCATTTGTTCCTTTGGCTTTGCGGGTTTTCGCAAGCGTCGGGATATGTGATCGGGTCTTCTTGATAAAGGTTTCAAAGGCCTTTTCAATGGCCGCCGTTGCACGCCGAATGTTCTTACGTGCGGTCTTTATGTCAGCAACCTTGTCGCGGTTTGAGCGTCCCCGCTTTTCATAGTCCTTCGCGGTTTTCGCCACTATTCTTGCGTATTTGGCCGCTGTCTCGCAAAAGGAATCACCGGCCCTGGAATCCCTGATCCCAGGTGCAGAATTGCCGGTGGCAATTATGTGCAGTTCATTATGTTTCTTCAGCAAATAATTCAGCATTCCCTTCAGATTGGCCTTTTCGGTCTTGCCCAGACCTCCGGCTTTCAATCTGCGCCTGACTTCAGCAATCATATGGTTATATTCAGCCAGAACGACGTTCATGTCTTTCAATAACGTTTTGCATAATCTCGCCAGCTTGCCTTCACATCCCCGCATGATCTTTGACACTTCAGGAACATGAGTCGGTGGGATCTTTTTCTTCTTCGGCTTTGGCGTAGTTGTCGGCAGTTGGTTGCTTGGGTCAGCCAGCAAAGACGAGGGCCCACCAATTGCCAGAACCCCTGCTGCAGTGCCTGTTAAAATAAGATTTCGGCGCTTCATGGGTCTTCTCCTCAGCAGTTTTCGGATCGTAAAAGGAGGCCGGCTAACTTTCGACTTTGAGACCCTTAAGTCTCTGGTTCCCTATTTAATCCAGCCCTGAAGCAGGATCATAGGGGAGGTGGATCCGGTTAAAGCTAATCGGATATTAGCGCGGTGCCAAAATTTAGTCTAGTTTCGCAGCCTTTGAGTTCCATCAAGATTTTAAATGATGTCGGACAGTGTGTGCAACTTATGCGACCTGAGGACCGTCTGTTTGTAACCGCGAGCGAGATGGGCTTGTTCACTGGCCATGGTTCAGGCATCAATGTGCTCATAAAACGCAATTTACCAATGAATCTGCCGCCCATGACCTGCCCGATCTGCGAAAAGAAAACCGATCCGGACTATCGCCCATTCTGTTCAAATCGATGTGCCAATGTTGATCTTGGCAAGTGGCTGACCGAACAATATGTGCTGCCTGAGACAGGGGGATCATCTGAAGAAGAACCGGCCGACGATATTCCAAATCCAATGTCACGGCTTCACTGATTTCGCCACATACCTGGTGCACTGAATTTTTTCACCTTTCCACTGGACAGCCTTCAACCGCTATCATAAAACCGCGCGACCCAAGGCCGTGCGCCTTTCCCGTGCCCGGGTAGCTCAGGGGTAGAGCAGTGGACTGAAAATCCTCGTGTCGGTGGTTCAAATCCGCCCCCGGGCACCACTATTTCCCTTAAAGACCAAATACTTAACTGGTTTCTGGGAATGTAGTAACATTTTCGTGATGTGCCAATATATGTGCATTTAGACCTTATGGCACATTCTTTTGGCACATGGGTGGTGACTTAGTGGTGACTAAGATTGGGGTTACACTGGCCTGTACTCACGGCGTTTTGTTGTGACGATTCGTGAGCGGCACAAAAAGGCACATACCTTGAACGCTCCGCCAGCTCCGGTTCTGTTCGGAGTGCCTTTTCCTCACGAACCAAGGTACTCCGGTAGCTTCGTTGGCCACTCACTCATGAGGATCAGCGTATACTCAACTGTCTCGCCCGTATCTATCACCAGTTCCTGTTCTCCGGTAGGCTGTGTCTGGTCCCAAGCGAAGTTACTCGAAATAGGTGTCCGGTGAGAGTGCAGGCCGCTAAATTCCGCGACAGAGAAGATTCACAACCTTGCTCAGTTGCCCGCACTCAGAAAATCCGACTAAAATTGTCGGATTGACATACCTGAGTTAATAAGTCAGTTAATTATGTAAGAAGCCAGCCACCGAATCTGGGGCAAGCCAACCATCCAGAACCCCAAAGGGAGTAGGCTGATGAAATTCGTCTATGTGCATAATAATGGACTTCATCATTACTGGCGCGAAGCGCTTCTGGTTGTGTTCGATTCGGGCGCGCCCGGCCTATTCAACATCGAATGGCTCCTCGACAAAGCCGAGCATAGTGAATGGGGCGGGTGATGATCGTGAGCGCTGCCGACGAGGCCATAAACCGCCCGGAGGAAACTCTTCCGCTTTATGAGGCGACCGACCTGACCAAAGGCGGTGACCTCGCCCGTATTAAACTTGAGGATCAGTTTTACACGCTGCGGATCACCCGTGCGGGCAAGCTGATACTGACCAAATGAACGCCATCACTCCACATCGTGGCGGCGCGCCGGTTGGCTTCGTTACGGAGCTTGGGCCGGTTGAGGCCGGAGCGGTCCTGTACCTTCGAATGTGGTGCGATGGGCCAGATGCGCAGATTCAGGTCTGGAACGACTTTGCGACCGCTCTGGGATCACAGCAAGGGCGAGAGGCTCTGAAATCCTTCGAAACGCTTTGTGACCTTTGCGCGCGCTACGGGCGTCGTCCCCTAATGCGGCATCATGTGACGTGCGAATGCCTTGGAGCTGATGAATCCTGTTTCGCCAACTTCGTTGGTTACGCCAGCGAAGGCGAGCACGAAGATGCCCTGCTGATCGCCACAACAATCGTTCGGCCCGATATTGCGCCATGTCTTGTAGGGCTGGCGCAAGAAGTCGGTCTAGCTCTGCGTCGCATGGCCATCAAGGCCGGGCGGCACTCCAACAACCCAACAACACTTCATTGAAAGAGGACAGTACCCAATGAAAAACCTAACCCTTGCAACGAGTGCTTTGGCCCTCGGCTTTGGCGCAGCAGCTATGGCGGACGGAAATGTCAGCAAATCGGCAGTGCTCGACAACTACGCCGATATCGCGGAGGCGAAGTTCACCGACAGCCTTATCACGGCTGAGCGGCTTCAGGCGGCGGTGGAAACTCTCCTGACCAACCCATCGGCGGACGCTCTGGAAGCGGCGAAAGCGGCATGGATTTCTGCACGGGTGCCTTATCAGCAGACCGAGGTCTATCGTTTTGGCAATGCCATCGTCGATGACTGGGAGGGAAAGGTAAATGCGTGGCCGCTTGACGAAGGTCTGATCGACTATGTTGGCGACGCCTATGGCGGGCCGTCCGATGAAAACGAATTGGCCATTCTGAATGTTATTGCCAACTCCAGTTTTACCATCTCCGGCAACACCATCGAAGCAAGTGACATCACCCCGCAATTTCTGGCAGAAACACTGCATGAAGCGGACGGCATCGAAGCGAATGTCGCAACGGGTTATCACGCCATCGAGTTCTTGCTTTGGGGGCAGGATAACAATGGTCACAATCCCGGCGCTGGCAACAGGCCGTGGACCGACTATGCGCAGGGTGACGACTGCACCAACAACAACTGTGATCGCCGTGGTGAGTACCTGAAAGCGGCGACTGACCTTTTGGTGTCTGACCTTGAATGGATGGCAGGCCAGTGGGAGAATGGCGGCGAAGCCCGGGCGACGCTACTTGCCGAAGAAAACACAGGCGTCGTGGCAATTCTGACCGGCATGGGGTCGCTGTCCTATGGCGAACAGGCTGGTGAGCGGATGCGCCTTGGCCTGATGTTGAACGACCCTGAAGAAGAGCATGATTGCTTCTCGGACAATACCCACAACAGCCACTATTACGACGGTCTTGGCATCCAGAATGTTTACTTGGGCGAATATGTTCGTGCGGACGGGTCGTTGGTTTCCGGCGCATCGCTTGCTGATCTCGTATCGGCGGTTGATCCCGCTCTGGACACTGAGATGCGCGTCAAGCTTTCAGCCACAATGCAGGCACTGGGTCGCATCAAAACAGCCTCCGAGGCGGGCTTTGCCTATGATCAGATGCTGGAGCGCGGCAACGAAGGAGGCGAGGCGCTGATCATGGGCGGTGTCAACGGCCTGATCGACCAGACCCAAACCATCGAGCGGATTGTTGCAGCTCTGAAACTGGATCAGGTCGAGTTCGAAGGATCGGACAGTCTGGACAACCCAAACGCCGTATTCGAGTAACACAAAACGACCAACGTGCGGCTCCCGGCAATTTGCCGGGAGCCGCCACTTTTGAGCCCTGTCTGCTATGAAAACCAAAACGCTACTCGCCACCGCCCTTTTCGGAATGCTGTTGTCACCTGCCTTCGCGCAGCAATTGGAGGACGTTCATCTTCATTTCCTGCCGCGTACGGAAGACGAGAGTGCCCGCATCGCGATTGCTACTGCTATTACCGATGATTTTACAAGCGTGCAGCCGTTTGAGGAAATGTCAGCCGGGGCCGCGACCGTGCGGGTGCGCAACGACGCCAGTGCTTTTTCTGACCCCTCTGCCAATATTGATTTCGAAGGTGAACTAAACTTTAAAGTCGGCAACGGGCTGTTCCGCAAGCTGTGGGTATCTTCGCCCTCGTCAACACTGGCGTCAGACGGCCTCGGCCCGATCTACAATGCGCGGTCCTGCCAGCGCTGCCACGTGAAGGACGGTCGCGGGCATCCACCCGAAGGGAAGGATGACAACTCTATTTCCATGTTCCTGAGAGTTTCCGTCCCCGGAACGCCAGACGACGCCATTGCTGAAATCGAAGGCTATATTGCAACGCTCCCCGAGCCTGTCTATGGCTCCCAGCTTCAGGATTTCAGCCTGCCCGGGCATGCCGCCGAGTACAGGTTGGAAATCGACTACGACGAAATTGAAGTGCCGCTTTCCGAGGGAGAAGCGGCCTATCTGCGTGCGCCAACCTATACCGCCGCAGAACTCGGATACGGCCCTATGCATCCCGATTCCATGCTAAGCCCTCGCGTGGCCCCCCAGATGATCGGGCTTGGGCTACTGGAAGCCATTCCAGTTGAGGCTATTCTGGTACAGGCCGACCCGGACGACGCTGATGGAAACGGTATTTCCGGCAGGCCGAACATTGTTTGGTCAGTGGAGTTTGACCAGCCGATGTTGGGACGCTTTGGCCTGAAGGCGGGGGCACCCACAGTGAAACACCAATCTGCCGGAGCCTTTGCAGGCGATATCGGCATATCCAATCCGCTATTTTCCACCCCGCAAGGCGAATGCACTGATGCGCAGACCGCGTGCCTTGACGCACCGCATGGTGCGGGCGATGAACGCATCCATGAGATTGACATGGTTGGGCTAGACCTTGTGACCTTCTATAGCCGAAATCTTGGCGTTCCTGCCCGGCGGGATGTGGATGCGCCCGAAGTTCTGCGCGGCAAAGAGGTGTTTTACACCATAGGCTGCACCGCCTGTCATACACCATCCTTCGTGACCCACCGGCTTGAGGACAGACCCGAGCAGAGTTTCCAGTTGATCTGGCCCTATTCCGATATGCTGCTGCATGATATGGGCGAAGGCCTTGCGGACAACAGGCCCGAAGCGCGGGCCACCGGATTGGAATGGCGCACCCCACCGCTTTGGGGGATCGGGCTGACTGAACGCGTGTCCGGTCACACCTATTTTTTGCATGACGGTCGGGCGCGCTCTTTGCTTGAGGCTGTGCTCTGGCATGGCGGCGAAGCAGAGAGTATGAAGCAGGCAGTGGTCGACATGCCAAAAGCCGACCGCGACGCGTTGATCCGCTTTCTGGAGAGTTTGTAACCCATGCGCTGGCTATTGATTGTTTTTGCTCTTGCCCTTCCGGGCACGTCGAAGGCCGAAGGCCCCGGGGAGTTGGTTTCAACGGTGGTTTCAGAGCATATCCTGCCGGGTTTTTTGTCATTTGCGCAGGCAAGTGAGGCTTTAAAACGTGCTGCATTGTCGGATTGCCGCACCATGACCGAAAGTTTCAGGTTGGCTTATCACGATGCGTTCGATGCTTGGCTGAAAGTAAGCCATTTGCGTTTTGGACCAACCGAAATTGATGATCGGGCCTTCGCCATTGCCTTTTGGCCTGACAGCAAAGGGTTCACGCCAAAAAAACTCATGGAGCTGATACGCTCGGAAGACCCTTCCGTGAATTCCCCGGCTGATTTCGCAAGTGTGTCCATTGCTGCGCGAGGGTTCTTCGCGCTGGAGTTTTTACTATACGATGAAGCTCTTTCGAATGCCGGTGCCCCCGACTATCGTTGCGCACTTATCAAGGCTCTCGCAACTGACATCCACATGAACGCCGATGCAATATTGACGGATTGGCAGGAAGGGTATGCGGAGGTGCTGCAAAACCCGGACCCAGCGGCGCGGTACAAAACCGAAGATGAGGCCGTTCAGGAACTGTTCAAAGCCTTGTTAACCGGGCTGCAATTCACATCTGACACGCGGTTGGGCCGTCCTCTGGGCACGTTTGACAGACCCCGCCCTCTCAGGGCGGAAGCGCGCCGGTCGGGGCGTTCGCTGCACCACGTGCAACTGTCGCTAAACGCCTTGGAAGAGCTTGCCTTGTTGCTGGCGGAAGCTAAACCAGAAGTCGCTGTTGCTTTGTCCAACGCGTTCGCGCGTTCTCAAGCCAAGATTGCCGATCTGGACGATCCGGTCCTTGCCGGAGTTGCCGATTCTCAAGGCCGTTTTCGGGTGGAAGTCCTTCAGCAGAATATTGACCGGGTCCGGGAAATTGCCGTTGCGGAACTGGGTCCGGCGCTCGGTGTTGCGGCAGGGTTCAACGCATTGGATGGCGACTAGATGACGACGCGCAGATCATTTCTGGCAGGATTGGCCGCTGCTGGGCTGGCCCCGGCTGTAAGCTGGGCAGACGCCGGATCGCCCGACTACCTTTCCGCTGCCCGCCTGCCGGACGGCAAATATATTTTGGCCGGGTTAACAATTTCGGGGGAAATCGTCTTTCAGCTTCCGTTGCCCGGGCGCGGACACGCGGCGGCGGCCCATCCAGACAGAGCCGAGGTCGTGGCATTCGCACGCAGACCCGGGCGTTTCGCATCGGTTCTCGATTGTGTCACCGGACAGGTTCTGTCCGCTTTTGAAGCGCCAGAGGGGCGGCATTTTTACGGGCACGGCACATACTCAACTGATGGAAATTTCCTGTACACTACAGAGAATGATTATGAGGCCGGTTCCGGAATAATCGGAGTGTGGGATGCAACCCGGAATTATCGCCGCGTGGGAGAGTTTTCCTCGGGCGGGACCGGACCACACGAACTGGCGCTGATGCCTGACGGCGATACGCTCGTCGTGGCCAACGGCGGCATCGAAACGCATCCCGACAGCGGTCGCACAAAGTTGAACCTCGCCACGATGAAGCCAAATCTCAGCTACCTTGGTAGTGGCGGCGAATTGAAAGATCAGGTCTTTTTGGGCAGCCGAATGCGCTTGAATTCCATCCGGCATTTGTCGGTGCGCCCAGACGGATTGGTTGCCTTTGCTTTGCAGTGGCAGGGAGAGCTGCCCGACGCACCACCGCTCCTTGGGTTTCACAAATTGGGACATCAGCCGGAGTTGGCCGAATTTTCGGAACCGGACCTGACGGGATTGCGGGGGTATGTGGGGAGCGTCGCGTTCTCGGCAAAGGGTGGCCTTGTTGCCATTACATCCCCCCGAGGTAGCCACGTTCAGGTCTACGACGCCGGATCGCGGAAAATGGTGTCGCGGTTTGCTTCGGTCGACGTATGTGGTGTCCGCCAAGGCCCGGGCGGGTTCTTTGCAACCAACGGGGCGGGCGATCTGTCCACTCTGAACCGCAACCGACTTAGCGTGATAGCCAACCATGGGCTGAGCTGGGATAATCACCTTGTATATCTTGGTCATGTAGCCTGACCGGGATCGACGACTAAAGGAGGGCCTTCTAATGAGGTCGCAACGTAATAGTAACAGTATCGCTTCCGCGCTTCTTTCAATTGCGCTTGCCGCTTGTGCACCGCAGATAGCAACGGCGGGCGACGTCCACGAAATCGACCAGATCATGGATATGTCGGCCCTGACGCCCGAAGATTTCTACCGGTTTGTTCCAAACTACCTGTGGATCGAACCCGGCGACTCGGTTCGGTTCGTCAATACGACCGGCAACCACACGGTGAAAAGCGTGGAAGGCATCTGGCCCGATGGCGTGGAAGGCGTAGATATTTCAAATCAGGCCAGTCTTGACGTAGAGTTGACATCCCCCGGCATCTACGGTTTTCGCTGCAAGGTGCACGCTAGGCACGGGATGTTTGCACTGGTCGTTGTCGGGAGCCCCGAGCCGAATCTTGAACAGATCGACCTGTCACGACTGAACGACCGTGGTGAACGAGTTTTTGGTGAACTCTTAGAAACGCTTAAAACCGAAATGAAGATGAGGGAAAAATAGTTAGCACTGACAGAAAAACCAGTGCTTCGGAATGCTCAAAATGTCTATTGAACTGCTATTTCAATACAGCTCAAACGGCATTGCAGGGACGCTTCGGTTCGCTATTCGGCTTGCGTCGTGGGTTTCAGCAATAGTTTCCGAACCAGCCGTGCCGCGTTTGGCAACAAACTGCACATTTCGCGACTCGGCTGACGTGGCTTTTGTTCTGTATTGAGTGGCAAGATGAGGTAGTTTTTCGGCCACATACGTTTTGATTTCTTAGCTTCCCTTCGCCACGGACTTTCGCGCCGCGACTGCCTCAGACTGAACCACACAAAGTTCCAGTTCTTCCGCCAACATGTGCGATGCAGCCCAAACAAAACGATTGATCAGATTATTGGTCGCTTCGTCATCAACATACTTCTCTTCGACACCTAGCAACGCATTCGGCGTGGTGCCTAGCCGTTCGGCAATCCTAACCAGAGTTGCTAAATCGGGCTCGCGTCGCCCAGTCGTGTAATGTGCGTAGCGTCGTTCATCCAAGTCTATGCGCCGGGCCGCTTCCGCATTTGAGATGCCGAGCAGTTTCGCCTGTTCCTTGAGTCGTTTTGCCAGAATGTCCATCGGAACAGATTGTTCATGATAGACACAAATTAGCCACGAACGTATCGTAGTTATATAAGAACATAATGTAGTGATTCGAGTTTGAGGCGCAATATGAAGAAACCAATCCTTGCAGCAACTTTAGTTGTCGTCGCAGCATTAGCGGGATGCGCACCGCCCGCCACGGTGGCGTTTAACGGACATAGCGTCACCATCCGCACTTCGACTCCGCAGGAACAGGACAGGCAGGCGGCAGAGATTGAAGCACAGGGTATTTGCGGGCAGGTCGGGAAACGGGCGCAATACGCCTCCACAACCTATGTCCATGATCTGAACATTCAGCATCTGTTCCTTTGTGTTTAGCGGGCAGTGCGCTCGGCATTTTGAAAGGTGGTTTCATGATTGCGATAGCGGTCGTTTTGCTTGTCGTATTTGCAGTTCTCGCGCTTATGGGCTTTCCCATGAAATTCGCGGCTCAGCTGGTTCAGTTGGTATTTCTTATCGGGCTCCTGTACGCGTGCAACACTGTGTTCTGACTTTCCGTTCCGGCAGCGTGGTTAACAACGGCTCCGGTTTTCGTCCGCAGAAAACCGGTGATAAGGAGTGCCGGGGAACTGGGATTTGCGCAGCGGGTCCCCAGTAACGTGTTCACAATTCGGCACGGTTGGTGGTAACGCCAACTGTCACGGACATTGGGGGGCTGGTAATACCCCCGAATGGAGCCCCGTCGAGAATTTTCGAGACGATCCGGCGCTGTCGTGCTCTTTCTTCTGTCAACTGCTTGGTCAGGTCTTCCGTTTGGTGCAACGCGCGTGACGACCTGTTGGGCTGGGCACGTGCATAGGCAAATGACTCTTTGACGGTCTGCCAGCATCCCGCCCGCTACGCGGGCGAGTACAACATTGTCACCCTTCAATGTCGAAGCTCGTTTTGCTCACCAGCTAGACAGGTATGGCGCTTTGGTTGGGCGTACAACAACATGCGTGTGTAATCACGCCATGTGCCCGCGTAGCGGGCCGGACGGTTGGCGGTGTGGTAGTGTTCAGTTTGGTGCAATCAAGCCGGTACAGGCCTGCGTGGCGGGCAACTCAGGCACTCAACTAATATGCTGTTCGCTCCGGCGCAACAGTGCATTCTTGACCGCGACGTGTGAGACTTTGACACCGAATTCGCTTTTGATGACATCCGCTATCCTACGAAGGCTGGCCCCTTTGGCTTTGAGCACAACCATGCGGTCAATCGCACGTTGTTCCGCTTGTACCGGTTCTAGCATCGCTCCGCGCCCTTCTCCTAACTTCCGGTAACCGAAGGGTGCAGAGCCGCCGATATGACCTCCCTTGGCTTTCTTAGCGGCACGGCCATCGTCCATACGTTCGCGGATCAGATCGCGTTCGAATTCTGCGACCATGGACAGAATGCCCATCATCAGCTTGGAAGTTCCATTCGCCGTGACCGGATCGGCCCCGAATGCGACGACGATTAAATCAATACCGCTTTCCTGCCATTCCTTGACGGTGGTCAGAGCGTCGGCTGCCGATCTGAATAGTCGGTCGATCTTGTTGCAGACCACGGTGTCACCCGGTTGCAGGAGTGCAACCAGTTCTCCGCCTGCTGGACGTTCGGACAGTGGGACAGAGCCGGAGATTCCGGCGTCAGTAAAGATGCGGTCTACGGACAGACCAGCGACCGTGGCGATTGCCTCAATCTTCCTCTCCTGTTCGTCTAGCGACGTGCCTTCGGCTTGATCCAAGGTGGACACTCTGGTCAGTCCATATACAGCCATTTCCGCCTCCATTTGTAAGCCTCTAAAGGCTAATAGGCCTTACATGATTCGTTAAGCTCTTTTACGGGTATTACATTCGAATGGCGAAAATAAATTCCTTGACAGGGCAACAGGTTAAAGAGATTGATTCGAGTCAGTAATGCTTACCTACATTAATCAATCGTACCTCCCTGTCAGAAGCTGGGGGGCACTTTCCGGTGGTTTCAATCGTGTCAAAGTGACGAAGCGCGAACTGGAAACCTAATTCGTGCCGGAGCTACAAAAAAAATGGCCGCTTGTGATAACGGGAATACGGCAGTAGCCGCTCAGTGGAATCAAAACGACGAAAACGTCAAAAACGGCAAATCGTAACAAAAGCATTTTTCTCGTGGAGACGCTCGCAGTGGCCGTGATACGAATTTTATCCGTACAGGGTCGGTACCGGTTTTGCTTCGGCACGGGTGTGGTCTCTGCGAAACCCAACGAACATTGGGGTTTGAAGGCACACTGGCAACACTGGAATGCTGTTTGCAAAAAAGAGAACGCGTTTGCGTTTATATGTTTGCCGCTTTCCGCGCTGTTAACGGTTGGCATCGCGGAGTATTGGAGGGTTCCGTTAGGAGCAAGGCGCATTCTTTCAGTCGGACAACAATAGTCGCGCTCGTTTTGCGATGGCAGGAATGGACAGGGGTTCTACTTTCCATCGCGGAAAAATCCTTAGAAAACAAAGCCACGATGGCAAGAGTGGCAGAATTGGCTGGCGCAGGTCGGTCGGAGCGTTTTGGCGATACGCGGGGAGAAAAGGGCATTTATTATTTACTCTGTTCTCTATCCAATTCTGCCACTCTTGCCATCGTGCCGTTGAAATTAACGGAGAAATTCGCGATGGCTGGCCGATAGCTATCCATTTCAGCCATATTTGACAGCCCATTTGAGGTGGGGCGCTACGCGCCCCTCAACTCACCACATCAGATACCCAATTTCTTACGCCAGACGCGCATATTTTTTAGACGCTTGTCACCGCCACCGGGGAGCGCACCCACCTCGGTTGGAAGCGATGTGTACGGGATATTGCTTGCCCCGCCGCGATCCAGCGCACCGATCTCTCCGAGGGCGGTGGTAAGCGCAGAACGTTTTCCGTACGTGTTCGGAATGTCCATCGCCTCAAGCGCTTTCCAGTCGAAGATGATTTGTTCATCGGTGTACCACCCGATGACACGCCCGCGCCCCTCGCTGTTGCTAGGCTCGTAGCCGGGGATACCTGTCGCTGAAATGATCGTTACATCCATCTGCGAGTTCGCCCATGACACGAAACCATCCATCAGAGACTCGCTACCGTTCGCTGTTGCTGCTTCATCCGATTTCAGAAAGGTTTCCCAACAGATTTTGACACCTTTGCGCACTGCCTCAACGTCATCCAACAACCCGGCGTCAACGGCCAGTTCGCCTGCCCGTTGAGCCAATGCAAAGGGACGGGCAGCACGCCGCAAGCCCGGCGTTTTGCCGTCAGCCAGTTGGGCGACAATCACTTCCAATTCCTTTTCCAGCTTGAGTGGATCGTCACAGATACCCGCATCAAACAGGTATTGAATGAACAGCGGGCCTGCGAGCCCGTAGTTCTTCTTGCAGGCTTCGATTTTAGCCAGTTCTTCTGGCGTGCGGTCCATGCCTTCCGAAACATCGACGTCAGGGAAACGAACTGCCATACCGCCGCGATAAGGAACGCCAGCAGCTTCCACTTCTGCTTTGATGCTGGATTCGGACGAAAACAGAACAAAGGGACGGAATTCGGCAAGTTTGGTTAACCCTGCGCCGTTGCCACGTTTCCTGACCTTTCCACGACCAGAGTGCAGCGCAAACATGAGTGGTGCCAGAGTGCGCTTGTCTTGCATTGCCCCAAGTTCATCTACACAGAGGCTCGTACCGCTGCCAAACACAGCCAAGTCTTCCCATCCGTTCGGTGTGCTGTTTGCACCCCAAAACGTGCCCTTGCCGTCCGCCGGGTTCCCCCAAACCGCCGAACACAATACCTCGCCCAGTGATTTGCCCTTAGACGTAGGACCGCTGAAATTAAAGCCGAGGGGGTTCCAGTCCAAAATTCCCAGCAGCGGGCCTGCGAAAGCAGAGCAAGCTGCCAGCGTCCAATAGGGGTTTTCTTCGACGTGCGACATGGCGGCGTTGGCCGCAGCTTGCCAACCTTCGCACGTTCCTTTGTAGCGCGTGTCTGGGATGGTAGAGTCTTCGTGAAGGCGGTATTCGCCCTTGCCGCGCATCATTGCTTGACCGGTGGGAAGCATGAATCCCACAATCTGCCCGTCCCCAACACGGATCATACCCGGCGTTTGAAGATTAATGATCTGGCGCTGAGGCGTCATTTCGGCAAACAGGTTCAACACCCGATCTTCCGCCTTTTTGTCCCGCCCTGCCAGCGGCAGACCAGCATCGGCGAGTTTCTCCCAGACGATTTTTGGGTGGGCGTACAACTCCGCGCGCGAAATCGTCATTTCAACGCGTTTGCCGCTCTCTGACTTGAAGGATACGGCGCGCCCCGCTTCGCCGGTGCCCTCTTCGTTCATTGTACGTCCGCGAAGATCAATAGGCCCACAAACGGGGATGTTAACGGTGTCATCCTCATCGTTTGTTGTCTGATAAAACATCATGTCTTTGCCCCGAACATAGGGGGCGGGCAGGTAGTCGTCGGGGTCTTCGAACTCACCATCGCCAGAACCTTCCTCATCCACGCCTACACTCTCTTCGATTTCGTCGGGAGTGCGCCGAAAGAACTTCTCATCAGGCTGTCCGCTGCCGAACGGAATCATGAAAGCAGGGTCTTGCAGAAGCTCTGGGTCCAATTCCCCAGAGTCGATCCACGCCCCCAGATAGTCCACGGCGTGACGCTTCTCGCCAGCATTCGCGCTCTGGCAGGAACCGTGGCAACAATCGACAACGGCGAACTCGGTCTGCGAGTCCTCGGCATTCATGGCGAAGGTCGCACTGTCATCACGGGAGTCGGTATGGCCATCCGCAAACGGACAGCGAACATGGAATTTCCCCCCGCTGTTGCTGACCTGTGCGGAGGTTTCCAGCCCGGCGGTTTCGCAGATTTCTGCCAGCATCCAGCGTTTGGCATACCGGTCGTAGAGGTCGGAAACGTCGGTGCCGTCTTCCGCTACCATATCGGGGCGGCGCTTGTACTTCTGCCCGCTACGCGGGCCGGTATCAGCCATCCCGGCTTCTGCCTCGGGAATGTCCCAGAACGAAATGGGTGGCTCTTGGTGGATCGTGATCCCGTGTTCTGCACCGGCGGGGTGGCGAGGAAGGTAGAACAACCGTGCCACATTTGTCGTTGCCGGGTCGGTTGGAATTCCCAGCTTACCTGCAACGCCATAGACTTTGCGTGCATACAGCGCATGCGCATCGCTGTCTGTGTTTCCCATGTCGCCGATCCTTACGTCGCCCTCGGCGAACGGAATGATCACGCGAAACTTATCGATGGGCGCGTGCGAAACCAGAATCTGCGTTCCGTCGCCTGTCCGGTATGTGTCCTCGATCTGTAATGACTCGATGATGTGTGGTGCCAGTCCCTTCTTTTCGGCGGCATAGGATTTCACGTTTTTGATCGATGGTTCACCCGAACACCTAGCAAATTTCACAACTGCGTCGCGCTTGAACTCAGACTCTGTCTTGAGGTGGCTGTGGGTGGTGTAGATAATTGCCGCGATGCCCGAATCGGCGACGCGCCGGTTTGCCTCTTCATAGGTCACGTGACCTGTGTCGTGGTCCAGACCGATGGCGCAGTTCGAGTCCACGGCGACGTTTGTATGGTTGCCGAGACAGTTCCCGAATACACACGAACCGCCTTCTTTGTCGGCATGCTTTTCGTGACGGGAAAAACCAGTCGTATCGCGCCGCTGGGTGCTAAAGAAGCCTTTTTCACCCGCGCTTCCTTCGATGAACTGCCCCCATGTCCCCGGCACACCGTTCCACTGATCATCGGGAGTACCTTTTTGGCGCTGTTTCTTCTTGTCACTGTATTGCCGTCCGTATGTCGCATGGACGGTGGTTTTCAGCAGCGCGTTCCATTTACTTCCACCCCCACCAGACAGCGTAGCGTCATTCCAAGTGGCCAGCTTCGGGCCTTTTGGAGTGTTTGCTTCCGCGTGCTCGAATGAGGATTCGCTTACGATTTGAGCCATATCACGCACCCTCCGATTGGTAGCGGGCACGAATTTTTCCAATCGCAGTATCAACACTTTCCCGGTCGATTTGATCAACCCTTTCGTTGGCGGCTTGGTACGCGGCAATGTGAACCTCCGCGATCTCGCAGTACATATCGAATTCCTTCGAGGTCAGGACACGGGGAGAAGGTGTTTTCTTCTTTTCGGCAGTTTTGCCCATAGTTATGTGAATCCTTGTTACATTGCCCAGCATGACGTATACTGGACGCAGTTGAGACAGCCCCCGATCAATCCTTGGCGGGGCAAGTGGGCGGACGGAATTACGGAATCCGTTCGCCCAAATTCGTTTTTTGAGGCGGCTTCGCGCTGGGTCTATCCCGCGACGTAGGTGCCGTAACCTTGCAAAAGCTCGTGTCTCGTCCACCGAGACCGTGACCTTCGCAACACACGCGCTCCGCGTGCGTCGAGCTACTCGTAACGGATCAATCGAGAACTTGGCAACAAAAAACCGCTTAACCTACTGACAACACACTGTTTCCGAATTGAGGACAGTTGAGGGAAATGCCTGTGAGATTCCAGTTATAATTTCCCGTTGCTAAACAATTTGAGCATTTTTGGTGGTGCGACACGGCAATGAAAGGTGTTCATACCATCAATCGGCATTCCAGTTTTCCAGCAACGTTGCAGGCAGTTTGACCGGCAAAGTTGGTTCACGGTCAGGCGCATCTGTCCAGCGGGCCTTCCGCCCGTCCGCGCTACGCGCGCGAATACCGCAAAGGCGAAGTGCCCAATTCACGTTTTCCACCCCATTCAAAGCCCGAAGGTCATCCGCTTCCACTTCGGCGTGGTCGACATTTGCATAGTGGAGCTTGGCAAATACAAAGGCGTCAATCGCACGCGCCAGTTCGAAGACCTCGCCGGGGTATTCGGCATATGCGCATGTTTCGGCGAATGCAGCTTCCATGTCTTTTTGGTCACCCGGCATTGAGTCAAGTACGGCCAGATGAATACGAGCGCGCGTAGCGCGGTTCATGAAGAGGTTCATGTCATTGTTCCATTCGTTGTGTCCTCTTTGTCGGGTGAGAGGGATTGGGTGAAGTTGGGCCGGAATGACCCGTCGGGTTCGTTGTTGCTGCGACCGGAGCGAGCCCGGCACGCCGGAGAAAACGTGCCGGGCGGCTCAACGTCTGCCCACGTGTGGCAAACCTCACACGCGGCGCTGGGCAGGCTATTTGATACCCCCGCAACATGGACAAAAGCCGTTCTGGTTGGCGCGGAAAAGCAACTGGGCCGCCAGCAACAAATCTGGGTCATGTTCGGGAGCGCCGCTGTTCGGTTTGTCTTCGGTATCGGGCAGCACGTCCACATAGAGACGTGCGAGTTTCGAAAGGGCGGCACTGCAAACATCTGCCTCCTTGCCCAGCGCGCGCAGAATTGGTTCGACCTGTTTGCCCTGTGCTCCGTCAAGCCGCGCTGAAAGGTCCGCGATCTGTGCCTTCGATTGCCGAACAACATAGATCAGGGACTCGGCGGTGCCAGTCATTGCAGGCACTCGCATGGGCGCAGACGGGCGATGTATTCTGCAACGGGGATCGTGGGGCCATCGTCTGCCGTTTTCGGGACACGGTTTTCGACGCGGTGGGCACGCCCGGCGTGTGTCACAACACAGCGGCGTAGGTTTTGAGCGGTCGAAGCACTTCCGGCGCGCTGGGCGGCGGTGGCTGCCAGCATGAGCGTCCGAGTGGTGTCCTGCATGATTTCCGACAGAGACTCCGCCGTGATTGGTTCCGGCCCGTCTTTTGACGCAGTATCAGCGACCCGTTGTGCATTCAGGTGGGCGATGCGGTCGGCACAACGTTTGGCCATCCTTGATGCTTGTACACGCGCAGAAGCGGTCGGCGCTGGCTTTGGGAAACCTTCTGCGGATGCACACCACGCCGACAAGTAGGTTTCCCCACAAGAGACCAGATTTGCAAACCGTTCGTCACGGTCGCGGGGCATGGGCCGCGCGGCGATGTCAGGCACGGTTCAGTCCCTCTTCGACGAATGTGTCGCGGCGCTGTTGCAGTTCTCCGGCCCGTTCGAGCCGAAGCGCTTCACCGGTGTTGAGGGATGCGTAGAAATCCTGTTCAAGCTTGGCGCGCAGTTCGGCAGAGGCGAAAGCGATGTTGCGTTGCGCGACCTCAGAACCCGTGACCAGATCGGACACAAGCGCAGAAATTGCCTTTTCATCATCGGCCCGGATTTCGAGGTCACTTCCACTAACGACATGATGAAACACGCGCGGGTCGGACAGAAGTTCGTCGTTCAGAATGTGCCGCACTGTGATCGGTTTCAACTGCGGATAGCGTTTCGCAAGGGCAACCTCTGCACGAACGCGAATAGCATTCAGGCGTTCCCGTTCGGCGTGGTGGAGGCTGTCCAGTGTGATGCGAGGATGGTCAGACATGTTGGGATTCCGTGTTCCGTTGTTTGAGGTCGATTTGGGCAAGGTCGCGCTCCATCGCACGGGTGAAGAAAGGTTGCTGCCGCAGTACCGGCAGAAGCACCCGCAAGGTCCAATAGCGGCGTCCATTGCCGCCCTTCGGTCCACGGGCTTGAATGAAGTTGTTCGATAGCGCGGGATCAGTCAGAAGGTTGCGCATGGAGTAGCCAGTCAGACCGCAGACATGCCGAATATCCCGCGCACAGATCGTGTGATCTTTCATGTGCAGCGTCTCGATTTTGGGATGATGAACGCCCCACCGGGGCGGTGACGGCCTTCACCGAAGGCGGTCTAATCTATGTCAGGAACACTGCCATAGTAAGCTTCAAATGTCAAGATTGACCGGGTCACGGTCGGCGGTTGTTTCCGGCTTGAGAACTCTGAGTTCCCAGACTTTCCATCCTTTCGCCATAGTCATGCACAGCGAAAAGACTACGATCACCGACACGTTAATATCGAGGTGATTCATGGCGACGATTGTTAAGCTTAAAAAGGAAAACAAGAGGCATCGGGCATATGCCGTACGTTGGACGCGCGAAGATGGGGGGACGACTCAAGAGAACTTTTCAACCCGCGCAGAAGCAGAGTTGTTTCGCTCCCAGAAGAATGTGGAGTTGTTCTCACAACGGAAACGTAAACGCCCGCGTCTCAGCAAGTCGGACATCCCCACATTTGAAGCTGTGGCAGAGGCCTATCTGACCGTAAAAGAATTTCCCCGCCGGGGCGACCCAATCGAGCCGATTACATTGCGCGTATATCGCTCGTACCTTGAAGAGCGTGTGTATCCTCAAATTGGCGACGTGCTTATCACCAGCGTTGGGAGCCAACATTTCGAAATTGTATACGACAAATGTGTGCAGGCAGGTTTCGTACGCAAGACAAGAAAGGAGGCGCTCCGGCTCATGACCGCTGTCTTGAAGCACGCAAAGGCTGTCGGCTTGATCAGTGAAGTCCCAACCCATGGCATTGATACGTCTCCGACAAGGAAGGAAAAAATCCGCGAACGTATCGAGCGGAGCGAAAAGACGTACACGCCGGATGAAGTATTCACCATGCTCGCCGCAGCGGACAGTCTGGCGCAGGACGATAACCTGCAAATCCGCCGCGTGTGGGCGCGATATCGGCCAATGATCTATTTTCTTGTTTACACAGGCGCTCGCATCGGTGAGGCACGCGGGTTTCCACGCAAAGGATTCCTCCCCCAAGAGGGGATAATCAAGATCACGCAGAGCGCACCAGAAAAAGGCGATGTTGGGCTTGTGAAATCGGCGGACGGTGTACGCGACATCCCACTTCATCCGGCCCTGCGGGAGGTGCTGGGCGAATGGTTGGCAGGCCATAGCAGGACGCTCTTGTTCGGAACCAGCAGTGACCACCCAATCAGCAACAGCAATCTTTATTCTAGGATGTTGGAACCTCTCAAGACCCGTGCGGACGAACTCGCGGCAAATGGGACTGACCCCCGGTTCGTCAGAGTTGGTCGCGACCGCGCGTTTCACGCTTTCCGTCATCATTACGCGTCCCGGCTTGTGCAGAAAAATGCTAACCTCAAGCAGCTTCAATACTTGATGGGGCACGCATCGGCGGCAATCACACTCGACATCTACGCACATCTGTTTGAAGACGATCAGAAGGCGCTTGTGCACTCATTGGTAATCTGAATTCCGGATAGGCACAAAAAGGCACATCACGCTTTTGCCAGAGATTTGACGGACCCTGTCAAGAGCCTGAGAGGGTGACTCAACAGTGACTCGGCACCATGCTCTCTGATGGCGCAAATCCTTGATCAGCAAAAGAAATTTGCTATGTGATAAAATTTGCTGAAAATCCTCGTGTCGGTGGTTCAAATCCGCCCCCGGGCACCACTTCCTAAGCTAACTCATTGGTTTCGCTCCAGCTTTTCGCAGCTGCTAGTCACCTGGAACTATAATACGTATCATTATAAGCTCTGATTTTTGGAGGGT
>CAZMNO010000019.1:2959-62236 GCA_964567685.1 uncultured Rhodobacter sp. | reverse complement strand
CCTTGAATCAGAATTTAGGTGATTTGGGAATCCTGAACGTCAACAGCCCCTAATACGGTTGTGATTACTGTGACTACTGCTCCAACTATCAAATTCCGTAGATTCATTGAATGGACCCAAATTTGTATTATGATTCTAAGCTTGGATGAACGTTGAGTGATTATACCTCAATATCAACGATGATTGTCTGAAAATTTGTCCATGTTGAATTTTGTTACAATTGAACCTTAAATAACAACACGGTTTCGTTGCCTGATTTCACCACCCCCAACACAGGTCAGCACCCGGACCTCGGGGTGGGTGCGAAGCGCCCTCCCCATGGGGGAGGTCCGGGCGCTGACCCCTTGGGCGACAGGTGAACGCCCTGCGTTCACTGAGAGCCGGGCCGCAGGCGTCCCGGTCGGGGATGGGTGCCGCGGGTGCAGGTTATATTTGAATGCGCGGCCTGACGCTGCCTGCCACCGGGCGCTTCTCCGGATCGGCAGATTTCCTCTGACAATCCTGACCCGCAAAACGCGCTTTCCCGGCCTCCGCGCCGGGATCTCTTTGTGGTTGAAAGACCCCGGATCGGGTCCGGGGAACCCACGCCGCCCCCCCACCGCACGCACCCTTAACCCCTCCCTAACCACAGCCCGCTAAAACCCCTCGCGACGTCACAAGCGGTTCAGGTCCAATTCCGGGGTAAAATCCCGGAGGGGCCAGCCGAAACCCGGCAGATCGACAAGGGAGCGGGGCAAAAACCCCGTTTTCGGCCACCACCGCACATGGCGGGCCCGCCTTTTCATCTCTTCTCTCACAGCCAACCTGCCCGGCCAGACCCGGAGCGGGGCTTTCGGCGTGGCACTTGCCGGCCCGGGCAGATCATAAGGACAGGTGAGCGCCTCTGCCTCATTGCCCGCACAGCGCAACGCGCCTAAGCTTTGCAGAGCGACCGAAAGGATTGTGTCATGCGCAAACTCACCCCGCTTCTTGCTTTCTTCCTTCTCACCGCCTGTGCCACCGCCCCACCCGCCGTTGAAGGGGCGCGCGGGTTTTTCTGGGGTTTGCTTGACGGCGCCGTTGCACCGATTGCCTTCGTGATCTCGTGGTTTTCCTCGACCGTTGGCATTTACGGTGTGCCCAATTCCGGCGGCTGGTATGATTTCGGCTTTCTGATCGGCCTCACCTGCTGGGCCGGTGGCGGGCATGTGGCATCAAGGAAACGGCGCGACCGGTATTGATGTTCCCGCTTTGATGGAGGGCGTTTTCCGGCTTAAGGCCAGGTCCATCGGGGGCGCGTCAGGTCCAGAGCGTCAGCCCGACCGACAGCAACAACAACACGGCGAAACTGATATTGATCACCCGGCTTGCCTTTGGATCCCGGAATAACGGGGTCAGCGCCGCACCCGCTGTCAACCAGCAGATATTGACGGCCCAGATCACCGCCCAGAGCAGGGCCGCCTTGGCCAGCACCTCGCCCCAGGTTGACAGCGAGGTCAGCGCCGGGGTGGCAAACATCGCGCTCATGGCGGCATAGGCTTTCGGATTGGCCAAAGAAATCACCACGCCTTCGCGCAAACCTGGTGCATGATCGGCCCCGGTCACCTCACCAACCGGTGGGGCCGTTGCGATCTTCCAGGCCAGCCAAAGAAAATAGATCACCGCGACACCAACGATCACCGGCACCACCGCTGGCAGCGCCAGAACCGCCGCTGACACACCGCTTCCGGTCAGACCGATCACCAGCGCCATGCCGATATTCAGACCGGCCATATAAGGCAGGCTGCGCCGCCGCCCAAAGCCCGACCCGACAGCCGCGAGGCTGAGCGTATTCGGGCCGGGGCTAGCGATCAGCACGAGCGCCGCTGTCAGAAATCCATAAACCGCTTCCATGCGCCCAAGCTAAGGGGTATCGGGTCAGATAGCCAAGGGGTCAGGTTTGCGGCGCGCAACAATCTGACCGGATGCCCCTTGGCCTCTCCCAGAATGCAGATTGTATATTCCAATTTCGTGATATATGAATTGGCGGCCTGATATTAGAGGCTTAGAGCCGAAAGTCGGGCTACGTCAGCTGGTTCATGTCATACTGCTTGCGGAGTTTTTGGATGAAAATTACCTGGTGCGGGCATTCCGCATTTGTTGTCGCCTCGGAAAACGGCCTCGTTCGCTTTCTCTTTGACCCCTACATCTCCGGCTCGTGGAACGGCGCGCTGACTTACGGAACCATTCGCGAAGGCTGCGACGCCATTTTTGTTTCGCATACACATGATGGCCACTATGGCTATAACACCATCGGCGGCAACAAGACGCTGATCCGGGGGTATGGCAATTTCTGGGTTCATGCGGTCGATGTAACCGGCGTCAAAACCTGGCATGATGACAGCGAAGGGCAGGAGCGCGGCGACAACACGGCGTTTCGCTTTTGCATGGACGGAATAAATGTCGCGCATATGGGCGATATCGGCCACGCGCTTACCCCCGATCAGCTGGGCGAGATGGGTCAGGTGGATATTTTGATGGTGCCTTGCGGCGGCCACTCCACCGTTGATGCGGCCGGGGCTTACGCGATTGTCAAGCAGCTGAACCCCAGAATTGTTTTGCCGATGCATTACAAAACCGACCGCATTGCAGCCGATCTTGATGCGGTAGAGCCGTTTGCCGACCTCTTTACCGATGTTCAGACTCTCACGGATAAGCTTGAGCTTTCAGCGGGCAGTTTACCTGAAGAAACAAGATTGATTATCATGTCACCGGTTTACTGACGAATCGCTATGCAGACATTCTCGCAAGAAATCATGGCCGAAGAGATCGAGATGGTGCGCCGTCTTCAGGCTGAGGCACGGTTGGTTTCCGAAGACGACTGGGCCGATTGGGTCAATCAGAACAAAGACAAGATAAGGTTTAACGGCACTGACGGATATGTTCCGGATCAGGAGGAATGGATCAAGCGGTGTGAAAGTTTCCTTGTGAGCATGGGCGCGAGATAAGTCCAGACGGGGGTAATGCATAAGGCCAGAGAAGCAAACCGTTTTGAGCTGAAGGGATAAGCCGGTATCCCCGGAAGGGGTAAAATCGCCATCTTCGCAAAAAACACTATCAAAAAGGCCGGACAACATATAAACATATTCTAAATTACGAATACAGGAGAGGAAATATGGCGCTAAGGCCTTTGGATGAGTCGACCAAGGACTATGACCGCGTGGTCGCAACCAACTGCAACAACCAATGCGAATCTTCATGCGGTATGCTGGTTTATGTCAAGGAAGGGCGCGTCGTCGATATCATGGGCGATACGCGCAACCCCAATGCTTACGGCGCGCTCTGCTGCAAGGGCACCGGGTCGTTTCAGCACATCTATAACCCGCTCAGGGTGAAATATCCGATGATCCGCAAAACGCTGGATGACGATTTCCAGCGGGTCTCGTGGGATGACGCGCTTGATTTCACCGCCGAGCGTCTGTTGAAAGTCCGGCAGAAATACGGACCCGAAGCGCTGATGATCCACCGCACGGGCCGGTCTGACTATAACTGGAAGATGGGGGCCAAGCGCTTCTCCAAGCTGTGGGGCACGCCCAATGTGGTTGGGCAAGGCCCGATCTGCTGTGAAAGCCCGGGCATTGCCGGGAACTATACCTGGGGTGCGAAAGAGCTGTTCCGCCTGACCAATCCGACAATGGACTGGGTCAACTCCAAATGCATTCTGGTGGCCGGATCGAACATGGCCGCTTCCGAGGTGACAACCGCCAACTGGCTGCTCAATGCCAAGGAAAACGGCGCCACGATCATCGTCATCGACCCGCGCTTCAATTCCACGATGGCCAAAGCCGATATCGCCATGCGTCTGCGCCCGAATACCGATGCGGCGCTGGCATTGGCAATGATCAACGTGGTCCTTAAGGAAAACCTGCAGGACGATGCTTTCATTAAAGAAAACGTCGATGGTCTGGCCGAGTGGATGCCGATTATCGAAGATATGCCGCCTGAGCGGGCCGAGCGTATCACCTGGGTGCCGAAAGAAACTATCGTTGAGGCCGCACGCGCCTTTGCGATGGCCAAACCGGCCTCGATGACCGGCTGTCTGGGCACGGCACAGACTTATAACTCAAACAACATCAACCGTTGCTATCAGCTTCTGGCGGCGATCACGGGCAATGTCGGGATCGAAGGCGGCGGAGTCAACTGGCTGCATAATTGCCGGCCACCTGATAACCCGGGTCACGACATTCCGACATATCCGCGTTCCGAGCTTGATGGCAAGATGGATGCCGCCGCTGCGGGCTATGGCCTGAATGAAGAGGCACTGGAACTGGCAAATCGCGGCGTTGCCCGCCCGCCAATTACCGACAAGCTGGTACCATGGCTCGATATCTCGGCCGCGGCCTTCCCCAATGCCATTCTGACGCAAAAACCCTACCCGATCCGCGCGGTCTGGTGGAACGGCAACATGCTGGCGCAGATGCCCAATACCAACAAGTATTCGGCAGGCATGAAAGCCAATATCGACATTGCCATTCATATGTCATGGCACCCGAACTTTACCTATCACCATGCGCATGTGGCCTTCCCGATCACCTCGTGGGTAGAACGTGAGGGTCAGGTGCATCACGGCAATAACCGCCTCAACCAGTGGTATAACAAAGCCATTGACGAGAATTGGGAGTGCCGCAACGACGTCGACGTTGTTTGCGGAATTGCCGATCGTGTTGGTCTGGGTGAATATTTCCCGTTCCGCGATTCGCGCGGGCGTGCCGACCTTCCGGCCTGGGTGACCTTCTTTAACAAGCAGGAACCGTTCACGGCAGGAATCGTCAAAGAGACCATGGACCCTGAAACCACACCTCCGGGTGGGGTGATGTGGCCCGCGATGACGGAAAAAGAGGCGATGACATTTGAAACGCCTGACGCCAAAATCCGTGGCAAGTGGATCATGTATAAGGACGGCGAAAACTATCCGGGCTCGGACAAGCGCTTTCCAACCGAAACTGGAAAGATCGAGTGTGCCTCGGCTCCTCTCGAAAAGCTCGGCTGGGACCGTCTGCCGCAACACCGCGAAGGGGCCCATACGGCCGTTTCAGCACCTGAGGAATTCAAGGATTATCCGCTGGTTCTGTGTACCGGACGCCTTGTGTCCTCGTTCCACGAGATGGGGCACTGGTGGCCCTGGACGGATGAGCTGGAGCCCGAGAAATTCGCTCAGATTCACCCGCGACTTGCCAGTGTTCTTGGCATTCGTGACGGCGACATTGTGGTGCTGGAATCAAAAATGGCCGAGATTGAAAGCTTCGCCTGGGTCACGGAAGAGATCGATCCGCGCGAGATATGGGTTCCGGCTTCCACAGACGAATATCAACCGTTCGTGCCTGGCATTACAAACCGCAATGTCAGCTATCTGATCGACGATATCGTCAAGGATCCGGTTTATAACCAGCCGGAGTTCAAGGCGCAGCTGATCAACATCCGCAAGAAGGGCGATGATCGCGAAAAGGCGATCCAGATGACCCACGCGATTGTTGACCCGATGTCGGATTATCCGGTCAAGGATTACGAGTTCGGCCAGTATCAGGATGGCGTCGCGCAGGGTGGGGCTCCGACCTGGGACAAGGAAGCCGGAAAAGTCATGTATGAAGGCCAGGCCTATGAAACAGGCAACCTGATCGAAAAAGTCCTGGCCAAGCGTCAGGCCAAGAAAGGGGCGGCATAAGTCATGAATGAGCAATCCAAAGACTTTATGACCGAAACCATCGGCCACAAGAACGAGTACAGCAAGGTTGGCGGGCATGATTCTGCCCGCACCCTGCCTGGTCCGGGCCCAAATCCCAGCGCCCATTATACGCTGTTCCATGATGCTGACCGATGCATTGGCTGCTATGCCTGCGAGGTACATTGCAAACTGGAAAACGATGTACCCGTCGGCCCGCGCCTGATGCGGATCGTGCAGATCGGCCCGAAAGTGGCGGCTGGCAAACTGAAGACCGCTTTCGTTGCCATGTCGTGCTTTCATTGTCAGGACGCGCCCTGCGTGGCGGTCTGCCCCACAGGGGCAATGAACCAGCGCGCTGATGGTCTGGTTGATGTCAATCAGGATATCTGCATCGGCTGCAAGGCTTGTATCGGTGGCTGCCCGTTTGGTGCGCCACAGTATAATCCGCAGTCAAAAACGGTGATCAAGTGCTCTTACTGCGTTCACCGGGTTGATCGTGGTTTGTGGCCATCCTGTGCCACCAAATGCACGACGCATTGCCTTTATTTCGGCAATATCAACGAGATATCCACCATCATTCGCGAGCGCTATTCCAAGCAGCAGAACGCTGGTCTGGCCCATTTGCCGACCGGTGCGGCTGTAACCCGCTGAGAGGAACAGAAGAATGTCCAGTAAGGCAAGTATTTACTACGACGAGAGCAAAACCTCGACCGAGCGTGTTCAGGAAATGGGCGATCAGTACATCCCCGACCCCGAAGCGCTGCTTGAAAAGACCTATGCCGGCACAATCTGGGGTGACCCGATCCGTGTTGATTTCCAAAACGGCGACTTTGAGAAGGCCGACAAGGCCGTGGCTGCCTCAGGGGCCAAGGTGATCTATAAGGCGGTTGCCTCGGTTGAGCCTTATCACGCCACGATCTGGGTTGCCGAAGAAGACGGCAAAGTTGCCCGCAAGGCAGTTGCCGAAGCCGGTGTGACGGTGCATGAGGTGAAAGCCTTCTATTGAGGCTGCGGATTTTGAGGCAATGAAAAGTTTCAAAATGTTGCGCTTAGAAAATCGAACATGGTGCCCGGGCCCCGTTTGGGCACCATGATCAGAGAAGCAAGCCACCCCATCTCCTGCGATTGAAACCGACAGGAGATTTGCGTTTTTTGAACATTTAGGCAAACCCATGAAAGAAAACGACCTCAGCCAAACGCTCAACGACCTGCTGGATGAGTTTGACCGTCTTGATGCCGAAGCGACGCGCGTCAGCGACCGTGTGGGCGACCGCGAAACGCCCGGTGGCAAGGGTAAAAAGGAACTGCGCGAGGAAACGGAGATCGACCTCTTGTATTCCGATCCGCAGGTGATTGATTTCTGGAAAAGCGAAGGGCAGCGCTACAGCTATCTTTACTGGGTCCGGGCGATGATCCACCGCGCCATAGAACCGGTCAGGATCGACCCATGCGTGCTGCCGGTTTGTGATGATGTTGTTGAGCTCGATCGCCAAAGGCAGGCGGTTTATCAACTGCTGGCCGAACTTTTGGACAACCCGACCAGAGAACTGGCCGAACGGATTACCAGCGGCGATTTGCTTGACAGCCTGCGCGCCCTGCCCCTGGCCCTGTCGGGCCATCCCATGATCGACAAGGCGCTGGGTGAATTGTCGGTTTTGCAGGTGATGAAAACCGATGAATTGCTGAATGAAATCCGCATGGAATATGCGCGCATCATTTACGATTCCTTCTTTCCCTATGTCTCGCCCTACGAATCGATCTATCTCGGCGACCGGCAGGTACAGGGCAACCGCACAGGCAGGGTCTATCAGGCCTATAACGCCGCTGGCCTGAAGGCCTCGGACGAGTTTGCCGATCATATCATGCATGAATGTTCGTTTGTCGGTGAACTGATTGGCCGTTGGCTAAAGGCAGATGCAGCAAGTGATGCTGAGGCCGCTGCCAAGGCGCGGGATCAGCATGACCGCTTCATGTCTCAGCACCTTCTGCTTTGGGCCACCCGCTTTGGCCATGATTTCGAACGTGTCGGCACCATGCGCGAGGAAAACAGCCGGGAACGGCCAGCGCAGGGTTATGTCACGGGTATCGGCAAACTGGTGATTGGCTTCTTCACGCTGGAAGCCAATCGCTTCCATTCCCAACAAACGCTACCCGAAGATTTGGTGCGCTTTGCCCCGGATGAGCAGCCGGACACGCTGACCTGATGTTGAGCAAAGTCGATAATCAGCCTCTGGCCACGGTGAACGGCCATATCATCTATGCCGGGTCGCTTACCCGAGAGATCGAGCAGCTGGCAGCGACGGTTCACGGCGTGACCTTTGACGACCTCGTGCCCAGCCAGCGCGCCGAACTGAAAAAAAACGCCATTACCAAGTTAATTCGTGAAGAACTGGTGCTGGAAAGCGAGTTGGCGGTTGCGGTTGAACCCTCTGAGGACGAGATAAAGGCCGGTTTATCCGAAGCCCAGCTGAGCATTTTGGTTCAGGGCGGCGATGATATTGTCGCTGAGGAAAGCTTTGAAGTGATTTTGCGCGAAAGCATCCGGCGCGAACTGATCATTCATCACGTGATCGGGCTGTTTCTGGAGGAAGCAGAGGTCAGTGACGATGAGGTTGCGGCATTTTACAAGGCCCAGAATGATGCACCCGGAATGAGCCGCTTTGTGCGCGATGGACGCCTTGAACTGGCCGAGATATTTCTTGAAGCGGAAAAAACGCTGTGCCCGGCAGGCCGCTCGGCTCTCATTCTGGCGCTGCGGTCGTTTAAGGAGCGGTTTGAAGCGGGTGAAAGCTTTGCTGAGCTTGCGCGCAAACATTCCGAGAAATCAGAAACAGCGGCGAACGGCGGCCATATCGGCTGGGTCCGTCGCGGTGACATTTACGATCCGGCTTTTGATGCCGCCTGTGCCGCCGAAATCGGCGGGCTGACCGATGCGATTGCCACACCCGACGGTTATCTGCTGTTGAAGGTGGTCGCCAAAGATTTGTCGGTTCTGCCGCTCAGCGAGGTGGCAGACGAAATTCGCAATGAACTGCGCGATGTACAGTCAAAGGCTGCATTCAAGGGCTGGGTTTCGCAGATGATGGATGCGGCTGACATTCGTGTGGGGGGTGACCCCAGCACCTGGAGATGAACGAAATGGGCTAGGTGGCAATAGCGCAAGCTGTTGCAACAAAACACTATTCCAGAAAAGAGGAGAACGGAAATGGCCAGCAATATGCTTATCATCGGCAACGGTCCAGCGACCGCTGAAGCCATTGAGGCGATCCGCAAGTTCGATAGCGAAAGCGCGATCACGGTTCTCAACAAGGAACCCTGGCCCGCCTATTCCCCCTGCCCGCTGGCGCTTTATGGCTGGAATGAATCCCCCGAATATGAAGAAGCCCGCAAGGATTGGGGCGAAAGGCATCCAGAGGAGCGGGTTCCGCAAATGCTCGGCATTCCGCGCGAAGGGCTTTATTGGAAAGGCGGGCTGGAGTTTTACGAACGCAACAATGTCGATCTGCGCCTGTCCACACCTGCCAAATCGATTGATACCGCCGCAAAGACCGTAACAGCGGAAAACGGCGAAGAGTTTCCCTGGGACAAGCTTTTGATCGCAGCCGGGGCCACCACCTTCTGGGTGCCGATCCCGGGGTTGGCTGATGCCCGCGACAAGGGGCTGGCACATGCGTTCAAGACTATCGAAGACGCCGACAGCGTTGTTGCCCATCTGCGCGACCCGAAACGGGCCTCGGCAAAGGCGCTGGTGATGGGGTCCGGCCCTATTGGCATCGAAGCCTCCGAAACCCTGCGCGGCTGGGGTGTCGATGTGACGATGGTCGAGTTGGTGGATTGTGTGTTGCCGGTGATGACCGACAAGGACAGCTCCGATATTCTGCGAAAGCATATGGAAACCCATGGCGGCATGCGCGTGATCACCAGCCAGGGTGCCAAGGAGGTGGTTTTCAACGAAGATGGCTCGCTCAAAGGCGTTGAGGTTGGCGATATCGGGCTGATCGAATGCGATCTGATCATCAACTCCGCCGGTCAGCGGCCCAACACGTGGCTTTGTGACGGCACCGATATCGAGGTGGCCGAGCGTGGTGGTATTCTGGCCGATCAGAATATGCGCACCTCCAATCCGGATGTGTTTTCTGCCGGAGATGTCGCGCAGTTTTACGATGTGGTCGGGGTGCAGCGGATGATCCCGCTCTGGCCCAATGCCGTGGTTGGCGGTCGCATTGCCGGTTTCAATATGGTGGGCAAACCCGTTGTAAACAAAGGCGGAATTGACGCCAATGCAGTGAATGTCTTTGAATTGCCAATCGCAGCGGGCGGCTCACCGAAAGCCGAGCATGATGAAACCCTGATCGGGCAGAACGCTGATACCTGGGTCAAGATGTATCTGAATGAAGGTGTCGTTGTCGGGTTCACCGCTATCGGCACGGTGCGTGAAGAAGAGATGAATCTGGAGGCGTTCAACCTGCCTCAGGAACAGCTTGATGAGATTCAGAGCGCTTTTGCCCGCAGCCAGAACCGTGAAGGTGCAGGGCTTGAGGGCAACGGTATCTTTTATACGCTCCTTCGGCGCAAACAGGTGCTGAGCGACGAAATGAAAGAACTGATCCGCCAGGGCGATTTCCGCACCGGCTCTTTCCGCGCCCTTTTTGCCATTGATCAGCATGATTATGTCTTTTTGCCAGACCGCGTCGGTGTACGCGGCCAGACGGTGTACCCACGATGACCGACTTTCCGCCGATCCTGACGGGCCTTCAGCCTGCAACTGAAGTCGAGGCGCCGTGCGAGCGGCCCAATGGCTGTGACATCTGCCCGGATTATGAAAATTGCCTGAACACACGGCGCGAGGCGCATGAGGAATGGCTTGTCGGTGAGCGCCTTGCTCTGATCAAGCATCGGCTGATCATCACGTCTGGCAAAGGAGGGGTGGGCAAATCAACCCTGACCGCAGGTTTGGCAGTGGCTCTGGCCAGAGCCGGTCTGAAGGTGGCGGTGATTGATGCCGATATTCACGGCCCCAACATCCCGCAGATGCTGGTCGCTGAGGACAGTGAAGCAGCCAAACACGGCAAAGGATTGCAGCTTGACGATATCGGCATCGTGCCGATTGTTCCGATGCCAGAAGAGGCGCCGGGGCTTGGCATGATCTCGATGGATTATTTCATTGAATCCTCGGACGATGCGGTGATGTGGAAAGGCCCCTTGAAAAAGGACCTGATCCGCCAACTGATCGCCTCGGTCAACTGGGGTGAGCGGGATATTCTGCTCTTTGATCTGCCCCCGGGTACCGGCGATGAGCCATTGATGGTAACCGAAATTGTCGAACGCATCGACGGCGCCGTCGTGGTGTCAACACCACAGCGCGTGGCGCTGCTGGATGCGCGCAAGTCCATTTCAATGGCGGATCATTTGCGCGTACCGGTGCTGGGCATGGTTGAAAACATGACCGATGAAGAGCTGTTTGGCGCGGATCAGGTGAAGAAATCGGCTGATGATCTGGGGGTGCATTATCTTGGCAACATCCCGCTTGAGCGGCGGATCATAAAGCTGGCGGATGAGGGGCGGTCGATTGTTGTCGAAAATCCTGAATGTGACGCGGCCAAGGCGATTGTAGCGCTGAGTGAAGAGATCATGCGCAGGCTTGAGATTTAGAACTTCGCGCATGGGCCTGCCCGTGATAGGCAGGTAAGCTCAGGGCACAGGGAACAGATACCATGAATGGATTGCCGGCCCATAAGTTCAACCGCAATGAACTGGCCGGCTCATTGGGTGATCTGGGCACGCTGTTACCGCTGACCATTGCGCTGGTTCTGATCAATTCCGTGCCGCTGGCGACCACCCTTCTGGTGATTGGCGGCTTTTACGCGGTGAGCGGCTTTTACTACCGCCTGCCGATCCCGGTTCAGCCCTTAAAAGTGGTGGCAGCGGTTGCCATTGCCGCCCAATTACCGGTTGAGACTATCGCCGCCTCGGGTTTGATCCTTGGGGTAATCCTCTTGTTTCTTGCCGTAACCGGTGCGATTGATCTGGTGGCGAAAATCTTCACACGCCCGATTGTGCGCGGCATCCAGCTTGGCCTTGGCATGATCCTTATGATCAAGGGGGTCGAGTTCATTGCCGCGCCTGAACTGATCCTCAATGGTCCGGCGCAGGCGGCGTGGCTTAACCCGGTCATTGGCATTATCGGCGCTTTCATCGTTCTCTTCTTCCTTGAAAACAAACGATTTCCTGCGGCCATTCTGTTGCTGGTCTTTGGTGTTGTGATCAGCTTGCTGATCGGCGAGCGGGCCGATACAGGCGTCGCTGACGGTGGTCTTTACCTGATTGCCCCGGATTTCGGCCAATACTGGCAGGCGTTCTTCCTCTTGGTTCTGCCGCAATTGCCGCTGACCATCGGCAACGCCATCATCTCAACCCGCGACGTGGCCATTGCCAAATTCGGCGAGGAGAAAACCGGGCGGGTGACGCTGAAAGCGCTGTTAACCTCGATGGGCGTGACCGGGCTGATCACTGGCCTGATCGGTGCGATGCCGCTTTGCCACGGGGCTGGCGGGCTGGCTGCGCATTACCGGTTTGGCGCGCGCACCGGGGGTTCAAACCTGATTATCGGCGGGGCATTTATCGTACTCGCGCTGCTCTTTGGCGATCAGGCCCTGCAGATCCTGACGTTGATCCCCAAGAGCATTCTGGGCGTTCTGCTGTTTTTTGCCGGGCTGGAACTGGCGCGGCTGATCGGAGATACGACCGAGAAATCGCATCTGATCATCGCCCTCGCTGTGGCCGGGGTTTCGGTGGCGACCAACAATATGGGCATCGGTGTTCTGGTTGGTCTGGCGATGCAGGGGGCAAATATTGCCATTCAGAGCCTGCAACCCGGTGGCAGGGATCAGGACTGACAGTTCGGCTTTGGAAAGGGCTGGCGGCATGAATGTTCTTTTTCTGATGGCCGATGAGCTAAGCTGGTGGGCGCTTGGCCATATGAACCCCCGCGTCCACACCCCCAACCTTGACCGACTGGCAGCCAGCGGTGTGCGTTTTGATGCCGCCTACACCCCTTCGCCCATGTGCGTGCCAACCCGCGCTGCCATTGCCACCGGGCGCTATGTGCATGAGATCGGCAACTGGTCATCGGCTGAGGCCTATGACGGGTCCGTTCCCAGTTGGGGGCATCTGTTGCAGGGTGCGGGCAAGCGCTGTGTCTCGATCGGCAAGCTTCATTATCGCAGCGGGCTGGATGACACCGGGTTTGAGGAAGAGATTGAACCGATTCACATTCCCGATGGTGTTGGCTGGGTCAGGGGGTTGCTGCGCAAGCCGATCTGTTCTTATGACGCGACCGCCGAGCTTGCCGAAATGATCGGTCCCGGGGACAGCGATTATATTCGCTACGATAGGCGCGTTGCCGACCGGGCCTGTGACTGGCTGGCGGAACCAGCCCGCAAAAGCAAAAACTGGTGCGCCTTTGTGTCCATGCTGTCGCCCCATTACCCGCTGATCGCGCCACCGGAGTATTACGACCTTTACGATCCGGCGCAGTTTGAGAGCGAGGCGCAGGCGGTTCCCAATCACCCGGTTCTAAGCGAGATCGCGCGGTTTTTCAGCCATGACGAACATTTCAGCGGCAAAACGCGGGGGATTGCGGTGGCCAGCTATTTCGGGCTGTGCACGTTCATGGACGCACAGATGGGTCGGGTTCTGGACGCCCTTGAGGCGTCGGGGATGAAGGACGACACACTGGTGATCTTCACTTCGGATCATGGGGAGATGCTGGGGGAGAAAGGTTTCTGGACGAAATCGACAATGTATGAAAGTGCAGCGCGGGTGCCCCTGATCATGTCTCGGCCCGGTATTGAACCGGGGGTGCGGGACGATCCGGTCAGCCTTATCGATATCGCCCCGACGATCACTGAGGCGATGGGCATCCCGTCACGGGCGTTTTCCGGGCGGTCTCTGCTTTTTGGGGCGCCCACAGGGCGCACGGTGCTTTCTGAATATCATGATGGCGGCTCGCCGGTCGGGATCACGCTGGTGCGCTGGAATGATGGCAGGGCGCGCTGGAAGTACATTTACTATGCAGAAGGGCATCCGGCACAGCTTTTCAACCTCACGGACGATCCTGAAGAAGTTACCGACCTGTCAGCCCAGCGCCCGGAGGTTTGCGCAGAAGCGCTAAGGCGGCTTGCGCGCTGGATGGACCCGGAAATGGTCAATGAAAAGGCCCATGCCGATCAGGAGAAACGGATCGGGGAACTTGGCGGGCGTGAGGAACTGCTTGCAGTGCCGCAGTGGAATTTTACCCCGGCGGAGAGCCGATGACGCGACCAGGTGCCGAGGCAATGTGTAAATCCAACGCAAGGAGCGCAGCTTCTATTGCAGCGGGTGGATTTGTTTCCTATCACATCTTTGATAACCGGGGCGCTGCTCCCAGAAAAACCTGGATAGACCTATGGATTTAATGCCTTTTGCCGAGGCCCGCGAGCGAACGCTGGCCCGGGTCAGCCCGATCGCTGAACGTGAAACCATCGCGGTAACTGCCGCACTGGGCCGTGTTCTGGCCGAGCCGCTTATCGCGTCGTTCAATGTACCCAACCACGACAACACGTCGATGGATGGCTATGCCGTCCGCTTTCAGGATCTTGCGGCTGACGGGGATACCACGCTGACCGTGGTTGCCGACCTGCCAGCCGGGGAGCGGCTGAGCCAGACAATCGGGGCGGGCGAAGCGGTGCGCATCATGACCGGCGCGCCAATTCCCGATGGCTGCGATTGCATCGTCATTCAGGAAGTGGTGACGCGCGATGGCGATCAGTTGACAGTGCCACCCGGGCAGAAAGAGGCGCAAAATATCCGCCGCATAGGGCAGGATGTTACCGAGGGACGCGAGGTTTTTGCTGTTGGCCATCGCCTGCTGCCGCCCGATGTCGGCATGCTCGCCTCGCTTGGCCGCCGCGAGGTTTCGGTTTACCGGCAATTGACTGTGGCCATTGTGTCAACCGGCAACGAGGTGGTCGCACCCGGTGAACCGCTTGAGCCGGGGCAGGTTTATGACAGCAACCGGCATTCGATGATGGCGGTATTGCAGGCGCTTGGTGTCAAAGTTCTCGATCTCGGTATCATTCGTGATGACAAGGACAGCATTGCTGCGGCCCTCAAAAAAGGCGCGGATGAGGCGGATGTCGTGTTGACCTCAGGCGGTGTGTCGGTTGGCGATTTCGATCTGGTGACGGATGTGATCCAGGAGCTTGGCAGCATTGATTTCTGGAAGGTGAAAATGAAGCCCGGCAAACCGCAGGCGCATGGGCGGATCGGAGATGCGATCTTTTTCGGCCTGCCGGGCAATCCGGTTTCGGTTCTCGCAACCTTCCTGTTGCTGGTCAGGCCCGCCCTTCTGGTCATGATGGGGTGCAAACCTGAGGCGCAGAAGCAACTGACGATCCCGTTCAAAGGGCAGCCGATCATCAAGACCGGTGACCGGCTGGAATTTGCCCGTGGCATCCTGCATTACGAAGGGGCTGATGCGTGGATCGAAAGCACCGGATCGCAGAACTCGGGCGTTCTGACCAGCATGTCAAAGGCCAATGCCTTTATCATTCTCTCAGAAGAACCGGTTGAAGTGCATGAAGGCGACGTGGTGACGGTCGTTCCGATCGAATACTAGGCACAACGGGGCGGGTGCGGCGGCATGTCGAAAATCAGCTGGGTCGAACGCAACCCCTACCCCACGGCCAACGCACTTTTTGATCTTGCCGGGTTTGGCGAGGGGCCGCTGGTGGCCGTGGGTCAGGCCGGCACCCTTCTGGAAAGCCGCGATGACGGGGCGAGCTGGCAACGGCGCTGGTTGGCGACTGAACATGAGCTGCGAGCTTTGCACCTGTTCGATGACAGCGCGGGGCTTATTGGTGGTGCGAACGGGCTGCTTTACCGAACCGAGGATGGGGGGCAGACCTGGCAACGCCAGCCGCTTGAGACGCGGGAAACCATTCACCGATTTCATTTTCGCTCAGGCGATGTTGGCTGGGCCGTTGGCTCGTTCGGTCTTTGCCTGAAAACCGCCGACGGGGGGCGGACATGGCACGCGGCAGGGCCGGAAACCGGGGTCTGGATCAGGGATATTGTCGATTTTGGCGATGGCCGGGTGATTGCCGTTGGTGACAGCGGCCAGCGTTGGGAAAGCGCGGATGACGGTGAGAACTGGCACGCTTTTGACATGGAAACGCCGCTGTCGCTGCTGCGCGTTGTTTTTAACGGTGCGCAGGGCTGGATTTTGGGCGAACGTGGCCAGTGTTTCACCTGCGCTGCTACTAAGGGTGAATGGCACCGTGTGGAACTGCCGACCGGGCGAAATCTGACGGATATTTTGTGGCGTTCCACCAATCACGGCCTGATCTCTGGAACCGGCGGCACGCTTCTGGCGACCCGTGACGGGGGCGCAAGCTGGGTGCCTGAGACTTTGCCATCCTCGGTCAATCTCAACCGCGTGACGCTGGCGGGCGGCACCTGCTGGCTGGCCGGGGAAATGGGGACGCTGATCCGTGAAGGCAGCGACGGCGGATGGGCGCAAATCTCTGCTGGCAGGCTTAATCATCTGTGGAGTGTGGCTGAGGCGGCACCCGGTATCTTGCATGTGGTGGGCGAGGATGGGTTGATACTGCGTTCAACAGACAGTGGTGTTGACTGGACGATCGTTTCAATCGACACGGATGCGCAGCTTTACGACATCAAATTCGTCAAAGGCCCTGATGGGACAATTCGGGGCTGGGCGGTTGGGGCCAAAGGGGCGCTATTCGCGTCAGACGATCTTGGGTGCTCGTGGCGGGCGCTTGATCTGTCCAAGCGCATAACGCTTTATTCGATTGCCTTCAGCAATGCGATGACTGGATTTGCTGCCGGTGAAGGCGGTGTTTTCGTCATCACGCGCGATGGCGGGGAAAGCTGGCATATCATGACCCTTGCCGTGCCGGGGGCCATTCATTGCGTCTGGTTTTACGACAATATGCTGGGCTGGGCGGTTGGTGAGGACGGGTTGATCCTGCTGACACGGGATGGCGGGGCAAGCTGGCTGCAATCGGGCTCGGGGAGCGAAGCCAGCCTTTATGGTATTCGCTTTCCTGATGGCAAGAACGGCTGGGCGGTGGGCGCACAGGGAACCTTGCTCAGAAGCCGTGATGGCGGAGCCAGTTGGGAGCGGATACCGCAGGATGGCAAGGCCGATCTCAATCACATCCACTTCTCGCCTGCCGGCATCGGGTGGATTGCCGGGGAAGACGGTAATCTTCTGGTCAGCAGTGATCAGGGTGATAGCTGGCGGCGGTTTCCCAAGGCGACACAGGTGGCGCTGAAGGGTCTTGTTTCGCTGCCGCCGCTTCAAGGGACGGCCAATGAAGGGCTGCTGCTGGTCGGGGCAAATGGCCTGATCATGGAGTTGCTCTGGTAGTAGCCGGGTGTTTTGCAGACGTGCAAAGTTGGAAGACTTGCCTTTGCAAGCTGCGCCGGGAAAATCTGAACCGAATGGCGCTTACATCATTTTCTGTGCACCCCTTCATTGACCAACTGGAAATCTTGAAAACTGATGGACCAATAAACCGGCTTGTCGGTTTACCGGTCTGTCGGTCTGTTGGTCTACCGGTAGACCGGTCTGTCGATAAACCGGTTTAGTAGTTCATTGGGTCATTACAAGGGGTTCTGAGTCAGATCAGCTGGGATTTCTGCATTGCCTCACCCGATGACGCGCCCTTCGGGCAGCCTTGTTTTTGTTGTCGAACCAAAGAGGGTGAAATCCGGCTAGCCGTTTGGATAGCCCCTTCAAAGGCCCCGTATTGTCCAGTTCCAAGTTGATTAGAGGGCACGAGATCGCAAACGTCCTGCCTGCCGGTGCCGCTTGTCTCTCGGTGAGAACTGGAATTTGCCTGTCTGCCCTCATCGGCCGATGTAAAAAGTCTTGGCACGGCATTTGGCCGTAAAAGCGACATAAAATCACGCATTGCATACCCAAACGCTATCCAAAACGAAGAAAAATGGAAGTTTGATTAAGCAAAATGTCGTGCAAAGCTCTGATCTGCAAAATTGAGACCGCCGGGATGAGAATTGAAACCGTGAACTGAACTATTTGAGGGCAGGTACATATGAAAGATTTCTGCTCGGTTCACAGGGTTTCTCGGCCCGCGACAAAGTTCAAATTCCAATGTAGTGGCCTGGTTGGCAGGGTCAGCGAACAGGTGCGCCTTCCGGCTGCCTGTCAGCAAAGCGAGGGGGTATCGTGAAGGGATTCAGCGGAAAACTGGTGGGTTCGGCGCTTCCGATCACGCCTGACGAGTGTAAGATGGTCTATGACGCGGCGATCCGGGTGCTTGAGGAAGGCGGGGTGCGTTGCGATGACGAGCGCGCTGCGAAGATGTTCGAAGCGGCGGGATGCACGCTGGAAAACGACCGACAACTGGTGAAAATTCCGGAAAAAGCGGTGGTAGATGCTTTGGCCACCTGCCCCAGTGACTTCACGCTTTACGGCCGCAATGACGACACGCTGGATTGTTCTATCGGCACCGGTGAAGTGCATTTCTGTACCGTCACCGGGCGCTATATCGATGACCTTCGTACCGGTGAGCGCCGCAAGGTGACTCGGCAGGATGCGATTGACGGCACCCTGATGGCCGATGCGCTGGAAAATGTGCACGGGCTCTATAAACCGGTGATGTGGCTTTACGACGAAGAGATGATCTGCAATTCGCAGGTTCTGACCGCGGAATGGATGAAGCACACCAACAAGCCCGGCACTTGGGTTTACAATACCGGGGCCGAGCATGAAGTCGCCGATCTGATCAAGATGTGGCAGATTGCGTCGGGCGGTGAGGCGGAAATGCGTGCACGTCCGCATATGCTGGGCCATGTGGTGGTCAACCCACCGCGGGTTATTGACGTGCATTACACCGACTGGCTGATCGGGTTTTGTGACAGCGGCACACCGCTTTCCATCGAAAGTGCTTTGATGGGCGGGGCCACAGGCCCGGCCACACGCGCCGGGATGCTGGTCCAGTGCATGGTCGAGATTTACGCGCTGGTGGTGCAGGCGCAAACCTACAAGCCGGGGCATCCGCTGGCGTTCTGTTCGTTTAACCCGGCGATGGATATGCGCACCGGGCTCTGGGCCTGCGGCACGCCGGAATATGGCATCAACGGCGGCGGCATAGCTGCGATGGCCAAATACCACAACGTGCCGGTTGTCGGCTTTGGCATGAGCGATGCCTGCGAGTTTGATCAGCAGTCGGCCTTTGAGAAGGCACTTAAAAACTACAATTACGCACTGGCTGGTCTGAGCTGGATCATCGATCTCGGCGGCACCGCCGGGTTCAACCTGGTCTCGTGGTCGGAAATGGTGCTGGAAAATGAGATGGCGGCCTATATCGGCGAATACCTGAAGGGGATCGAGATCGATGAAGAGCGGTTGTCGGTCGACACCATCCTCAAGGTCGGCCCGCTTCCGGGCAGCTATATGAAGGAAAAACACACCAAGAACTGGTTCCGCAAGGAATTTTATATGCCGCAACTCGCCAACAAGGAATTCTTTGAAAGCTGGGAACGCGGGCATGTGGAACTGCAGGAAAAGGCCAAGGCCAAGGCGCTTGATATTCTGGACAATCACCAATCGCCGGTCGCACCGGAAATTCAGGCAGAGCTCGATGACTATCTGGCACATTGCCTGAAGCGCGACCTTGGCTGAACGGAAAGAGGGAGAGACGGATATGCCGATCAAAATAGATGACGAGTATTTTGACAAGCTGGCGCAGGCCGTGATTGACGGCGAAGAGGAAGACGCCGTGCAACTGGTCAATGAGGGACTTGAAGCCGGGGTGGACCCGCTGACCGCCGTTGAACAGGGGCTGGCCAAGGGGATTGGTCAGGTTGGCGAAGATTTTGGTGCGGGTGTCATTTTCCTGCCGGAACTGGCGATGGCGGCGGATGCGATGAAGGCAGGCGCCAATATTCTGGATGAAAAGATCAAGGAAAGTGGCGCGGAACGCATGTCGCATGGCACCATCGTCATCGGCACGATCAAGGGCGACATTCACGATATCGGCAAATCCGTGGTGGCGGCGGTCTTGCAGGCCAATGGCTACAATGTGATTGATATCGGCATTGATGTGGATATCGAAACTTTCATTCAGGCACTCAAGGACAACGATGCCGATGTTCTGGGCATGTCGACATTGCTGACGCTGCCCCTGATGACAATGGGTCAGGTGATTGAAAAACTCAATGAAATTGGAATGCGCGACTCCGTCAAGGTGATTGTCGGCGGTTGCCCGGTCACGCAGGAATTTGCGGATGAGATCGGGGCGGATGCGGTTGGCTTTGATGCGCAGGATGCGGTGGTCAAGCTTGACGGGCTGATGGGCGTGAACCGGCAGACCAGCATTGCAACTGGCTAGGGTCTTATTATTCCGGCCAACCAAAGGAAATAGCAGATGATCATTGTCGGCGAACGGATCAACAGCACACGCGAGCCGATCACTGAAGCGCTGAACGCGCGTGATGAGGCGTTCATTCTGAACGAAGCGCGGCGGCAATGGGGGGCCGGGGCGGCCTATATCGACGTCAACACGGCGATGATGCGCGCGCAGGAACCCGAGGTCATGGCCTGGGTGATCGAGCTTATTCAGGGGGAAATACCAGAGGCACTGATCGCCATTGACAGCGCCAATCCGGCAGCGCTCGAGGCGGGGTTCAGGGTGCATAAGGGCCGCGCGCTGATGAACTCGATCAATATGGAAGTGGAGCGCAAAGACGCCATCCTGCCCTTGATCGCCGAGTTTAAACCGCGTGTCGTGGCCCTGACAATTGATGATCAGGGGATCTCCAAAGACGCCGATGTCAGGTTTGATCTTGGTGTTCAACTGGTTGAATTATTGACGGAAAATGGCGTTGAACCGGATGATATCTTTGTCGATCCTCTGATTTTCCCGGTCAGTGCCGAGATGCAGGCGGGCATGGTCTCGCTCAATATCATGGGACGGCTGAAAGAGCGCTATCCCGGTATTCACACGATTTGCGGGCTTTCCAATATTTCCTTCGGTCTGCCCGAGCGGATGCTGATCAATCAGGTCTTCATGGTGCTGGCAATGGGGCAAGGGCTGGATGCGGTGATCATTGATCCCCTGGACCGGCGGATGATGGCCAATATCGTGACCACCACGACCCTGCTGGGGCAGGACAAGGCCTGTCGCGCGTTTCTGAAGACCTACCGCGCCGGGGGGCTTGATCTGAAAGCCAAGGCACAGGAGCAGGATGCCTAGCGCTGTCGTCACTCTCAGTTTCAGCGAGCCGGAATGCGCTGTTGAACTGACCCCGGGCAACAGCGTGCTTGACGCGGCGCGTCAGAACAATATCGACATCATTTCAACCTGTGGTGCCCGGGGCCGTTGCCGCTCGTGCCGGATCAAGCAAGTCGACGGGCAGTTGCCTGAGGCGACCATTGCTGATCGCTCGCAATTGAGTGAGGAGGAAATCCGCGAAGGCTATCGCCTTGCCTGCCAGTGCCTGCCCAAAAGCGATGCCACGATCACCATCTCGCCACCGATGAACGAGACCTCGTTTCAGATTCTGGTAGAAACGGGTGGTGTGGATGACAAAAACAGACCGGAGTCCCAGAGTGGGGTCACACGGGCGCATCTCATGCCGGAACGGCCCAGGACCGAGGCCGGAAAAACCTCGGAATTTGACGTTCTGACAGGAGGTGCAGGGCTCTCGCTGGGGCTGGAAACCCTGCGCGACCTGACGGATCTGCCGCAGAACCTGAGAGAGGGTGTCACCGTCACCTGCTTTGGCGACAAGGTTCTGGCCATTGAGCCGGGTGACAGTGCAACAGGGTTTTACGGCATCGCTTTTGACATCGGGACGACGACGATTGTCGGTTATCTGATGAACCTTGAAACGGGTGAAAGTGTTGCATCGGTTTCGGGCCTCAACCCGCAGACGGTCTTTGGTGGCGATCTTATTTCGCGCATCGCCTTTGCGGCTGAAGACAGCAAGAATGTCCGCCGGCTGCGTTCGCGCATCATCGTCTTTCTGAATAACCTCAGCAAAGAGATCTGCGCCAGCGCCGGAATTGCGCCAGAGCATATCTACAAGGTGGTTATCGTCGGCAATACCTGTATGCATCATCTGTTCCTTGGCATTGACCCGACCTCCGTCGGTCAGGCCCCCTATCTGCCGGTGATCCGGCAGGCGTTCAGCGTGTCGGCACAGGAAACGGGGCTGCGCCTTAACCGAGAGGCCCAGCTTTTCACTTTACCGATTGTCGCCGGTTTCGTTGGAGCCGATGCGGTCGGGATGATTCTGGCAACCGGGCTTGACCGGAAAGAAGGGATAAGTATTGCAGCGGATATCGGCACCAATGCCGAGGTTGTTCTGAAAAGCCCCGCTGGTCTTTTCGCCGCGTCCTCACCCGCGGGTCCGGCGCTGGAAGGCGGGCAAATCCATGACGGGATGCGCGCGGCGCTGGGGGCGATTGACCGGGTCACGATCAATGAGGATGTGCAGGTTCACACCATCGGCGATGTACCGGCGCTGGGCATTTGTGGCTCTGGCCTGATCGATGCGGTGGCGGCCCTGCTGGATGTTGGCATTATCGCCCCTTCGGGCCGGATGAAACCGGAACCCGAGGCAACGCTTGCGGCGCCACTGGCAGCGCGGCTGCGCAAGGGCGAGGCGGAACCCTCAGAGTTCGTTCTGGTCTGGGCCAAAGACAGCGCCAACCGCAACGATATCGTGCTGAGCCAGGGTGATATCCGGCAGATGCAGCTCGCCAAGGCGGCAATTCTGAGCGGTGTGATCGCGCTGCTTGAGGAGGCTGGCGTCGGGGTTGAGGATATTACGGAGTTCAATCTGGCGGGGGGGTTTGGCAATTACCTCAACCTTGAAAGCGCCTGCAGAATCGGGCTGATCCCGGATATCTCAACAGATAAAATCCGCTACGTCGCCAATGCCGCCGGTCTGGGGGCGCAGATGGCGCTGATCTCTGAAAGGGAACGCGCGCGCGCCGCAACCCTTGCCGACAATGTCAGGCATGTTTCGCTGGCGGGGTATGCCGAATTTCAGAAGATTTATATGAAGGCGATGGGATTTCCCAAAACGCCGAGTGATAATCGTTGAAATCTGTGATAGGTCAGCGTGATGGAACCGAAAAAAGGCACCTTGTTGATCACCTGCGGCGCGGTTGCGAACGAAGTTGTTTCGCTGCTCAGGCATAATGGCTGGGACGATCTGCATGTGAAATGCCTGCCGGCGCATATCCACAACACGCCGGAAAAAATCCCCGAGGCGACGCGGCAGAAGATTCACGAAGCGCGCGACCATTACGATGAAATCCTGTGCCTTTTCGGTGACTGCGGCACCGCCGGCAAACTTGATAAAGTGCTGGAGGAAGAAGGCGTTGAGCGGATTCCGGGCGCACATTGTTACGAGGTGCTGGCAGGGTATGAAAACTTTGCCGATATGATGGAATACGAGCCCGGCAGTTATTTCCTGACGGCCTATCTGGCACGAAATTTCGACCGGCTGGTGATCAGGGGCAACCGGCTGGATAAATACCCCGATATGATCCCGAGGATTTTCAGGAATTACACAAGGCTGGTCTATCTGGCGCATTCCGATGACCCGAAAACCAGGAAACTGGCGGAAAAGGCAGCTGAAACGCTTGGCCTGAGGTTTGAAATGCGTCTGGTTGGCAGCGGTGCGTTTGAGGATTTTCTAGCAAAGAAGAGCGACCACGCGTTCAGATGTTAAAGAGCCTGTTACCGGTGAGGATCGGCATCCGGGGACATCCTCACCTATCCGCACCCATCGGCGTGCTACGAAAACGGCTCTGTCGACGCCTTCCTGCACAGCGATCAATTGAACTCCGTGCGCACGGTGACAGATCCCTTCGAAGTCTTGGGCAAGAACTCCACTTACCGCCCCTTCGGCGCAATCGAAGACTTCAATGTCGACCCGGCAATTGCCAAAGAAACCAAAGGCTTCTTCCCGCTCCCGGGCTTTTGACCTTGTCAAAACCCTGCCGCGGCGGGGGGCGAACGCTTCGATGCCGATGCCGGTCTCCAACACCTCAACGCCCGCTACTACGACCCCGATCTCGCCATGTTCATCCAGCCAGATTGGTTTGAGGTGACAACTGCTGGGGTTGGGACGAACAGATATGCGTACAGCTTTAATGATCCCGTGAACCTTATGGATCCGGGGGGGAATGTTGTGCCTGCTGTCCCATCTACCTTGAGGAAATCCAGGATGGGTTCCAAGCTCGGAGGGTGATCAGCAACTGGATGACGTTCTACAATACCGAGCGGCCACATTCTGCGCTTGATCGGTTGACGCCGGACGACGCATATTGGGGCAGCTTGGAACAAGAGAAAGCAGCATAAAACCTAAACCCGATACACCTTAGAAACGCTGCAAACTTGTCCAAAAAACTAGGACCACTTCAGTTACGTTGTCCTGAGAAATAACTCATATACGAAAGACCTAACTGGTAGAGATTTACAGCAAGCGCTTATCATCGCTCGGCTGTTTTATTTTTGCAGCAGTACCAGCCGAACTGTCTACTGCGCGCGACTTGAAGCAAGCTGAAAACTTTGCGTGATACAAATGTGGTTGACCCCCGAGAAAGCATGAAGTGATAAACAGTCCTGAAATGTTGGAAATTCTCCATGTTATTCTTGATGAATGATATCTTTATCGCCTGACAGCCCGAAGACGAGCCCGGTGCGTGCCCCTCCTCAGAAAAGGCCACCGCCCGCATTTCACGCCTTGTCTGAAACGCTTTTGTGCCAGTTGAGATGAAACTGGGTTTCGACGGTCGGAATGGCCATGTCCTCGCTATTTGACAGCGCGGATTCCGGAATTCTGGCGGCCTTGACTGAACCGGTATTGAGCCGGTGTCTGGCAAACCATTCGCCGCAGAAATCCGCGAAGACTGTCATCACCCGCGTCGGCCTGATCTGCCCCAGTCGGGCGATTTCCAGAATGCCGCTTTCCACGGCTTCACGGATTGGCAGGGCGACGATCGACTGGCCGTCATAGGTCTGGTCGTAATAGGGGCGGGTAACCAGCAGCGAGTAGCCGCGTTTGCGGCCAACCAGCCCGCGCACCATTTCAAGCGAGGGCGAGCTGAAGGCGACCTGCGGTTCCAAGCCGTTCTGGCGGAACATGTTCAGGAAATATTCCCGGCTTGGCGGCACGTCGAGTAGAATGAAGTTCTCGTCCTTCAGGCTTTTTAGGGAAACATCGCGCTGCCCGGCCAGATCGTGACCTTCCGGGAGCAGAACATAGGGTTCAAACTCGGCCAGTCTGGTCGTGGTGATGGTTGAAGGCAAAACGGAATCATACATGATCGCCAGTTCAAACCTGCCATTGGTCAGCCCTTCCATCATTTCAATCTGATCGCCTTCGTATAGATGCACGTTCACACCGGGATAGTGTTCGGAAAAATCAGCAAGTATCGCGGGCATGAAAACAGGCGCAACGGCAACGAAACAGGCCAGTTCAAGTGTTCCACTGATGACATCGCTGCTTTCCTGTACATTCTGTTGCAGATCGCGGGCATAGCGCAACAGACCGCGCGCATCGATCAGCAGGCGTTCACCGGCGGGTGTGAGGGACACGCCGCGCGCGTGGTGGCGGATGAACAGTTGCACGGAAAACTGATCTTCGATCTTGGTGATAGCCTTGGAGATCGAGGGTTGCGAGACGTTGAGCTGCCGTGCCGCATCAGCAACCGAGGAAAGTTCGGCGGTGGCGACGAAATATTCCAACTGGCGTAGTGAAAACCTCAGCATGGTCCCTGCCCTCCTGCTGCCCGGTCTAGTGGATTTGCCACTATTTGAATAGCTTTTAGTTAACGATAGTAGAGATAAATTGAATTTTAGTTCATCTGTGAATTGGCAGATACTTCGGCAATAGACCTCAATACCTGCCCTCAATATCTGACACAGGCTCCGGCATATGAACGACATCTGGCAAGTTGGTATCGATATCGGCGGCACGTTTACCGACGTGATCGGCATCAATGTCGACAGTGGTGAAGTACGTACCGCCAAAGTGCGCAGTCAGACTGGTGAACCGATTGCCAGTATTGTCACTGCTTACGAGGCCATTGGCGTCGGATGGGGTAATGTCAGTGACCTGATGCATGGAACGACGATGGCGACCAATGCGATAGTCGAGGGCAATCTGGCCCCGGTTGCGTTGGTGGCCACAGAAGGATTTCGCGACACGACGGCGATCGGCAGGCAGAACCGCAGCGAGCTTTACCGTCTGCACGTGCCGCCCAAACTGCCGCCTCTGGTGCCCGAATATCGGCGGCTGGAAGCGATTGAGCGGGTCGGGCCGGAAGGGCAGGTTCTGAAAGCCTTGAGTGCGGCGGAGGCAGCGCGGGTTGCCAGCGCTGTTGGCGAACTGGGTGTTGAGGCGGTCGCGGTGGCGCTGCAGCATTGTTATATCAATGCGAGTCATGAAAAGATGCTGGCAGAAGCGCTGGCTGATAAGACGAAGTACATCGCCCTCAGCCACGAGATGAGCCCTGAGCCGCGCGAGTTTGAGCGCACCAATACGACCATATTGAACGCCGCCCTGATGCCCCTGACAGGCGGGTATCTGGACAATCTTGAGGCCAGTGCAAAAGGCAATACCAATATCCACCTGTTTCATTCCGCCGGTGGCATGGCCTCTGTCGGGGCCGTGCGGTCACGACCCCTGACGCTGGCGCTGTCCGGCCCGGCGGCCGGGGTTGCGGCGGCTGGCAAGATTGCCAATGAGTTGGGGCTGGCCAATGCCATCGGTTTTGATATGGGCGGCACCACCACGGATACCTCTGTGGTGATTGACGGGAAGGTGCAGGTTTCAAGTGACCAGCGGCTTGCCGGTCTGCCGGTGCGCCAGTTGATGACGGCGGTTGAAAGCATCGGCGCCGGTGGTGGTTCGATCGCACGCGCTGAAGGCAACGCCGTGCGCGTCGGCCCTGACAGTGCCGGAGCGGAACCGGGGCCGGCCTGTTATGGCCTTGGCGGAGTGCAACCCACGGTGACCGATGCCAATATGGTGCTGGGGTATCTTAATACTGAGCGTCTGCTTGGCGGTGTTATCCGGCTTGATCGCGACAAGGCAAAAGAGGCGGTGACGAGTTTGAGTGCTGCCTTTTCTGCCTCGGTCGAGGAAACGGCGCTGGGCATTCACCGCATCGCCAATGCCTCGATGGCACGGGCTCTTCGCCGGGTGACGGTTGAGCGCGGGGTCGATGCCCGATCATGCGCCCTGATTGCCTTTGGCGGGGCTGGGCCGATGCACGCGGTTGCCCTGGCGCGGGAATTTGGCATTGAAACGGTTGTCGTCCCCAAATTCTCGAGCGTCTTTTCCGCCCTTGGCTGCCTGACAGCCGGGCTGAGCTATGCTGAACAGCAGACCATCCGCATGGCCAGCACCGAGTGGGACAGTGCGGAGCTAGAAACCCGCTGCAACACGATGCTCAAGCGGCTGAGTGCCCCGGTTATCGCTGCCGGGCACGCGGCTGAGACGATCACCAGCCGGTTTATCGCCCTTATCCGTTATGCCGGACAAAGCGATACGGTCGAGGTGCCGTTTGCGCTGCCCTGCGATCAGCAGGCTCTGGGCCGTGATTTCATGGTGCAGCACAAAAAGCTTTACGGCTTTGCCACGGAGGAACCCTGGCAGCTTGAAACCCTGCGCCTGACGGTCACAGCACCGTCGCAAAGCGATATTGCCGATCTCAGCGAGGCCCAGCGCGATGAGAGCAAAACCCCGCTCTCGGTTGACGAATGCTGGTTTGACAATGACGGATCGGTTCCCACCCGGCGCTTTGAGCGCAGTGCCTTACCAGCAGGCTGGGTTGTCGACGGTCCGGCCGTTATCGAGGATGACTGGTCAACGATTGTCGTGCCCCCGGGGGCAGCGGCGGAAGTGGATGCGACCGGGCACCTGATCATCGTGGCGGAGGCAGGCAAATGATCCACCCTTCAAACCTCAAGCCTGATCCGTTCACTGTGGAGGTCATCCGCAACGCCCTGACCGCGATTGCAGAGGAAATGTCACTGATCGTCATGCGCTCGGCCCGCTCGCCCTTGTTGCGCGAGGCCGGGGATCTGTCCTCGGCTCTGACCGATGCGAGCGGCAATCTGATTGCACAGGGTCGGGATATTCCGGCGCATCTTGGCGTGATGGGTTCGACCGTGCAGGAGTTTTTGAAACGCGTGCCGCCCGAGCGACTGCAGCCCGGAGATGTCTGGTTCATGAACCTGCCGGAGGCTGGCGGCAACCATTTGCCAGATGTCAAAGCAGTGCGGCCGATCTTTGCGGAAGGGGAAATTCAGGCCTACGCGGTAGCGCTGGCGCATTGGGCGGATATTGGCGGCGCACGCCCCGGTTCCTATGTGCCGGATGCGCGCGATTGCTGGCAGGAAGGCCTGCGCATTCCACCTCTCAGGGTCTTCACCGAGGATGGCGTGGATCGCGAGAAGATCGACGTGATCCTGGCCAATGTGCGCGGGGCTGAGGAGCGCGAGGGCGATATTCTGGCGCAGATGGCAGCGACCTATTCGGCTGATGAACGCTTGCAGGAGGTTTTTGCGCGCTATCCGGCGGCGACCGTGCAGGCGGCGATTGATGATTTGCATGACCAGTCCGAGGCGGAAATGCGGGCTGCGATCCGCACCATTCCAGATGGGGTTTATGAAGGCGAGGACTGGCTTGACGATGACGGCCCGGGCGGTTCGCCGATTGCGGTCAGGGTGCGGATTGAAATCAAGGATGATGAGGCCGTATTTGATTTTTCCAAAACCGCGGATGCTTGCGACGGGCCTCTGAACGCCACGCCTTTTACAGCCTCGGCCAGCGTCTTCTATGCAATGAAGGTCGTCGCCGGGCCGGACATTCAGCCCAACGCCGGTTGCGCCCGTCCGGTCAGCATTAAAATCCGCGAGGGTTCCCTTTTGCACCCGCCGGTCGACAAGCCGCTGGTGGCAGGCAATCACGACACCTCGCAGCGGATCGTCGATGCGATCTTCAACGCCTTTGACAAGATCGTGCCTGAGCGCCTGACGGCGGGGGGGTCGACGACATCGGGACTGCTGCTCTTTTCCGGGCGCGATCCGCGCACCGGGCAGTGGACGACGCTTTACGAGGTGCATGGCGGTGGCGAAGGCGGGCGGCATGATCGTGATGGCATGGCCGCGGTGCGCCCGCATATGTCAAACGTGATGAACACGCCTGCCGAGGTGATCGAGGCCAATTATCCGATCCTGATCGAAAACCAGTCATTGCGCCGGGGATCAGGTGGCAACGGCGCTCATAAGGGTGGCGAAGGGCAGATCCGCACCTATCTGATCACCGGTCCCGAGGTCGGGCTGACGTCGATGGTAGAACGCTGCGTCATTCCGCCTTTTGGCCTGCAGGGTGGCGAGCCGGGCAAGACATTTGACATCACGTTGCAGCGGGCAAATGGCGAGACCAGCCCATTGCCGGGAAAAACCCATGTTCGACTCCTGAAAGGGGATCGGATTATCATGAAAACCAGCGGTGGCGGGGGTTACGGCCCTGCCAGCAGCTAAACACGGGAGAGCAAGATGAGACTTGAAGGCAAAAACGCGGTGATTACCGGTGGCGCACAAGGGATGGGTGGCACGATCACCGAAACAATGGCCCGTGAAGGGGCTGATCTGGTTCTTTGCGCCCGAACATTGGGGCCAATCGAGGAACTGGCGGAAAAGATTCGTGCTACAGGACGGCGGGCACTGGCAATTGCCTGTGACACGACTGAAGAGGATCAGGTGAAGGAGATGGCGGCAAAGGCGCTGGAGTTCTTTGACGGTCGCGTCGACATTCTGGTCAACGCCATGGGCGCGACCGGGCCGATTGAAACCCCGGTCTGGGAGATTGACAGCCAGGATTTCATGGATCTTCTGCGCAAGAACGTCGTCGGGGCTTTTCTGCCGATGAAACATTTCATCCCGTCGATGATAGACAAACACTATGGCAAGATCGTCACCATTGGTGGTGGATCGGGGATGCGCGGCTATCGGTACCGCGCCGCTTACAGCTCGTCGAAATGGTCGGTACGCGGGCTGACCCGCACCGCAGCCATTGATTGCGGTGAGCATAATATCAACGTCAATGTCATCATGCCGGGGATCGTTGAAACCCCGCGCATGGAAAAGCTTTGCCGTGAAAAGGCCAAGACCAAGGGCACGACCTATGAAGAAGAATACGCCGATTACGTCGCTGAAATGCCCTTGTTGCGGGTGACCACTCCACAGAACATCGCCGATGCGGTAATTTTCCTGGCCAGCGATGAATCACAGAACCTGACCGGACAGGAAATGGTCATTGACGGCGGCTGGGCGGCTTAAGACCCCCTGCCCGGTGAAATGAAATCGGAGAACGCATATGCTGCCCCCTTTTGATCTGATCGAACCCAAAACCCTGCCCGATGCGCTGGCGGCGCTGGCCGAGGGCGGCGGGCAACCTTTGGCGGGGGGAACGAACCTCTTCCCCGATCTTCGCGGAGGTCGGGAATCTTCCCGCCAATTCATAGACTTATCCGGGATTGACGGGCTGCGCTACATCTCTCACGAAGCGGGGCGAGTGACGCTGGGGGCCGGGGCGACGATGGCCGATATTCTGCGCGACGGCAAAATCAACGACGCGGCGCCTGCATTGCGGGCAGCAGCGGATCGGTTTGCCGGGACGATGGTGCGAACGGCGGCGACAATTGGCGGTAATGTCTGTTGCGGCTCGCCCGCGGCAGATACGGTTCCGGCGTTGCTGACACTGGATGCAGAGGTTGAGCTGACCAGCGCGGAGGGGGCGCGCAGACTGCCGCTTTCAGAGTTTTACCTCGGATACAAGAAAACCGCGATGAAGCCCTCGGAACTGATGACCGCAGTCTCATTTGCCCCTGCCCCAAAGGGCAGTAGTCATTTGTTTTACAAGCTCGCGCGACGCAAGGGAGACGCGATCACCGTGACCGGCGTTGCTGTCCTGCTGTCAAAAGAGGCGGGCAAATGCGCGTCCGTGCGCATTGCCCTTGGCTCCGTCGCGCCGACGGTTTTCCGGGCGCGGGAGGCTGAGGATCTGCTGACCGGGCAGGACCTGACACCCGAACTGATTGAGGCCGCGGCCAAAGCCGCCACCGACCAGAGCAGCCCGATAGCCGACAACCGGGCTTCGGCCAATTATCGTTTGCTGACCGTACATTCGCTGGTGCGCCGCCTGCTCAGGCAGGCCTGGGCGCAGGCATCCTGAAGACGGCGAAGGAGAGAACTAATGACGACCGAAAAGATCGTGACCCTGCGGGTAAACGGCGAAGACGTGAAACTGATCGCACCGGCGCATCGCACCCTGCTGGAGGCCCTGCGCCATGAAGGATTTGTCGAGGTCAAATGCGGCTGCGAAAAGGGCGATTGCGGGGCTTGTGCTGTGCTAATGGATGGTGAGCCGATTGACAGCTGCCTGACGTTGGCCTGGCGCGCCGAGGGGCGTGAGGTGACGACGATCAAGGGGATCGGAACACCGGCTGATCCTGACCCGATACAGGAAGCCTTTATCGAAACCGGCGGGGCGCAATGCGGCTATTGCACGCCAGGCATGATCATCGCTGCACGGGCACTTTTGAACGAGAACCCGAACCCGACGCTTGATGAGATCAAGCAGGGGCTGAGCGGCAATCTTTGCCGCTGCACCGGTTATACGCGGATTTTTGAGGCCGTGTCGCTGGCAGCGGAAAACATGCAGAAAGCGGGGGATGCAGCATGACCGATATCGACACCTCCCCAAATGTGATTGCCAACGTAAATCTGCGGCAGGTCGGGCGAAACAAACCGCGCAATGACGCGCCAACCAAGGTTTATGGCCGCGCCGTTTATGCCGGTGATTTTCATATGGAGGGCATGCTTTACGCCAAGGTGCTCCACAGCGACCGGGCCTCAGCCAAAATCAACGGTGTTGATACGGCTGCTGCCAAGGCTTTACCGGGAGTGCATTCGGTGCTGACGGCGGATGACCTGCCCGCGAGCAACGCGGTGATGACCGATTTGCCGGGGCAGGTCGGGGGTGGCACCAAGAACACAAAACAGCCGATCCTGGCCAAGGATTGCGTGCGCTTTCATGGTGAACCGATTGCCCTGGTGGCAGCAGAAACGCTGGAACTGGCGCAACAGGCGCTGGAGCTGATCGTTGTTGATTATGAAGACACTCAGGGTGTCTATGATGCCTTTGAGGCGCAGGAATCCGGGGCGCCGATTGTCTATGGCGAAGACAATATCGTTGCGGCTTACAAGATCCGCAAGGGCGATATCGACAAGGGGTTTGCCGAGGCCGATTACATTCTGGAAAACACCTTTTCCTCGCAATATCAGGAACAGGCGTTTTTGGAACCGGAAGCCGCCGTTGCCTGGATTGACGAGCACGACATTCTGAATATCCGTTCCTCAACGCAGGTGGTTGAACATTTCCGTGCCGTGGCCGATGCACTGGGGCTGCCGCATAACCGGGTGCATTTGCAGGCGCCTTATGTCGGGGGTGGCTTCGGCGGCAAGGAGGTGATGACCATCGAGGTCTGGCTGGCGCTGCTGGCAATGGATGCCGAGCGTCCGGTGAAGCTGGTGCAGACGCGGGAAAACTCGTTTGTCTCGCACGGGCCGCGCCATCCTTTCACCTTCACCCACAAGACCGGCGTGACCAAGGATGGCAAGATCACGGCGATGAAGATCAAGGCGACCTCGGATGCCGGGGCCTATGCCAAGCTCAGCCCCTATATTCTGTTATACGCCACGATCGGGGCGACCGGGCCTTACCGGGTGGACAATCTGTGGGTCGATTCCACCTCTGCTGCCACCAATAACCTGCCGACCTGTGCTTATCGCGGTTTTGGCACAATGCAGGCCAACACCGCTTGCGAAGCGCAGATGGAGGAACTGGCCAAACTGATTGGCATGGATTCGCTTGAGTTGAGGCGCAAGAATTTCATCAAGACGGGGGATCCGAATACCACGGGGCAGATCATCCGTTCTTCGGTCTGGTCCGATCAATGCGCCACACAGGCGCTGGCGGCACTTGGCAAGCGGCGTGAGAACACCGATACACTTGTGCATGGCCACGGACTGGCCTGTTATCAGCAAAGCTATGGCCGCATCCGCTGGATGAAGGATACTTCGGAATGCTGGGTCGGGCTTGAGATGGACGGCACGGTGATCGTGCGTTGTTCGGTCACCGATATCGGGGCTGGGCAGATGTCGGCCCTGGCGCAGATCGCCGGAGAGATTCTGGGCGTGCCGATGGGCGGTGTAACGGTTTATTTCGGTGACGGACATGTCAATCCGCTGGGCGGCACTTCAACCGCCAGCCGCGCGCTTTACATGACCGGAAAGGCGACGGAACTGGCAGCCAAGAAGGTACGTGAGAACCTGCTTAGTTGCATGGCAGAGCATTTCGGCGTTTCACCCGGCGAGCTTGATATGGCGGATAACCGGGTTTTTGTACTTGATGATCCTGAGCGGTCGATGTCGGTCAATGATATGGCCAAGCACTGCGCCGCAAGAGGTATCCACCGGCACGCTTTGGAGATTTACCGCGCCCCGCCGAGCGAGGGGCTGGACCCGGAGACCGGTCAGGGCGAAGTCTTTCCCGATTTCACCTATGGCGCCCATGCCGCAAGTGTTGCGGTTGATGTTGATACCGGCGAAGTGACGGTGATCAAAAGCGTCGGTGCGCATGATGTCGGCCAGTCGATCAATCTGCGCGCCGTTGAAGGCCAGATCGAAGGCAGTGCGCTGATGGGGCAAGGATTTGCGCTGAGCGAGGAACTGCTTTTGGATCAGGGGGTTCTGAAGAACGGATCTTTCAGCGAATACCTGATCCCAACGTCGGAAGACGTGCCGGAGATACAGTCGATTGTGCTGGAATCCCGGAGCGGGCTTGGCCCGTTTGGCTCCAAAGGCATCGGCGAGCCGGTGTTTGCGCCAGTTGCGGCCTCGATTGTCAACGCGGTGGCTGATGCGATTGGGGTGCGGATCCATGATCTGCCGCTGACACCTGAGAAGGTGCTGGCTGCGATACAGGGCAAGGAAACCTAAACCCGATGACCACGAGCGCAAGCACTACCTCTCTTACCCCCGGGACAAAGTCCCGGGCAGCGCATTGCCCTCGCGTGGGTAAACACCAATGACCAGCACCCCCCCAAGCCACGCAAGGATCGTTATCGTCGGCGGCGGTGTTGTCGGCAGTTCCATCGCCTATCAGCTAACCAAAGCCGGTCAATCAGATGTCGTCCTCTTGGAACGCGGCACCCTGACCTGCGGCACCTCCTGGCATGCGGCGGGGCTGATCATGCAGTTGCGGGGTGGGCATACCTCAACCGAAATCGCCAGCTACAACGCACGCTTCTACCGCGAGCTTGAGGCTGATACCGGGCTGGAAACCGGGTTCAAGCAAAATGGCACCCTTGCCATTGCCCGCGACCACGACCGCTTTCACGAGATGAAACGCCGGGTCTCGCTGGCAAAGAGTTTCGGCATCGAAAACCACCTTCTGAGCCCGAAGGAAACAAAAGAAATCTACCCGGCACTTGACGCCACACAGTTCGTCGGAGGCCAGATCATCACCAAAGACGGCCAACTCAACCCGGTTGACACCGTCAATGCCCTGATCGCTGGCGCCAAGTCACGCGGTGCGCGGGTGTTTGAGGAAACACCGGTCGGCAGGATGCAGCGGCTGCCCTCGGGTGAATACCAGCTGGAAACCGATCACGGCCCGATCACCTGTGAAAAGCTGGTGCTGGCATGTGGCCTCTGGACCCGCGATTTTGCCGCGCAATTGGGCGCGCGGGTGCCGCTTTTTGCCTGTGAGCACATGTATGTCGTGACCGAGCCGATGGAGTTCATCCACCCCGGCCTGCCGGTTCTGCGTGACCCTGAGGGATATACATATATGAAAGAGGATGCGGGCAAGCTGCTGGTTGGCTCGTTTGAGCCGCGCGGCAAGGCCCTGCCGGTGGAAAACCTGCCTGGGGATGCGCGTTTCATCGAGATGCAGGAAGACTGGGATCACTTCGCCCTGCCCTATACCAAGGCCATAGAACTCGTGCCCGCCTTGGCCGATGTCGGCATCAACCGCTTCATGAATGGCCCGGAAAGCTTCACGCCCGATGACCTGCCCTGTCTTGGCGAAGCACCGGGCCTGCCCAATTGTTTCATCGCCGCCGGGCTCAATTCCGAAGGCTTTGAAATCAGCCCCGGCATTTCCCGCGCGCTGGCGGCCTGGATCATTGATGGCGAGCCTGACATGGATCTGGTTGATTATGATGTAGCCCGGTTTCATCCGTTTCAGGTCAACAAGAATTACTTGCGCACCCGCGCGCCGGAATCCCTTGGCGGCATTTACGAAATGCCCTGGCCGTTCAAGGATCACGAAACCGCGCGCCCGGCGAAGAAAAGCCCATTGCATGACCGGTTGGCGGCGCGGGGGGCCTGTTTTGGGGAAACCGCAGGCTGGGAACGGCCGATGTGGTTTGCACCTGAAGGAGTTGCGCCTAATAACGAATACTCGTTTTTCCGCCCCAACTGGTATGAACACACGGCGCGGGAATGCCGCGCGGCGCGGGAAAGCGTGGTGCTGATGGATATCAGCTCGTTCGGTAAAACGCTGGTGCAGGGGCGCGATGCCTGCGCGTGGCTCAACTGGATGTGTGTCAGCGAAATGGATGTGCCGCTGGGCAAGCTGGTTTACACCCATATGCTCAATTCCAAAGGCGGGATCGAGGTTGATATCACGGTCGACCGGCTGGCGGGGGATCAGTATATGATCTACTCCTCTGCCGGGGTGCATTTCCGCGATATCAACTGGATGGCAAGGCACATCGGGGGTGATCAGCATGTGACGCTGACCGAGCTCACTGCCGCTTTTGCGGTTCTCAATGTGCAGGGACCGAATTCCCGCGCGTTGCTTGAGGCCCTGAGTGGCGCCGATCTTTCAAACGAGGCTTTTCCCTTCCTGACCGCGCAGGAGATCGAGATCGGTTATGCAATGGTTCGGGCCAAGCGCATGACCTTTGTCGGTGAGCTGGGCTGGGAATTGCAGATACCTTCGGAGTTTGTGCAGGACGTTTATGATCTGATCATCAAGGCGGGTGAGGATTTCGGGCTCATCGAAGCCGGGTATCATACGCTTGAGCATCTGCGCTGCGAGCGGGCCTATCGTGAATACGGGCTTGATCTGGCACCTGACGACACCCCGATCGAAGCCGGACTTGGTTTCATCGTCAAGATGGATAAGCCGGGTGGATTCCTGGGCCGCGAGGCGCTGTTGCCGCAAAAAGGCCAGACCCTGACCAAGCGATTGGTCAACTTCAAACTGAAAGACCCCGAGCCTGCGCTGTTTCATGACGAGCTGATCTGGATGAATGGCGAGCTTGTCGGCTATCTCAGCTCGGGTGCCTATGGTTTCAACCTTGGGAGCGCGGTTGGCATGGGCTATGTCAAACATCAAGACGGCGTGACGGCTGAGATGATCAACAGCGGCGATTTTGAAATAGAAATCGCCTGTGAGCGTTTTCCGGCTGAGGCTTCATTGAAGCCGTTTTACGATCCGACCGGGGCACGGGTGAAGATGTGAGTGAATGGGAGCAAGGGACATGACGACAAGCAGCAACTGGCAGGCGCCGGAGGGAATTCCGAATAAGCTGGTCATCGATGGCCAGTGGGTTGATGCTGACAGCAAGAACGCCACCGACAGCGTTGACCCGGCAACCGGCAATCCCTTTGCGCTGGTTCAGCTTGGCAATGCCAATGACGTTGATCGCGCGGTTGAAAGCTCCAAACGTGCGCTTAAAGGTGCGTGGCGGCAGACGACGCCGGTGCTGCGTGCCCGCATTCTGACGCGCACAGCGGCGCTTATCCGGCGTGATGCGGAACTGCTGGCGCGGGTTGAGACACTCGACAGTGGCAAACCGATCCGTGAAGCGCGGGGTGATGTGGAAACCGCTGCCGGGTATTTTGAATATTACGCCGGGATGGCGGACAAGCTGCAGGGGGATTCAATTCCTCTCGGCCCCGATTTCATGTCGTTTACCTTACATGAACCGGTTGGGGTGACCGCCCATATCATCCCGTGGAATTTCCCGCTGGTCACCACCGCACGCGGGGCAGCCCCGGCACTGGCGGCGGGCAATACCTGTGTGATCAAACCGGCGCTGATTACCTCGCTGACAGCGCTGATGCTGGCGGATATCCTGAAAGAGGCCGGGTTGCCTGACGGGGTTTACAACGTCGTGACGGGGCGCGGCTCGGAAGTTGGCGATCACCTGACCAGCCACCCGGATGTGGCACATGTCACCTTCACCGGCTCGGTCGCAACCGGTATTTCGGTGATGAAATCGGCGGCTGATACGATTGCTTCGACGACGATGGAGCTTGGCGGCAAATCCCCTGTTGTGGTGCTTGGAGATGCGGATATTGATGCCGCGGTCGAGGGCACGATGAAGGCGATTTTCATGAATGCCGGGCAGGTTTGCTCATCTGGTTCGCGGCTGGTGATCGAGCGCGCGGTTCATAGCGAGATGATGGACAAGCTGGTTGGCAAGGCCGGTGCGCTTAGCATGGGGCATGGGCTGGATGATGCCGATCTTGGCCCGCTGGTCTCGGCCCAGCAGCAAAAAAGCGTGTCGGCCTATGTCGATGACGCCCGCGCGCGGGGGTGCTCGATTGTGGTTGGCGGCAATGCGCAAGGCCCGTCGGGTACGGGCCTGGAAAACGGGTTTTTCATGCAGCCGACGATCATTGACGACCTTGCTCAAAACGACAAGCTGGTGCAGGAGGAAATCTTTGGCCCGGTTCTGGCGGTGCAGATCGTTGACAGTGCCGATGAAGCGATGGAAGCCGCCAATAACACGCCCTTTGGCCTTTGCGGCGGCATTTATACTGCCGACGTCACCAAAGCCATGCGATTTGCCCGCGATATGGAGGCCGGTCAGATCTTCATCAACCAGTATTTTGCCGGGGGCATCCCCACACCTTTTGGCGGGGTCAAGAATTCGGGCTTCGGGCGCGAAAAAGGGCTTGCAGCACTGGCCAGTTACTATCAGGTAAAGTGCATCACCGCGCGGATTTAACATTTTGACGAGGCTACAATGGCAATGAACCCCAACTCCCCGCACGCCCGCGATATTGCTTCGCATCTGCATCCCTACACCAATCTGGCGGCGCATGCGGAAAAGGGCCCGCATATCTTCAATCGCGGTGAAGGCGTCTATGTCTACGATGACGACGGCAAGAAATATATCGAGGGTCTGGCGGGGCTCTGGTGTGCCTCGCTCGGGTTCAGCGAAAAGCGGCTGGTGGAGGCCGCAACCAAGCAGATGGAAGCCCTGCCGTTTTACCACAATTTCGCCCATAAGGCGGTGGAACCGGCGATTGAACTGGCGGAATTTCTGGTCGAGCACGCACCGGTGCCCATGTCCAAGGTGTTTTTCACCAATTCAGGGTCCGAGGCCAATGACACGCAGGTCAAGCTGGTCTGGTATTACAACAACATTCTTGGCCGCCCCGAGAAAAAGAAAATCATCGCGCGTCGCGGGGCCTATCACGGTATCACGCTGGCAGCGGCCAGCCTGACCGGGCTGCAATATGCCCATAACGCTTTTGATGTGCCGATCAACAACATCATGCACACCGATTGCCCGCATTATTACCATTATGGCGAAGAGGGGGAGAGCGAAGAGGCATTTGCAACCCGGCTTGCAGCCAATCTGGAAGCGCTGATCATGGATGAAGGCCCGGAAACCGTCGCTGCCTTCATTGCCGAACCTTTCCTTGGCGCTGGCGGGGTGATTGAGCCGCCTAAAGGCTATTACGAAAAGATCCAGCCGATCCTGAAAGAGCATGACATCCTGTTCATCGCTGACGAGGTGATCTCGGGTTTCTATCGCACCGGTGATATGTTCGCGACGGAGACCTATGACCTCAAGCCCGATCTTATCTCGATGGCCAAGCAGTTGTCCGCCGCCTATCAGCCCATTGGCGGGGTGATGATGACCGAGGCGATTCACGATGTGCTGGTGGAAGGCAGCCGCAAGTTTGGCATCTTTGGAACGGGGTTCACCTATTCAGGCCATCCGGTTCCTGCTGCCGTGGCGCTGGAAACCCAGAAGATTTATCAGGAGCGCGATATCGGGGCGCATGTGAAAGCGGTATCGGTGCCGTTCCAGAAGCGCCTGCACGCGCTTGGCGATCACCCGCTGGTCGGTGAAAGCCGCGGACTGGGGCTGATCGGTGCGCTTGAGCTGGTCAAGGACAAGGCAGGCAAGGTGAATTTCGACCCGGCGCAGAAGGTTGGCCCATGGGTTGCGGAACGCGCCATTGAACATGGGTTGATCGTGCGTCCGCTTCTGAACGACTCGATCGCCTTCTGCCCGCCGCTGATCATCAACGAGAGCCAGGTCAACGATATGTTCGATGCTATGGAACGCACGCTTGAGGATGCGGTGAAATTCGTGGCCGGGCTTGACTAGGCCAGTACCGAAAAGGCGCAATGGATGACGCAAAAGTCCGGCGACGATAAAACCCGCGCGTTGCATAACGTCTATGCCTCTGAAAACGCGGATGAAACGGCAGAAATCTACGACGGTTGGGCGGCAGATTATGAAGAGCATATGGCCGGGGTCGGCTATTCTCACCCGGCGATGGTGGCTGCCATGCTGTGCCGACATCAGCGGCCCGGGCCCGATCCGGTGCTTGATGCAGGTGCCGGGACCGGCATCATGGCGGAGCTTTTGGGGGCGCTGGGATATTCATCGATTTACGGATTTGATGCCTCGCCGGGGATGCTGCGTCTGGCGCGGGGGCGCGATGTTTATGCCGATCTCAAGGTAGCGCGGCTGGGTGAGACACTTGACTATGGCACTGATCAGTTTGCCGCCACTGTTGCCTCGGGCGTATTTACCGAGGGGCATGCACCGCTTGAGGGCCTCAAAGAACTCACGCGCATCACCCGCCCCGGTGGCCATATCGTCTTTTCGGTGGCGCGGATTTATCTGGGAGAGGCGATTGAAACTCTGGCGCACAGGCTGGAAGATGGCGGAAAATGGCGGCTTGCCGGGAAATCAGAACGCTATGATTCCACCCCGATGAGCAAAGACAATCTGATGGCGCAGGTCTATGCTTTTGAAGTGACCTAGACCGCCGCATTCATTACGAAGGACTTTTTCAATGGTCGAGAAATCTGCCAATCAGCCCGGCGTGGCCAATCTTGTTGTCGACAGCCTGATCGCGGGTGGCTTTGATCAACTTTATTGCCTTCCGGGCTATCAGAATGACGAGTTCTTTGACGCGCTTTACGACAAGCAGGACCGGCTGACCCCCGTTCACACGCGCCACGAACAGGGGGCTGTTTACATGGCGCTGGGGGCGGCGCTGGCGACCGGCAAGCCACAGGTCGCCTCGGTCGTGCCGGGTCCGGGATTTTTGAACGGCGGTGCCGCGCTTGCGACGGCCTACAGCCTTTATGCCCCGGTGCTGGCGCTGGTTGGTCAGATTCCGAATGGTGATATCGGTAAAGGGTTTGGAGCGTTGCACGAGGTTCCTGGGCAGCTTGAGATGCTGGGATATCTGACGAAACAGGCCGATCGGGTGAGCGATGGCAGCACCGCCCCAGGGTTGATCAGATCGGCATTGGAAGCGCTGAAATCGGGTGTGCCGCGTCCGGTCGGGCTGGAAATACCGATGGATATCTGGAAAGCCCGGTGCGAAGGCGTGCCGGATGATCTGACCGTTGCGTCCCGGGAAACGCCCTTGCCCGACCTTGAGAATATCGATCAGGCGGTCGCGCTGCTGAAAGACGCGAAACGGCCGATGATTGTTGTCGGCAGTGGAGCACAGTCAAGCAGCGAGAGCGTGACCCGGCTGGCCGAAATGCTGTCAGCGCCGGTTCTGTCGATGCGCACCGGGCATGGGGTGGTTTCAAGCCACAACCCGCTCAGCATCCGAACGCTGGAAGGCTATAGGCTCTGGGCTGAGGTCGATGTGGTTCTGGCCCTTGGCACGCGGTTGCAGGTGCAGCAGATGCAGTGGGGGGTGGATGACGATCTGAAGGTCATCCATGTTGAGATCAACGACGAAGAACTTGGCCGGATCAACACGCCGGATGTTGGCCTGCCGGGCAATTTGACCGATATTCTGCCGGAGTTGATCAGCGCCCTTGAGGGGCAGGAAAGCAAGAAAGATACCTGGCTGGACAGGGTTGCCAATGAAAAAGCGCGGGCGACGGCGGCGTATCGCGAGGAATTTGCCCCGCAACTTGCCTGGCTTGATGTCATTCGCGCCGAGTTGCCGGAAGACGGCATTTTTGTCGAGGATCTGACGCAGGTCGGCTATGTCTCGCGCTTTGCCCTGCCGGTCTATCAGCCGCGCACCTGCTTTTCGCCGGGCTATCAGGGCACACTCGGCTGGGGTTTGGCCACAGCGCTTGGGGCGGCACATGCCCGCCGCGACGTACCGGTGGTGGCGATTATGGGCGACGGCGGCTCGCTGTTTGCCATTGGCGAACTGGCAACGGCAATGCGCCATGACATTCCGATCACCATCGTCATTTTCAATGACAACGCCTACGGCAATGTGCGGGGATTTCAGAATGACCGCTATAATGGCCGCACCATTGCAACCGACCTCAGCAGCCCGGATTTTGTCGCACTTGCAAAGAGTTACGGGTTCAACGGGGTGTTGGCCGAGACGCCGGAGCAGCTACGAACAGCACTGCATGCATCAATTTCCGGGCAAGGCCAGACCGTGATCGAAGTGCCGGTTGGGACTTTCCCGTCACCCTGGCACCACTTCCTGACACCACGCGTTCGGGGGGGTTAGAGCACCCGTGGGTCGTTCCTGTCTGCTCAGGACCAGACGTTCACCCCTTCTCCTTAGCCAAGCCCTCTCGCGCGGATGATCGAGGCTTCCATGACGTCCGACATGGTCGCCCGCTCTTCTTTGTAATAGACCCCGAGTGCCGGATGCCCGGTCTGGGCGGCCTGCGCCAGAGCGGCCATCTGGTCACTGACATCGTGATCTTCGGGCAGTTTCCTGACACTCAGATTGAGATTTGCATAAGTGTTGTCGGTTTTGTCAAAGGTCACGCAGGGCGAGAGTATACGCAAGAAGGAAAATCCCTTATGCGCCATTGCTTCGGTGATCATGTCGGCCAGATGATGCGGACGCCCGGCATAGGCCTGCCCGACCCAGCTTGCCCCGTAGCTTAAGAGCATCATCAGAGGATTGAGCGGCTGATCGCCGTTCTCGTAAGGTGTTGAGGAGGTTTTAAAGCCCATTGCCGAGGTTGGTGAGGTCTGGCCTTTGGTCAGGCCGTAAATGCCGTTGTCAAAAACCAGATAGGTCATGTCGACGTTGCGCCGTGCGGCATGAGGGATATGCCCGCCGCCAATGGCGAAAGCATCGCCGTCACCGCCAACCGCGACCACCGTCAGATTGTCATTTGCGACCTTCACACCGGTTGCCACCGGCAAAACCCGGCCATGCAGGGTATGAAGGCCGTAGGTGTTGACAAAAAACGGAAAACGCGAGGCGCAGCCGATGCCCGAGACGCAGACGACATCCTTATATTCCAGTCCCAGACGTTTCAGGGCAAAGGAGAGGCCTTCGGCAACGCTGAAATAACCGCAACCCGGGCACCAGGTGGGCAGGGATTTTGAGCGGTAGGTCTGGTGGCCATCGGCACGAATCTCTTCCAGCTTTTCTTCCAGATAGACGGGTCTGACATGTTCGTTCATGCTGATGCTCCAATACCTTCGACAGCCTGTTCAGGCGGTGTGACAGGATTAGCTAAACGTCTGATTTCATCAACTATTTCGGCTACGACCATCGGCGATCCGGTGGCGTGGCTGAGCCTTTCAACCGGCAGGCCGAGAGTGCCGGAGATCAATCGGGCAAACTGCCCCTCATAGTTCAGTTCCGGCACCAGAACGACATCGCAATCCGCAAAGAAAGCCCGAATGCCCTCTTCCGGCAGGGGCGATAACATAACCACCTTCATCGCGGCACAGCTGATCCCTTCGGCCAGTGCTTCAAACATCGCCTCAAGAATCTCGCCAAATGTCGATCCCCAGCCCAGGATGCCGACCTTCACCTTGCCGCTTTCGCCAAATCGTTTGCAGACATTGAGGCCTGTAAAGTTGACGGCGTTTTTCAGTTTTTCGTGGCGTTTGACCGACATCACCATGTGATGGCCATCGCTTGGCAGGCCAAGTTCGTTATGTTCGAGACCCGTCACGGTATGCATCATCATGGCTTCGCCGGGGACAGCCCTTGGCGAGATATGGTCATCCGTCAGGGCAAAGCGTTTGTAGGGTTCACCCGCGCTCAGCTCGATCGCGGCCCTTGGCTGAGGGGCAAACACATTTTGATCGGACGGAAACACGGTTTCATAGCGGTTTGACAGATAGAGGTCGATCAGCAGCACGACCGGCACCTGATAGGTCTCGGCGATTTCAAAGGCCATGCCAGCGCAGCGATAGCAGCCTTCGACATTGGTCGGCGCCAGAACGATCCGTTGACCGTCACCCGAGGCCCCATAGACCGCCAGATTTAAATCGGACTGCTCGGTCTTGGTCGGCAAACCGGTCGAGGGGCCACCGCGCTGGCTGACGACGACGACAAAGGGAATTTCGGCCATCACGCCGAGCCCCAGAACCTCAGCCATCAGTGCAAGGCCCGGCCCCGATGTGGCGGTCGCCGCACGCGAGCCGGCATAGCCCGCCCCAAGCGTCGCTGCCACGGCCGAAATCTCGTCCTCGGTCTGCAGGAACCGCGCACCTTTCAGTGGCATCTCAATCGCAAGTCGCTCCATGATCGAGGTCGCGGGTGTGATCGGATAGCCGAAATAGCTTTCAATCCCGGCCTCCATGAACCCGCGGACGACGGCGCCGTTGCCGGTCATCATCACGGCCTTTGAACCGTCTGCACCAGCCGGGAATTTATCGAGCGCCACATCATCCAGCCTGAAAACACTGCGCCCGGCCTGAAGCCCGGCGTCAAAAGCGCTGATATTGGCGTCAATCACGGCGCGGGCCTTGTTGGCGAACTTGGCGCCGATAACCTCACGGAACGGTTCCTCGGGCAGGTCAAGAAGACCGGCCAGATAGCCCAGAATCACGATGTTGCGGCTGCGCGCAGTGCTTGTCGCCAGTTCTGATATCTGGCGAATGCTGACTCCATAAGGGATCTGCGCGGGTTTGATATGGGCGGATATGTGGCCGCCTTCCCTGACATTGGCGATCAGGTGGTCGTCATAGATCACCGCGCCATAGTCGCGCACCTCGTCGACATGGGGAATGGCGTGGGCGTCATTGAGTGAAACAAAAACATCGGTTTCCTGCTTCAGCGAATAGGCCTGCTCGCTGGATATGCGGATGCGCGAGATACATTTGCCAAAGCCCCTGATCTCGGGCGGGTAGACGTCAAAGGCGATGACGTTGAAGCCCATGGCAGCCGCGGCGCGTTTCATGATATCGCCCGAGGCGATGGTCCCGTCCCCGGCTGAACCGCAGATCGCAAACTGGATGTCTGTGCCTGTCTTGTTCATCGTCAACTCCGTGTCCAGAAGGTCGACTGGATTTCACCGTCTTTGCCGACACCGATGGTCTCTTTTACGTAGATGTCGAAAATATCATGTGCGCCCAGCATGTTACGCGCCGCCAGCTCACCCATGACACGCACGTTTTTCCAGCCGTGATAGAATTTGTAGGCCTTTTCCTTGTCGTGCCAGATCTGGCAGACATCACCGGCTGCCCAGATCGTTTTGTTGGAGGTGCGAAGTTCGGGATTGACCAAAAGCCCGCGTTCGATATCAACGTCTGCTCCAAGCATGAACTCAACCGATGAAGCCAACCCGCAGAAAGACATGACGACGTCACCGGCAACCTCCTCGCCGCTGTCAAGCGCCACGGCGCGAGCGGGGTTGCCGCTGTTGACGCGCTGAATACCTACCGGGCGCTGGCCCTCGATCACTTCAGCCCCTTTGTTGCGCAGCGCGTCCAGCAGAGGTGCACGCTGTTTTTTGGTCAGCTCATGGGGCCAGAATGTCTGGGCGTTGGTTATGAGCGTGACCTGATAGCCGGTTTCAAGCAGGGCAAGCAGCAGATCGATGCCGATCATGTCGCCGCCGATCATGACCACACGGCCGCCTTTGGGCAGGTCGCGATAAACGCCCATGGCCGCTTCAAAAGAACCAAATCCGTGCAACAGATCGACATAGCCCGTCAGGTTTTCCGGCAGATAACCACGCCCGCCGGCGCAGACCAGCAACCGGTCGTATGAGACCTTTTCCTGATGCGCCAGTGCGATGGTCTGGTTTGCGCCGTCAACATCCACCACGCGGCTGCGCCGCCTGAGTTTGATGCGCATTTCGTCGTAATGCGAGGGCGGTACATCGAGCAGCTGACGCCAGTCGTGATGCCCGCGAAACACCTTGGGCAGATCGAAGCGATGATAAAACGGAAGCCCGTCCATGGTGATCATGGTGATCCGGCAATCCTGATCGCCCTGGCGCAGGGTCATGGCAGCGCCGAAACCGGCACTGCCGCTGCCGATAATGACGTGATGCATGGTTTCAGCCATCAGTCCGTCTCCCGCATCGTCAGAGTGTTGCGGGTAATCGAAATGCATTTGGTCGGGCAGACTTCGTAACACATGCCGCAACGGATACATTCCTTGTTGTCGATCCAGATCGCGCCGACATGATCCCATTCCTGGGTCTCCTGCAGATCGCCATAGGTGCCGTCGCTGTTGATATCGACACCTTCCACCAACTTGATGCAATTCTTGGGCGCCACCTCGATGCAGGCGCGGCAGTAAATGCAGTTATCGACATCGATCTTGTAGTGAAGGTTACAAAGATAACAGCGCTTGGCCTCTTCATGGGTCAGCGCGTCGTCATAGCCTTTTTCGACCTCCTGGGTGAGATCTGAGCTGCGTTCCTCGATGCCTTCGGTGGGCATGTGGGTGCGCGGGATGAAATCAAATGCCCGCTCGCGCAGAGGTCTGGTCACGGTTTCGATCTTCACCACCTGCTCGCGCCTTGGTTTACCCATGAGCCAGGTATCCATGGCTTGCGCCACCTCGCGCCCCTGCCCGACCGCTTCGATCACGGTGCTGGCGCCTTTGACATAATCGCCCGCGGCAAAGACTCCGGTCAGTGAAGTCATGCCGCGCTGATCAATCTCGGCGTTGCGCCAGCTATCGAGATTCAGTTTATCATCAAGGAAATCATGAAGCGTCTGCTGGCCGATTGCCACAAGCAGCGTGTCGCAATCAAACTCAAATTCAGACCCGTCGATGGCGATAGCCTTGCGCCGCCCATTATCACGCCAGCCGCCCAGACGGTTTTGCACGAACTCGACAGATTTGAGTGATCCATCCTTGGCGCTGTTCAGTTTCACCGGGCTTCTGAGGCCGAGAAATGAGATATTCTCAGCCTTGGCTTCGAGAATTTCATCCTTGGTGACGGGAATATATTCTTCGGTCGTGCGCAGGTGGATCGAGACTTTCTCGCCTCCCAGACGTCGGGCAACCCGGGCGCAATCCAATGCGGTAAATCCTGCGCCGACCACCGCGACGCGTTTGCCGACTTTCTTTTGCGCACCCCGGTGCATGTCCAAAAGGAAATCAAATCCGTATTCGACATCGACGATGGAGTCAGGTTGATGATCCGCGTTACCTTTTGCCAGCGGCAGATCGGTCGCCGCCATGCAACCGGTCGCCAGCAGAACCGCGTCAAAATTCTGGCGCAGCTCAGAAAGGGGGGTTTCCCCGTCGCCGTTGCCAATCGCAGCACCAGTTTTCAGCACCACGCCAAGCCTTAAGGCATTGTGAATCTCTTCATGCAGAACATCGCGGGGCAGGCGAAATTCAGGGATTCCGTAATTGAGCATGCCGCCCGGCAGCTCCTCGCGCTCATAAAGGGTCACGTAATGCCCCATCAACGACAGATCATGCGCCGCAGCAATACCCGCGGGGCCAGAGCCGACGATCGCGACTTTCTTGCCAGACGGCCCATAAAGGCTTTCCTTCAGCCGGTGCCCGCGATGTTTCAGATCAGCGGCCGAGCGTTTGAGGTGGCAAATGCTTACTGGCTGGCCGTTGCCCGGCCAGCCGTGGCGGCACATATCCTCGCAGGGGCGCGAACAAATCCGCCCGAGCACCCCCGGCAGAACGTTCACCTCGCGGTTTATTTCATAGGAAAGCCCGTATTTTCCCTGCAGGATCGCCCAGATATATGCCGGAATATCGGTGCCCGCCGGGCACGCCGCCTGACAGGGGACGTTTTCCTTGACCCAGCCGAAATCTCGCGGATCGATGGAATAGTGAACCTCTCTGTCCACCTCCCGGTCTGTTCCTGATCCCCGCTCGTCTGACACCTGCCCGGTTCGTTCAGTCTGAGCCATTTCAAGAGCCTCTTGGTACTCGATTTTTTTCGTACGTTAGAACAAGTTATGGAATTGGTCTAGCAATTGGTTCGGAGTGTTCACAAAGCGATGCGGACTTACCTCAGTTTATCTTCGCAGCAGGTGCCAAAAACGGTTTGAACCCCCTGAAAGTGGTTTTTTTCGCGCGTGTCGTTTCTGGTCGACCGCAGGTTGGCCCTTTCGGCTTAGAACATTCGTATGAAAGTTACGCCAGTTCATAAGGAGCCGACGACATCAGGCTGGTACGCAGCGCTCGGCCCGCGTCCGCAGGCGCGTTGCCTCGCAGCTGATATCACTTGTGACTACCTTGTCATCGGCGGAGGCTGGATGGGTCTGCATTGTGCCAGGCGATTGGTGGAGCTGGCACCGGATGCAAAAGTGGTTCTTGTCGATGCGGGGCGTATCGGGGATGGGGCAGCGGGCCGCTGTGCGGGCTTTGCCATAGATCTGGCGCATAACCCCAGAAACAAGCATTTTGCCGAAGACAGGCAGGGCAATGAGGAGGAGTTCCACGTCAACGTCGAAGGCATTGGCTATATGCAGAGCACGGTTGAGGAGTTGGGGGTGGATTGCGACTGGGACCCGTCGGGGAAATATCATGCGGCTGCGACGAAACGCGGGCAGCGCTGTCTTGAGGATATGTCAGCGGCTCTGAAAACCATCGGCAAGGAGCATCGCCAGGTCGGGCGTGAAGAGATTCAGAGCATTACCGGATCGACGCATTATTTCACTGCGGTTCACACGCCCGGAACGATCCTGTTTCAGCCTGCCAGATATCTGGTGGGCCTGATGGCAGCACTGCCTGACAATGTTGAGGTCTATGAGGATACAGCTGTCAGCGACATTGATTATGGCCAGTCAGAACATCGCTGCACGACGTCAGGCGGGGCAGTTCAGGCCAAAACTGTAATGCTGTGCAACGCGGCCTATCTGACGAAATGCGGCTTCTACCCGGATACTGCCATTCCGGTTTACACTTACGCCTCGTTGACCCGGCAACTTTCGCCTGAGGAGCTGAAAACGCTCGGCGCGCGGGGGCCGTTTGGTGTGATCCCTGCCGAAAGCTTTGGCACGACCATGCGGCTGAGCCATGACAACCGGCTGTTTCTGCGCAACGTCTATTCCTATGCACGCGGTTTCAGGTCCACACGGGCGGATGTGGACTATGCCCGCAGGAAACACCAGATCGCCTTTGACCGGCGTTACCCCGGCTTGTCGCATATCGGATTTGAGCATAGCTGGGGCGGGCTTTTGACCATGGCGCAAAATGGCGGCATGGTGTTCGGGCAACTGGCGGATCGGGTTTATGGCGCGGCGTTCTGTAACGGCACCGGGGTTGCGCGGGGGGCCGGGTTTGGCAAGGCGCTGGCGGAACTGGCGCTTGGCCGGTCATCGCGCAGTATCGGCATTCTGCAGGCGCGTCCCCGGCCGAACCGGGGGTATCCTGCCTGGCTGACGGAAATCGGCGTGCGCGCGACAACGAAATACCGGTTTTGGAAGGCCGGATGGGAAACCTGAGTGATAGGAGAGAACATGGCGGATATCACCGGCATCAACCTGGCAATGCAAACCCCGTTTCACGAGGACGGCTCGGTCGATTACGCCCGCTGGGAAGAATTGATCGACGTCTATATCGATGCAGGCGTGCACGGGCTGGTGCTGGGATCGGGCACCGGGCAGCATCCTTATTTGTCGGAAGAGGAATGCAACAGGCTTTACGAGATCGGTATCAGGCGGATCAACGGGCGCTGCACGGCGATTTGCCAGACTTCGGCTTTGAACATGGATGAGGTGATCCGCCGTTCCAAACATGCCGAAGATGCAGGGGCGGATGCGCTGATGATCCTGCCGCCCTATATCGAAGGGCCCGAGGATGATGACGGGTTGTTCCGCTTCTATCAGGACATCGATGCTGAGATCGGGGTTGATATCATCGGCTACAATATCCCGCAGGCCACCGGTTTGTCGGTATCGCCTGCCCTGCTGGACCGGTTGGGGGATTTGTCGAATTTCAATTATATCAAGGATTCAGGTGGCGATCTGAACGTGCATCAGGCCTATATAAGGTCCGGGCGCGTCAGGGTTCTGAACGGGGCCGATCCGATTGCGGTTTATGCGTTCATGGCGGGGGCGGTCGGCACGATCTGGGGCTGCGCCAATTATATGCCGCGCGAATGCGTGCGGTTGTGGGATCTGGTGGCGGCCAAAGACTATGCCGGGGCGCTGGCGCTTTGGGACAGGATGGTTCCCTCGATCATCTGGATGTGGAGCAACGACTATATTCCGGCGATGAAAGTGGCCACGCGCCTGCGCGGCTTTGAAGGCGGGCCGGTCCGCAGACCGTTGCGCCCGATCAGTGCGGAGGATGAAAAGGCGCTGGCGGCGGCACTTGAGCCTCTGAATGGCTGAGCGGCGATGCAAGTGAAAGACAGCGAAACCCCCAAACGGCGTGGCCGCGACCGGCGTAAGACCCAGCGTGAAACCGAGGTGACACCGCGCCTGTCGACCATTCGCTATGGCATCAAACCGGTGGAGCTGGTCAGTGCGGATGAGCTGGAGCGGATCCATCAGGCCTCGTTAATGATCCTGAAAGAGATCGGTATCGATTTTCGCGATGAGGTGGCGCTGGCGCAATGGAAGGATGCCGGGGCTGATGTGCGTGGGGAGCGCGTGCATCTGGAGGGCGATCTGATCGATACCCTGCTGGCCAAAGCACCGGAACGGTTTGAGGTTACCGGACGCGGGGCGGACAGCCGCTTTGAGGTTGGCGTTGATACGGTTTCTTTCATTCCGATGCAGGGGCCGCCCAATATCCGCGATCTTGACGGTACAAGACGGTTTTCGACCATCGGCGATCTGCGTCGCATCAACAAGCTGGTTCAGATGAGCCCGGGGTTTCATATGGCCTCGGGCTTTGCCTGTGAACCGACCGACATTGCCGTGCCGTGGCGGCATTTGCATATTGTTCACAGCAATCTGGTTGAAACCGACCTCGCCATCTTTGGGCTGGCTACCGGGCAGGAGCGGGCAGCGGATTGCATTGCAATGGCGCGGTTGGTTTATGGCGCTGATTTCATGAATGAAAACGCGGTTATCATGGGGCATATCTCGGGCAATTCTCCGCTTGTCTGGGATGCGACCATGCTGGAAGGGTTGCGGGAATTCGTGCAGGCCGGCCAGGCCGTTGTGATCTCGCCCTTCGTGCTGGGGGCCGCCAATACGCCCGCCGATGTCGTGGCAACGGTCGTGCAGCTGAATGCCGAGGCGATTGCCGGGCTGGCTTATTCACAACTGGTCAGGCCGGGGGCCAAGTGCATCTATGGGCAATACACGGTTTCGGTTTCCATGAAGACCGGCGCACCGATGTCGGGCATGCCTGAGGTCAACCAGATGAACGGGATCATCGGGCAACTGGCGCGCAAATATAACATTCCATGGCGCTCGACCGCCTCGCAGGCCTCTTCCAAGGTATTTGACGCGCAATCCGGGTATGAATCCGCCACTTCCTATATGGCGGGGATCACCGCCAACGCCAATTTCATGATCCACGCCGGGGGCTGGGATGAGGCGGGGATGGTGCATTGCCTCAACAAGCTGGTGGCTGATGGCGAGCAGAACCAGATGATGGCGAAATACGCGGCAGGTGTGAATTTCGACCGGCTTGAAGATGCGCTGGAGGCGGTGCGCCGTATCGGCCCGGGCGGGCATTATCTGGGGGATCCGTTTACTCTGAAGCATTTTCAGGACGCGTTTTTCGCACCGGAAATCCTGAATTACGAGGCTTACGAGCATTGGTGCGCCAATGGGTCAAAAGACCTGCCAAGCCGCACGCGCGAAAAGGCCGAAGCGATGTTGAAGGCCTATGAGGCCCCGGTGCTAGATGAGGCGATTCGCGAAGCGCTGGATGGATTTGTAGCAAAGCGGCAGGAAGAGATTTCACCGAGCATCGCGTGATTTTGGGGGGTTAATCCAGCTCCAGATATTTCAGAAGCAGCTGCAAAGTCGGGTATTCGATCCGGGCGTTTGGGAAGACGCAGACGTAATCTTTCCTGAGCGGCAGAGCTGTTTGCGAAGGCGAGACCAGCGCGCCTGAGCTGAGGTCGGACCGGACCAGCATCGAAGGTGCAAGGGCGACCCCGACACCCTTGCGCGCGGCAGATATGGCCAGCGACATATCCCCGATGATCAGGCCGGGATTTGAAAACTCCGTCACCTGTATTTTTACTTTACGCCGCCAGTCGGCCCAGCTTGGTTCGCTTGCGTAATTTGGCCCCCAGCGATTGTGGATCAGCAAATCGTCAGGAATGTTTTCAAATGTTCCCAAAGGGTCTGCATATTGCGCCCAAATCGCCGGTGCGCAAACGGGGATAGCCGCGTCGGAATATAGCTTTTTCTCGCGAAAGTCGGGATAGAAGGTCGAGCCGTAGGTGAAGCGTATGTCCACAGCATCACGCACGAAATCGATCGGATCATCCTGCACCCTGATATCAAGCGATACACCGGTTGCGGCCTTAAAGCCCGCCACGCGGTGCAGCAGCCACAGCTCCGACAAAGACGGAAGAACACTGACAACCAACTGGCGGGCGCGCTTGCCGCCGCGCATAAAATGCGTGGCTTCCGATATGTCTTCAAAGGCGCGTGCCAGTGTCGGGTACAGCTCTTCGCCGGCATCGGTCAGGGAAATGCGATTACCCGAGCGGAGGAACAGTTTCTTGCCGAGGTGGTCTTCGAGGTTCTTCACCTGCAGGCTGACGGCGGCGGAGCTGACCCCGAGTTCGCGACCCGCCACGACAAAGCTTCCGCAGCGGGCAGCGGTTTCGAAGGTTCTGAGCCCATTTAGCGGGGGAAGATCACGCATGTTTTACCCTAGTTATTCTTATGGTACCCAATAATTATTCTAGTTGTAATTGTCCAGAACTCAGCGTCAAAAGAGATGAAACGGAGGATGCGCGATGAATCACCTGCTTGATCTTGAAAAATACCCGCTGGATCGCCTTGATAGCCCTGAATACGCGGCACTCGTCAAACGGTGCCGGGACGATCTTGCGGCGGAAGGCATGTTCAACCTGTCGGGCTTTTTTCAGCCCGGTGTGGCCCAGGCTGCCGCAGATGCCGCAAAACCGGCGATGGAGGCAGCATCATTCAGACATGCCCGTCGCCACAACATCTATTTCATGGAGTCTGTTCCGGGTCTTGAGGACGATGATCCGGTGCTGCAGAAATTCGAAACGGTCAATCACACGCTTTGCGCTGACCAGATAGAGGGCAACCCGGTGCTTGACGTTTATAACTGGGACCCTTTTGCCGATTTTCTGGCCGATACGATGGGCAAGGAAAAGCTTTACCGAATGGACGATATGCTGGGATGCGTGAACGTGCAGGCAACCCGCGACGGTGAGGGGCTGAACTGGCATTTTGATCGGTCCGAGTTTACCACGACGATCCTGTTGCAGGCGCCTGAAATCGGCGGCCAGCTTGAGTACCGCAAGGAAATCAGATCACCGGGCAATGAAAATTACGAGGGCGTTCTGGCGATGCTGAACGGTCAGGATCCGGAAACCAAAAGGATCATGCCCGAACCCGGCGGGCTGAACGTGTTTCGCGGCGTCAATACCCCGCATCGTGTGGTCAAGGTGGAGGGTCCGGTTGACCGGATCATTTCGATCTTTACCTTTTATGAGGACCCCGGTGTGACGTTTTCAAAAGAGGAACAGATGGGGTTTTATGGCCGCAGCATCAGCTAAGTCGTGCAGCGGACTATTCTGTCGGAGCCTTAAATGACGCAGACGATGAACGCGTTCAAGGATGACCGCAAGCTGACCTATCTGAACAGCGAGGGTGCGGACAAACCTTTGATCAGCCCGGTCAGCCAGGCCGTGTTGGTGCGCGCCCGCGCCTATCGTCTGAGTCGGTTTCGTGAGCAGATGGCGCGGCATGATGTGGCCGGCCTGCTGCTTTATGACCCGATCAACATCCGCTACGCCTTTGACAGCTCGAACATGCAGGTCTGGACTGCCCATAATCCGGTGCGTTATGCGATGATCCTGGCAGATGGTCCGGCGATTTTGTGGGAGTTCAAGGGCTGCGAGCATCTGAATGAAGGGTTGCCCGGCATCGACGAGATTCGCACCGCCATTTCCTGGATGTTCATGACAAAAGGCGATAAGGCGGGCGCGGGCGTTGAAGCCTGGGCCGATGAAATCGCTGACCTTGTACGCCAGCATGGCGGCGGCAACCGGCGCCTTGCGGCGGACAAGCTGGACGCACCCGGGGTTCATGCGCTTGCATCCCGCGGGTTGACCTATGTGGAAGGAACGGAACTGACCGAGCTTGCCCGGTCGATCAAATCACCAGACGAGATTGAACTGATGCGCTGGACCATCCGGGTTTGCGAGGCCGGGATGGCGCGGATTTACGAACACTCGGTTCCCGGCGTCACGGAACGCGAGCTTTGGGGGCATCTGCATTTTGAAAACGCCCGTTCGGGCGGCGACTGGCTGGAAACCAAGCTTTTGACCTGCGGGCCCAACACCAACCCCTGGTACAAGGAATGCTCTGACCGGCCTTGCCAGCAGGGCGAGATGATCTCGTTTGATACCGACATGATCGGCCCTTACGGCTATTGCGCCGATCTTTCGCGGAGCTGGACCTGCGGCTATACCCCGATGTCCAACACCCAGCGCCGTATCTACGCAACCGCGCTGGAACAGATCAATCACAATCTTGAGCTTATGCAACCGGGCATCAGCTTTGCTGAGTTCAACGCCAAAAGCTGGCGCATTCCCGCACAGCATGTCGACTACCGATACTCGCTGGCGGTGCACGGGGTGGGTATGGCGGATGAATGGCCGGTCATTCCCCTGCATGTGGATTTTGACGAAACCGCCATGTCAGGGGTGATTGAACCGGGCATGGTCCTCTGCGTTGAAAGCCTGATGGGCGAGAAGGGGAGTGAAAGCGTCAAGCTGGAGACACAGGTTCTGGTGACGGAGACTGGAACCGAGCGGTTGGACAGTTTTCCCTGGGAAATGGACTGACATTGCTCGGTCAAGCCCGCGTTGCAGGCATCCTTTCGGACAGATTGCTGTTAGATCAACGGCCCGAAAACCTGCAATTCCCGCACGGCGGGTATGGCCACAAATCCTCTGATCAATATCTGCCGCCTGCGTGGAACCAAGGGCGCAAGCCCGCCGCGCATCGCCGGGCCGTTCCCCGGCACGGCGATTGGCCGAGGAAGGTGCAACCTATTGAGGTTGCACTGGCTTGCCGGGATAAAGTGGCAATCACATCGGTTCGTTCGCCGCACCACGGCCCGTCGATACGCGGCTTTGTGACGGTGAAGGGCAGGATACCTGTCCAAACAAATGGGTCAATTTTTGGGGCCTTTGGTATTAGTCGGTCCTGGAGTGAGCGCTCGTCATCAAATGACGACGAGTTCACGCGTGACATCGCAGAAGCGTTCACCACCGTTTTCAGTGATGGTAATCGGCTCGGAAATCGCGGCGCCGAAATGTTCCAGCCAGACGCCTGACTGGAAGTGAAAGCACATGCCCTCCTTTAGCACCGTCTTGTCACCGGCACGCATGCTGGCGGTGCGCTCGCCCCAATCGGGTGGGTAGTTGAGGCCGATGGAATAGCCGACGCGGCTTTTCTTTTCATAGCCGTTCTTGTTGAGGATGCGCTGATAGATCGCCTCGACCTCTTCGCAGGTGACGCCGGGTCTGGCAGCTTCGATGGCGCGGTTGCCGCCTTCGATGATTACATCGGCAAGCTTTGCCATCTCATCCGGTGGCGGGCCAATATGAGCGGTGCGGGTCAGGGGCACGTTATAGTGCCGACGTGCAGCGCCCAGTTCCATGACGATCAGGCCCTCATCGGGTAAGGGCTCCTCTGTCCATGTCAGATGCGGGGTGCTGGTGCCCTCGCCGACCTGAATGAGCGGGCAGAGGCCGGTGTAATCGCCGAATTTGTGGTCAAATCCGATGATCTGGCCTCGATAGACATCGGCCATCAATTCGTACTGGCGCACACCGGGTGCGAGTTTGGCAAGCGCGTTGGTCATGGTTTGCGAGACGATCCGGCCCGCTTCACGCATATAGGCAAGCTCGGCCGGGGATTTGACCAGCCGTGCCCAGTTGACCAACTCCTGATTGTCGGTGATCGTCGCATCCGGCAGGCCGGTGACAAGGTGCTGATGCGCCCGCGCGGTATAGTAATGGGCATCAAAATCCACCCCGATACGCGCCCTGCCCCAGCCGCGTGCAAGGATGAGATCGCAGAGTTCATCAAACGGGTGCTGCGTTCGGTGATGCACGAGAGGTTCTGAAAACGCGACGATGTTTTCGGCTGGCAGATCGGTGGTCATATGGGCTGATTTTGCATCCTGATCACGGCCAAACCAGAGCGGCCAGTCCTCGTCCTGATGCACGACAACGGCTTGTGGAGTGTAAAACGACCAGCCGTCAAACCCGGTGAGCCATGACATGTTGGCGGGATCCTGACAGATCAGAAGATCAAATCCGGCCTTGGCCATGCGTTGTCGGACATCGGTGACCCGGCGTGCAAATTCGGCCGGTTCAAATGCCTTTTGAAAACCCATTTTTCCCTTCCCCAAGTGCTACTGCGTCATACGTGCTGCCACTTTCTCAAGAAAATCAAGCCCCTGAGCCAGTTCGCTGATTTCGATATATTCGTCAGGCTTATGCGCCCGGTTGATGCTGCCCGGGCCGAAAACCACCGTCGACAAGCCGTCATCGCTGAAATACCCGGCATCGGTGCCAAACGAGACAACGCCCTGGCTGTTGATGCCCGTGATTTCGCTGACAAAGGCTGCTGCCGCCGCTGCGTTGCGATCATCCAGTCCGGGAACCGGGGCTTCGGTGATGATGCGAATATCAGCGTCTGTGTGAACGGCCTTCATCGCCGGAAGTAGTTCGTTTTCGGCAAATGCCTCGATTTTCGCAATCACTGCGCTGCCGTCCTCACCGGGTATCGGGCGGTATTCCCAGTCAAAATTGCACCAGCCCGCGGTTGCGTTGCGTGCAGCACCGCCCTCGATGATGCCAATATTGAAGGTGCCGTAAGGTGGTGTGTAGGGTGAATTGGCGATAGGGTTCGCGGCTTTTTGCGCCCCCATCTCCTCGATTTTGGTAATCAACCGGCTGGCCGCAGAAATGGCGCTGACGCCTTGGGTCGGATCACAGGAATGCACCTCGTGCCCGGTGATTTCCGTACGCATTTCATAGCCGCCTTTATGGCCGGTGATGATTTTCATTTCTGTCGGCTCGCCGACAATGACGATGGCGGGCCGGAACGGATCAGTCGCCATGCTTTTGAGCAGAACCGGCATTCCGTAACCGCCGGTCTCTTCATCAAACGTGAACGCCAGATGGATCGGCTTTGTGAGCTCAGATGCTTTGAACAGCGGCACGGACGCCAGAACGCAGGCAAGAAACCCCTTCATGTCAACCGAACCCCGGCCATATAGGCGCGTGCCCTTGCGCGTCAGCGTGAAAGGATCGGTCTGCCAGGCCTGCCCCTCGACCGGCACGACATCGGTATGGCCATTCAGGATAACACCGCCGTCGATTTCCGGGCCGATCGTCGCGAAGACATTGGCGCGCTCGCCAGCTGCATCGAAACTCAGATGCGATGGAATTCCATGCGCTGCGAGATAGTCCTGAATGTATCCGGTAATTGCGTGTGTGGGCCTTCCTGAGACACTGTCAAACGCGACCAGTCGCTCTAGGATTTCAACGGTATTGTTCAGTGTTTCAGTCATGGGCCACCCTTCGTGTGCCAACTAGCGACAGTGTTTCCTGAAGGAGGCCAGCAGCCGGTCGACATCATCAGGCGTGGAGTTCCAGGCGGTTACAAAACGCACTGCTGACCGGTCCAGATCGTCTGCATTTATGTCAAACCCCTCTGCACGGACCTTTTCAGCGATCTCGTTCGGGATATGCACAAACACCTCGTTTGCCTCCGTTTCAAAGGCAAGTTCAAGGCCGGGGAGCGTGGCCAGACCGGCGCTCAGCCGCGCTGCCATGGCGTTTGCCCGCCTGGCGTTTCGTAGCCACAGCCCGTCTTTGATGTAAGCCTCAAGCTGGGCTGAAACGAAGCGTATCTTTGACAGCAACTGCCCGGCGCGCTTATGGAGATAGGCAAAACCTTCCGCGGCATCGGGGTCAAAAAAGACGACCGCCTCGGCCATCAGGCATCCGTTTTTGGTTCCGCCAAAAGACAGGACATCAACACCGGCTTTCCATGTCATTTCTGCCGGGGTTACATTGAGGGCCGACAGAGCATTGGCGAACCGGGCACCGTCCATGTGAAGTTTCATGCCGTGAGCATGCGTCATGGAGGCGATCCCGGTAATTTCGTCGATCTGATAAATCCGGCCGGTTTCGCACGCCTGCGCGATGCTGACGGCCGCGGGTTGTGCCTGATGCACATCGCCACCGCCGGCAACCATTGCTTCAATGTCGTCAGCGCGAAGTTTGCCACCAACACCCGGCACCAGAACCAGCTTGCCACCGCCGGAGAAAAACTCCGGTGCGCTGCATTCATCGGTGTTGATATGGGCCAGAGGGTGGCAATAGATCTTGCCATAGCTTGGCGACAAGGCCGAAAGCGCCAGGGCGTTTGCGGCGGTTCCCGTGACAACCGGAAACACGCGGACCTTTTTTTCAAATAGATCCAACATCTTTTGCTGAAGGCGTTCCGTCCAGGCGTCGTTGCCATAAGATGTCGCGGGGCCTGAATTAGCCTCTACCAGAGCAGCCAACACTTCGGGGCAGGCAGGGGTCACATTGTCAGAGGTGAAAAGAGGCACGAAACCCTCCCTGCCGGGCAGATACGCCGATAAACCGAGACTTTGACTTTTGTCGGGATTTTCCATGCGTGCAAGCAGAATTTTGCGTTGGGTCGCGGCATCTGGGCAACGACGGGAAATCGGCCTAGAATGGATGCAGCAAGGAGGTATCCCATGGCCGGTGGATGGGCCCGAGACGGGGCTGTGCAGGAACAGATCGACGCTTCGATTGAAGACGAGCTGGCGCGTCTGAAAACGCGCAAACCGGCCGTTGGCGAAAGCCTTACCCATTGCGCTGAATGCGAAGAACCGATCCCCGAAGCCCGTCGGCAGGCCATTCCTGGTGTCAAACTTTGCATCGAATGTATGCAAGAACGCGACGCCGCCTTCAAACCCCGCGGCGGCATAAACCGGCGGGGCAGCAAGGACAGCCAGCTGAAGTAGCCGGATCCGGGCAGGCCGGTGGCCGGATGAGGCATGGGGGGCTTTAGGAGTATTTCTTGCTGAAAAACGACTGGATGAAATTCTTATAGAGTTCAAAATGGACCAGCGCCCGTTTGAACCGCAGATCATCGACATAGGCTTCGCCATTTGACCGGGCCTGCTTCAGCCGCCGAACCGCGCGGCTCGGGCGTCTTTCGGCGATCACCTCCGGGACATCTTCGCCCGCATCAGCGAGCGCCTCAAATACCCGCGCGCGCAGTTGCCGGGCATCATCGACAATGATCTTTGCCGCCTGAAACCCGACTTCACCATATTCGAGATTCTTTAAAAGCTGGCAGCGAAATGACCGGCAGATTTCCGGACGCTTGTCATAGCCTTTGCAGGCCCCGTCTGAGCCGAGCTGGCGGCAGGGAAACTGCAGGCGCAAGCTGCCCTTGACGTCTTCATAGTCAACGGAATCGCCAAGCTCTGCCCGTTCGGCGTCATCAAGTTTGACGTGACTGAAGATGGACCCGTTGCAACAGAGTGAACAGTAACAGCAAAGCTCACCCGCATGGTCATTGCTGAGGTTCATTCTGCCGCTCCGAAATGAAAAAACAATTGATTGAAACGCCAGCATATCCAAGACAACGAGTTCTGCCAACAGGGTACGATCCAGGAAGCCAGGGGGTCGCTGCCTTTCTGGCGTGTTGAGCATGGTGGACGTGTGTGTGTGTGTGTGTGTGTGTGGGGGGGGGGGGGGGGGGGGGGGGCGGGGGGGGGGGGGGGGATCCTGTTTGGGGGGGTTGGGGTTTTTAAGCTGCCCAGGTCCGTCCAGAAATCCAGACGGCC
>CAZMNO010000019.1:0-2949 GCA_964567685.1 uncultured Rhodobacter sp. | reverse complement strand
TCGGGTGGGGGAGGGCTGGGTCCGGGTCCGGTTCGGGGGGCGCAGGGGGGGGTGGCCCGGTCTGGGGGTGAAGGGGAGCGGGTGTGCTGCAGGGGGTAGTGCTAGGTGAGGATCCGTGATCCTGTTTCGTGTGGTTCCGGTTTTGAAGCTGCCAAGGTCCGTCCAGAAATCCAGACGGCCGCAACGGTATGACCATCACCATACTCTCAGGACGAACAGGCCAAGAAAAACAAAGCCCAGCGCGCCGGACCAGCCGAGGGTTTGCGCAAACCCGATCTGATCCACCAGAAATCCCAGAACGATGGCCCCGGCGGCAGCGGCGCCGATACCGACCATGACCCACAGGCTCATCACGCGGCCACGAAGATCGTCTTCAAGGTCTATCTGTATCGCAGTTTGCATTGAAATCGCTGACATGGAAGCCGTGAAGCCAAGGCAGGCGATCAAGGCAAGGGATAGCTCCCAAATCGGCGATGCTCCGACGAACGGGACTAGCGCTACCCCGATCACGGCCGTAATAAGCGCTGGCCTTGGCAGTTTTCCTGTATTCTGACCGGGCATCACCGCCTTTGTCAGGCCCGCAAGCAAGGCCCCAAGCCCGGCACTTGACGTCAACAAACCAAGGCCCGACGGACCCTTGTCGAAAATGCCATCTGCGAGCACTGGCAGTATTTCAAGGGTGCCGCGAATTATGAAGGCAAAAACACCGGTGATGAGGATGGCGCGGCGTATCAAAACCGTTCGAAACGCGTGAGTGATGCCAATGTGGAGCGCTGTCAGAAATGGTTCGGGCTTTGCGGCGACGGTTCTGCGCTCGCGTGGTTTGAGAAAAGAAATCGCCAGAATGAACGGCAGATAACACAGAGCCTGAATAAATAACGACGCGCCAACACCCCAGATTGCGATGATCCAGCCACCAATAGCTGGCCCCGTCAGGCGCGCCATATTGAAATTTATTGCAACCAGCGTGACAACCGAAACAATGGCCTCGCGTTTGACAAGGCGTGGTGCAAGCGACATCCGGACAGGATTATGGGCTGAAGTGACGATACCCAACATCCCCGAAATGAGGGTTAAAACAGCCGGGCTGAGCACAGCAAGCGCAAAACTGCCAAATAATGCCAAAGCGAGAATAAGCAGAGCTGCCTGCGTGACCAGGGCGGCGTGTTTTATCCTGACACGGTCGATCAGAACGCCAAAGAAGGGCCCCGTCAGCATTGTTGGTGCAAAGTTCACAAATGCAACAAGCCCGACAAAACTTGCCGAAGTTGTCAGTTCCCAGGCGATCCAGCCGATGGTCACCCTTTGCATCCATAGGCCGTTTAGGGCAACCATGTTTCCGATCAGGTATATGCGGAAATCGCGGAAATTCAGAGCAGCCAGATTCATACTGCCTTGCTATCGCGATCCGGGGCTTAAGGCTATAGGGGCAGTATGTCGGGCAGGTTTTGGTCGGGTGTCGGTACTTAGGGTGATCTGGCAGCCGTGGATTGCGGTGCTGGGAGACGATTATCCGTTACCAAAAAAACATGAATCGTAGGAGGAATTCGCGAACAGCCAGACCAAATAGGGCGGCAATGGAGGTTGCCTTTGACTTGGTGATCACGGGTTTGAACCCCTCAGCAATCTCGACCATAGCGCGCAGAGGAGCCGCTGATAGTGAAACCAAGCCCTGCTCGAAGTTATGTCCGCACCGGTCATAGACAGGTTAAAGGCTGGTTTGCGCGTGCTGACTGCGAAATCATCTGGGCCCTCATTCGACTGAACGCCGCGCAGTCCAGTTCTTTATCTGCCGATATCGGAGACAGTTGCGTGGACTTCTCGCTCCGAAAGAGCGGTGGTCGTCGTGCAAAACGCTTGCCGCTAGGAGGAATTGATGAGGCATCACAATAAGATAACCGCAACTCAGCCCGGGCGAGACCCTGGGGCAGACCAAACCGCTTTGGCCCGTCTGGCCCGAAGACCAACTCTGGCAGCACCACAGTCCATGTGTCTCGCTTGAGATGGCTCTGGTATTGTTCTGCGGAGTCCTCTCGGAATCTAGTTGAGATCGCATACGCGTTTCCGTGGAGAAACTTCGCTCCAGCCGGCGGTGCAAACTTCTTTGCGAGGCGACAGACCGCAGTCCCATCGCGGTCGGTCACCACCCAGTGGTCGCCCCGCTCTTCCAAGAGGAGTGGGTCATCAGACTTGATACGTTCAAGAGCTGCAAGCGACGCGTTACCTTCGTGCAATCGTCCGGCAAAATCCAAAAAGACCTCTGAAAGATCCAGGGTCTTGTAGAGCTTTCGGCAATCCGAGACTTCGACCGTGCCTGGCGCGCACCTTCGGATTAGGAACGCTTCGTCGTTCAGATTCTCAAGAATTGGATGCTTGTCAGTCATTGTTGTGAGCGCCAGACTGCGCCGAGCTCGTGTCATAGCCACGTAGTAGAGGCGCCGCGCCGCATCCTTATCTTCGCCGTTCGATCGCTTCTCCCAAGCTCCATCGAGCACTACAACGTGGTCGAACTCGAGCCCTTTGGCGCGATGGGCTGAGAGAAGAAGTAGGCCGCTCTGGCGTTTTCGGACACCGCGTCCCCATTCAGCTAACCATTCGAGGATATCCCTGCGATCCGTCTCACGGTCCCCAATCTCGTGAACGAAGTCTTCAACACCTTCTCGAAGGATGGACCACCATGGGCCGTCAGGCTGTGCAGCCATCCAATTGGAAAGCTCTGAAACACGAAGCCCGGAGCGATCCCTGGCTCTGAGCCAATTGACCAGTGTTTGGGTTTCTCGCAGACGCCAGAAGTTCGGAAGGTCAGCGTTTGCGGTCTGAACAGGAATGCCACGCGCCTCGCAGTAGCTGCGCACGGGCTGTAGATAACTCCATTCTCGTGCAATGACGGCGGCTTGCCACATCTGATTAATGGCAGTTGTTTTGTCGTGGAACTCATCAGCGGCCTTA
>CAZMNO010000018.1:0-63771 GCA_964567685.1 uncultured Rhodobacter sp. | reverse complement strand
TACTGGTCTACTGGTCTACTGGTCTACTGGTCTACTGGTCTACTGGTCTACTGGTTGATTGCAGGGTCTGTTGGTCGCTGGGCCAGCATGTCGCCGCTCAACCTGCTCATTCGTTGGATGAAGAAACGACGCAGATCTACGAAAGGCGTTTGGCAAAAGGAATGGCCTTGACCAGAGCGCTTATGTTTACGGCGGGTTGGTGGCTGCTCTCCCCTGTTGAGTCTTGTGTTGAGAGCCGTCCTAATAAACCTATACTCCCCCAAAAGTGACTTCGAAATCACTTAGCAAACCGTTTGAGAACAGCTTTGGCCCCTTCTTGTCATCCTTGGTGTGCTTTTCCAAACGGAGCTTTTTGGTTCGCCGGTTCAATCGTAAAACACCATCGTCAAGTCATGACGGCACCCCATGCGATGGCGTTGATTGTGGCGCAATTCATACTCATTTATTGCGGTGTTCGACGCTGGTGGAACCGGTTTATTCAGCCGCCTTCAAATCCTTGGACTCTGCCGAAAGTTCTTCTGTCGGGGCTGCGAACATATCGTCATTCCAGGTCAGTTCCGGCGGGCGCGTACGTTTGGCAGCAAGCGCCAGAGCCCGGTCGCGGGCGATACGGCTATCGCGGCCAAGTGCCAGCGCTTTCAATCCGCTGGCCGAGCGGTAGGCGCCGGTTGCAACCCAGACCCGCAGTGCCAGCAATGATGGCGTGAACACCAGCGTCAGCACGGTAGCGATGCCCAGCCCGAACACCACAGCCGTTGCCAGCTGTTTCCACCAGAGCGCGGTCGGCGCATCGACTGAATAGCCGCCATTGATGAAATCGACCGACACACCAAACATCATCGGCGTCAGGCCGGCCATGGTCGTGACTGTAGTCAGGAAAACCGGGCGTATACGCGCCTCAACCGTGCGGGTGATCGCCTCAAGTCGCGGCATATAGCCAGCATATTCCTGATAGGTGTCGATCAGAACGATATTGTTGTTCACCACAATCCCTGCCAGCGCCACGATCCCCGTACCGGTCATGATGACGGAGAACGGTTGCGCCATCACCAGCATTCCGACCAGAACGCCGGTAGTTGACAGAACAACCGCAAGCAATACCAGCACCGAGTTGTAGATCGAATTGAACTGCGCCAGCAAAATGACAAACATCAGCCCCAAAGCGCCGATAAAGGCTTGCCCAAGAAATGCCAGGCTTTCGGTCTGCTCTTCCTGATCGCCAACCCAGGAATAACTGACGCTGGCGGGTAAAGGATTTTCGCTGTCAAGCCAGGTCGTCAGGTAATTGATCCGCTCATCCGGCGTCATCGGCTTGCCGTCTTCGTTGACAAGATCCGGCAGGATATCGGCTTTGACCTGGAATGTGCGCTCAGCATCGACCCGGTCGATCTGGCCAAGGCTGCGCACTGGTTTGCGCGTAATGAAATTTGACATCGGGATCAGCCCGTCGCTGGTGCGAACCCGCAACGTATCAAGGGTGGAGAGCAGCCGGTCTTCCTTGGGCAGGCGGACGCGGATGTCTATTTCCTCGTCCGAGCTGTCAACCCGCATGGTATCAAGCAGCAACCCCCGCGTTACCAGCTGCACCATCGCCCCGACGGTCACAACGTCGGCCCCGAACCGGCCCGCTTTTTCCACATCAACATCGATCTGCCAGTCGATCCCCGGCAGGGGGCGGGTGTCTTCGATACGGATCAGCCCGTCCGTGTCCTGGAACTTGCGGTTAACGATGTCAGCCGCGGCCAGCAGATCCTCCCAGTCGGCCCCGGTCAGGCGCAGGTTGACCGGCTTGCCGCTGGCCGGGCCCATATCCGCCTTGAGTATCTCAATTTCAACGCCGGGAATGGTGTTCAGGCGCGCCTCGATATCATTGAGAATGATTTTGCCGTGGGTTTCACGGCTGCGCCAATCCTCAAGCTCGATCTGGACCTGACCAATGGTATCAATCGGTGCCATCGCACCGCCGGTGTTTTGATTGAGGCTGCCGTCACCGGCAAAAGAGAAAACAGATTCCACCTCCGTGATTTCCAGAAGCGAGGCTTCTGCCTGTTTGAGGATGTTGTCTTTTTCCTCAAGGCTCATATTGCCGCGTGCCCGCACAAAGGCGATGGCGCGTTCGGGCTCGGTATCAACGAAAAACTCGGTGCCGTGATTATTGGCCAGGAACGTGGTGAAAACCATCACCACAAACGCGCCAATGGCGGCGATTGTCACAAGTGGCATGATCGGATTGCCGATCAGAAACTTGATAATATAGCCAATGATCTTGCGCCGGTGCCCGGCCCTGATCGGTTTCTTTCGAGGAGTGAACTTTAGCGCAGAGACCGTGACCGAAAGCCCCACAGCCGCAACAATAAACAGTAATGCCCCCGGCAGATAGGCAATGCTTGCTGGCAGGGCATTGCCTGCCTCACCCAGAAGATAGGCCGGATTGATCGCTTGCATCGTGGCCCCAAAGGCCAGCAAAGCCGCTGCGACAAAGAGCACAAGGCGTGGTAGCACATGTGCCCGTCGCAGGCCTGCCGACATTTCGGCCAGCAGACGCGAGAAACGCCCGGCGACACCGCCGATGACCGGCAGATAGATCAGCGCCACGACCAGCGAGGCCGACAACACGAATATCAGGGTGACCGGCAGCATACCCATGAACTCACCGGGCACACCGGGCCAGAACAGCATGGGCAAAAAGGCGCAGATCGTCGTCGCGGTTGAACTGACGATCGGCCAGAACATGCGCTTTGCCGCCTCGACATAGGCGTGCATCGGCCCGGATCCTTCCGAGATGCGCCGATCGGCATATTCGACCACCACAATGGCGCCATCGACCAGCATCCCAACCGCCAGAATGAGGCCGAACATCACGATATTGGAAATGGCAATGCCCATGACCGCCAGAATGGCAAAACACAGCAGGAACGAGGTGGGAATGGCAAAGCCAACCAGCAGAGCCGAGCGCGTGCCAAGGGCCGCCAGCACCACCATCATCACCAGCGCAATCGCTGTCAGAACCGAGGCTTCGAGCTGGCTGACCATGCTCGACACTTCATCGCTTTCATCCATGGCGAAATTGACCAGCACGCTGTCTTTCAGATCATCCGGCCATTCGGCGATAGCTGCAACAACCGTTGCCCGCACCAGCGCCACAGTATCAATCAGGTTCTCGCCCTTACGCTTGACCACCTGCAGTGCCACGGTGGAATTGCCGTTGTAGCGCGCTGTGCCGGTGCGATCCTCAAAGGTCAGGCGGATCTCGGCAAGCTCGCCCAGCGTGATCACCCTGTCGCCATTCACTTTGACCGGCAGGTTGTAGACATCCTGGGGTTCGTCAAAGGCCGAAGGGATTTTGACGGCAAAAGCCCCGTTTTCGGTTTCGATCTCACCCGCCGCGATCAGCTGATTGTTGTTGGTCACGACATTGATCAGCTCACCGGTTGTAACATTGTAGGCTTCCAGCTTTAGCGGATCGATCACCACTTCCAGCATTTCGTCGCGATGCCCGGCAAGGGTGGCTTCCAGAATCGGGGTCAGGGCTTCAAGCTCGTCCTGCAACTCTTTGGCAACACGCAGCAAAGTCCGCTCAGGCACCTGTCCGGACAGGGCTACGACGATGATCGGGAATTGCGAGAAATTGACCTCGGTCAGCGTATACTGATCCGCCCCGTCGGGAAAATCCGCCTGTGCCTGATTGACCCGGTCGCGCACATCGGCAATGATCGCCGATTTGTTCCAGCCGAACTCAAACTCCAGCGCCAGCCCGCCATAGCCCTCCGCTGCAGTGCCTGACATGGTTTTCAGCCCGTCAAGATCGCGCAGCTTGGTTTCCAGGGGTTTGACCAGCAGTTTTTCCGCATCTTCAGCCGAAATTCCGGGGAACGGCACCGAAACGAACAGCGCCGGGATATCGATATCGGGCGAGCCTTCTTTGGGCAGGCCGAAATAGGCGATCCAGCCTGCCAGCAGTGACAGCACAACAAAGGCAACAACCATGCGCGCCCGATGTGCGGCCCAGTCGACGATGCCGGTCATTCAGACGGCCCCCGGTAGGTCACCGTGACGCGCCGCCCGTCGATGACATATTCCTGGCCCACAACGATTACTTCTATTTCATCAGGTAGTCCGGCCAGCCAGACGCCTTCGGTGGAATCCCGGATCACATCGACCGGACGGAATTTCGCCGCCCCGTCCACCACGGTTCTGATGCCAAGCTGCCCGGCATCATCCAGTGTCAGGGCTGACTGCGGCAGCAGATGCGCATTCTCACCGGAAAAGGCGATGAATATTTCAACGGTCGAGCCGTCGCGGATGGTCAAATCCGGGTTTGCGACCTCAACCTCGACGCGGAAGGTGCGGGTGGTCGGATCGGCTGAGCGTGACAGGAAGGTCACAAAGCCGCTGACTTTCGTGCCATCAACCAGACGCGCCCCGGCAAGGGCGCCATTGCTGATGCGCCCGATATCCTGTTCCGGCACAAATCCCACAAGCTTGACCGGATTTAGCTGAATGACATTGGTGCAGATCGATCCCGGCTGCAAAAGCGAGCCAAGTTCTGCGGTATCGCTTTCCAACAACCCGTCAAATGGCGCACGGATTTCAAGCCGTTCTATCTCTTTCTTGGCCCGTTCAAGCCCGGCCTGGGCGCTTTCCAGCGCGGCACGGCGGGCAGTGGCTGTCGTTTCCGAGCCAAAACCCTTTTCCGCCAGCTGAGTTGCGGCGGTTTCATTGATCTGCGCTTCGGCCAGCCGCGCCCTGGCTTCGACCAGCGCAACCCCGCGGGTGCCCGGATCAAGTGCGCATAACAACTGGCCTTTTTCCACCATAGCGCCCTTGCGCAGAGGTTCAGAAATCACCAGACCCGAGGTTTCCGCCCGCACCTCGATATTGCGCGCTGCCTCAGTACGGCCTCTCAGCACGATCCCGCTATCGACACTTTGGGCTTTGGATTTGAGCACCAGAACTGAAACGGGTGGTCGTTTTATGATATCTTCGGCGACTTCCGGTGCCGCTGTTTCCTCGGTCACAGTTTCACCGCGGGCAAAGGCGACCAGGCGCTCGCGCTCAAACAGCGCAAAATAGATGACCACCGTCACTACCAGCGCGGTAAGTATCGGGAAAAGTCGCATGGTCTACCCCTGTCGGCCTGTTCTTCAGTTCCAGTGTTGGACCGAGTGGTTCACTGAATTTCTCGCCTAGATAAACCCTTGAAGGTGATGAAACAAGGTGTGGTGGTCAAACTTACGCGAGGTTGTGGAATTTTGGCCATGCAGGCGCTCGTTGCACATGCCTTTGGCCCTTGGCAATGCGACCCTCTTCGCGTTAAGAGAAGCCAAGTTATATGCCCGTGTTGCCGGAGGCGGAATTGAGCGAAACAGATTCCTTTATCGAAGAAGTCACCGAAGAGGTTAGGCGTGACAAACTGTATGCCCTCTTTCGCAAGTATGGCTGGATCGCCGGCCTGCTGGTGGTGCTGGTTGTCGGCGGGGCGGCCTATAATGAATGGCGCAAGGCCACCGAACGTGCCAATGCCGAGGCGTTGGGGGACGCGGTTCTAAAGGCTGTAGAAAGCCCCGATGCCGCTGCACGGGCAAGTGCTTTGTCGGCGATTGCACCAAAGAAACCCGATGCCAAAGTGTTCCTTGAACTCTTTGAAGCCGCGGCTCGTGCAGAGGCCGATGATCTGCCCGCAGCGCTGGCCCTGCTTGATCAGGTGGCAAGCAATCCTGAGGCACCGGAAACCTACCGCCAGTTAGCGGTGTTGAAAGCGGTGATCCTGCGCGGTTCCGATCAGGATCGCGATGACCGCATGGCGGCACTGGAGCTTCTGGCAACCCCGGGCAGACCGTTTCGCGTGGTCGCTTTGGAGCAAATTGCCCTGGTGCACTACGAATTTGGAAACAATGACGAGGCAATCGGTGTATTGCGCACGATTCTGGAAGAACCGGCGGCAACACAAGGCTTGCTTCAAAGGGCACAACAGTTAATTGTGGCCTTGGGTGGTACAATCTCGGACGAAGAAGCCGGGGCTGATACAGACGGATAGGCAGGTAAAGCCTGAAACAACCGGGTAGCCGGAACAGCGAGGGGCTAAGCAACGTGAAGCTGAAGCAGTCGATTATCCTATCTTTTCTGGCTGGGCTTGTTGCTACTGGCTGTATCAAGAAAGAAGAAATTTTTGAGGGCCAGCGTTTTGATGTTCGCACCCCTCTGAGCGAAGCCATTCCCGATATCAACGCAGCCGAGACGGATGAAGAGCAACTCAACCGTTCGGCGGATATCAGACTGCCCAAACAGGTGAACCGTTCAAGCTGGACCCATCGCAATGGCGGGGTAAGCCATGCATTGGGTCATGCCACGCTGGGGCAGGAGCTGACACGGCTCTGGTCGGTAAAAATCGGCGCCGGGAACGGGCGCAAGCACCGCATCACGTCTGACCCGATCGTTGGCGGCGGGCTGATTTTTACGCTGGATTCACAATCACAGGTCATGGCGCATTCGTCGGCTGGTACGCTCGCCTGGGCACGCGATCTGACACCTGAATCGGACAAAACCGAAGATGCCTCGGGCGGCGGGCTGGCCTATGCGGATGGTGTGGTTTACGCGACTTCGGGATTTGGTGAGGTGACGGCGATGTCGGCTGACACCGGCGCTGTTCTGTGGCAGCACAAGCTGGCCGCCCCGGTGACAGCGGCACCCACGGTACACAAGGGCCGTGTCTATGTAGTTTCGCGTGACAATCGTGCCTGGTCGCTGAAAACCTCAAACGGGCGGATCGACTGGCAACAGCAAAGCTCGGTCGCCGATGCCGGATTGATGGGTGGTTCCTCGCCGGCAGTTTCGGGCAATCATGTGATCCTGCCCTTCAGTTCGGGCGAAATGGTGGCCGCTCTTTCGCGCAATGGCCTCAGGGTCTGGAGCGTTGCGGTTTCAGGTTCGCGTCGCGGACAAGCACGGTCCAATATTGGCGATATCACCAGTGATCCGGTGGTTTCGGGCGGGCGCATTTATGCGGCGAACCAGTCCGGGCGGATTACAGCGGTATCGCGGCGTGACGGCGAGCGCATCTGGACAGCTAACGAGGGCTCTTACAGCCCAGTCGTGCCTGCAGGCAATTCCGTCTTCCTGGTGTCGGATGCTTCCAAGCTCGTGCGCCTTGATGCGCGCAGTGGCGAAATGATCTGGTCGGCTGACCTGCCGCTTTATGTCAAGGAAAAGACCCGCCGCGATTCCTATGCCCATTACGGGCCGGTTCTGGCAGGCGGGCGGTTGATCGTGGCCTCAAGCGATGGCGGATTGCGCAGCTTTGACCCGGTCAGCGGGGCGCTTATGTCAAATATCAAACTGCCTGCCGGTGCCGCGTCGCATCCTGCCATCGTTGACGGCGTACTTTATATCCTTACGGAAAACGGCCAGCTTAGCGCCTATCGCTGAAGCAGATTGTAATCAGGGGTTTTAAAGCCTCTTGATTGGGTGTAGGGGCGGGGCTCCACCGGTTTCAGGCTTTTTGACATGACCTTCACACTCGCCATTGTGGGACGCCCCAATGTGGGCAAGTCCACCCTATTCAACCGCCTAGTCGGGCGGCGGTTGGCGCTGGTTGACGATCAACCGGGCGTCACGCGTGATTTACGCGAAGGCGATACCAAGCTCGGAGCGATGCGCTTTACCGTCATTGATACCGCCGGGCTGGAAGAGGCAACTGACGAAAGCCTGCAAGGGCGAATGCGCCGCCTGACCGAGCGCGCGGTTGATATGGCCGATGTCTGCCTGTTCATGATCGATGCACGATCCGGGGTGACACCGGCAGACCGGGTGTTTGCCGAGATTCTGCGCAAGAATGCGGCGCGGGTCGTTTTGGTTGCCAATAAATGCGAAGGCCGCGCGGCCGAGGCCGGGCTATACGAGGCATTTGAGCTGGGGCTTGGCGAACCTGTCGCCTTGTCGGCAGAACATGGACAGGGGCTTTCTGATCTGATTGCCGCGCTTGAACCGGTTGCGGCTGAAACCGCGGATCGGGTGTTTGAGCCTGAAATCGAGATCGAACTGTCAGAAGAAGATTTCGATACTGACGAAGTTGATGAGGCCGTCCTGTTCCCACCGGGAAAACACCTGCAAATCGCTGTTGTCGGTCGACCTAACGCTGGCAAATCAACACTGATCAACAAAATCCTCGGCGAAGACCGCCTGCTGACGGGCCCGGAAGCCGGCATAACACGCGATTCGATTTCAGTGCGTACCCAATGGGCGGGCACCGACATGCGGATTTTTGATACAGCGGGGATGCGCAAAAAGGCGCGGGTGCAGGAAAAGCTAGAAAAACTGTCGGTGGCTGATGGGCTCAGGGCAGTGAAGTTTGCCGAAGTCGTGGTCGTGCTCCTGGATGTGCAAAAGCCGTTTGAACAGCAGGATCTGCGCATCGCTGATCTGGCAGAGCGCGAGGGCAGGGCGGTGGTCGTCGCCGTCAACAAATGGGATCTGGAAGGTGAGAAGCAGGTGCGTTTACTTGAATTGCGCGAAAAATTCGAGCGCTTGTTACCACAGCTTCGCGGGGCACCCATGGTGATGGTCTCTGCCAAAACCGGCAAGGGGCTTGACCGGCTGCACGCTGCCATCATCAAGGCGTACACAGTCTGGAACATGCGGATATCAACAGCGCGGCTCAACCGCTGGCTGACCGGGATGCTTCAGGCCCATCCGCCCCCCGCACCCGGCGGCCGTCGGCTGCGGCTGCGTTATATGACTCAGGTGAAAACCCGGCCACCCAGTTTCGTGGTGATGTGCTCGCATCCCGATCAGGTGCCAACGAGTTACACCCGCTATCTGGTAAACGGATTGCGCGAGGATTTCGGCCTTGAAGGCTCGCCAATCCGGCTTTTCATGCGCTCGCAAAGCGACAAGAACCCTTACCGGGACAAAAAGGAAAAGCGGGTCACCAAGCTTAACAAGCATCTTGAAGGGCGCTGGCAGGGCAAGCGATAGCCTTTGGTCGCGTTCTGCCGGAACAATCCTATACCAAAGCATATCCCCCCTCTTCGACGGAACCCTCGATCAGCCTTTTGCTGACTCGTTCTGGCGATCATTCCATTGCTATTTTCCTTGTGAAAGTCCGGTGCGCTTGTCCGCTGGGAATGTAACAGCAAGTATTTGGTCCCTCGAGTAACCCGGCCCGTACCGGGCTTTCACCAGGCAGAAAACTGCGCAGAAGTGCAGAAAACAGGAGGTCAGAAGGCTATGGGAAGTTATGCATATTTTGAAAACGACGAGCTGTTTTCAAAGAATTTCGATTATTCAGAAAATGCCAAAATTGGCACGAACAATGGTCCACGCCGCATATTCAATGAAAGCGGAGTGCGCCTGAATGATCCGACGGATGTCTTTTGCGTCTATGTCGCTTTTGATGACTACACCGGCATGATGCTTGAGCAGGGAGTCTATCGCAGTGGGCGCGTATGGGCGCTGAACAACGCTTTGTCGCGGCTTCTGTTCAATCCCGTCGGCAATCGCAAGGTGAGGCATGTGCGACTGGTGAAACTGGTTGACTCGCTTGACCACGCCTTTGTCGGAGGCTCAACCGGCTATACCGCTACCCCTCCCTCGTTTCAAAATGGCAGGAAATCCGCCAACCGGTCGATCCGTCGCTCACGGACAAATTACACGCCAAAGATGCCCGAAGCGGTTCGCCTGATGGGCTGGCACCTCGGATACGCCGCCTGATCTTTGGCTATTCAACCGTCAGAGGTTGTCGTTCCAGCACCGTGTCGCCCTCGCTCATTACATACCAGATCTCATATTCCCCCGGCTGATCCGGCAGGTTGATGCGCAAGGGTGAGCCCTGCTGGGTATAAGCATAGGTCGTGTAGCGATCAGCGCCTTTTGCCGCGATGGCAATGTAATCGCGCTGATAATCCGGCCCTGACCACGCCACCACCAGATTTTCCCCGGCTTTGCCCGTGGCCGCAGCGTTGAGGCTGGCACTGACCGCTTCCAGACGGATCGTCTGGCTGGCCAGCACGGTATCAGGCGAGGCATTGGCCATGTAGCGGATCACATATTCCCCGGATTTTGCCGGCATCTGCAAACGCAGGGGAGAGCCATGAGACGTGTACGCATAGTGGATATACTTGGTATCGCGACTACCGATCTCCGCAACCGATATATAGTCGCTCTGATAATTCGGCCCATCCCATGTCACCAGCAACTCAGACCCCACCTTACCGCTGGCAGGGACGCTGAGACTGACCTTGAGCGGAGTAATCTCAATGGTTTCGCGCGCCAGAATGGTGCTTCCCTGACTCTGAATGTAGCGAATTTCGTAAGTGCCGGGTGTGATTGGCATTCTTATTCTGAGCGGCGCTCCTTCAGCGGTGTATTGGTATCCCAGATACTTGCTTCCACGTGCGCCGATCTCTGCCACCGCGATGTAATCGCTCTGATAATCCGGTCCGGTCCAGTTGACCAAAACCGATTCACCGATCGCCGCAGCAGGCGGTGCCAAAATCGTTGCGGTGACGTCCGTAACAGTGATGCTCCTGCGCGCCAAAACCGTGCTGTTCTGGTTCATCACATAGCGGATCTCATACTGCCCCGGTTCAGCCGGCATCAGAAGCCTGGTCGGGCTGCCCTCGGCGGTATAGCTGTAGTTGATGTATTTTGAATCGCGATCGCCGGGTACGGCAATCACCAGATAGTCACGATCATAATTCGGCGCGGTCCAGTCAACCACCACGCTTGATCCGGCGACGGCTTCGTCAGGGGCCATAAGGGTGGCGGAAGCTTTGGTTATAGTGATTTTCTTGCGGAAAATCGCAGTTCCGCCGAGATCCATCACATAGCGCACTTCATATTCACCGGGTTCGGGCGGCATGGTCAGCTGCAAAGGCGATCCGGCAGATGTGTATTGATAGGTCACGTGCAGCGCATCACGCGCTTCGGGCAGGGCGGTTGACAGGTAGTCGCGGGCATAATCCGGCCCGACCCAGTTCACCGTCAGGGTTTCACCGGCAATCGCGATTGCAGGAATATCGATCGACACCTCGACCGGCAGCACTTCGATTGAGCGCCTTGCAATCACCAGCCCGCGCTGGTCAAGAAAATAACGGATCTCGTACGTGCCGGGAACCGGAGGCATCCTGAGCCCAAGCGGGGCACCATCACGGGTGTAGGCATAAGTGACATAAGCGCCGTCGCGCTGATCGGCCTCTGCGGTTGTCAGATAATCGCCCGCCTCATCCGGCCCGTTCCAGGTGACAGAAACAGTTTCGCCGATAAATGCCGTTTCGGGCGCTTCAAGCGTGGCCTCTGGCAGAACCAGCGGCAAGATCAGCGTCACCGTCGTATCGGTATTTTGAAAAACGCGGATCTCCGCTTCGGCATTGGTTTCATTTTCGGCACGCAGCACTTCAGCCTTATAGCGACCGGGAAGCAGAGGCAGGCTAAGGCCCGGGGTCTGTTCCATATCCGTGATCACTTTCCCACTATCAAGATTGGTCAGCGTCCACAAAAGCCCTTCACTAAGGCGTGGGCCGTCTTCACCTTCAATCGCCACAAAGGCGATCTCAACCGGCACAGGGGCGGGGGGTTCAGCGACGACTTTGAGTGCCTCGGTCAGTTCTGCCGCGTTGGAGGCAGTGCGAAAAACACCCCCGGTATTTTCCGCCAGGCATTGAAGCTGGGCGCGATCCGATTTTTTGGCAACGTCAAACCCGATCACATGCGCAGTGAAGTCGATACCGGCCTCCTCAAGCCGCCGCCCAACCTCGCAAGGGTCGAATTCACAGGTCTCGCGACCGTCTGACACCAGAATAACGGTGGCTTTTTCTTCGGTATATTTAAGGGTTTCCGCCGCCGCGATGACCGCAGCTGAGAGGGGGGTCTTCCCTTTGGGTTTGATCGCGTTAACCGCGCTTGAAATAGCTGCGCGGGTGCCGCTGCCCGGGGCAACCAGCGATTCAATATCGCTGCAGTCGCCTTTGCGGCGATGCCCGTAGGCGGTCAGGCCAAGCGCCTGATCTTCCGGGATCGTGTTCAGTAACCCGTCGATAACCTCTTGTGCTATCGTGATTTTTGCCTTGCCGTCGATCTGCCCCCACATTGAACCCGACGCATCAAGAACCAAAATGGTGCGCCCTCCTTCCTGCGCCAGCGTCGCGGGTGCGAGGGAATGCGACAGGATGAAAACCAAAAGAGCGGAAAACAGGCGGGACATGGGCGACCTCCGAAACAAAACAATGGTGCATATGCACCGGCAATAAACTGATGTCGCGAGTTTGCCCAAAACTGCCCAATTTTCCAAGGGCGCACAAAGTCACCCGACGAAAAGGCAATATCAATTTCGGGGCTGGCGTTCACCTTGTTGCGCGCTAAAGTCCAATGCAGAACCGCACTCGGGGCAGGGGAGAGAACGACATGGCACTGGAAGATGCAGCCACCGCAATTGATGATGCTTTCACGCGCGAAGATCTCAAGGGGCTTTCATTTGAGGCCACCTATAGTGGCGCGCTCAGCATGTTCCGGCGCAAATATACCAAGAATTTGAAGGGTGTCGACCTGGCGATCACTGGCATTCCATTTGATTGCGCGGTGACCAATCGTACCGGCACAAGGCTGGGGCCAAGGGCGGTTCGGGAGGCTTCGACCCTGCAGGTGTTTGATCCGCCCTACGGCTGGGATGTCAGCCCGCTTGAGGAATATGCGATCACTGACTACGGCGATGTAGCTTTCGATTATGGCCATGTCAAAGATGTTCCGGCAGCGATCGAAGCGCATATCGCCGGTATTCTTGCCAAAGGCGCTGCGGTGCTGTCACTGGGCGGCGATCATTCGATCAGCCACCCGATCATCCGTGCGCATGAGAAGAAATACGGCCCCTTGTCGCTGATCCAGTTTGACGCCCATACCGACACCTGGCCGGATGATGATTTTGACCGGATCGATCATGGCACGATGTTTTACAAGGCCGTGAAACAGGGATTGGTGGTGCCGGAAAGATCGGCGCAGGTGGGAATTCGTACAGTGGTTGAAGATCCGCTTGGCGTTCACATTCTCGATGCGCCTTCAGTGCATGAAAGCAAACCCATTGATATTGCACAGAAAATCAAAAGGATCGTTGGTGACAACGCGGTCTATCTGAGTTTTGATATCGATTGCCTCGACCCGGCTTTTGCCCCGGGAACCGGCACACCGGTTTGGGGCGGGTTGAGCTCGGCTCAGGCCGCGGCGATCCTGCGTGGTTTGAAAGGGATCAACATTGTAGGCATGGATGTAGTCGAAGTATCCCCACCCTTTGACACGACAGGTGCCACAGCCATAGCCGGGGCACATGTGGCGATGGAGCTTTTGTGCCTTTGGGCATATAACAGGAAGTCGCAGGGCAATTAGGCCAGCCTCAAAAAGAGCGCAGGTGATTGAATTTATCCGCAAGTTGACGGGCATGCTGGTGGATGCGCAACCCCAATCCGAAAACAGGGTATCCAAATCAGCCCGAATGTGCGTCTTGCCAGGCGCGGGGCGACTTCAGAAACTTCTCAACTTCCTCAAGGGTTTCGGCATCAAAATGGCCCCCGGCTTTCGCCTCGGCCAATACACCCCACCAGGTGCACAGGTGGTGGAGTTTAACCCCATGATCACCAAGGGTTTTTTCGGTCTCAGGGAATATGCCGTAATAGAAGATAACCGCCGTGTGGCCACAGCTTGCTCCGGTTTCCCGGATCGCATCGACAAAAGAGATTTTTGAGCCGCCGTCGGTCGTTAGATCCTCAACCAGCAACACCCGCTCGCCTTCGCTCATCGCCCCCTCTATGCGGGCATTGCGCCCATACCCTTTGGGCTTCTTGCGCACATAGGTCATCGGCAGGGCCAGCCGCTCGGCCACCAGTGCCGCAAACGGAATGCCAGCGGTTTCGCCCCCCGCGATATTGTCAAAGGCCTCAAAACCAGCGTCGCGCAGCACGGTGACGCTCAGAAAATCCATCAGAGTCGAACGGATACGCGGATAGGAAATCAGCTTGCGGCAGTCGATATAGGTCGGCGAGGGCAGGCCCGAGGCAAGGATGAAGGGCTCGCGCGTATTGAAATGCACCGCCTTGATTTCCAAAAGCATCCGCGCTGTCAGGCGGGCGATTTCGGCTTTTTCGGGAAAAGATGAGGGGATCATGAGATTATCCTGGTTGGTAGACATGCCAGTGAAGTGGGAATCCGGGGTCAAAGACGGTGATATCACCGGCCTCTGAAGCTACCTTTTCAGGTCGGGCAATCGGGGTGCCTTTTTTCAGGGTGGTCGTCCCTGAATTGGCCGGAAGACGATAAAAAGCAGGCCCGTTTAGCGAGGTGAAAGCCTCAAGCTGATCAAGCGCGCCTTCAGCCTCAAAAACCTCCGCCAGGCAGGAGAGCGTGACAGAGGCCGAAAAGACCCCGGCACAGCCGCAGGCGCATTCCTTCAGAGGATCAACATGGGGAGCACTGTCAGTGCCTAGAAAGAAACGTGCATCGCCAGACGTCGCCGCCGTTACAAGCGCCAGGCGGTGTAGTTCGCGTTTGGCCACGGGCAGGCAATAGTAATGCGGGCGAATACCACCAACCAAGAGGTCATTGCGGTTGATGATCAGATGATGTGTGGTGATGGTGGCGGCAAGGTTCTTGCTGCTGGCACTGACGTAATCCACGCCGTCCTTGGTGGTGACATGCTCCAGGATGACCCTGAGATCGGGCAGGCGCTGGCGCAATGGATCAAGCACCGTTTCGATAAACACCGCCTCGCGGTCGAATATGTCGATATCGGCATCCGTCACTTCGCCATGAACACAAAGCGGAATTCCATGTTCCGCCATTGTTTCAAGAACATGGCTGACTTTGTTGATGTCTTTCACACCCGAAGCGGAATTGGTGGTTGCCCCTGCCGGGTAAAGCTTGACCGCAGTGATCAGCCCTGACTTGAACGCTGCCGCGACGTCCGCAGCGTCGGTTTCCTCGGTCAGATAAAGCGTCATCAGCGGGGTGAAATCCGCGCCTTCCGGCAAGGCCTTCAGAATGCGGTCACGATACGCTTTGGCATTCGCTCCGGTCACCACCGGCGGTACCAGGTTTGGCATGACAATCGCCCGGGCGAAATGCGCGGTGGTTTCCGGCAGCACGGCCGCCATCACCGCCCCGTCGCGCAAATGTAAATGCCAGTCATCAGGTGTTCTGATTGTCAGGCTCTCGCGCATCATTTCCCCCGCTCAATGTCGCGGCGCATTTAGCCTTTTCACGCTCGTGTGCACAAGTGCGCAATTGCATGGCAACTGACAAGGAATTACTAAGGTCCAACAGGGATAACCCTGACCGGAGGTTACATGTTTTCAAGATTCTTCTCACAGGGAAAACGCCGCTTTGAAGACCTGAGCGAGCAGGAAATTCTGGCGCTGGCGATTTCATCGGAAGAGGATGATGCGCGGATTTATCTCGCCTATGCCGATGGCCTGAAAGCCGACTACCCCGACAGCGCCCAGGTGTTCGTCGAAATGGCGGACGAGGAAAACACCCATCGCAACTGGTTGATTGATCTTCATAAACAACGCTTTGGCAATGATATCCCGCTGGTCCGGCGCAACCATATTCAGGGCTATTTCCAGCGCAAGCCCGATTGGCTTGTGCGCCCGCTCAGCGTCGAAAAAACCCGCAAGATGGCCGAAGAGATGGAGGCCCAGGCGCAAAACTTCTATGAACAGGCGGTGCGCCGCTGCTCGGATGCCGATACCAAGAAACTGCTCGGCGATCTGGCAATTGCCGAGCGCGACCATTCCTCGCTGGCGCATCGGCTGGGACTGAAACATGTGCCTGAAACCGTGGCCGAGGTGGAAGCGGCGCGCGAGCACCGCCAGTTCATCCTGACCTATGTGCAGCCAGGTCTGGCAGGACTGATGGACGGCTCAGTTTCGACACTTGCGCCGATTTTCGCCGCAGCATTTGCCACCGGTGACACCTGGCAGACCTTTCTGGTCGGGCTTTCGGCTTCGGTCGGGGCCGGGATTTCGATGGGGTTCACCGAAGTTGCCTCGGATGATGGCGTCATTTCCGGGCGCGGCTCGCCAATCAAGCGCGGTTTTGCTGCCGGGATCATGACAACACTCGGCGGGCTTGGCCACGCATTGCCTTATCTGATCAGCGATTTCTGGACCGCGACCACGATCGCGATTCTGGTGGTTTTTATCGAGCTCTGGGCCATCACCTGGATCCAGAACAAATACATGGAAACGCCATGGCTGCGCGCCGGTTTTCAGGTTTTGCTGGGCGGCGCGCTGGTTTTCGCCGCAGGCGTGCTGATCGGCAACGCTTAAGCCTGCACAGTTTCTTTTTGGATGAAATACACCAGGGGGCAAGGGGGCAGCGCCCCCAATTGCGCTGTCCTTAGTTTGCAGCAGCAGCCTTGATCGCAGGCAGGATGGTTTCACGCATCACGCGACCGGTTACAGGCCCGGGAAAGCGCAGAATAACCGTGCCTTTGCCATCGATCACAAAGCTTTCCGGCACGCCGTAAACCCCCCAATTGATCGCCTGCCGCCCCTGACTGTCCTGCCCCGAGCCTTCATAAGGGTTGCCTAGCTCTGCCAGAAAGCCAAGCGCATTGGCGGTCTTGTCCTTGTAGTTCACCCCATAAATCGGCACGCCCATCTTTTTCAGAGCTTCAAGATTGGGGTGTTCAACCCGGCAAGGGCCGCACCAACTGGCCCAGTAATTGACGATTTTCACACCGGGCTTGCGCAAATCAGCGTCAAGGATCGGCGCAAGATCCCCCAAAGGCGTGGTTTCAAGTGCTGGTGCCGGTTGACCTTTCAGGGTGGAGGGCAGGATGTCCGGGTTGTCACGCCCAAGGCCTGACATGAACAGAACCGCAAGCCCGGCAAAAGCCAGTGGTGGCAGCACCATGAGAGGTGACAGCCTAGCCATCTTGTTTACGCCCGGATTCCAGCGCCGCCAGTTCGCGCTTGGTTTTGGAACCCCTAATCAGAGACATCACCGTCAACACCAGCAAAAGCACGATGCCGATCCCGTAAGCTGACAGAACGACGGTGGCATATTGACCGAGATCAGGCATCAGGCCCGCCTTTCCCGTGCCAACAGCGCCGAGATCCGGCGGGCACGTATTTCGGTGCGCGTGCGCAACAGCACCAGCGCGATGAAGAAAAGAATGAAACCCGCGATACAGATGACCAGCGGCAGATAAAACGCGTTGTCGACATGCTCTTCCTTGTCAACCGACAAGGACGCCCCCTGATGCAGACCCTGGGACCAGAAATTGACCGCATAGCGGCTGAGCAGGGCAAAGACCGACCCGACCAGACAGAGGATCGAGGTCAGATCACCGGCCGTATCCGGGTCATCGATGGCCGACCACAGCGCAACATAACCAAGGTAGAAGACAAAGAGAATCATGAACGAGGTCAGGCGCGGATCCCAGGCCCAATAGGTGCCCCACATCGGCTGCCCCCAAATTGCCCCGGTGAACAATGCGATCAGCGTCATCGTCAACCCGATAGGGGCCGCCGCCTTGGCCGCCAGTGCGCTGACATGGTGCCGCCGGATCAGCCAGACCAGCGAGGTCACCAGCATCATCACCCAGATATTGATCGCCATCATGGCCGAGGGCACGTGCAGAAAGATGATCTTGACGGTTGAACCCTGTTTGTAGTCATCCGGTGTGAAAAAGAACCCCCAGATGAACCCGACCGCAAGGCAGATGACTGCCAAAACGGTGAACAGCGGCAGCAGGCGACCGCTAAGTCGCATGAAGCGTGTTGGATTGGCGTATTCCCATATTGACATTCTATCTACCTAATTCGCGTTTCGGTGTCTCGCAATCAGCCACGGAGCCGCAGGGCGGTCATCTTATGTTGACCCGCACGGCATAAGCCGCTGCAAACGGGATGATGGCAAATGAAAACAGGCTGAGTGCAGAAAGAACCAGAAACGCTGTCATGTTCTCAAGCCCGTCAAGGGCAAGTATGATTGTTTGTGTGCCGAAAATCAGCGTAGGAATGTAAAGCGGCAGCACCAGAAGTGACAAAAGCAACCCGCCGCGCTTGAGCCCGACCGTGATCGCTGCCCCGAACGTGCCAAGAAAACTCAAGGCCGGGGTGCCGATCAAAAGGCTGAGGAACACCCAGAGGTACCCATCACCCGGCAGGTTCAGCAAAAATCCGTAAACCGGTGCCGCCAGCGTCAGCGGCAGGCCGGTTGTCAGCCAATGAGCCAGCGCTTTCATTGCCACGACCGATTCCATTGGCAGAGGTGCGGTGGCAAGCAAATCAAGCGTGCCATCCTCAAAATCGAGCTGAAAGATTCGATCAAGCGATAGCAAGCAGGCCAGCAGTGCGCCGATCCACAGGATCCCCGGAGCAATAGCCTTCAGCGTTGCGCTTTCCGGACCGACACCAAAGGGTACGAACATGACGACGATCAGAAAGAAGGCCAGCGAAAGGCCAAAGCCGCCACCGGAGCGAAAAGCCAGCGCTAGATCGCGGCTGAGAAGCGCTCTCATGAGAACTCCTCGCCCAGGAAAGGACTGTCCTGCTCGTGCTCTTTGGCAGCAAACTGCGCGATATCAAGCAGGCTCGCATCCTTGAGACCGAGGTCGATATGGGTGGCGATGACCGCAATGCCGCCACCCTTCAGATGGGTGGCAATCATCTGCCCGAACAAAGCGACATTGGCCGTATCCAGCGAAACCGTCGGTTCATCCAGCACCCAGATCGGCCGTCCGGTCACCAGCAGACGCGAAAGACCGAGCCGGCGTTTTTGCCCGGCGGACAAGTGATGTGCCAGCCGATGACGCAATGGGTTGAGATCGAAGTGCTCAAGGGCATTTTCAATGCCGTTTGTGCCAAAGACTTCGGCCCAGAACCTCAGGTTTTCCGCAACCGTCATCTGCGCTTTGATGCCGTCGGCATGGGCCGCATAGGCCATGGTTTCGGCAGGCAGCGATATGGAGCCTTCGCTGGCCGGGGTCAGCCCGGCAAGGGTTCGCAGAAGGCTGGTTTTGCCCGATCCGTTCGGCCCCCGCAGGATCAGTGCCTGACCGGGTGCAACCGAAAATGAGACACCGGACAGCACCCGTGTCTGCCCGCGACTGCATCCCAGATTCCTGACCGTGAAATTCATTCCATCGCCCTGTTGGCCCCGTGGTCGTTCAATAGAGGCCCTAACAAAGATTTGGTCTGGCGGAAAGCCACTGATTGGCTGGCTGCGGTTTGGTATTCTGGTCTTATTGTTCGACTCAACTGGACCTATTTATCAGCGCGCGCCTGCTCCATGCTGCTTTTGGTGCGCAAAATGTCGCACATTCGGTTGATTTCACGCCTGAATCAGAGTGAGATTGACGTTCAATGATTAGGGAGAAACGAAAACATGAAATTCAAAAAACTCGGCACGGCCACCATTGCTGGTATTGCTGCCGCAATGACCCTGTCGGCCAGTGTAGCTCGCGCCGATGAAATCACCGTTGCCTACTTCCTCGAATGGCCAATGCCTTTTGAGTATGCCAAGCAAATGGGTACTTACGAAAAAGAGCTGGGCGTTGACATCAACTGGGTGAGTTTTGAAAGCGGCGTGAAAATGTCGGCTGCCATGGCTTCAGGCGATGTTCAGCTTTCAGTATCACAAGGCCTTCCGCCCTTCGTGGTTGCCACTTCGGCCGGTCAGGATCTCCAGATTCTCGACGTTGCCGTTTCTTATGCTGACAACGACAACTGCGTTGTGCGTTCGGAGCTGGAAATCGACAAGACCAACACCGGTGAACTGGCTGGCAAGAAAGTTGCCGTTCCGCTTGGCACTGCTGCGCATTATGGCTTCCTCAAACAGATGAGCCATTTTGGCGTTGATGTTGCCTCGATGGATGTTGTCGACATGGATCCCCCCGATGGTGCGGCTGCCATTGCACAGGGTGCTGTTGACATGTTCTGTGGCTGGGGTGGCTCGCTGCGTCGCGCACTTGAGCATGGTAACGTATTGCTGACAGGCGACGAAAAAACCGCACTTGGCATTCTTGTGTTTGACGTCACTTCCGGCCCCTCAGGCTGGATCGCTGAGAACGGCGACATGGTTGCCAAATTCCTGAAAGTCACTGCGGACGCGAATGCAATGTGGGCAGATGAGGCAAACCACGCCGAAATGCTGCCGCATATCGCAAAAGATGCGGGCATGGATGAAGAATCCACAGCGGCAACGATGCACACATTTACGTTCCCGACAGTTGCTGAACAGCTTGGCGCTGGCTGGCTCGGCGGCAACGCGCAGAGCTTCATGAAAGGTGTTGCAGACGTGTTCGTAGAAGCCGGAAGCATCGATGCGGCACTCGACAGCTATGACAGCGCGGTCAACACCGGCCCGCTTTCTGCGGCTAACTAAAAACGACTGATCCAAGACCGGCCCGGATCGACCGGGCCGGTCTTTCTTTATCGATCTGGGGGGACGAATGTCAGGTCTGGTTTTAGATAATATTTCGATGCGCTTTGATTTGCCCAATGGCGATGCGGTGCAGGCGTTGCAGAACGTCTCGCTCGACATCAAAGAAGGGGAATTGATGAGCGTGCTCGGCCCCTCGGGCTGCGGTAAAACAACCTTGTTGAACATCGTCGCTGGTTTTCTGGCACCGACCGAAGGCAAGGTCATTCTTGGCGGACATCAGGTTTCCGGCCCGGCGCAGGAACGCGGCATGGTGTTTCAGCAAGGCGCGTTGTTTGAATGGATGAATGTGCGCGACAATGTTTCCTTTGGCCCCCGCATGAATGGCGTGGCCCGCGCGGAAATGAACCAGACTGTGGATCACCTGCTGGAAGTCGTGGGTTTGCAGGATTTCAAGGATAAAGCGATCTATGAACTTTCCGGCGGGATGCAGCAGCGTGTCGCCCTGGCGCGCTGTCTGGCAAACGATCCTGAGGTTATTTTGATGGATGAGCCTTTGGGCGCGCTTGACGCGCTGACGCGGGAAAAAATGCAAGGGCTGGTTCTGAAATTGTGGAAAGAGACCGGCAAAACAATCATTCTGATCACCCACTCGGTTGAAGAGGCCCTGTTGCTGGGGGAACGCTTGTTGGTGATGGCCCCGCGACCGGGGCGTATTCACAAGGAATATCGTCTGCCCTTTGCTGAACTGGGTGTTGGTGCCGATCTGCGCGAGGTCAAGAAACATAAGGATTACGGGCCCACGCGCGAGGAAATCCTGACCATGATCTGGGATATGGAAGAAGAAATCATGGGAAGAGCGGAGGCAGCACAATGACCGGTATCATCATCCTTCTGGTCTATGTGGCCATTTTTGCAGGTGCCTTCTTTGTTGTTAAAAACGTCGTTCAAAGAACGGCGCATGATTTCACCTCGCTGAAGACCGTGACATTCGGTGACGAAAGCGCGGTTTCCCCGAACCGGATCGCCTCGGTCGTGTCTGTTGTGACATTATTCCTGATCTGGGGCTCGTTTACCGGGTCAAACTGGTTGCCGGGCTTTTTGCATGCACCGGCGCCGTTTGTCGGCGAAACCTCTTTTGTCTATACGCTGGAAAACGAAACAGGTGCGCAGGACGACGCGACCGTTTACGTGCGGGTTCAGCCGTTTGGCGTGAAACCCGAAAAGTTCGAGGTGGAACCAGGTGAAGGATTTGCCAAGGATGACGCGGTGGCCATGACCGCCTCGCGTTCGACCACGATCATTTTCGACAAAAACGACAAGGCCAAGCGAAAACAAGGTGCCAAAATCGTGGCGATCGACGGCAAGGAGATCGGCCCGGGCATCCGGGTGAAATCGGATGCCGGTGAATTTGCACTGACCGACAAGGGGGCGATTTCTTTCCGCCCGCCCTCGGGGCTGCAGATGGAACCGATCTGGCTGCCACCCCCGGAAGCCGTGATCAAACGCCTGCGCGAGATTGCCAGCGAAGGGTATCGCGACAGCACGTTGGCCGAACATCTGGGCTGGTCACTGTTTCGGGTTGTGGTTGGGTTCCTGCTTGGTGCACTGGTCGGTATCCCGCTTGGCTACGCGATGGGTCTGTCCAACTGGTTCCGCGGCTGGTTCGACCCGATTGTTGAATTCATGCGTCCGGTGCCACCGCTGGCCCTGATCCCTCTGGTGATCATCTGGGCGGGTATAGGCGAGACCGGCAAGATCATCCTGCTGTTCCTCGCTTCGCTGTGGATCATGACCATTGCGGCACGGGCCGGGGTGGCTGGTGTCAACATCACCAAGATCCACGCGGCCTATTCGCTGGGGGCCAGCAAGCGGCAGATCATGCAACATGTCATTGTACCGAACTCCCTGCCGGAAATCTTTACCGGTGCCCGTGTTGCCATGGGGGTCTGTTGGGGCACGGTTGTGGCCGCCGAACTTGTTGCGGCGGAAAAAGGGGCTGGCATGATGATCATGGTCGCCTCGAAGTTCCAGCTGACGGATATCGTCATCATGGGGATCATTCTGATCGGCATTATCGGCTATGGCATCGATATCCTGATGCGCATGGGTGAAAGATGGCTGATCCCGTGGAAAGGCCGCAGCTAAGCCGGCTGGTTTGAGAGAATTTTCGCCGGGGGTATGTAAAATGCCTTCGGCGAGGATACTTTGAAAAGAAGAAGCTGGTTTACTGTTCCAGCAGCAGGCGGGCGGCCCTGGGGGCGAAATAGGTCAGGATGCCGTCGCAACCCGCGCGTTTGAAGGCCAGAAGGCTTTCCATCATCGAAAGATCCGGATCAAGCCAGCCGTTCAGCCCGGCAGCAGACAGCATCGCGTATTCACCGGAGACCTGATAGGCGAATGTGGGCACGCCAAACTCGGTTTTGACCCGCTGGCAGACGTCCAGATAAGGCATTCCCGGTTTGACCATCACCATGTCAGCGCCTTCCTCAAGATCGCGCGCAACTTCGCGCAGGGCCTCGTCGGTGTTGCCACTGTCCATCTGATAGGTTTTTTTGTCGCCTTTCAGCGCGCCGGTTGCGCCGACGGCATCGCGGAAGGGCCCGTAAAAGGCCGAGGCGTATTTGGCGGAATAGGACATGATCAGCGTGTCCGGATACTCGTTTTGCTCAAGCGCACGGCGGATGAAGCCGATGCGCCCGTCCATCATGTCTGATGGGCCAAGGATATCAGCCCCGGCTTCGGCCTGCACCAGCGCCTGCTTTTCGAGCGCCACCAGGGTTTCGTCGTTCAGAATGACACCGTCCTGAACCAGCCCGTCATGGCCATCGGCATTGTAGGGATCAAGCGCGACATCAAGCATGATGGCAATTTCAGGCACTGCTGCCTTGATGGCGCGGGTTGCCCGATTGACCAGATTGTCCGGGTTCCAGGCCTCTTCGCATTCGCGTGTCTTGAGTTTCGGATCGGTTTGCGGAAACAGCGCCAGCACCGGAATGCCAAGCGTTGCCGCCTCCTCGGCGGCGCGGACGGCATTGTCGATGCTCAGGCGTTCGACATCGGGCATCGAGGCGACCGGTTCGCGGTGATCTTTTCCTTCGCAGACAAAAATCGGCCAGATGAGGTCAGAAACGCTCAGGGAATGTTCGCGTACCAGATCGCGCACAGCAGGCGTGCGGCGCAGACGGCGCGAGCGGGCGAGGGGAAACGAAGCGGTGGTCGGGCGCATCAACTTGTCCTTGCTGTGAATTCCGTTGTACTTGCCACGATGAGAGGCAGATTCACAAGAGATTAGCGGTTTAGCAGTGGAATTTCCCGTGCTAAGCGCTAGTGTGCGGCGAATTGCCGAAAACATGAGGGCCCACCTTGGATTGGTATACAGGCGTCATTGAAGTGATCGACATGCGGTCGTTTACCTCGATCTGGTATTGGATCGTGGTGGCGGTTGTCTGGTCGTCGACTGCCCATTGGACGCTGGGTGTTCCTTATGATGCGGTGACGCGCGCGCGCCGCTCGGAAGGTGGTGCCGCGCAGGAAGACCTGGAGACGCTGGTCAGGGTCAATTGCAACAGGATTGTTCATATCATGGATGTATCCGGGGCCTGGGTGGTCGGTTTCGCCTTCTTTTTATTGAGCATCCTTGGCCTGCTTGGATTTTGGTACAAGATCGAGATTGCGCAGGCGGTGTTCCTGATCGTCGCACCCTTGACCCTTGTCGCACTGATTTCGGTGCGCAATGCCCGCAATATTCGCGCCCGCGGCACATATGGCAACGCATTGCGCGTGCATCTGGCGCGGCAGCGGTTTTTCAATCAGGTGATCGGGCTGATCTCGATCTTCATTACCGCTTTCTGGGGCATGTGGCATAACCTCAGCGCGACGGTTCTTTAGGCCGCTGATTAATGGCAAAAACTGCAGATAGACGAAAAATCACCGTAGGCGGTGCGCCGGAGGGGTTTGATGCCCGCCTGCTGGCTGACCTGCTGCGTGAACGTGCCGGGCCGGTTGTGCACATCGCTCGCGATGACAAACGGCTTGAAGAACTTCGAAAAGCCCTTGAGTTTTTTGCTCCCGATCTGCCGGTCTTTGTCTTTCCGGCATGGGATTGCCTGCCTTATGATCGGATATCGCCCAATCACGATGTCTCGGCGGCGCGGATGGCGACACTGGCGACACTGGCAGAGGGATTTCAGGCACCTTTTCTGTTGCTGACAACGATCAACGCCGCGACCCAGCGCGTGCCGGCGCGTGAGGTACTGAAAGGCGCGAGTTTTACCGCCACTGTGGGCAAGCAGATCGACGAGACTGCGCTCAGGGATTTTCTGGTGGGCATGGGGTTCAATCGCGCCCCGACGGTGATGGAACCCGGCGATTATGCCATTCGCGGCGGTTTGATTGATCTGTTTCCACCAGGGGAAAGTGGCCCTGTGCGGCTTGATCTCTTTGGCGATGTGCTGGACGTGGCACGGCGGTTTGACCCGGAAACCCAGCGCACGGTGGAAAAGCTGGACCGGCTGGAGCTGGCACCGGTTTCCGAGGTGATCATCAATGAAGCATCGGTTTTGCGGTTCCGGCAGAATTACCGCCATGAATTTGGCGCAGCCGGCACCGACGATCCGCTTTACGAGGCAGTAAGTGCGGGCCACAAGCATCCGGGGATCGAGCATTGGGCACCCTATTTCCATCAACATATGGAAACGCTGTTTGACTATGTGCCGGAGGCGGTCATTGCGCTGGATGATTTTGCGCTGACGATTGCCCATGAGCGCTGGAACAGCATTAAAGATCAGTATGATAACCGGATTGAGGCACTCAAGAACAAGGCCCGGCTCGATACGGTCTACAAACCCTGTCCGCCTGACCTTCTTTATCTTGATGAGGCGGCGCTCAGCGCGTCTTTGGCTAACCACGAGCAAAGGCAATTCGTGGCGTTGCCACAGGGGCTTGGCCCGGATGTCATTGACGCTGGCGGGCGAATAGGGCGCAATTTTGCCCCTGAGCGGCAAAACGAGAATATCAGCCTTTTCAAAGCACTGGCTGATCATATTGAGATGCGCAAGGCCGAGGGGCCGGTGATTATTGCCTCTTACTCCAAAGGCGCGCGTGATCGTTTGCAGCATCTTTTGGATGATGAAGGGGCGACCGGTGCGGTTCCGATTGGCAATTTTCGTGACCTGCCGGTCGGGAAAAGCGGGCTGTTCCTTGCCGTCTGGGCGCTTGAGCACGGGTTTCAGTCTTCCGATCTGACGGTGATTTCCGAGCAGGATGTTCTTGGTGAACGTCTGATCCGGGCACCGGGGCGCAAGCGAAGGGCGGAAAACTTCCTGACCGAGGCCAACACCCTCAGTCCTGGCGATCTGATCGTTCATATCGACCACGGGATCGGGCGCTATAACGGGCTTGAAACCATCACGGCCGCCGGTGCGCCACATGAATGTATCGCGCTGGAATATGCCGGGGGGGATCGGCTTTACCTGCCGGTTGAAAATATCGAGCTGTTAAGCCGCTATGGCCATGAAGAGGGGCTGCTCGACCGTCTGGGCAGTGGCGCCTGGCAATCCAAGAAAGCCAAGCTTAAGGAACGCATCCGCGAGATGGCTGATCGGCTGATCCGCGTTGCCGCCGAGCGCGCCTTGCGCTCTGCGCCGGTAATGACGGTGCCGGAGCACGATCTTGACCGCTTCTGCGCACGGTTCAATTACACCGAAACCGATGACCAGCTTCATGCCATTGCCGATGTCCTTGGCGATCTGGACTCCGGTCGCCCAATGGACCGGCTGATCTGTGGCGATGTCGGCTTTGGTAAGACCGAGGTGGCCCTGCGCGCTGCCTTTGTAGCTGCGATGAGCGGGCAACAGGTGGCGGTGATTGCGCCGACGACCCTGCTGGCGCGTCAGCATTTCAAAAGCTTTGAAGAACGGTTTCGCGGCTTGCCGGTCACGGTGCGCCCGCTGTCGCGCTTTGTGTCGGGCAAAGAGGCTGGGGAGACCCGGGAAGGGCTGGCCAAAGGCTCGGTTGATATCGTCATCGGCACCCATGCGCTGCTGGCCAAGGGCATGAAGTTTCACAATCTTGGCCTGCTTGTCATTGATGAAGAACAGAAATTTGGTGTTGCGCACAAGGAACGCCTGAAATCACTGCGCACCGATGTGCATGTGCTGACGCTGACTGCAACGCCGATCCCGCGAACGTTGCAATTGTCACTTTCTGGGGTGCGCGATCTGTCGATCATCGGCACGCCACCCATCGACAGGCTGGCGATCCGCACCTATGTCAGCGAGTTTGACACGGTCACCATCCGCGAAGCGCTACTGCGTGAGCATTATCGTGGTGGGCAGTCGTTTTTTGTGGTGCCACGGATCTCTGATCTCCATGAAATCGAAGAGTTTCTGGCCGATCACGTACCGGAAATCACCACCGTGACCGCGCATGGGCAAATGGCGGCCGGTGAGCTTGATGGCCGCATGAATGCGTTTTACGACGGTAAATACGATGTGCTGCTGGCGACAACCATTGTTGAAAGCGGGCTGGATATTCCGACCGCCAATACCATGATCATTCACCGGGCCGATATGTTTGGCCTGGCCCAGCTCTACCAGATCAGGGGCCGGGTCGGGCGCTCCAAGACCCGCGCCTATGCGTACCTGACGACCCGCCCGCGCAAGCGCTTGACACGCACCGCGGAAAAGCGGCTGAGGGTTCTTGGCTCGCTTGATTCACTTGGGGCCGGGTTCACGCTGGCCAGTCAGGATCTGGATATCCGCGGGGCTGGCAACATTCTGGGCGAAGAGCAGTCAGGTCAGGTGCGCGAGGTAGGTTACGAGCTCTACCAGTCGATGCTGGAAGAGGCGATTGCCAAGATGAAAGCGGGTGAGATGGAAGGGCTCAGCGACGCTGACGAGACCTGGGCACCGGCGATAAACCTGGGTGTGCCGGTGCTGATCCCGGAAAACTATGTGCCTGATCTCGATGTCCGCCTTGGCCTTTACCGCCGTCTGTCTGGGTTGCATGAAAAGGTTGAACTTGAGGGGTTTGCAGCTGAGCTGATCGACCGGTTCGGCAAGCTGCCAAAAGAAGTGAACACGCTTTTGAATATCGTCCGGGTCAAATCCATGTGCAAACGGGCCGGAATTGCCCGGCTGGATGGCGGGCCCAAGGGGGCGACGATTCAGTTTCACAACGACAAATTCGCCAATCCTGCCGGTCTGGTGACCTTTCTTCAGGATCAGCGCGGCATGGCAAAGGTGCGCGACAACAAGATCGTTGTGCGGCGCGACTGGAAGAAAGCGGGTGACAAGATGAAAGGCGCGTTCGCGATTGCTCGTGATCTGGCGCAGCTGGCGAAGGCGGGTGCAAAGGCCTGACAGCCCGCAAGTTTAGTATTTCGTCATTTAACAAGGAATAATCACAATAACCCCTTGATAACACTGGTTATTTAGTCGGCCGCCGAAGTCTCGTGATCTTTCGGATCAGTCAGCATCAATGTCAGCGCACCGCCATTGCAGAGCACAAAACCGATCAGCAGGGGCATGATGCTGCCATCAAAGGCCAGCCCGATCGGGATCGCAATCAAAACCCCCAGTGCAGTTGAAACCGCCCCCATGATTGCCGAGGCCATTCCGGCGATATGCCCCATCGGTTCCATCGCCAGTGCATTGAGATTACCGAAGGTCAGCCCCGGGACAAAGAAAGAGCAAAGCGCCCAAAACATGAAAAACGGAAAAACCGTTGTCATATCGGGGTTGAAGGCCGCAAGAGCAAAGATGAAACACAGTGTGATCACAAGCATGAACCCAAGCGCAAGCTGTGCCAGCTGGCGCATCCCGAAACGCAAAACCAGAGCAGCATTGGCGATACCGGAAACGCCGGAAATCAGTGCAATAACAGCAAAATAGAGCGGGAAGTTCAGGCCAGCGTCAAAGACATCGACAAAGACCTGCTGGGCTGAGCTGAGAAACCCGAAAAGTGCGCCAAGGCCGAATGCCAGGACCACGGTATAGGTCATGACGATGCGCGAGGTCAGAACCTCTTTCAACGCGGATATATAGGCGCTGGCCTGCATGCGGCGGCGGTTTTCTTTCGCGTGGGTCTCCGGCTGACGCAGGTACAGCCAGAAGAAGCCAAACAGCGCGAAAATGATGAATGAGAGAAAGATGCTGCGCCAGCCAAACAACTGGGCTGTCGTCTGTCCGACAAGCGGTGCGACCGCTGGCACCAGCACGAACAGAACCATGGCAAAGGACATGACCCTGGCCATCATCCGCCCTGCATAGATGTCGCGCACCATCGCGATGGTCACGGTGCGTGGGGCAGAAACGCCGACACCCTGAATGAATCGCGCCAGCAACAGCATTTCCAGCGAGTTCACCATCGCCGCCATCGCCGAGGCGAGCATGTAGACCAGCAATCCACCCAGGATGACCGGCTTGCGCCCCAGCGAATCCGACAAGGGGCCGGTGAAAAGCTGGCCCACTCCGCTGCCCAGAATGAAGACCGTAATCACCAATTGCACGCGGTTTACCTCGCTGACGCCAAGATCGCGGGCGATTTCGGGGAACAGCGGCAGCATCGCGTCTGAGCCAAACGCAATCATGGCGAACATAACTGCGATCAGCGCGATGAATTCGGCAAAGGGCAGAGCGGGCTTACTCACCCAGTAGCCAGATCTACATTTGCGGCGATGTCATCGATTACCCGTTCCCACAGCTCGGAGGGCTGCGCTCCCTGAACCACGTATTTGCTGTCAACGATAAAACAGGGCACGCCCTGCACGCCCTTTTCGCGGGCGTTGCTGTCACGTCTGCGAATACCATCGCGATCAACTTCCTGAGCCAGGAGTTTTTTCAGAACTTCGCGGTCAAGTCCGATTGATCCACCGATATCAACCAGTTCCTCGTGGTCAGAGATATTCCGCCCATCGCGGAAATAGGCCGTGAATAAAGCTGAAACAGCCTCATCCTGCAGCCCGTCAAGGCCGGCCCAATGGATCAGGCGATGGGCATCAAGCGTGTTTGGCGTAACTTCGATCTTGTCAAAATTGATCTCAACCCCGGCGTCTTCGGCGGCGTCGGCGATTTGTGAATAGACATTTACGGCACCCTCCTTGCCACCGAACTTAAGCTCAAGATATTGCCGCCGGTCCATGCCTTCGGGCGGCATATCGGGATTAAGCTGGAACGGATGCCATTCGATCTCAAACCCATGATCAGGGCGATTTGCCAAAGCCTGATCAAGCCGGGCCTTGCCAATGGCACACCACGGGCAGATCGGGTCCGAGATGATATCAAGCCGTGTCATGTCCTGTCCTTCACAACCTTACGCAGTTCACCCCGCCTGAGCTTGCCGTTTGCGCCTTTTGGCAGGGTGTCCATCTGCCAGAACAGCCTCGGGCACTTGTACCGGGCCAGACGGCTGGCGCAATATACCGACAGCTCTTTGTCGCTCAAGTCTAAGTCCGATTGATAGAAAGCTGCAATCACGAATGTGTCAGGCTTGATCTCCACCGAAACAGCAGCGGATTCGTGGATGTGATCATGCGCGTTCAGAACCGTTTCAACCTCGATTGGCGAGACGCGATAGCCGCCGGCATTCATCATGTCATCATTACGCCCGAGATAGGTGATGTATCCGTCCTTATCCATTTCAACCACGTCACCGGTCAGAAACCATTCCCCGCTGAATCTGTTCTGTGAAACGGTATTTTCACCACGATACCCCAACATCAGGCCAGGATCACGCCACGAGACCGCTAAAACACCGGGAGTGTTCACAGCGACCGGAGAATGGCTATCTTCATCAAGCACAGCGACCCGGCGGCCTGCCTGAGGGCGCCCGATTGCACCCTTTTGCGGTGGAGTGGTCGGGCTTGAAGAGATGAACGTTGAAACCTCGCTCATACCCAGGGCCTCATAGATCGGTTGGTTACTGCGGCTCTGCCAGGTTTCGCGAATAGCTTCGGGCAGCTTTTCCCCAGCCGAAAGCGCGTGGCGTAGATGGGGGAGGTCAAGCGAATCCCCCGAGTTTAAGATTTGGCGGTAAATGCCGGGTGCGGCGGCAAAAATGCTGGCTTTGTGATTTCGCAGCAACCCGGCGATTTCATCCGTGCCCACACCCGGGGCTGCAATCAGTGCCGTTGCACCAACAGCCCAGGGATCGCAGAGCCCGGTTCCCAATGTGTAAGTCCAGTTGAAAGCCCCCGCATGAAAGAGGCGATCGTCGGCCGTCAGACCATACCAGCCATCCCACATCATCCGTCGCGCCCAGACAGCACGGTGGGCGTGCTCGACCAGTTGCGGGGTGCCTGAGGTGCCGGATGTGGTGATGATATAGGCCAGCCGATCAGGATCACCTGTGTTGATGAGCCCTCTGGAATGGTGCCGCATCGCCGTGATCTCATCGCCGGTCAGAACCTGACAGGAAAGACCGGATGGTAAATCCAGCCCGACACAAGCGCAAATGAGGGCAGGGTTGAGTTTCTTGATGAGCAGCGCCACCTCGCGAACAGTCAGTTGCGAAGAAGTCGGTACAGGAACAAACCCGGCGGCAATGGCCGCCAGAAAAACAATCGGAAAATTGACTTCGTTGCCCATGCGCAAAAGTATCTGCGCGCCCGCCACCAACCCGCGTGCCTGCAAAGCGCCCGCCGTTGCCATGACGGCATCCTCAAGCGCGCCATAGGTCCAGATATCGGCCTTTACGCCCGACAGGATTTCAAGTGCAGATTTTTCCGGCGTGCCACGTCCTGCCGACAGCACATAATCCGCCATATTGAACGGTGTCGGGCAGGGCGCAGGCGGGCCTTCGTCAAAAAGAGATACGCGTGGCATAAGCCTAGCTAGAAGGACAGCGCGGCGGTTGCAACCCGCCCGTCAAACCTGTAACTGTTTCGGCCTTAAACAGCAGGTGATCATGACCGAAGGATACGAGCCGAGCCTGATCAGGATGGCGCGCGCCGATGGCGACGAGGCCGTGATCGAGCCTTTGCAGCTGGGCCAGCGGGTGCGTGAATTGCGCAAGGCACGCAAATGGACGCTGGAACAGGCGGCAAATCAGGCCGGGCTGGCGCGCTCAACCCTGTCAAAGATCGAAAACGAGCAGATGTCCCCGACCTTTGATGCCGTCAAGAAACTGGCCGAGGGACTGGGGATATCAATTCCACAGCTTTTCACACCCCCCAAGAATGATCAGGTGCTGGGCCGTATGGCGGTAACGCGTACGGGCGAAGGAAAGCCGTTTCTGACAGCCACATATGAACATGAGTTGCTGGCCTCGACCCTGACTCGCAAATCAATGCTGCCCTATCGGGCAAGGGTACGTGCCCGCGATATTGCCGAGTTCAGCGGCTGGGTGCGTCACGATGGTGAAGAGTTTTTGTACGTGCTCTCCGGTGTTGCGATGTTTTACAGCGAGTTTTATGAGCCGGTTGAAATGCGCCGTGGTGACAGTGCGTATTACGATGCCGCGATGGGGCACAACGTTGTGTCGACCAGCCAAGAAGACGCGGTAATACTGTGGGTGACGACGCTTGATTAGCGCATTTTGGGGTTGATTATAGGTGAGACGGCATCCGGTTGCCGCAAGCCAACCGCGGTTAGGCCGTGGATATTTCCTGCTTTAGAGCAAGTGCAAAACCCGTTGATGCAGTGACGCAGTAGTGCTTGTAGATGGGTGGGAAAGACGACGGTTTTTGGCAGCCAAACCGGTTTGAAGCGCGTCTCCGACGCAAGACTGCGTGACTGTATTCACCCTAAGAACTTACGAAAACCTCCGCGTAACCTATTGTAAATACGTAATGAACTAACAAACTGGCGGACTGGTAGACCGGTTGACCGGATTGCCAGCTGATCGGTCTGTCGGTCGATTGGTCGATCAGTTTATTGGTCTGTCGGAGTTTTAGATCGAGGGTCGTTTGTTGAACCGGTTGACCATTTGGCCAGATGTCCATTTGGCAGTGCGGCCAATAGATGATCGACGGAAGCGCGGTGTCTGGTATCCTGACCCCGGGGTTTGCGGTGCGCTTCAGCGTTCTTCGCTGAATAACACCCTTGCAACAGCCACCGCCAGACCCGCCCCGGCAAGTTCCATCACGATGAACATCGGGGCGTGTGCCGGGTAGATACCGGCAAATGTATCGCTGAAGGATCGGGCGATTGTCACGGCCGGATTGGCAAAACTGGTGGACGAGGTGAACCAATAAGCACCCGTTATATAAAGCCCGACAAGGGCGGGTACGGCCTCTGGGCGAAACCTGATACCGCCTAATATCACGAGAACCAGCCCGAAACTTGCCAGGATTTCCGAAAGCCATTGCGCAGGCCCTGTTCTGAAGGTTTCTGAGCTTTGCAAAACCGGCAGCTCAAACATCAGATGGGTCAGCCAGACGCCGACGAGCCCGCCGATGATCTGAACGCTTGCATAGGCCAGCGCCGGGCGGGTCTCGATATCACGGTGGATGAGAAATGCGAGCGTCACGCCGGGATTGAAATGGGCCCCTGACACCGGGCCGAGCATTGTGATCAGCACATAGAGGATCGCACCGGTTGCAATCGAATTGGCCAGTAACGCGATGGCAATATTACCGTCCGCAAGCTTGAACCCCATGATGCCCGAGCCGACAACACCGATCAGAAGGAACATGGTGCCAAGAAACTCGGCGGTCAGGCGTGATTTCATTCGATCTCTCCGATTTTGGCGAGGGTGTGGGCGAGGGTTTCACGGCTCATAGACTCAAAATCCAATGCCAGCAACGCATCGGTGCGATTCGCCAAAATGTCGTATGCTGTCTGAAATCCTGCTTTGATCTCGTCCTCTGATCCTTGGATGGCAGCGGGATCGCTCAATCCCCAATGGGCCGATATGGGGGCACCGGGCCGGACCGGGCAGGGCGTATTTGCAGCAGAATCGCAAACCGTGATCACAACATCCATCTGCGCTGCCTTCGGACCGCCAAATTCATCCCAGGACTTTGATCTGAGCGACAGGGTTTCGGCGCCCGTTATATTCAACAAACGAAGGGCAAACGGGTTAACCGCACCCTGGGGTTCTGCCCCGGCAGAAAAGGCTTCAATCCGCCCGCCAGAACGATCCCTCAGGAGGCATTCCAACAGGATCGAGCGGGCTGAATTGCCGGTGCATAGAACCAGTATTTTCATGAACGCAACGATCAGGCTTACAGCCCTGCCGTCAACATATTTATTCAAAAAGAAGGATTTATCGGCAGCAGTTCACAAAGCCGCGGGACCAAAAAAAACGCCCTCACGAGGAGGGCGTTAAGTTATTGAGGCAGGTTTCATACAGGCAAGAAACCTATCGAGCAGTGACTGTGTTATACGAAATCTCCGACCTTCCGCCAAGTTAAAATTTGAAAATTCTGTGGCAGCTCAGTAGGCTAGCCCGGATAACCCCACCCAACGGACAGTTATGTTGCGCAGATGACACGAATGCATTTCCTCAAACCCCTCCGCCTTGTCTTGATCATTGCACTTATTGCGTTTCCGGTTTTGGGGCGTGCTGAACCCAATCATGGCATAGCTATGTATGGTGACCCGGTCCTACCACCGGATTTTGTGTCTCTACCCTATGTTAACCCGGATGCCCCCAAGGGCGGGCGAATCGCATTTGGCGAACGCGGGGGATTTGATTCGTTTAATCCTTATATCCGCAAAGGCCGCGCCCCCTGGGGGGTCAGAGTGCATGTATATGAAACTCTTATGGGGCGAAACTGGGACGAACCGTTTTCGCTTTACGGGCTTTTGGCCGAATCGATAGAGACCGGCCCGAATCGCGAATGGGTTGAATTTACTCTGCGCCCCGAAGCGCGGTTTTCCGATGGAACCCCGGTGACGGTCGAGGATGTGCTCTGGTCGTTTGAAACGCTGGCCACAAAAGGCGTGCCGCGTTATGCGAATTCCTGGAAGAAAATCGCCAGCGCTGAAGCTACGGGCGAGCGGAGCGTGCGTTTTACCTTCAATGAGCTTGATCGTGAACTGCCTCTTATTCTTGGATTACGCCCGGTCCTCAAGAAATCCGATTGGGAGGGGCGCGATTTTTCCGAAAGTTCGCTCGATCTGCCAACCGGAAGTGGCCCTTATGTCGTGGCCGATTTCGAGCCCAACCGTTTTATCACCTTCAAACGCAATCCCGATTACTGGGGGGCGGAACTCGCTTATAATCGTGGCCTGCATAATCTTGATGAAATTCGTTACGAGTATTTCCACGACGGTTCAGTGGTGTTTGAGGCTTTCACCGGCGGCGAAACTTCGGTCTATCGCGAGTTCAATCCGCAGAAATGGGAAGATCAGTACGATTTTCCCGCTGCCAGCAAGGGCGAGATTGTGAAATCGCTGATCGCGCACGGCCGACCGTCAGGCATGCGGGGGTTTGTCTTTAACACGCGGCGTGAGAAATTCAGGGACTGGCGCGTGCGCGACGCATTGATCCATGCCTTTAACTTTGAGTTCATAAATCAGGTGGTCAATCAGGGCCGGGCGCCGCGGGCTCTAAGCTATTTCTCAAATTCGAGCCTGGGGATGCAGGCCGGCCCTGCCAGCGGAAAGGTTCTAGCGCTGCTCGCGCCTTTCAGCGCAGAATTGCTGCCAGGCGCTCTGGAGGGCTATGCGCTTCCAACTTCCAACGGGCAGGAACGTAACCGCAAAAACCTGCGTTTTGCCACCAAGCAGTTGGAAGCGGCGGGGTGGAAGGTTGCTTCTGACGGCGTATTGCGAAATGGCGACGGTGAAGCGTTTGAGTTTGAAATCATGCTCAGATCAAGTTCCAATGAAGGCATTGCCAACCTCTTTTCAGTGGCGCTGGAACGTCTGGGGATCACAGTCACGCTCAAGACCATCGATAACGCCCAGCATAAAGAGCGGCGCGATGCTTATGATTTTGATATGATGTTCAATGTCTGGAACCTGTCGCTGTCACCGGGCAACGAGCAGAACCTCTATTGGGGATCCGCCGGTGTAACGCAGGAAAAGACGCGGAATTACATGGGGATGGGCTCACCAGCTGCTGATGCGATGATCAACCAGATCCTGACTTCGGCCAGTCAGGAGGATTTCATCGCCGCCACCCGGGCGCTTGATCGCATCCTGATCTCTGGGCGCTATGTGATCCCGGTCTGGTACAACAATGTCAGCCGTCTGGCGCATTTGCGCGAACTTCACTATCCGCAAACTTTGCCGGTTTACGGTGACTGGCTGGGCTTTCTGCCGGAAGTCTGGTGGTGGGAAGAATAGCCCGCGACCTCTGCTTTAATTGTATAGGGATAGAATTGTACACAATTGCATACAATATCACTTGCGCCTCTTCCCCAGCCGCTTTATGACAACGGCTAACAGCTGATTTTCTAAGAGTAGGATGCGCAAATGACAATTGTTGTCGGACAGGATTCCAACAAGACCCGCAAAACCCTGAAAGTCGGAGACCAATCGGTCGACTACTACTCGATCCCCGCTGCCGAGGCTGCCGGGCTGGGGGAGTTCAGCAATCTGCCAGCAGCCCTCAAGGTCGTTCTGGAAAACATGTTGCGCTTTGAAGACGACAAGACGGTCAGTTCTGACGACATCCGCGCCTTTTCCGACTGGGGCAAGCAGGGCGGCAAGAACCCGCGTGAAATTGCCTATCGTCCGGCGCGCGTGCTGATGCAGGATTTCACCGGGGTTCCGGCGGTTGTCGACCTGGCGGCAATGCGCGACGGGATCATTGGGCTGGGTGGCGATGCCGAGAAAATCAATCCGCTCAACCCCGTTGATCTGGTGATTGACCATTCGGTGATGATCGATAATTTCGGCACGCCGTCCGCCTTCAAGATGAATGTTGATCGTGAATACGAGCGCAATCTGGAGCGCTACACCTTTCTTAAATGGGGCCAATCCGCCTTTGACAATTTCCGCGTCGTGCCGCCGGGAACCGGCATCTGCCATCAGGTGAATGTCGAATATCTGGCGCAAACCGTCTGGACCGACAAGGATCAGAACGGCGATGAGGTCGCCTATCCCGATACACTGGTTGGAACCGACAGCCACACCACCATGGTCAACGGCATGGCCGTTCTGGGTTGGGGTGTTGGCGGCATTGAGGCTGAGGCGGCGATGCTGGGTCAGCCGATTTCAATGCTGATCCCGGAAGTTGTCGGCTTTGAGCTGACCGGCGAACTGGTCGAGGGCACCACTGCCACCGATCTGGTGCTGAAAGTGGTGGAGATGCTGCGCGAAAAAGGCGTGGTCGGCAAATTCGTCGAGTTTTACGGCGAAGGCCTTGATCATCTCAGCCTGCCGGATCGCTCCACCATCGCCAATATGGCACCGGAATACGGCGCGACCTGTGGTTTCTTCCCGATAGACGGTGAAACCCTGCGCTATCTGCGCCAGACCGGACGTGACGAGGACCGGATTGCACTGGTCGAAGCTTACGCCAAGGAAAACGGTTTCTGGCGCGGGGCGGATTATGCCCCAGTCTATACCGATACGCTGGCCCTTGACATGGGCACCATCGTGCCAGCGATTTCCGGGCCGAAACGGCCACAGGATTACATCGCTCTCAGCAACGCCAAAGGCGAGTTCTCCGAGCGCATGGACGACATGTTCAAGCGCCCGATGGGCAAGGAAGTTGCCGTGGCAGGCGAAGACTACACCATGTCTTCGGGCAAGGTTGTAATCGCGTCGATCACTTCCTGCACCAACACGTCAAACCCCAATGTGCTTATCGGGGCCGGGCTTGTCGCCCGCAAAGCCCGCGAACTGGGGCTGAACCGCAAGCCCTGGGTCAAGACCTCGCTGGCACCGGGTTCGCAGGTGGTGACCGAGTATCTTGAGGCCGCTGGTCTGCAGGACGATCTTGACGCTATCGGCTTCAATCTGGTGGGCTATGGCTGCACCACCTGTATCGGCAATTCCGGTCCTTTGCAGGAGGAAATCTCTGCCGCGATCAACGAAGGGGATTTGGTGGCAACTGCCGTTCTCTCTGGCAACCGCAACTTCGAGGGGCGTATTTCACCGGACGTCCGCGCCAACTACCTCGCCAGCCCGCCGCTGGTCGTGGCTTATGCGCTGGCAGGTGACATGAATATCGACCTGACGACCGAGCCTCTGGGGCAGGACAAGGACGGCAACGACGTATTCCTGAAAGATATCTGGCCGACCAACCGGGAAATTGCCGATCTGGTGACCAAAACCGTCACCCGCGAGGCTTTCCAGTCAAAATATGCCGACGTCTTCAAGGGTGATGATAAATGGCAGGGCGTCGAAACCACCGACAGCCTGACCTATGACTGGCCGTCAACATCAACCTATGTGCAGAACCCACCTTACTTTCAGGGCATGTCGCCTGAGGCCGGGGTGATTTCCGATATCGAAGGTGCCAAGGTTCTGGCGGTTCTCGGTGACATGGTTACCACCGACCATATCTCACCAGCCGGCGGCTTTGCCCAAAGCACCCCGGCGGGTAAATATCTGGTCGACCGTCAGGTGCCGGTGCGCGAGTTCAACTCCTATGGCTCGCGACGCGGCAATCACGAGGTGATGATGCGCGGCACATTCGCCAATATCCGCATCAAGAACGAGATGCTCGATGGGGTTGAGGGCGGTTACACGCTGGGGCCAGACGGGCAGCAGACCTCGATCTATGACGCCTCGATGGCCTATCAGGCGGTAGGCACGCCGCTGGTTGTCTTTGGTGGCGAGCAATATGGCGCCGGGTCATCGCGCGACTGGGCGGCCAAGGGGACCAACCTTCTGGGTGTGAAGGCGGTGATCGCCGAGAGCTTTGAACGCATCCACAGGAGCAATCTGGTTGGCATGGGCGTCATCCCGTTTGAATTCACTGGTGACGACAACCGCAAATCGCTGGGGCTGAAGGGGGATGAGACGGTTTCTATTTCAGGTCTCTCGGGCGACCTCACTCCGCTTTCCAACGTGCCCTGTTCGATCACCTATGGCAACGGATCGGTGAAGGAGATCCAACTGAAATGCCGGATCGATACCGAGGTTGAGATCGAGTATGTCGAGAATGGCGGCGTTCTGCATTATGTGCTGCGGAATTTGGCGAAGGGGTAAACCTGTTATCCCCGCGAAAGCGGGGACCTCTCAAAGGTTGGCGCTCGGTTGATAGCGGCCCCCGCTTTCGCGGCCGTGCCAAAGCCTCCTATTCCAACACCGCCTTCATAAACGCAGCCGCCCGCATAATCGCGTCCTTCGTTGCCAGATCATCGGCAAAGGTCCGCACATTGGAGGGGCGGAAATCAAAACCCCGACCGACACCAGGATAGATGATCAGCCGCACCGATTTACCGGCCCGTTTCATGAAGGACACCGCCGTTTCGATGGAACGCCGTCGCTGGTATTGCTCGTATTCACCGATGAAAACCAGTGCCGGGATATCCAGTTTGTCCAGATCCGGATGATAGCGGTAAACCTGCAGGGGCTCCGGTGCATTCGGGTCCTGCCAGTGGGGGTAGTAGGACACATAACAGGCGATATCCGCCTTTTGCCGCGCAAACGCAACAGCTACCCTGAGGGTGTAAAACCCGCCCCGTGTGTGGGAATAGACGCAGATTTTCTCTGACGCCAGATCAGGCTGCGCCAGCAAGTAATCAACGGCTGCATTCACGTCCGTTTCCGTGACGGGATCATGCTCAATCGGGCGCTCCTCGATGAAACGGGCGTTATAGACATCTGGTGCCAGAACGATGAAACCGCGTGCTGCCACCCGCCGGGCCAGGTTTTGCACCAGCGGGTCCAGACCGCGGCGACCGTGCTGAAACAGAACGCCGGGATAGCGACCTTCGGCCTTGGGGCGAAAGAGGATGGCGGGGATATCCGTGCCATCCGCGGGGTTTATAAAACTGACATCCCTTTGGGAAACCTCGAAATTCTCCGGAACCTCCAGCAATCCGCGTTCGAACCAGTCGTCCGACCACCAGAACTTATCTTTAACCAATTTTGTGTTGATGGGGGCCTCAAACGGGTGCGCGGTGACGGTATCAGCGGCGGTGATTGTATCTTCTGCACCGGCAAAACCGGCACAGACCAGACACATGGTTGCAAGGAAACCGGTTGAAAATCGTCGCTTCACTGTCGTGATCCTTGGTTGAGAGGGCGGATGCCCGTCGATATTTCAGCGCATTTTACCGATCGCGCTTTGATGCGAAAGAAGTTTCTGCGACCCATGCATTTGGCGCCTTAAGTAACCGGGCCTTACTGGCGAGTCGCATTTTCCTGCCCTGCAGATCAACGACGCATCGCTGTTACCTTTGTTCCCGTTTTGGAAACTGATTGGTTCGGATTGGAATGCGCTTTGCCACAATGATGTCATATCAGCCCCACTGTTCGCCACTATTCCTTACCCTTGTCCTCATACCCCGTAACGCGCGACGAGCAGCGGATCACGGGGCGGTTATGGGGGGTGTAAATGAGTAATCCGTTTGGCGGCAGGATGCGCCCAGCCAGTCCTGCCGCGGTTTACAGGAGAAAAACATGGCGCTGGAAACCTATGACTGGTCGGGTGGCTATTCTGACGAGCAAGGCGGTACCACCACGACATTTACGTCGGGCACCGGGGACACGGTAGATATTACCGTGTCGCAACCTGATCCGAATAGTAGCTACATGCGTCATGGCGATGGGTACGAAAGCCAGATTCAGGGGGGGGGACTCTTCAGGCCATTTCCAGATGGAGGTCAACCATCCCAACAACACGGATACGGTGTCGACCACCATTGATTTTGCCAGCAATTCCGCCACCGGTGCAGATAGTGTGACCGACCCCTCCTTCACATTGCTGGATTTGGATTCCCCTTCCAGCGGCGGATACCAGGATCAGGTTACAATTTATGCCTATGATGTGAATGGCAACCTGCTGCCGGTCACCCTGACTGCGGTTGATCCTACGGTTGTCAGTGTCAGTGGCTCGACTGCCACGGCAAATGTCGGGGCTGGTTCAGGCGGATCGCAAAGCGGCAATGTTGCCGATACTTCGACCGAGGGAAATGTGGAAGTCTCAATCTCAGGCGAAGTCGCCCAGATCGTCATTGTCTATGGCAACGGGCCGTTGGCCAACTCCAACCCCACGCCGCAGCAAATCGGCATCAGTGATCTGACCTTTGATCTGCAGGCAGCAGCGATCTGCTTTACCAGGGGCACGCTGATCCTGACCGCCGATGGGGAGCGGTTGATCGAAACACTGGTTCCCGGTGACCGGATTGTGACCGCTGATCATGGCGAACAACACCTGCGCTGGATCGGCAAGCGCCGGGTTGCCGGTATCGGCAAGAACGCACCGGTGCGTTTTGCCGCTGGCTCGATTGATAACTCACGCCCGCTGGTTCTTTCGCCTCTGCACAGGGTATTGCTTTCCGGCTGGAAGGTCGGCTCGATCTCGGGTCATGTCGAAGTGCTGGCAACCGCAAAACATCTGGTCAACGGGAAGGATATTGTTCGTTTTGAAGAACCGGATATCGAGTATTACCACCTGCTCTTTGATCGCCACGAAATGATTTTTGCCGAAGGTGCGGCCTGTGAAAGCCTGTTTGTTTCAGCGCATACATTTCGCACTATGGGGCAGGCCAGTCGAAACGATATCAAGCGAAGTTTTCCCGACCTATACCAAATGCCGCAGATCTTTGGCTCATCCGCCAGGCCCTGCCTGCGCGAGTATGAAGCGCGGCTGGTTGCCTGATAGGCGTTCAAGACTTAGATTCTGGCTGTTTGTGCAGCGCTACCCGCTTGGCAAGCGAATGACGGCCGGCTTATAGTCATTTCATGAAAACTTATATGGTGACGGAGAGGTTCAGGCCAGGGTGTTTTGACGCTGCAATCCAGCGATACCAAAGTGAAGGCCGCCTGCTGCCGGAAGGTCTGAACTATTTGAATTCATGGATAAACCGGGAAAAGAATATCTGTTATCAGCTTATGGAGACAAACCGGCCAGAGCTCTTTGAGGTCTGGTTTCGGGATTGGTCCGATCTGGTGGAATTTGAAGTTGTCGACATAGACCAAGGTTGAAATGCCGTGGTCCAGGCGCCGATAGTAGAAAAACTCGACCATACCCTTTCTGTAACACTTCCCTCGCAAAGGCTTGATTGGTCTTGGCAGAAATTGCTGCCTATGAATAAAGTGACACTCAGAAATCAGGCAGTCACCGATCTATGCGACATATTCTTGCCAGCCTTGCTTTTGCTTTGCTTTTATATGCAACCCCTGCAACTGCGGATGATCAGCCGGTTGTGGTAGAGCTTTACACGTCACAAGGCTGTTCATCCTGCCCACCCGCAGACAAGTTTTTGACCAAACTTGCAAAACGCAGGGATGTCATCGCGCTGGCGCTGCATGTGGATTACTGGGATTACCTAGGCTGGAAAGACCATTTCGCCAGCGAGGTTTTTTCAAGCCGCCAGCGCGCCTACGCAAAGGCAGCGCAAAAGCGAACGGTCTATACTCCGCAAGTGATCGTGCAAGGCGTCAGCCATGCCATTGGCAACCGTCCGCAGGATGTGCAAAGCCTGATCGCTTATCATGCAAACCGTGCCAAGGTGGTTGATATTGATCTCAGGCGCAACGGCAATGTGCTGGTTGTCAGGGTCAGCGCCAGTGATGGCAATGTTGGTCGCTCGGTCATTCAGCTTGTGCGCTATCTTCCTGAAAAGACGGTTGAAATACGCGCAGGCGAGAATGCAGGGCGACGCATTGTCTATTCCAACATCGTCTCGCGCTGGGAGCCGATTTCGGTTTGGAACGGGCGTAGCGATTTCATGGCCCGTAAGAATATTTTTGGGTCCGAACCGGTGGTGGTTCTGGTGCAAACGGAAAACTACGGCCCGATTTTAGCCGCAGAGGTGCTGCGTTAGCGCTTCGTCTGCTCTTGGGTGCTATTTCTCAGGTATGAGCCCCTTTGGACTGAACCTCAGCACCAGAAGCAGGATCACACCCATCGTCAAGAGGCGCATATGTGCTGCCGATTCCAGCAGGTGCTCGCGCAGCCAGTAACCTTCGGACATACCGCTGGTGATGACGCTCATCAGCCAAAGACCGATCGGCTCGACCTCGATCCACAAAAACCAGATCAGGAATCCGCCCAGAACCGAGCCCCAGTTATTGCCCGACCCACCGACGATCACCATCACCCAGATCAGGAAGGTAAAGCGCAGGGGTTGGTAAGTGCCCGGTGTCAGCAATCCGTCAAGTGAGGCCAGCATGGCGCCTGACACGCCGCAAACGGCGGAACCCAGGATGAAGACCTGAAGATGCCGCCGCGTGACGTCCTTACCCATCGCTTCGGCGGCTTCCTCATTGTCGCGGATCGCCCGCATCATCCGCCCCCAGGGCGAGTTGAGTGCCTTTTCCGACATCCACAAGACCAGTGCCAGGACGATAGTGAACAGGATGGCGTAGGAGATTTTCACATAGAGTGACGAAGCATCGATCGGTGACATGCCAATGGAATTGGCAAAAGATACGAAGCTTTCACTTGCCTGCAGATCAACTTCGTAAGCTGTTGGCCTGGGGATGCCGTTGACGTTTTTTACGCCCCGCGTCAGCCAGTCTTCGTTCTTCAGAACCGCAATGATGATCTCGGAAATCCCCAGCGTGGCAATCGCCAGATAGTCCGCCCTCAGCCCGAGCGACACCTTGCCAATAGCCCAGGCGGCCCCGGCCGCCAGCACCCCGCCAACGACCCAGCTGAAGAGGATCGGCAGGCCTAGCCCGCCAAGATAGCCTTCGCCCGCCGGGTTGACCTTTTCAATGGCTGCCACTGCCGGATCAAAAAGGTAGCGATAGACAATGAAGCCGACGACAAGAATGCCGGTCACCGCCAACGCCCGGTTGCGCCCCGGCGCCATGCGCTTGAAGGCAAACGTCGCTGCGATGATGGTCAGCGCCGCGGCGACCAACGCCACAAACACGCCCAGCCCGCCAGCCGACCACGCCTCCTTGACCGGCGGCATCGAGGTGATGACCGCAGCCACGCCGCCAAGTGCGACAAAGCCCATGGTTCCGACCGAAAACAGCCCGGCATAGCCCCATTGGATATTAACGCCTAACGCCATGATTGCGGAGATCAGGCAGATATTCAAAAGCGCAAAGGCAACCGAGGCGCTCTGGATCACCCCGACAATGGCCAAAAGCATGAAAACGAAGGCAAACAGGAGGATATTGCGATAGTTCATGACGATTGCCCTTTGAATATGCCCGTCGGCCTGAACAGCAGAACCAGGATCAGGATCGAAAACGATACCGCGAATTTGTAGTCGGTAGATAACAGCTGAACCAGCGAGGTCGGTTCAAGATTTTCCGGCAGCAGATAGACGGCCACTTTCTTGAACGCATAGGTCACGGTGATTTCAGAAAACGCCACCACGAACCCTCCGGCAATCGCCCCCAGCGGGCTACCGAGCCCGCCTACGATGGCGGCTGCGAACATCGGCAGCAAAAGCTGGAAGAAGGTGAAGGGTTTGAAGCTTTTGTCGAGCCCGTAAAGGGTGCCGGCGACCGTCGCCAGAACCGCCACCAGCAACCAGACAATGGTCACCACGCGCTCGGGATTGATGCCTGACAGCAAGGCCAGATCCTCGTTATCAGAAAAGGCGCGCATGGATTTGCCGGTGCGTGTCTTGTTCAGAAACCAGAACAGGGCAGCGACCACGATCACCGCTGTGACCACGGTTATTCCCTGTGAGACCTTGAACGCCAGCCCCTCGCTCAGCCCGGTGGCCTCTTTGAAATCGCGTGCCTTGATAATAAAACGTGCGCCATCAGCAAAGCGCTGATCGCCCGGCCCGATGACAAACCTGACCAGCCCGTTCATGATGAACATGACGCCAAGCGAGGCCATCACCAGAATGATCGGGGCAGCTTTTTGCCGTCGGTAGAACCGGTAAACCAGCCTGTCGGTGGCCAAGAACAGGATCGCCGTCGCAACAATACCAAAGGGCAGGGCCAGCAGGGCCGTGGGCAGGGGGGCAATGGAAATCCCGGCGCTCTGCATCCACCAGGTGACCAGAATGACCACCATCGCGCCAAAGGCCATGCCGTCGCCATGGGCAAAATTGGAGAACCTGAGAATACCGAAAATCAGCGTGATCCCAAGCGCCCCCAGCGCCAGCTGGCTGCCATAGGCGACAGCGGGGATGAGAACGAAATTGGCGAGCGCCACCAGTGCGTTAAGAATATCCATGCCTCACCCCCCCAAAAAGCTTTTGCGCACGTCGGGATCAGCCAGGAGCGCCGCGCCTGTGTCGGTATATCGGTTGCGCCCCTGCACCAGCACGTAGCCCTTGTCGGCTATTGCCAGGGCCTGGCGTGCGTTCTGCTCTACCATCAGAATGGAAATGCCGGTGCGTGCCACTTCGATGATGCGGTCAAAGAGCTCGTCCATCACGATCGGCGACACCCCCGCCGTCGGCTCATCGAGCATCAGAACCTTGGGCTGGGTCATCAGGGCCCGCCCCACCGCCACTTGCTGGCGTTGCCCGCCCGAAAGCTCGCCTGCTGCCTGACGGCGCTTGTCGGCCAGGATCGGAAAGAGCTCAAACACCTGTGCCATGGTGCCGGAGATATCATCGCGCCGGAGAAACGCCCCCATTTCGAGGTTTTCCTCAACCGTCATCGAGGTGAAGATATTCGAGGTCTGCGGCACGAACGCCATACCCTTGGCCACCCGGTCCTGCGGCGAAAGGGCGGTGATATCCTCGCCATCCAGCCGCACAGCGCCCTCGCGCACATTCAGCATACCGAACACTGCCTTCATCGCGGTGGATTTACCTGCGCCATTGGGGCCAACGATCACGGCGATTTCGCCCTTGTTCACGGCCACCGTGCATTCATGGAGGATATTCGGTCCTTTGCCGTAGCCGCCGCTCATCGTGTCGCCGATCAGGAATGGTTCATCCGTCATTCGTCATCCCCGTTTCTTCTTTTCATAAATATCCCCGCCGGAGGCATCGGGCACCTGCAAAAGGCGTGCCCCTTAAGCCTCTTCCTTGACCTTGTTTTTAAGCCCGGTGCCGAGATACGCCTCGATCACCTGCTCGTTATTCTTGATGTCCTCAATCGTGCCTTCGGCCAGAACCTTGCCTTCGGCCATGCAGATCACCGGGTTGCACAGCTTGGCGATGAAATCCATATCGTGCTCGATCACGCAGAACGTATAGCCGCGTTCCTTGTTCAGCCGCACGATTGCGTCGCCGATGGTGTTCAGGAGCGTCCTGTTCACACCGGCACCAACCTCATCCAGAAACACCATGCGCGCGTCGACCATCATGGTGCGGCCCAGTTCCAGCAGCTTTTTCTGCCCGCCGGACAGGTTGCCTGCACGCTCATCTGCCAGATGATCGATGGTCAGAAACTCCAGCACCTCGTCAGCCTTGCGCTTAAGTTCGGCCTCTTCTGAGGCCACGGCACCGCGACGGAACCAGGTATTCCACAAAACTTCACCCGACTGTCCGCCAGGCACCATCATCAGGTTTTCCCTTACTGTCATCGAGGCGAATTCATGGGCGATCTGAAAGGTTCTGAGCAGGCCTTTGTGAAACAGCTCGTGTGGTGGCAGGCCGGTAATATCCTCGCCATCCATGGTCACGCGTCCGGAGGTCGGTTTAAGAACACCGGCGATGACATTGAAAAGTGTGGTTTTTCCGGCGCCATTCGGCCCGATCAACCCGGTAATCGACCCTTTGGCGATGTTAAGGGTGGAACCATCGACCGCTCGAAAACCGCCAAAATGCTTGTGAATATCCTCGACAACAATCATTTGTATCTGTCCCCCGCAGACATTCGTAAACAGCCCGGGCGAACCCGGGCTGTTAAAGTTTATTAATTGCGCAACTTAGCGGAATTTGACGGTTGTTATTTTACCGTCCTGGATATCCCACTGCCGGTAATTACCGGCGGCTTCACCCGGCCCGATCAGCTCAACCGCAGTTGCGCCAACATAGTCAACTTCGCCACCGCCACTGAGAATCTCAAGCGCTTTCGCCAACTCGCCCGGGAAGATCTTCTCGCCCGGAGCATTGGCAACATCCATGATCTTGCCTTTGTAGTCTGCCGGATCAGAAGAACCAGCAGCTTGCATAGCAAGCATGAGCAGTGCAGCAGCGTCATAGGCTTCAGCAACAAAGGATGATGTGCCGTCAAATCCACCTGCTTCACCGATGGATTTCATTGTGTCGGCACCTGGGCTATCTGTGCCCGGCAACTGGCCGGAAGAGCCATTGATCTCAGCACCAAAAGTATCTTCCAGTGTCGCGCCATACATGCCATCCGGGAAATGGAACATGTCAAACGCACCGGTATCCAGCGCTGCACGCACGATCCCTTTGCCGCCCTGATCAACATAACCGGCAACGACCAGTCGCTCGCCGCCTGCCGATGCCAGAGCACCAACTTCCGCAGAATAGTCGGCTTTGCCGTCTTCATGCGCCGCATTGATTGTTACAGTGCCGCCAGCCGCTTCAAAAGCGGATGCGAAGCTGTCTGCAAGACCTTTACCATAGTCATTATTGGTATAAGTCAGAGCAACGGTTTTCACACCCTGTTCCATCAGGATCTCAGTCATTACGACACCCTGACGCGCATCAGAAGGAGCTGTCCGGAAGAACAGACCATCGTCCTCGGCAGTGGACAGCGCCGGGGATGTTGCGGAAGGCGATATCATGACCATGCCGTTTGGCCGGGCGACGTTTTGCAGAATTGCGCCGGTCACACCCGAGCAGTCCGCACCAACGATACCATTCACTTTGTCAGAAGTGATCAGGCGTTCTGCAGCAGCCGTGGCAGCGCCGCTGTCGATACAAGTAGAATCCGCACGGATCGAAGAAACGGTTGAACCGTTCAGCAGCCCGCCAGACGCAGTAACTTCGGCCATTGCGGCCTCCGCACCCTGCGCCATGGGTGGTGTCAGCGATTCAATCGGACCGGTGAAGCCAAAAATAACGCCGAGTTTGATATCCTCGGCAAAGGCACCAGTCGCAAAGAGTGCTGTTGCCGCAGTGGCAAGTAGGAATTTCTTCATTTAGTTTTCTCCCTTTAGGTAATTCAGTATCGAGTAGTCTAGACAGAGAAATCTCAAATGGAAACCCATTCAGTAGAAACCTGTGCAAACGCAATTTTTACCAATATCCAGACATCAACTAATTGTGATCTTTCAATTCACCGTGCCGTATTTGATATTAGTGCAAAGCCCGCAATCGGGGGATACCTGTCATGCGTTTGATTTTTGGTTTTTTGTTTTTCCAACTCGCTGCACTCGCGGCGTGGTCTGAAACGTTGCAGACAACGCAGGGCCCGGTCGGGATTACGAAAATGGCGGACGGGCTTGATCAGCCCTGGGCGCTGGCGTTTCTGCCGGGTGATGGGTTTCTGGTTACCTTGCGGGAGGGTGAACTGCGCCACTATAACAGTGACGGATCCTATAAACGTGTCAAAGGCCTGCCCAAGGTATTTGCCAAAGGGCAGGGCGGCCTGCTGGATGTGATCGTCGCCCGGGATTTTCCAACTTCGCGGCTGATTTTTTTCAGCTATTCCAAGAAGATCGGCAATGGTGCAGGCACCATTCTGGCGCGCGCGCGTCTTTCTGCAGACGGTAAAAACCTGACCGGGCTCACGTCGATATTTGAGATGGTAACCCCCTCGCGCGGTAGCAAACATTTCGGCTCGCGAATTGTCGAAGCGCCGGACGGCACCCTCTTTCTGACCCTTGGCGAACGTGGTGACATGGATCAGGCGCAGAATGTTCGAAATCACAACGGCACCATCATCCGCATAAATCGCGATGGATCGGTTCCCGGTGACAATCCCGACTGGAACAGCGCTGAGGCACGGCCCGAGATCTGGACCATCGGGCATCGCAACGCACAGGGGCTTGCCCTGGATCTCAACGGTGCTTTGTGGGCGGTTGAGCATGGGGCGCGCGGTGGTGATGAAGTGAACCTGATCAGGCCCGGACGCAATTATGGCTGGCCGGTCATTGCCTACGGACGCCACTATTCCGGCCTGAAAATCGGGATCGGCACCCACAAAGCGGGAATGGAGCAACCGGCGGTTTACTGGGATCCGTCGATCGCGCCATCGGGATTGATGGTCTATTCAGGCAAGCTCTGGCCAGAATGGCGCGGCAGCTTTTTTGTCGGATCGCTGAAATTTGACTATATCTCGCGGCTTGATCGTCGCGGTTCCGGCCTGATTGAAGTTGAAAGCCTCAAAGGCCGGCGGACCGGGCGCGTGCGCGATATTCGCGAAGCCCCGGATGGCACGATCTGGTTCCTTTCTGTCGATGAAGGGGCGGTATTCAGGTTAAGTCCGGCACCGTGACCGCAAAACACCGGCCAATGCCGTTATTGCGGGGATATGCCGGTTTTGTTGACCGGTAACAGGCAAGTGGCTAGGGTTGCGATCAATAACAAAAAAAACCCGAGCAAAACAGGCTTCATAAGAAAATGGCTAAGGCAAAGACTGCCCTGAAGGGCAAGAAGAACGGGTCGGTGAAAACGGCCAAGAACGGCAAAGCCGTCGCGGCACCCGAACCGCTGTTCACCGATCTGCAGCGACGCAATGCGCTCCATATCCAGCGCTGTTTCATCGACCGGCGCAATTACCTCAGGAAAAACCGGATGAATCTGGAGGATGCCATCTTTGAGGACGGACTTGAGGAATATGAGACCGAGGATCGCGATACACCGGGAAAGAACCTTTCCGGGTTCATCCAGTTTGCGCTGCCCTATACCAAGGTTTTTCAGGGCCAGGTGATGCAGGATATCTGGGCGCTTTATGAAACGGATGGCAAGGAAGAGGGCTATTTTGTCGATTTCGGCGCGACCAATGGCACGACATTGTCAAATTCGGTGGTGCTGGAACGCCATTTCGGCTGGGACGGCATCGTGGCCGAGCCAAACCCGACCTATCACGAGCGCATTCATGAAAGCCGCAAATGCAATGTGTCTACCAAATGCGTGCATTCCAGTTCGGGCGATACGCTTGATTTCATCTGTGCCGAACGACCGATGTTTTCACGCCTGGGCGTCGCCTCGGAAGGGGCGGAATTTGAGGATGCGGATATTGAGCAGTCGATTCCGGTGCCGACGATTACACTGAATGACCTGTTGGATGAGCATGATGCGCCGGAGGTGATCGATTTCATTTCCATTGATACCGAGGGCTCGGAACTCGATATTCTGGAGGCTTTTGATTTCAGCAAACGGCGGGTCAACATGTTCACGATCGAGCATAATTTTCAGCCGCGGCGCGATGAGATTTACCGGATTATGAGCGAAAACGGATTTGTCCGCCGCTTCCCGGAAATGTCACGCTTTGATGACTGGTATATTCAGAGCGATCTCGTCTGAGCCTGCCGGATCGGGACAATTGAGGCCCTCCGGGCCATGCTTTTTGCTGACGCCTGCGGCGGCGAGTATTTGTGAAACAATGATGCCGCTTGAGGGGTCAGTTGAGCGAGGCTTGCGATCCGCGTTCGCGATATGGGGTGGTGTCGTAATGCGACCGATAGCATTTTGAGAAATGCGACGGCGAGGCAAAGCCGCAGGCGAGTGCGACGTTGATCACGCTCATATCCGTCTGCATCAGAAGGTTGCGCGCCTTTTGCAGCCTTAGTTCCATGTAATAGCGTTTGGGTGAGCGGTTGAGATAGCGGCGGAACAGGCGTTCAAGCTGGCGCGTGGACATGCCGACATCGCGCGCCAGAATCGACGGGCTGACCGGCTCTTCGATATTGGCTTCCATCATCTGGATGACTGTTGACAATTTGGGGTGACGCACGCCGATGCGGGTGGGGATTGACAGGCGCTGCTCGTCCCGATCGGTGCGGATCGAGGAATAGATCAGCTGATCAGCCACCGTATTGGCCAGTTCCTGACCCTGATCGCTGGCAATGATGTTGAGCATGAGATCAAGCGAAGACATGCCGCCAGCCGAGGAATAGCGGTTGCCGTCGACCACAAAGATCGACTTGGTCAGTTCAACCTCCAGGAACTCCTCTTCAAATGCGTCGTGGTTTTCCCAGTGGATGGTGCATTTCTTGCCATCGAGTAATCCAGCCTTCGCAACCGTGTAAGAAGCCGTACAGAGCCCGCCGATGCGAACCCCTTTGCGCGCCTCACGCCTGAGCCAGTTGAGAACCGGCTTGGTCGTCGCCTCTTTGATGCGCACGCCGCCGCAAACCATGACCGTGTCGTCGCGATTGATCGCATCAAGACCTCCATTGACCAGCATGGTGATTTTGCAGGAGCTTTCGGCGGTCTCGCCCCCTTCACTGGCCAGCGACCAGGAATAAAGCGGCCCCCCGCCCATGCGGTTGGCGATGCGCAATGGTTCAATTGCCGCCGTAAACGACGCCATGGAAAAATTCTTCAAAAGAAGAAAAACAAAATGCCTTGTGCGCGGGTCGTCCGAGACGGGCATGGCTTTTACGTCCTTTAAGCAGGTCGAATCCGGAGCAGGATTCGAGCCGTCCGCAACAGTGACAGAACCCAAAGCAGAGGAAAAGGGTCTGATCAAGCTGAAAAAGTCGTGAGAATGGCGGAATGGTGCTGCTGAGGGGCGCAATTTGCTGGCCAAGCGATTTTGGCTCGCCTATAAGCACGCTTTCTAAAGATGAAGCTACCGGAGATACGGCAATGACACGGGTTTGGGATAAATCTGACTGGCGCAACAAGCCCAGGATTCAGATGCCGAGCTATACCGATCAGGCTGCCCTTGCGGCGGTCGAAACCCAGTTGGCGAAATATCCACCGCTGGTTTTTGCCGGTGAAGCGCGCAATCTCAAAGCGCAGCTTGGCGATGTGGCCGAGGGGCGGGCGTTTTTGTTGCAGGGTGGCGATTGCGCCGAAAGCTTTGGCGAATTTTCCGCCGATACGATCCGCGATACGTTCCGCGTGATGCTGCAGATGGCGGTTGTGCTGACCTATGGGGCCAAATGCCCGGTGGTCAAAGTTGGCCGGATGGCCGGCCAGTTCGCCAAGCCGCGTTCGGCCGATACCGAAACCATAGATGGCGTGGAACTGCCAAGCTACCGCGGAGATATCATCAACGATATCGACTTTACCGCCGAAGCCCGCATTCCCGATGCGTCCCGGATGTTGCAGGCCTATACACAGGCAGCCGCATCGCTGAACCTGTTGCGCGCTTTCAGCCAGGGGGGGTATGCGGATATCCATCACGTCCATTCCTGGACATTGGGATTTACCCAGCACGCTTCGGCAACGGATAAATACCGTGATCTGGCGGCACGGATATCGGACTCGCTTGATTTCATGAACGCCGCTGGCGTGAACGGCAGCAGGATGCACACATTGTCCAGTGTGGATTTTTTCACCAGCCACGAGGCGTTGCTTTTGGAATATGAAGAGGCGCTGTGCCGGATCGACAGCACGACCGGGCTGCCGGTGGCAGGTTCGGGCCATATGCTGTGGATCGGCGACAGAACGCGCCAGCCGGATGGTGCGCATGTGGAGTTCCTGAAAGGCGTGCAGAACCCTATCGGGCTGAAATGCGGCCCGACGATCACCACCGATGACCTCAAATCACTGATCTCGACGCTGAACCCGGAGAACACACCCGGGCGCTTGACCCTGATCAACCGGTTTGGTGCTGGGAAGGTGGGCGATCACATGCCAAGGCTGATCCGCGCGGTCGAGGAAGAGGGGTTCAAGGTCGTCTGGTCCTGTGACCCAATGCATGGCAACACGATCAAGGCGGCTTCGGGCTACAAGACCCGGCCCTTTGAAAGTGTCTTACGCGAAGTGCGCGAGTTCTTTGAAATTCACAACGCCGAAGGGACATACCCCGGCGGCGTGCATTTTGAGATGACCGGCCAGGACGTGACCGAATGCACTGGCGGCGTGCGTGCTGTGACCGACGAGGATCTGTCGGATCGCTATCACACGGCGTGTGATCCGCGCCTCAATGCCAGCCAGTCGCTGGAACTGGCGTTTCTGGTATCAGAAGAGCTGTCACAGCGGGTTGAAAAGCAACGCGCAGTGGGCTGAAAGTAAAAAAGAAATCGTGATTATTTGAGATCCACCCGGTGCTGCCGGGTGGCTTTTTCTTTCGCGAACGAACCTCACAAAAGACTTATCTATTCGTCGGATTTAACCAGTCGCAGATAGCTGCGGGGTTTGGCTGCTCTGGCATCGCTTGTCGGCACGCGCCCCGGCGGCACAAAAACATCCGGCTCCTCGGCAAACCCTGCCATGGCCGGGGCTTCAGCGCGATAACCTGTCGCGATGATCCGCGTTGATTTATGGGATTTGATCTGAAACCGGTGCGGTGGCGTGGCACGCACGCCTTCATCGACAAGGCACCCCAGAACCCGCGAAACCTCCCCAAGGTCGCTTTTCATCGGCAATAGCAGCATATCGGCTGTCAGGCTCGCCCTCCCGGGGCGCGGGACTTCCAGCCGCAATTCGATGATTTCCGGTTTTTCAAACAGATCCCGGACCAGTGCGGTGAACTGGGCACGGCAATCAGGTGCGATCATTGCTGTTGCGGGCATGCCGCGAATTTCCATCCCCATCAATTCGCAAAGCTGCATTCCGGCAATGCGAAAGCGTGGCTCATTGTTGTTAGTGCGTTCAAGTATGAACGCGTGTTCGAGCACATTCTCAATCGCCCGCGGGTCAATTTCCGAGCGCAGAGGCGCGATTCTACCAGCGCGCAGGCGCTCCCAGTGATCAAGCAATTCTACAAGTACGGCATTTTTCATCGGTTTCTGGTAATGCAAAAGCGGAGTTACATTGCCTCCCGGCCCAAAGCTCTTTTTCATCTTTTCCGGTCCCTCGTTAACACGCCAAATGCCCCACATCAGGGAGAAGCTTTGTTGTGAAACCGGGTCGGATTTGTTAACCCTATCTTCGTAAAGCTTACCCAATTCTTAACATTGCAGAAAATGCGATAAAAAGTGAGGCAAAAACTGTTAAATGGTTAATTCTATGACTGGATTTGCCGCTCTGAAGGGGGCGTCGGATGGCATCCGCTGGAGCTGGGAACTGCGCAGCGTCAATGCGCGCGGGCTCGATCTTCGCCTGCGATTGCCCGATGGGCTGGATGATCTTGAAGCAGTTATTCGCAAGGCTTTGACGGCGGCGCTGACGCGCGGCTCTGTCAGCCTCAATCTGAGGCTGCAAGGTGGTGGCGATGGTGCCGCGCCGTCGCTTAATCAGAGCCAGCTTTCACAGATGATTGCCGCCCTCAAACTGGCCGAGGCCGCGGCCGAAGACGCAGGTGTGCATTTGACGGCAAGTTCAGGAACGGAACTGCTTGCGCTCAAAGGCGTGCTTGAGGTCAGTGATACCTCAGATGAAGGTCAGGCGGAGTTGATCAAGGAGCTGAAATCGCAACTGCCACCGCTCATCGCAGATTTTGTGGCGGCGCGCGCGACAGAGGGGCAGGCGTTGTTCGCGATCCTGAGTGAACAACTGGATCGGTTGCGCGCCCTGGTCGATGAAGCCCGTGACGCCATTGTCGGGCGGCATCAGGCGATGACGGATAAGTTGAAGGAAAATCTGGCGAAAGTGCTGTCCAACAGCGAGGGTGCTGATGAAAACCGTGTGGCACAGGAACTGGCGCTTTTGGCGGTGAAGGCCGATGTTTCCGAAGAAATTGACCGGCTTGACGCCCATATCGCGGCGGCTGACGAATTGCTCAACGCCAAAGGGGCGGTCGGGCGCAAGTTTGATTTCCTGATGCAGGAGTTTAACCGCGAGGCCAATACGCTGTGTTCAAAATCCGGCTCGACTGATCTCACGCGGATAGGGCTTGACCTCAAGACAGTGATCGACCAGATGCGCGAGCAGGTTCAGAACGTGGAATGATATGACCGGAGAAGCGAGACGCGGCCTATTGATCATCCTGTCGTCACCCTCGGGTGCCGGCAAATCGACGCTGGCGCGAAAGCTAATGGACTGGGACAAGGGCCTGCGGTTTTCCGTCTCTGCCACCACCCGGCCCCCGCGTAAGGGTGAAGAGGACGGGCGCGAGTATTATTTCAAGACACGCGAAGAGTTTCTGTCGATGGTGGATACCGGCGAGATGCTGGAACATGCCGAGGTTTTTGGCAACCTTTACGGATCTCCGCGCGCGCCGGTTGAAGCGGCTATTTCTAACGGTAATGACGTGCTTTTTGACATTGACTGGCAGGGCGGTCAGCAGATCACAAATTCGGCGTTGAAGGATGCCGTTGTGTCAGTGTTCATTCTGCCGCCTTCAATTGCCGAGCTTGAGCGGCGATTGAACAGCCGCGGGCAGGACAGTGCCAAGGTGATCCTGGATCGCATGACCAAATCGGAAAACGAAATATCTCATTGGGCGGAATATGATTATGTGCTGATCAATGATGATCTGGAAGTTTGCGCGGAGCGGCTGAAAACCATCCTGACAGCCGAGAGGCTGAAACGCGCCCGCAGGCCCGGGCTGGTTGACCACGTGCGCGCCTTGACCACTGAATTCACGGAACATCTGAAATGACCCTCTACCGACTGGACGAGACCACCCCGAAAACCCCGGATAACGGCGATTACTGGGTCGCGCCGGGGGCGCATGTGATGGGCGATGTGGTGCTCAATGAAGGCGTCGGCATCTGGTTCGGCGCGGTGCTGCGCGGTGATACCGAGCTCCTTGAAATTGGTGCCGGCACGAATATTCAGGATAATTGCGTTGTGCATTCCGATCCCGGATACCCACTGAAAGTCGGAAAAAATTGCACGATTGGACATAAAGCGATGCTGCATGGCTGCACGATCGGCGATACCACGCTGGTCGGGATCGGGGCAATAATCCTTAATGGTGCGAAGATCGGCAGGAATTGCCTGATCGGGGCCGGGGCGCTGATAACCGAGGGCAAGGAAATTCCCGACGGTTCGCTTGTCATGGGTTCGCCGGGCAAGGTGGTGCGCGGGCTTGACCAGGCTGCAATTGCTTCGCTCGCGCGTTCAGCGCATCATTATCAGGAAAACATGCGGCGATTTCGCCAGCGCCTGGTCAGCCTCTGAGGCGCTGCTCTTCAGGTTTTAGAACTTCAGTACAATGGCCTGTTCACCAACGGTCACGCTGATCACCGGTTTACGCCACCGGGTCAGGCTGGCCAGCATGGCGAACTGCACATCAGCCGCGGTCAGTTCGCTGGCAGGGTCCTGACCTTCCAGCAGAGCAAAATGATCGGGGTTGGCCCTGAGTTTATCACTATGCGCACTGATCTGCCATTCACCATTGGTCAGCGATACATTTATCTGCCCGCCGAATGGCAATGCGGCTTCAAGGCATTGAAGCGCCAGAAAGACCATCTTGATCTCGCGGCGCTGCAATTCCCGATCCGGATACCAGTTGATCTTGAGCCGGGCGTTGTGGAAGTAATCCTTGAGAATTGAAACGATTTCCGGTTGGGCAAGCGTTGTTCCATTGGGCGCTCGCCCGTATGCCACGCGAAAAAACCGGATTTTTGAGTTTGCGCTGCTGATGCTTTCTGCGATCAGGTCAAGTTCGGGGGAAGAGGACTGGCCGGACATCATCAGAAGCTCGAGACCGTTGCTGATTGCGCCCAGAGGGCTTATCAGATCGTGACAAATGCGCGAGCCAATCAGAGCAGTGAGGTCCTGACGGTCATGAAACATTGCCAAACTCCCTTTTCACTGTGGACAGAGTGGAACCGATGACCGTCTTTTTTGAACCCGGCGACCTTGTGGAAAATCCCGAGCATAGCGAGTGGGGGCTGGGGCAGGTCCAGTCGGTGATCGGAGGGCGGATCACCGTCAATTTTGAAAACACGGGTAAACTGGTCATCGATTCCTTTCATGTTCAACTTGTTCCGGCCAGCCAGAGGTCAGTGTGCAAACCAGACTGAAAATAGATAAACACAACCGATGGTAGATATGCAAGAGAGCAATACACCTAACTTCTGATTTGTTGCCATTCCACCGCGAAATGCCTAAATACCCCTGAAACTTTTCAACCCGGATGGACCGGCGATAATGGTGCAAAACCTGAAATCAGATGACCGGCATTTCGTATTGAAACTTGCGGAAACCGAGGCGGAGCTGATTGCCGCACAGCGGTTGCGGTATCGGGTTTTCGTCGAGGAACTGGGGGCCCATGGTGCGACCGTCGATCATGTGAATCGCCAGGAATCGGATGCATTTGACTCCGTTTATGACCACCTGCTGTTGATTGACCGGCGTCGGGATGCAGCGAAACTTGATCACGTCGTCGGTGTTTATCGCCTTTTGCGTTCCGAGGTTGCCCTGGCCGGGCCGGGTTTTTACTCGGCAGTAGAATATGATCTCAGCGCACTTCTAAACTCAGGAAGGCGGCTTTTGGAACTGGGGCGATCCTGCGTAGATCCGGCCTATCGGGGCGGTATGGCCATGGTTCTGTTGTGGAATGCGTTGGCTGATTACGTTCTGTCACACGAGGTCGAGGTGATGTTCGGCGTGGCCAGTTATCACGGCACCGATGTCGCTGAAATCGCCCAGTCGCTGTCTTATCTCTATCACAACCATCTTGCTCCGCGCGACAGCCGCCCGGTTGTGCGACCTGAGCATTATCAGACACTTGATCTGATCGCGCCCGAAAAAATCGATCGTACCGCCGCCATGCGGCAAACTCCGGCCCTGATCAAAGCCTATCTGCGCCTGGGAGGGTTCATCGGCGACGGCGCCTATATCGATCATTGTTTCAATACGGTCGATGTTTGCCTGCTGATGGATACAGAGCGCATGTCGCAGCGTCACCGCGAGGCTTATACAAGACGGTCCGAGGCGCGCAGATGAGCGGCTGGCATCCGGAAGAAACGCCTGTTGAAAAACCGCTGGGACCGCTAGGCTGGTCGCTGGCATTTGTCAGGCTTATCGGGATCGCCTTTGTAATTTACGGACTGATGATCGTGCTGGCGATTGCCCGGCTATTGGAGTCGCCTTTTGGCAAGCGGGTGGTTTCACCCCTGATCGTGCAAGCCGCCTGCAAGGCCTCCTTGTTTGTCATGGGGTTTACCGTGACCGTTCATGGCACCCCAATGCGCCATCGGGGGGCGATTGTCTGCAACCACTCTTCGTGGCTTGATATTTTCACTCTGAATGCTGCTTCGCGGGTGTTTTTTGTCTCCAAAGCCGAGGTCAGCGCCTGGCCGGTCATCGGTCTGATCGCCCGCTCCACCGGCACGGTTTTTATCGAGCGTCGGTCCAGTCATGCAAAAAAGCACAAAACCCAGTTTGAAGAGCGCCTGATGTCGGGCGACAGATTGCTCTTTTTTCCCGAAGGCACGAGTACTGATAGCCGACGGGTTCTGCCTTTCAAATCAACGCTTTTTGCGGCGTTCTTTGCACCGCATCTGGCCGATACGATGTGGATCCAGCCGGTGAGCGTGATCTATCGGGCACCAAAAGGCGAGGACGCGCGCTTTTATGGCTGGTGGGGGGATATGGAGTTTTTCCCGCATTTTCTGGCGACGCTCGCGGCAAAGCGCTCTGGCGGTGCTGAAATCGTCTTTCATGCTCCGGTCAAGGTGGCGGATTATAAGGATCGTAAATCGCTGACGCAGCATTGCGAACTGGCGGTTCGCTCGGGGCTGGAAGAGATTGTCGGGAAGGTTTGAGACTGATCGCCATCTTGCTTCTAACAGCATGAGCGCCGGCTGAGCTGGATTGTCTGCAATTGGTCAACCGGCCCGCGGTTTACTCAATTTCTTGAAAGACTTCTGAAGTCGGATCGGCAAAGTCGACAAGCCGCAAACCGTCCAATTCTTGTTTCCCGCAATCAACCGATAAACCGGTAAACTAGTAAACTAGTTTACCGGTCTGTTGGTAGACCAGTTGACCGGTTGACTGGCAGACCAACAGACCGGTCGACTGGTAAACCGATAGACCGATTGACTGGTAGACCATCCGATCCGCTTGCTCGATCATGATTGATTATCAATGGATTACGGGAGATTGCTGGCGGTTCAGTGGGCTTTGGTGCCGGGTTCAGCCAGTCTCACGCGAGTCCCACACGCCTCCAACCAATCCTGAATTTTCCTGCAAATACGCGCTGAGATGAAGGCGCACGCGTTCCTCGTTCCCCGCTTCACTGGTCAGGAAACATCGCTCACCGAACCGGTTTGAAAACACTCAGTCGCCCATCACCGCAATTCAGCGCAAGGGCTGAAGCAGCGTGCTGAGCACCTCGGCAGGGCTTTCAGCCACCCAGATTTCTGGCCCCACGGCAAAGAAATCGGTGACCGGTGCCAGTGTTTCGACCTGCTTAACTGTCAACCCGCCCTCGGCAACAACCGGTACTTCGATCATTTCCGACCACCACTCAAAGAGCTCTCTGCCGGCAACATCGCCGTCACCCAGTGCCGATGCCGAAACCGGGCCAAAGCTGACATAGTCAGCCCCGGCCTCGCCCGCCGCCATACCGTTATGACGCGACGCTGCGCAATACGCTCCGACGATTGCATCAGCCCCAAGCTCTTTGCGCACATCACGTACAAGGCGGGCACCGTCGGGCAAATGAACGCCATCAAGGCCCAGCCGGTCAACCAGCCTGAAATGCCGGGCGATCACGATGGCGACATCGCGCTGGTGGCAGATCTCGCGCAGCAGATCGGCGCTGCGGGCAACCTCGTCTTCATCCTCTGAGATCAGATCAAGCCGAAAACATGCGGTCTCAAAGCGGTCAAGCATGTCTGACAGCAGGGCGGAAAACCCCGACAGTTCCAGTTGGGGCGGTGAAATCAGGTAAAGCTGCGGCTGTTCTTGTTCGGCCATGAATGCCCCCGGGTTTTTTCAGCCCTCTTAACCCCTGCCTACTTGGCAGGCAAGCCAGAGACGAATTTCATCGCCAGAGCCATCAAAGCCGCCCGTCTGTCGTCGATTTCTATCGCGTCATCAGAGACATCCACCATTCCACCCATCTTGCGCCCGGTAAAATCCATCGGTCCGGCGCCTTCAATGGCAAGCGCCTCGGCTTCGTTGTCCTTGCCGACGCGAAACATCGCGCCATCCTTATGCACGCCACACAGCATGTTACCGTTCAGCATGAATGCCATCCCGCCGAACATCTTCCTTTCCGATACACCACTCGTATCCGCCAGATCGTCCCTCAGGATTTGTGCCAGTCCTTCATCATAGGCCATGCTCTGGTCTCCTTGCGTCTGCAGTCAGTGCAGTCTATCACGCGGCGCATTGAAAAGGGAGTGCCGGTCAGGATGTCAGGAACCGATCACAGCAAAACCGACGGATGGGGTGGGTTGCAGCCTGCATTCGTGCTGGTGGCGCCGCAAATGGGCGAAAATATCGGTGCGGCAGCGCGGGCAATGTGGAATTTTGGGCTTGAGCGCATGCGCCTGGTGGCCCCGCGCGATGGCTGGCCCAATTCCAAGGCCGTAGCGATGGCCTCTGGTGCTGCGCGCGTGCTGGATCAGGTGCAGGTCTTCGAGGCAACCAAAAACGCTATCGCCGATATGAACTTCGTTTTCGCCACGACGGCGCGTAGCCGCGATTTGACAAAACCGGTGGTGACCCCGGAACGCGCCATGCAGATAGCGGGCGAGAGAATCGCCGAAGGGCAGAAGGTCGGCGTTCTGTTCGGCCCCGAGCGGGCAGGTCTTGAGAACGAAGATATCGTGCGTGCCAACGCGATCATTTCCGTGCCGGTCAACCCGGCTTTTGCCTCGCTCAATCTGGCGCAATGCGTTTTGCTGACAGCTTATGAGTGGCAGCGCGCCGGCGCTGCGGACCGCGCCGAGGAGATCATCGCTGGCAAAGCCCGGCCTGCCTCGGCGATTGAGGTGGAAAAGCTCAATGAACATCTGAGTGAAAAACTGGATGCGGTCGGGTTCTTCTGGCCCGAACATAAAGCGGCAAGCATGCGCCTGTCACTGCGCAATCTGTTTTCCCGCATGCCTCTGACAGATGCGGATATCCGCATGCTGCACGGCGTCGTGCGGGCGCTTTCGGAAAAGCCGAAAGCTGATGGCTGAGCCCTTGCGGGTCTCTTTTGCAGACCTTAGGGTCAGCGCGAAAAATGCGGAGAAATGAATGGCCGAGAAGCGCAGTATTTTCGAAGAGGTTTCCGGCGAGGCTCCGGTTGAGCGCGCCACACCGACGGGTGGCTCAGATGGCGGACGCAGGGGCGCGCGGCAGGCGATTTCACTTTGGTTGCTGATCCTCCTGGCACTGGTCGTTCTGATGATCGTAGTCGGTGGCCTGACCCGGCTGACCGATAGCGGCCTTTCGATCACCGAATGGAAGCCGATCAGCGGTGCCTTGCCGCCATTGGGGGAAGCCGCCTGGGTGGCCGCATTCGAAAAATACCAGCAGATCCCCGAATATCAGTTGCAAAACAAAGGCATGAGCCTTGCCGAGTTCAAATCCATCTATTGGTGGGAGTGGGGCCATCGCCAGTTGGGACGGTTGATCGGGCTTGTCTGGGCGCTGGGGTTCGTCTGGTTTCTGGCGCGTCGGCTAATCCCGCCGGGCTGGAACGGGCGGTTGTTCTTGCTCGGCGTGCTCGGTGGTTTGCAGGGCGCACTTGGCTGGTGGATGGTTTCTTCTGGCCTGACGGGCCGGATGGTCGATGTCGCTTCATATCGGCTGGCGCTGCATCTGGGTCTGGCCTTCGTCATCATCGGGCTGATCGCCTGGTTTCGCATGCTTCTGAAGCGGGGCGCACAAGAGCTTTTACAGGCGCGACGCACGCGCGAATCTGAACTTGCCAGACTCACAACCAGCCTCCTGGTTTTGCTTTTCGGGCAAATTCTTCTGGGGGCCCTTGTGGCTGGCCTTGATGCAGGTCGCGGCTATATCGACTGGCCCCTGATGAACGGCCAGTTTCTACCCTCTGAAAGCTTTGACGATGTGCCGCTCTGGACCAATTTCTTTGAAAACCCGGCGCTGGCGCAGTTTGATCACCGGATGCTCGGCTATGTTGTTTTTGTCTTCGCACTGTTCCTTTGGCAGCAGAGCCGCAAAAGCGCACTTCAGGCAACCAAACGCGCGGTCGATCTGGTGATGGCGATGGTGACCCTGCAAATGATCCTTGGCATAGCCACCGTGCTTTATGCAGCCCCCTGGCAGGTGGCGATCCTGCATCAGATCGGGGCGATTGCGCTGTTCCTGTTTGGTCTCAGGGCGCGGTTTGCCATGATGTATCCGGCGCAGCAATCCCTCAGATAAGGAACAGATAATGCAGGCAACATATAATGCGCTGATGGCCCATTGGCGCGGTACCATCGCCTTGTCGCAAATCTCCGGTCTGTTGGGCTGGGATCAGGAAACCATGATGCCCAAAGGGGCGGCCCACCAACGAGGCGAATGGTTCGGGGCGCTTGAAACAACGATCCACGCCAGCCGGACTGATCCAAGGGTCGGTGACTGGCTCGCAGACCTGCAATCTGCCGAGTTTGGACCTGAGGAAAGTGCCAACTTAAGGCTGATCCGGCGCGAATATGAGCGGGGAACAAAGGTTCCCGCCGATCTGGCTGCCGAAATTGCCCGCCAGACTTCGATGGCTCAAGGCATCTGGGCCCAGGCAAGGGCGGCGGATGATTTCAAGGCGTTTGCACCGACGCTTGCGCGCGTTCTCGATCTGCGGCGGCAGGAGGCGCAGGCCCTGAGCACAGGCGGAGATCTCTACGATGCGCTGTTGCAGGATTACGAGCCGGGCATGACAGGCGCCCGGCTGGAAACACTGCTGGGCAATCTGCGCAACGGTCTTGTCTCTTTGCGCGACCGCATTCGCGGTGCTGCGGTATCTGTGCCCGAACTTGATTTCGATTTCAACGACGCGCTGCAAATGAAGCTGGCCGCCGAGCTTGCAGGCGCGTTCGGATATGACTGGAACCTTGGCCGGCTTGACAAGGCTGTGCATCCGTTTTCGTCAGGATCGGGTACAGATACTCGGATCACCACCCGCGTTGACGCAAGGAACCCTTTCAACTGCATCTATTCGACCATTCATGAAACTGGACATTCCAGCTATGAGCAGGGCATTCGCGACGCCTACCTGCTGACACCGCTGGGGCGCGGTGTTTCCATGGGCGTGCATGAAAGTCAGAGCCGGATTTACGAGAACCAGCTGGGCCGCAGCCGTGCCTTTTGTGGCTGGCTCTTTGGCCGGATGCGCGATGTATTTGGCGATTTCTGCATAGCAGATGAAGAGGATTTCTATCGCCTCGTCAATGCGGTCGGGCAGGGATTTATCCGCACCGAGGCTGATGAGGTCCAGTATAACCTCCATATCCTGATGCGGTTTGATTTGGAACGGGCATTGATTTCGGGCGATCTGGAAGTGGCCGATCTGGAAGCCGCCTGGAATGATCGCTTCGCCGCTGATTTTGGCTTTGCCGTTGATAAACCGTCAAATGGCGTTTTGCAGGATGTGCACTGGTCGGTTGGCCTCTTCGGATATTTCCCGACCTATTCCTTGGGCAACATCTATGCTGGCAACCTTTATGAGGCACTCAGCGAGGCAGTACCGGGGCTTGACGACGATCTGGCCCGCGGCGAGACCGGGCCCGCCCTTGGCTGGCTGCGCGAGAACCTGCAGCAATTTGGCGGATTATATGAGCCCGCCGATCTGATTGAAAAAGCCACCGGGCAGACGATCAGTGAACGTCCGCTTCTGAGCTATCTCGAGCGGAAATTCAGCGATATCTACCAGCTATGAGAGCGCTTAAGCGTTAGCTTCGCGGATCTTCTCGGCAGCTTCCTTGTCAAAGGTGACACCTTCTTTGGCAAAAAGCGCGTCAAGCTCACCGGAAAGCATCATTTCGGTGATGATGTCACAGCCGCCTACAAACTCGCCTTTGACATAAAGCTGCGGAATCGTCGGCCAGTCGGAGTATTCCTTGATACCCTGCCGGATGGTTTCGTCCTCAAGTACATTCACGTCTTTATACTCGATGCTCATATAGTTGAGCACACCGGCGACGCGGCTGGAAAATCCGCATTGCGGCATCGACGAGGTGCCTTTCATGAACAGAACCACATCATTGTTGGTAACAGTGTCCTGAATGGTATCATGGGCTGGGTTGGTCATTTTGTTCACTCCGGTACTTTTGTTGTCAGGGCAAGCGCGTGTAATTCGCCTTGCGAACCGTCCATCTTGCCTTTGAGCGAGGCATAGACGGCCCGTTGTTGCTGAACCCTGTTCAGGCCTCTGAACTCCTCGGCAATCACCTCGGCGGCGTAGTGGTTGCCGTCGCCCGCCAGATCGGTGATCGTCACACGCGCGGTCGGGAATTCTGCCAGGATCAGGCGTTCGATTTCTTCAGCTTCTATTGCCATGGGTGGCGTCCCTCAAAAAAGTTGATCCTGATTTAAGCCGCCTTTTGAGGAGTCGCAAGGGGAGGGCGTCTGTTATTGAAAAGTTAGGGCCTGTTGACGTTCATTTCAGTTCGATCATGGTTGCTGCGAGAGAGATG
>CAZMNO010000017.1:0-66694 GCA_964567685.1 uncultured Rhodobacter sp. | reverse complement strand
ATCCCTTCCCGGCGCAGATAGGCCGCGATCTGACGCGACCCGAAGAACGGGTATCCGCCGGCAGCGCTTATCTTTAGTTCCAGACAAGACATTTCGCGCGTGTTGAATCACGTTGCGCCGGAATTCGAATGGTGGGCCAAAAGGTGGGTAGCCTTTACGATATCGCGCATAAATACTTGTTATTATTATATTTTCAATGTATATCTGGTGCCGCTGAGAGGACTCGAACCTCCGACCCCATCATTACGAATGACGTGCTCTACCAGCTGAGCTACAGCGGCCCGGGGCGGTGGATAGCAAGGAAATCGGGCAAAGGGTAGCCCAAAAACTCAGGTTTTTGCCTCTGGCACATCCGGTATCACATGCACATCGCCGAGAATACCGTCCATGTCATCGGATTCTGCAGCCAGTTTATCTGCCAAAGACGAGGATGCACGGACGGGTGCTGCCGGTTTGGCGCTCTCGACCTCCTCGGCAATTTCGGCTTCCGGTTCGGGTTCCAGCTCGTTCGAATTATCCTCCAACGCCCCGACGATCAGCGGAAGCATGTCGTTTGATCGCGTGGGCTGCTCGCTTGAGGCTGGTGGTGTTTCCCAGGCAAGCGTGTCAAAACCAGCGCAGCTTTCACAGATCGGTTGCCAGTTCCCATGAATGTTGTGGCAGGACGAACAAACCCATTGCGGGCCACGGGAGGCGTCCAAAGCTTTCGTCAACCAACCACGCACCACATTGTCAGGCGCGCCCTCGCCGCGCTCAATCGCGGCCATCATGGTCAATGACCGGGTTGTCGGAGTGGTTTCCGCCAAATCCCCCATCGCCTTGCGCGCAGCCGGGAAATCTTCGGCAACGATTGACAACTCACCGGCCAGCAACCGGGATTCCGGATCATCCGGTTTCACTTTAAGCAAGGGCTGAAAGCGGGCAAGCCGCTCGGCCGGGGTTTCATCCGGTGCAATCTCGGCAAATGCAGCGGCCAGATCGGGGTGCGGCTGTGCCGCCCAGGCCTTTTTCAACACCTTATTTGCGTTGCGGGTAGAGCCATTCACCATATGCATTTCAGAGGCCAGCGCCGCCGCCGGGATCAGATCGGGCGAAAGCCGGTTCGCCGTCAGCGCCGCTTCTTTCCCGGCTTCAATCTCGCCCGCTTCGATTTTTTCACGAGCTTCGGCCAACGCCAGCACAGCATCGCGCCTTGTATGTACGTCTTTGGGCAGTGCCCTTGCTTTCAGCTTGGCCGAAAGGGTTTCGCGCGCACCTTTCCAATCGGCTTTTTCCGATTGCAGGGAAAACAAAAGGTCCATGGTTTTCTCATGCCGGGGCCTGAGCGCAAATGCCTTTTCTGCCAACTTCAGCGCAGTCTCTGTATCGCCCTCAGCCAGCTTTTGCTTGAGGATTCCCTGTACCCCTACGAACCGTGTGCGGTCATCCGCCAGTAACTGGCGATAAAAACCCTGGGCTTTACTTGTTTCACCCGACATTTCAGCGGCTTGAGCACTGATCAGCAGCGTCAGTTCAGGCCGTGCGAGGTATTTCTCGGCTTTGGTCGCCTTGGCCATTGCCAGCCGTCCCTCGCCCGAGGCCAGCGCAATCAGACCATCGGCCAGCGCCTCGAACCCGCGCCGTTCCCGGTTGCGGTCGAAATAGCGCGAAATCGCCGTTTCATCGCCGTTGAAAAAGCGAAATACCGCGACCAGAAGTCCAGCCAGACGAAAAGCGATCCAGCCGGCGGCAAGGATCAACAGAATTCCGATCATTCCGGCAAGCGGCGTCAGAGTAAATTCAACCGTGGCGATGGAAATCCTGACCTCCCCACCGGCATCAATGATGAAGGCGGTGCCAAACGTCAGAACCGCCACCAAAGTGACGAAAAGTATGATTTTTACTAAAGACCAGATCATCAGAGCATTATTCCTGGTTCTGGCCATCAAGCGTTTCGGTAAACTCGTCAAGTGCGGCCTGAACAGCCAACCGCGCCTCGGCGGCAGCGAGCCAGTTGCTCATTTCGACAAGCCCCGCAGGCGGCAGCGTGCGCACAAGCTCGGTCGCCCGCTTCAACTCCCCGCGTCTGAGCGCGGCCTCGGCTTGGGACAGTACGGCGTCAGCATCGTCTCCCTCTTTTTCTTCCAATGATCGCGCGCCGATCTGGCTCTTGAGAAAAGCAGTGAGCTTTTCACCCAAGCCATCACCAGCCTCGCCCCGGATCGAAGCCTTCAGTGCCCGCCGGGCAGCTTCGGGATAAACCTGTTGCAACTCTACCAGCGTTGCGACCCCGTTATCGGAATCCTTGAGCAATGCATCAGGCACCTCAACAGCCGCTGCGCCGGTGATCTGTGCCAGCAACCCGGTATAGGACTTGCCGGTTTCCACTGCGGCCCGCAAACGCTCCGCCGCCACCGACAAATCCACGCTTTTAGCAGCATTTGCGGCAGTTTCCGACAATTCTTCGACTTTGGTTCGGGCTGCGGCAAGCTGTTCCGTTGCACGCTCGGAAACCTCGTCAATGCGCGCAGTCAGGCCCGCGCTCGCCTCAAGTTGTTCGGCAAGTTGCGCTTTGAGGGCATCGATTTCCACACCATAGCGGGCGATCAGTTCGTTGGTTGCCTGACTGATCTCACCCCCTGTCTCGCTGAGATTTTCAGCCAGCCGGTTGCGGGCGGATTCCAGCCCGGTCAAGGCGTCGCTCAACTGCGTTTCAGTTAAAGCCAGACGCTCGGCCAGCTCTTTTGTTTCTGCTGCCAGTGCTTGTTTCAGATTATCAAGATCATCCTTTAATCCCTTGAAATCCGGGGATTCCGAGCCCGTTTCAAGCACGGAAATCCGATCCTCCATCTCCGTAAGCCGTTCAGAAAACACCGCTGCAAGCGCTCTGAACTCGGCCTGGAATTCAGGCTGGTCGGGATTGAGGTTTACTGCCACCAGATACCCGGCCACTGCCGCGACAACGCCACCGGCAACAACACCCGTGAACCCGGCAAATCCACCACGAGATTTGGCCTCTTTCGGTGGCGGGGGAGGTGGTGATGCTGCAGATTTTCCTTTGGATTTCTCCTCCGGCTCCGGCTTAGATTTAGGTTCTGTTGCCTTGGGCCTTTCGGGCTCTTTCACACTCACCGGTCCGGTTTCCGCAGGTTTGGTTTTTTTCACTTCCACTGCTTTAGCGTCGATCGTTTCCGGTTTTCGGGCTGGTTTAGCCGCCGCTGGTTTCGCCGGTGGATCAAGAATAACAGGTTCGTCCGCCTTGGCGGCACTGGTCTTCGCTGCCTTGGAGGCAGTTGGCGAAGCTTTCTTTTTGCGGGTCTGCGTGGCCTTGGCGGTTCCGCGCGCAGCGGTTCCCGGTTTTGGAGGTGTCTTTCTGGTTGCCACGAGCCAATTTCCCTTTTCAATACTGAAATCGCGGGCGAATTTTACTGCCTGCACACCTTCATAGATAGTTCACCGACCCGACCCTGCCAAGGGACAAGGGGTTGCGTCACAAGATAGCGGCAATTTCTCGCGTGACAGCTGCAGCGGTGGGTTGGCGTGCAACGCGGATGAATGTGAACCGGCTTTCATCCAGCGTTTCGGCCACATTCCGGCTGATGGCAATCGCTTCCAGATTTCTGACCACATGAGGGGCGATCTGGCGCGACAAAACTTTCGCGGTGCGGGGGGAAAACAATGGAATAATCACGCGGGTCTCTGAGCGCAACAAATCCCAAGCCTCCTGTGACAGGTTCAGGGTTTTCTGTTCATAAACAATCTGCTCGCGCGCACGTATCCCCATACTCGCAAGCGTTTCAGCAATATCGCCCACCGAATACCGCCCGCGAATATGCAGATAGCTGGTATCGCCATTCTTTCCCCGGCTTTGTGCCAAAGCGATCAGATCATCCGCCGAACCGTTAGCCGACCGTGCTGTCAGACCCAGTTCCAGTGCAGCTTTGGTGGTTTTAGCGCCGACGCACAGACAGGGAATTTCCCTTTGGTCTGACCTCAGACCAAATTCATGGACCGCGTTTATCGAGGTGAAAATAAGCTCTGTAATGCCGGTCAGATCAATCTGGCCGTCTACGGGCGTTACACTGATCAGCGGGGAATGGATAACCGCAATCCGATTTCCGAATTCAGCCTGCAACTCTGCGCCGAACACCATTGATTGGTCTTCAGGGCGTGTCAGAAGGATGTGAATGCCGGGATTGCCTGCCATAAGCACAGGTGTTACCTGCGGGCCAGCTTGAGCGCAAGAAATGAAGACATGGCAAAACATCTGACGATCCTGGGCCTGGAAAGCAGCTGCGATGACACAGCTGCAGCCGTTGTTCGCCAGATCGAGGGCCAGCCTGCCGATGTTCTGTCATCCGTGGTTTATGGCCAGACCGACCTGCACGCCGATTTCGGCGGGATCGTCCCGGAAATCGCCGCCCGCGCGCATGTCGAGAAGCTGGATCTTTGTGTTGAAGAGGCGCTCTCGCAAGCAGGGATCAGCCTTGAAGCCCTCGACGCCATTGCCGTTACCGCTGGTCCCGGTCTGATTGGCGGAGTTTTGGCGGGCGTTATGTGTGCCAAGGGCCTGTCCGCCGGTACTGGTTTGCCGCTTGTCGGGGTCAATCACCTGGCCGGTCACGCCCTGACTCCGCGCCTGACCGACCAGCTGCAGTTTCCCTATCTCATGCTGCTCGTTTCCGGCGGGCATTGCCAGTTTCTGATTGTGCGCGGGATGGATGAGTACACGCGCATTGGCGGCACAATCGACGATGCCCCGGGGGAGGCGTTTGACAAAACGGCGAAACTGCTTGGCTTACCTCAACCCGGTGGTCCGGCAATAGAAAAGGCGGCAAAGACCGGTGATCCGAACCGCTTTCGCTTTCCACGACCGCTTTTGGACCGCGATGGTTGCGATATGTCCTTCTCCGGCCTCAAAACCGCCCTCCGGCGCGCTCGGGATCAGATCGTCGTCGAAAAGGGAGGTCTGACTGAACAGGATGTCTCAGATCTGGCGGCCGGTTTTCAGACCGCCGTAACCGACGTGCTGGTCGAAAAATCGCACCGCGCAATGGTTGTCTTTGCTGATCTTACGCCGACTTCAGAACCTGCGCTTGCTGTTGCTGGTGGCGTTGCCGCAAACGGCTCTGTTCGCAACGGGCTGATGACTTTGTGCGCGCGTAAAGGGTTTCGTTTCCTGGCACCGCCCCTGCAGTACTGCACAGACAACGCCGCAATGATTGCCTGGGCCGGGCTTGAGATGTTTAGCGCCGGTCATCGTGACGATATGACGTTGTCGGCCCGTCCGCGCTGGCCCCTTGACCAGAAAAGCCAACCCATGTTGGGATCAGGCAAAAAGGGAGCCAAGGCATGAATCCTATCGCTGTTGCCGGAGCTGGCGCATTCGGAACTGCCCTTGCCGTCGCTTTGGCGCGCGAAAATGACGATGTCTGCCTGTGGGCGCGCAACCCGGAAGCGGCGCTTAAAATGGCGCGAGACAGGCAAAACGCCGATTACCTGGCTAAAGTCGACTTTCCCGAAGCCCTGAATGTAACCTCTGACGAGGACGCGTTCATTAATACCCAAACGATCCTCCTCGCCGTTCCGACCCAAAGCCTGCGCGCGTTTCTTGACCTGCACCAGTCCGCCCTGAACGGCAAAACCTGTGTTCTTTGCTGCAAAGGCATCGAAAAGGGCACGGGCCATCTTCCCAGCCAGATCGTGCGCGAACTATTACCCGATGCCCGTGTCGCTGTTCTGACTGGCCCCGGCTTTGCTGGCGAGATTGCACGCGGCCTGCCCACCGCCCTGACCCTTGCCATTGAGAACGACGAGGGCCGGGATTTGCAAAAGGACCTGTCCTGCGCCACGCTGCGCCTTTATCTCGCAGCAGATCCAGTTGGGGCGCAGCTTGGCGGTGCGCTTAAGAACGTCATTGCCATTGCCTGCGGCATCACCATCGGCGCCGGTCTTGGCGAAAGCGCGCGTGCTGCCCTGATGACCCGGGGATATGCCGAGATGATGCGGCTGGCGGTCGATATGGGGGCGAGCCCGGCAACCCTGTCGGGCCTTAGCGGGCTTGGCGATCTGGCGTTGACCTGCACTTCAATGCAGTCGCGCAATTACTCGCTTGGTCATTCGCTGGGCCAGGGCGGAGAAATGGCATTGGGAACCACGTTTGAAGGGGTCGCCACGGCACGTGCAACCCTGACTCTGGCCCGGCAAAGAGGCATCGAAATGCCGCTGGCAGGTATTGTCACGGCGGTGCTGGAACGCGATATCACCATCGGTGAAGCCGTCGACGCCCTGTTGTCGCGCCCCTTGAAATCAGAAACCTGACGGAGGCTTGCATGGCTTACTGGCTATTCAAATCAGAACCCTCAACCTGGAGCTGGGACGACCAGCTTGCAAAGGGCGATCTTGGCGAGGAATGGGATGGTGTTCGCAATTATCAGGCACGCAACAACATGCGGCTTATGAAAATCGGTGATCGTGGGTTTTTCTACCATTCCCAGAAGCAGAAAGCCGTGGTCGGAATTGTCGAGGTGTCGGCACTTTCCCACCAAGATAGCACCACTGACGACGAACGCTGGGATTGCGTCGATGTGAAGGCCGTTGCGACGATTCCAACGCCGGTTTCTCTGGAAATGTGCAAAGCCGATGAACGACTGAACGACATGGTGCTGGTCAATAACACACGCCTCTCTGTTCAGCCGGTCAGTGATAGGGAGTGGGAGATCATCTGTGCACTGGGCGGCCTCTGAGCTTTCGGACCAGATGGTCACACAAAAGCCAATTCCACCAAATATGGTAGAAATCCACAACATTCTGCGGCATAACCCCAATATAACAACCTAAAAAAGGAGGATACGGGGAATGGAATATTTGGGTGTCATCGTTGCCGCGATTGCCAGCTATGCTTTCGGCGCTGCGTGGTACATGATCCTGGGCAAGCAGTGGATGGAAGCAGCAAATCTCAGCGCCAGCGATATTGACCGAAAGAACCCAGCGCCTTTCATCATATCATTCATCGCGGCAATCCTGATTGCCGGAATGATGCGCCATATGTTCAATATGGCGGGTATTGACGAAGGGAACAAAGGGCTGTGGTCCGGATTTGGTCTGGGTGCGTTCATCGCCGCACCATGGATCATCACGAACTACGCGTTTGCCAGCCGGTCCATGCGGCTAATGTTCATTGACGGATGCTATGCCATTATCGGCTGCACCATCATGGGCCTGGTCCTGACGCTGTTCTGAAAAAGAAAAGGAGGGCCCCAACCCCTCGGGACCCTCCATCACCCCACGTGCGCTCCACTTAGCACCACACGCTCCTGAAAAGTCCCGGCCTTGCTGGCCCGATAAGGTGACCCTAGGTGATCACGCTTCGGCTGGCAATCGGGATGTTCCAAGAATTTTACAGAATATCAATGTGTTAAGGTTAACAAAAAGGGCACCTGCCGCAGCAGATGCCCAATCGCAAAGGTCGCTTCGACGATCAGCCGTAAACCGATTCCTTGCCGAATTTCTTGGTCAGCATGTAGTAAATCACCGCCCGGTATTTGTTTCTTTCAGAACGACCATAGGTATCAATCGCTTCTGCAATCGCAGCATCCAGTGCCGGGCTGTCGGCCAGCCCAAGCTTGCCGATCAGAAAGTTGTTCTTGACGGTTTCAATCTCGTGATCCTGCGTTCCGGCCACGGTCGAAGCGTCCGCATTGTAAATCGCCGGGCCGCAGCCAATGGTCACTTTGGTCAGCAAATCCATATCCGGCATCATGCCGCATTTGTTCCTCAGGTCATCTGCATATTGCGCAATCAAATCATCTCTTCTGCCCATAATTTCCTCCTCATACCCGTTCGGGTATTCTGACGTTTACATATACTGAAGTTACCACATCCCCCCCAATGAGGTCGGGCAGCTCCTCACAATTTCGAGGTTAAGATATTTCCTGAAGTTTAGAAAGTATTTTGCCGCTGGCTGGTCATCTAGTCAGGCAGATAGATACCCTCCGTCTGGCCGTGCCTAGTCTCTTTGTCATAGATTTTATCCTGCCGGGCCCATTTGGCCGTGATGCTTTTAGCGCCATGACAGTCTGCGGCAAAAACCTCATTTGCCGCATTAATTCCGTGTTGACCGTGCCCTTCCTCGTGCATTTCCAGCTTTTCGAGCATGGCATCCCACTTCTTGCGCAGGATCAGAGGAACCTTTGCCCGGTCCTTGAGCTCAGGCATTGTGTAAGTAATTGTCAGATTTACTTCGCAAGAAGACGACCATTTCAGATACCACTGCGTATAAGCCCAAAACCCCTTCGGGCCGAGTTCTTTCATCTGCCGTTTCAACTCACGGCCTGTTCTGCCGGAAATCGTATAGGTGTTGCGAACGACTGTGATGTTGGGCTCAGCCTGAACCGGCTCTGCCGAAACGGCAATCGCGGCAAGCAATGCAGTTGCCGCGATTAATTTGAGCGTATTCACCTGTGCCGGCATCCGGTACGTCCTGACTGTTTGGCGCCAGAATACCCGAAAATGTGGCGTTTTTGCGAAATCAGTACCGATAATGCTCTGGCTTGAAAGGCCCTTCGGCCGTCACGCCGATATAGTCGGCCTGTTCATCGGACAGTTCAGTCAGTTTCACCCCGATCTTCTCCAGATGCAGGCGCGCGACCTTTTCGTCCAGGTGTTTGGGCAGGATGTAGACCGAGTTGTCATATTCATCGCCCTTGGTCCAAAGCTCGATCTGTGCCAGCACCTGATTGGTGAAGCTGGCGGACATCACGAACGACGGATGACCGGTTGCGTTGCCAAGGTTCAAAAGGCGCCCCTCGGACAGCAGGATCATCCGATTGCCGTTCGGCATTTCGATCATGTCCACCTGTTCCTTGATATTGGTCCATTTGTGGTTTTTCAGTGCCGCGATTTGTATCTCATTGTCGAAATGGCCAATATTGCCGACAATCGCCATATCCTTCATCTCGCGCATATGTTCGATGCGGATGACGTCTTTATTTCCGGTGGTGGTGATGAAGATATCGGCGTCTCTCACCGCGTCTTCCAGCGTCACAACCTCAAACCCGTCCATTGCCGCTTGCAGCGCGCAGATCGGGTCGATTTCGGTGACCTTTACCCGTGCTCCGGCCCCACGCAGAGAAGCAGACGAACCCTTGCCGACATCGCCATAACCGCAAACAACAGCGGTTTTGCCCGCCATCATCGTGTCAGTAGCGCGCCGGATGCCATCAACCAGAGACTCCTTGCAGCCGTATTTGTTGTCAAATTTCGATTTGGTGACAGAGTCATTGACGTTGATCGCCGGGAACGGCAGGTGGCCCTTTTCCATCAGCTGATAAAGGCGATGCACACCGGTGGTGGTTTCCTCGCTCACACCTTTGATCATGTGGCGCTGGCGCACGAACCAACCGGGGCTTTCCTTCAGGCGTTTTTTGATCTGGGCGAAGAAGGCCACTTCTTCTTCCGACTTTGGGGTCTCAATCAGATCGGTCTCACCTTCCTCGACCCGCGCACCGATAAGGATGTACATGGTCGCATCGCCACCATCATCCAGAATCATATTGCAGCCGCCTTCCTCAAAATGGAAGATCCTGTCGGCGTAATCCCAGTATTCCTCGAGCGTCTCGCCCTTGATGGCAAACACAGGCGTGCCACCAGCCGCAATCGCCGCAGCCGCGTGGTCTTGCGTTGAGAAGATATTACACGAGGCCCAGCGCACATCGGCACCAAGCGCGGTCAGCGTTTCAATCAGAACCGCTGTCTGAATGGTCATGTGCAGGCTGCCGGCGATCCGCGCACCTTTCAGGGGTTTGCTTTCACCAAACTCCTTGCGCAATGCCATCAGGCCGGGCATTTCAGTCTCGGCAATGTCCAGCTCTTTGCGGCCATAATCTGCAAGATTGATGTCTTTGATAATGTAATCGGTGGTCATTCCGCCGGCTCCTAAAAAACGGTTCAGAGGGGTCCATATCATCGGCCAACCCACTCGACAACTGCTTTGCCGGGGATATACCTTCAAACTCTGTAAAAGAGGTTCTCCTGAATGAAACAGCCCCGCGCCTGGCAGCGAATGTTATCGGGTCGCAGACTTGATCTGCTTGATCCGTCACCGCTGGATATCGAAATCGAGGATATCGCCCGCGGTCTCAGCTTTCAGGCCCGCTGGAATGGCCAGACCCTTGGTGATTTTCCCTATTCGGTGGCCGAGCATTCCCTGCTGGTCGAAGAGATCTTTCACCGGCTGTATCCGAAAGCCGTGGCCAAATGGCGGCTGGCTGCCCTGCTGCACGACGCGCCGGAGTTTGTCATCGGTGACATGATTTCGCCGGTCAAGGCAGCGGTGGGGCCGGGGTATAAAGAGCTTGATGACCGGTTGATGGCAGCGATTCATCTGCGGTTTGGTTTGCCCGCAGTTCTGCCAGTTGCGGTCAAGAAGCAGATCAAACGTGCCGACAGGATTTCAGCCTGGATGGAGGCGGTTCAGATCGCCGGATTTGACAAAAAGGAGGCGGACAAACTGTTTGGTGAGCCACACTCAAAACTGGTGGATGCCGTGGCCATCAACCTGCGCCAGCCCGCCGAGGTGCGCAGCGCTTTTGTCGGGCGGTGCGAGGATTTGCTCTTACTGCAGTAGAGCGATGGTTGCTGCAGAGAAGCACAATCAATCTGTCTTTTCCACCGATTGTGCTCGTGGCCAGATTCGCCGATGCTCCATATATGATCAAAGATCGCTACGGAAATATTCTATTCCCAGAGAATTCGATGAGTGTGTTTGACACTACCCTAAACTACGATTCAGAGTTGTTTGAGGATACTGTTGGTTGGAAGCTGAAAGATTTTGATCGTGATAGATATTCTTCTGCATTTGAAATTGACGTTGGGGCAGGTGCTGATTGGCCTGCGGTCGTATATGAGGTTTTGGACAAACTGATCCCATTTTCTGCTATTGCCGCTGCATTCTTTTATGGCGATAGAATTGAAAAAAGTGCGCTTGCTTGGAAGCGTATCTGCGCTTCGTTTCTGTCTTGCATTCCGACGGGAGGTTTCACAGATGCAAATGGTGCGGCGTTACTCGCTCTTGAGCATGTATTTGAATACTCAAGTTGCAATGACGTGAAGCTGCTAGCGTACACTTGGGTGGATGAGGAAGCCGCATTCTTTGATGAAGCAGACAAAGCGCTCGCCGCTTTCGAAGTTATCGCGAAACTAGACAAAATAGAGCCAAGAGATCGGCAGTTTGGGCTTGGACTACATTCCCCTCCAACTTTCCTGTTTAAATTTGATGCCGGGGAAATGTAATTTTGGCGAAAGTCAAAAGAAACAGCGTCAAGCTATCTGACTGATAGGCTGGATTCCTCCAAAACGCCGCAAATCAAAGAGTACAAGTTAAAAACAGAAAAAATATAGTCATCTGTGTCCAAAGTCGTTTTTGCGTATTCAATCACAAAAGACAGCACTCACAGAATGGGCAAAACAAACGCCACCCCATCGTAAAGTGTATGCACGGGAGTCATACACATTCTGTACCGGTTCTGTACCGCGATTTCAGGCGATATTCAGCGCGGCGACCGCTTCGCCAAAATCCGCTGCAAGGTCCGGCGGTGCATGTTCAACCGGCGCGCGGTTTCACTCACATTCCGGTCACACAGCTCAAACACCCGTTGGATATGCTCCCAGCGCACGCGATCTGCCGACATCGGGTTTTCCGGCGGTGGTGGGCGGTCTTCGTCACCGGCCAGCAGGGCAGCGGTCACGTCATTTGCATCGGCAGGTTTGGAAAGGTAATCCGTCGCCCCGATCTTGACCGCCGCAACCGCAGTGGCAATCGCGCCATAGCCTGTCAAAACCACGATCCGTGAGTCGGGCCGCTTTTCTCGCAGAACCTCGACTACGTCGAGACCATTGCCATCCTCAAGTCTGAGATCGACAACCGCATAGGCAGGTGGTCTTGCGGTAGCGACAGCTTTGCCTGCGGCGACGGTTTCCACCGCCTCAACCGAAAAACCACGTTTTTCCATGGCACGGGCCAGACGGCGCAGAAACGGCTCATCATCGTCCAGTAGCAGCAGTGAATTATCGTCACCGATATCGCGCAATTCGCGTTCTGCCATTTTCACCGTCCCGTCACACAACCTTGTCTCGCACTTTCTAGTATGCGCGCGACCGATGGTCAAACAGGTTCACGACTCTCTGATATAACAGGCGACCGATTCTGCCATATTCCCTGCACTCTGATCACGGGTGAAGAACTCGACAAACCCGTGGTTGGGGAAGACGAGATAGGTGAAGGTCGAGTGGTCCATCAGGTAATGTTCGTCATCGCTGGCTTTGCGATAGAAGGTTTTATAGGCCTTTGAGGCGGCTTTCACCTGTTCCTCAGTACCCGTCAGGCCGATCATCTTGTCATGCGTGTAGGTGACAAAATCGGCAAGGGATTCCGGCGTGTCGCGGGCCGGATCGATCGAGACGAAAACTGGCGTCACATCCAGCCCCTGGGCATCCAAAAGATCGATTACTTCAGCGTTTCTTGCCGTATCCATTGGACAGACATCCGGGCAGAACGTGTAGCCAAAATATACCAGCGTGGGTTTTGTGATTACGTCTTTCTCGGTCACCGTCTTGCCAAGGTGATTGGTCAGTGTAAACGGCCCTCCGATGGCGGCCTTTCCACCGGCGATCTGGCTTGACCGGCACTGGGCAAAAACGTCATCCGGCTGCCCGCGAAAAACAAATACCCCCATGACACCCAGCAAAGCGGCAATAAGCAGAACGGCGGTAAAGGCATAAAGACGGGTCATGGCAGCTCTTTTGATCGGTAACGAACCTGTTGATCCATATAAGCTGCCCAAGTATCAATACACGAGTACGCGACTGCGACAAAAACACCGGAAAAATATGGCTGAAACCCCTCTGAACCTCTTGAACAGCGAGGCCCGCAGTGAATGGGTGCGTCTGCGCACCCTGATCAATCTGCGCTGGCTGGCAATTGCGGGGCAAAGTGCGGCCGTGATGTTTGCGATCTTTCAGCTCGATCTGATGCTGAATACCAGCCTGTGCGTTCTGGCCATCGGAGCCTCGATCGCGTTCAACATCATTTCAACCGTGATCTATCCCGAAAACAAGCGCCTGTCGGAGCGTGAAACAATGCTGACGCTTCTGTTTGATCTTGCACAGCTTGTCTTTCTTCTTTTCCTGACCGGCGGCCTGAACAACCCGTTTGCCCTTCTGATTCTCGCACCCGTAACAATATCGGCCTCGGCCCTGCGCCTGAAATCAACGTTGTTTCTGGGGATCGCAGCGATCCTTCTGATTACGATTGTTGCCAGATATCATGTGCCCTTGCGCACGCATCAGGGATTTATCCTTAAAATGCCCGATTTGTTTATCTGGGGGTTTTGGGCTTCGCTGGTGATCGGACTAGTCTTTCTTGCAGGTTATGAGCGCCGGGTGACGACCGAGGCCCACTCCATGTCACAAGCGCTTGTCGCAACACAGATGGCGCTCAGTCGTGAACAGAAACTGACGGATCTCGGCGGTATCGTTGCAGCCGCGGCTCACGAGCTGGGCACACCTTTGGCAACGATCAAGCTTGTTAGCTCAGAATTGGCAGATGAACTTAAGGAAAACAAAGATTTACGGGAAGATGCTGAACTGATACGTGAACAGGCGGATCGCTGTCGCGATATCCTGCGCGATATGGGCCGGACCGGCAAGGATGATATCCATCTGCGCCACGCACCAGTTTCTGCTGTTGTGCAGGAAGCTGCTGAACCCCATGAAGATCGAGGCAAAGAAGTTCGGTTCACCTTCCAGGCCATTGATGGCGCGCTGCTCAAACAACCTGTTATCCGGCGGCAATCTGAGGTTATTCACGGTCTTCGCAACTTGGTTCAGAACGCAGTCGATTTCGCGGCGGGCCATGTCTGGATCGATGTGCGCTGGTCACAGGAAAAGATCATCGCCACAGTCGCCGATGACGGGCGGGGGTATCCGCCTGATCTGATCGGGCGTATTGGCGATCCTTTCGTGCGCAGGCGCAACGCCAAGACCAGCCAGGCGGTCAGGCCGGAATATGAAGGGATGGGTCTTGGTCTGTTTATCGCCAAAACCCTTCTGGAACGCTCAGGTGCCGAACTGACTTTTGCCAATGGCACCAACCCGTTTCTCACATCCGAAGAAATCCCAGAACGTTGCGGTGCGATTGTCGAAGTGGTCTGGCCTCGGGCGTCAATCGAGCAGGACGAATTGCAGTCAGTTCAGCCCCTCGGGCGGAACGCACCGCTGGAGATTTAACCCTTCGTTAACTCTTCTCGGCTTAACCTTTTGTAAACCCTGCATTTGTGTTGGGCTCTGAAAGGATTCCAAAAGGTAATTTGTAGTGCCAGATCTGCTGACCGGCCTATTCATTCTCACAACCAGCCTGTTTGCCAGCCTGACGGCTGTCTATGTTGTGGGCTGGTTTGTCAGGTTCAGTGCGCCCGGTGTTGAAGCGGCCGCTGGTCCAGTGTCTGCCAGAAACGGTCGTGCAACAACCCTCGGCAACACTGATTCTCTCAAAACGGGCTCTGACGGCGCGACCCTGCGCGAGATCTTCAATGTGTCGCCTTTTCTGATCTGGCGGCAAAGCCCTGATGGAACGCTGACCTGGGCAAACCGTGCCTACAAGGCAATGGCCGCCAAAGTTGACCCTGAATACGGCGATAATGATGAGGTGCTACCGGTGCTTTTCGCCCCGTGCCCGCACGGACAAAAGGGTTCAGGACGCAGAACTCTCAGGCTGTCGGATCAACCCGGGCCATTGTGGTTTGAATTGTATTCCTACACTCTTGAAAACGGGCAAGACGTGCATTTTGCCCTGAATGCCAACCCGGCAGTGCAGGCGGAAGAGGCGCTCAGGACATTCGTTCAGACCCTCACAAAGACATTCGCGCATCTGCCCATCGGTCTGGCGATTTTTGATCGCAACCGTCGGCTTGCGGTCTTCAACCCGGCGTTATCCGATCTGACGGCTCTTGAGCCTGACTGGCTGACAGCGCGCCCGACTTTGCCAGCTTTTCTTGACCGTTTGCGCGAAAACCGCCACCTGCCTGAACCAAAAGACTACAAATCCTGGCGTGATCGAATCTCGGCTCTGGAAAAAGCAGCCGAGGATGGCACTTATGAGGAGCATTGGCCCTTACCCTCAGGCCAGACCTACAAAGTAACCGGCAGGCCGCATCCGGAAGGGGCGGTTGCATTTTTGTTTGAAGATATCACCTCGTCAATCACCCTCAGACGGCATTTGCGATCGGAACTTGAGCTTGGCCAGTCTGTCATCGACAGCCTGAATGACGCCATCGCAGTCTTTTCCACCAGCGGTGACCTTGTCTTGTCTAATGATGCATTTGTCGAAATCTGGGGCACGGACCCGCGTGAAATACCGGCGGGGATGACGGTGGAGGAATCCATTGCCCTTTGGCAAGATGCCTGCCAACCTAACCCGATCTGGAAAGACCTCAAGATTTACTGCGGCAATCCGCAGGGGCGCGTCAAATCCCAAAGCCGGGTGACACTGAAAACCGGTAAGACTTTGTTACTTAGGTTCGAGCCGGTGGCGAGGGGCGCCATTTTGTGCCGTTTTTCCCTGGATGAGCGGACGGTTGCGAGCCGTACGCCAAACCCCGGAACCATGTCGCTGAGTGCGTGAATGCAATTGAATGAACAGTCAAGATTTCCAGCGTAAGACACCTATGCCGTCTTGCGCTGAGGTAGCACAATGTCCACACTTCCAGGATGGCATCCCAACAAAATTCCACCTGGTCAGCCGACCTCAGGTTATGCGGAGAAGACGAAACGCAAGCGTTGGCGCTGGCGTTGAAAGATGGGTTGGCCGCGGGTGATGTTGTCTTGCTGTCGGGGCCTATAGGTGCCGGTAAAAGCCATTTCGCGCGCGCCCTGATCCGCGCCTTTCTTTCCGATCATGGGCTTGACGAAGATATTCCCTCGCCAACCTACACATTGGTTCAGGTTTATCAGGCTGGCGAGCTGGAGATTTGGCACAGCGATCTTTACCGCCTGACCTCGGTTGACGAAGTCTTTGAGCTTGGCCTGATTGATGCCTTTCAGAGCGCCCTTTGTCTGGTTGAATGGCCGGATAGATTGGCAGAAGATACCCCGGCAAACGCCCTGTCGCTGAATTTTGGGATTTCGAGTGAACTGGGGGAACGGCAGTTGGTGATATCGGCAAGTAGCCCGAGATGGGATTGGGTTAAACCACTGGTCAATCAATTAGTGACGGAAACGACTTTTGAGAATGGCTGACCGGGAACGTGAAATCGCGGGTTTTCTGCAATCTGCCGGTTGGGCCGACGCCAAGCGCGCAGCTTTGGCAGGCGATGCCTCGCCCCGAAGATATGAACGCCTGACCCGGCAAGGTAGCCAGGAATGTGCCGTTTTGATGGATGCCCCGGCATCGGTTGATGACAATATCGGTGCATTTCTGAAAATCGCCGAATTCCTGTCGAAAAACGGTTTCAGTGCACCGCGTATTATCGCAAGTGACATATCCACAGGCCATATCCTGATGGAAGACCTTGGGGATGCCCTTTTCAGCCGGGTTTGCAACGCGGATCAAACGCGTGAAACAGATCTCTACGCTGCATCGGTGGATGTGTTGGCAGACCTGCATAGCCTGAAGCACTTACCTGAATTGCCCCCTTATGATACCAGCGTGTATCTTCGCGAATCCAATCTGATGACTGAATGGTACCTTCCCGCTGCGACCGGGCAGGAAACTTCCGAAGCGCTGAGGGGTGCTTTTTCCGAACTGATCAAATCTGTCTGTGACATCCTGCAAAACGATCAAAGCTGTATCGTTTTGCGCGATTACCATGCGGAAAACCTGCTTTGGCTGCCCGAACGGGAGGGAACAAGCAGGGTTGGTCTGCTCGATTTTCAGGACGCGCTGATTGGCCACCCGGCCTATGATCTGGTGTCGCTGCTTGAAGACGCACGCCGTGATACCGGAGCAGAGCTGCAAGCGGCCATGCTTGACCGATATCTTGCGGGATATGCGGGTGATCACGAGGCGTTTCGCACGGCCTTCGCCGTATTGGGGGCCCAACGAAACCTGAAAATCATCGGTATTTTCGCCCGGTTATGCCTGCGCGATGGAAAGCGCATTTATGTCGATATGATCCCCCGTGTGTGGCAACATCTTCTTGGTGACCTGAATCACCCGGCCCTGAAGGCACTGCGGGGTTTTATCGAGAGATATGTGCCTGCTCCCAACGCAGACACCCTGCAAAAAATCAGGGCGGGTGCGACATGAGTCCTGACACAATCATGATTTTTGCTGCTGGCCACGGCACCCGGATGCGCCATCTGACCCATGACAAACCGAAACCGCTGATAGAGGTTGCCGGTACCCCTCTGATCGACCACGCCCTTGATCTGGCCGAGCAGGCTGGCATTTCACGGGCCATCGTCAACACGCATTATCTGGGGGAAATGATCGCCGCGCATCTGAAAGACCGCGCCAATGTGACAATCTCACCAGAGGTGGATCAGGCGCTTGAAACCGGCGGTGGTCTGAAACATGCGATACCTCTTATCGGGGAAGAAACCGTGTTCACGCTGAATCCAGATACAATCTTCACGGGGCAAAATCCCTTGCGCCAGCTCGCTTCAGCCTGGCAGCCCGACAGAATGGATGCACTTCTGATGCTGATCCCGCTTGACAGCGCCACGGGTCATGAAGGGACAGGGGATTTCGCCTTAAATCCTGAAGACAAGCTTTCACGTTTCATAGAGGGTGGTCAGGCGCCATTGGTCAACACCGGTGCCCAGATCATCAAATCCAGCCTGCTTGCGGATATTCCCGACACGCGGTTCTCGCAAAACGTGGTCTGGGACCGGTTGATCGCGCAGGGAAGACTGGCAGGGACAGTCCATTCAGGCAACTGGGCCGATGTCGGAACCCCCGAAGGGATAGTGCTGGCCGAAGAAATGCTACGGACACTTTGATGTTTGATCCAAGTTATCAACCCAGGATTTTCGCCCTGCCACCGGGATGTGACTTTTCCACCTGCCTTCTTCAGGGGCTGCGTGGCCGTCTGCGTGATAAACCGGTGGAAGCGATGGCCGGGGTTGAGCTTTTCGTCAACACGCACCGGGCAGCGCGGCGGATGAAATCACTCTTTCTGGCTGGCAACCCCGGCTTTCTGCCCCGTATCCGGGTGATCACCGATCTGGCCCGCGATCCGCTGATCACCGGGGACATTGCTGCAGCCGTTTCACCTTTGCGGCGGCGGCTAGAGTTTTCGCAAACGGTATCTGCCCTAGTGAAAGCAATTCCTGATCTTGCATCTCAAACCTCTGTTTTCGACCTTGCAGACAGCCTTGCCAATCTGATGGATGAAATGCATGGCGAAGGGGTTGATCCGGCGATCCTTGCCACGCTGAATGTGGGCAATCACGCAGCGCACTGGGAGCGCAGCCTGACATTTCTCAACCTCCTGACCGACTATTTCAAAGGCACCGGCAGGCCGGATCGGGAAGCGCGGCAAAGGCTGGTGATCGAACATCTGGCAGGGCTTTGGGCCGTCGACCCACCGACACATCCGGTTATCGTCGCCGGGTCAACGGGCTCGCGCGGTGCAACGGCGCTGTTTATGAAGGCGGTGGCGAACCTGCCCCAGGGGGCGGTTGTTCTGCCCGGGTTTGACTTTGACCTGCCCAAGGAGGTTCAGGCGTCAATTGAAGGCGAGTCAGGCACTGGCGATCATCCGCAATCCGGGCTGATCAAACTGCTGCGAACTCTTGGTTTTGATGCCGCCAATGTTCAGAACTGGGCATCTGCTGAGCCGTTCAATCCCGCGCGCAATGCGCTGGTTTCTCTGGCATTGCGCCCGGCTCCGGTGACCGATCAATGGTTGCTTGAGGGCCCGAAACTGCAGGATCTTGAAGGGGCGACCAAAGCAATCAGCTTGCTTGAAGCGCCCAATCCACGCGCCGAAGCTGTTGCCATCGCGCTTCGCTTGCGTGCTGCTTTGGAGGAGGGCCGGAAAGCCACGCTGATTTCACCGAATCGGCAATTGACGCGGCAGGTAGCGGCAGCTTTGCAACGATGGAACATTCGCCCGGATGACAGTGCGGGGCGGCCCCTGCCCCTAAGCCCACCCGGGGTTTTCCTGCGCCTTGTGGCTGAGCTTTTCAATCAACAGCTAACTTCTGAAAACCTGTTGATTCTGCTGAAACACCCGCTCACCCACTCAGCTGGACCGTCCCGAAATCAGCACCTTTTGCGTTCTCGTGAACTGGAACTTGATATCCTGCGCGGCGGCGCTCCGTTTCCCGATTTTTTACAAATCAAGGAATGGGCGAGCAAACGCGGGAACGACGCGGAAGCACCAGGATGGGCGGAATGGCTGAGCGCTTGTTTTGCAAATCTGCAGGGTGAGTTCCAGCCTCTGACCCGGCACGTCAGACACCACCGCCAATTGGCCGAAGCTCTGGCCAATGGCCCGTCTCCAGCGGACGAAGCGAGCGGGCTTTGGCTCGAACCTGCTGGCATCGAAGCGCTACGCGTTTTCCGTGATCTGGAGGAACACGCAGACGCGGGTGGAGAAATGTCGCCGAGTGATTACGTGGCTCTTCTTCAGTCCGTGCTCAACACCGGTGAAGTGCGTGAATCGCTGGCAGTGCATCCCGATATCACCATCTGGGGAACGCTGGAGGCGCGTATGCAATCGGCAGATCTGGTCATTCTTGGCGGGCTGAACGAGGGTATCTGGCCGAAACTTCCCGACCCCGATCCCTGGCTGAGCCGCGCCATGCGTGCCGAGGCAGGGCTTTTGCTGCCGGAGCGCCGGATTGGACTTTCGGCGCATGATTTCCAGCAGGCGATTGCGGCGAAAACCGTGATGCTGACCCGCTCGGTGCGTGACTCAGACGCCCCGACCGTTGCCTCGCGCTGGCTCAATCGCCTGACAAACCTTCTAACTGGTCTGGGTGAGCCCGGTCAGTCGGCCCTTCGGGGGATGGTCGAGCGCGGGCGTCACTGGCTTGATCTTGCCAAGGTGCTGGAGAAACCTGAGACCACGCTTCAGCCTGAACCGCGCCCATCGCCCTGCCCGCCCCCATCCGCACGGCCAAAGCAGCTTTCAGTGACGCAGATTAAAACCCTGATCCGTGATCCCTATGCGATATACGCGCGAAATGTCCTGAAGCTCAGAAAGCTTGATCCGATCAGGCGCGAGCCTGACGCACTGCTACGCGGGCAGGCCCTCCATTCCGTGCTTGAGGAATTTGTCAGACACACAGGCGAAAATATCCCGGAAGACGCGGTTGCGCAGCTTCTTGCTACCGCTGAAACCATCTTTGCATCTGAAGCCCCGTGGCCCGCCACAAGGCGTCTGTGGATGGCACGACTGGAGCGGATTTCTGACTGGTTCGTTGAAGGCGAACAAAATCGCCGCACTTTCGCCAGTCCGCTGGCATTCGAGCGGTCTGGGAAAATCATACTTGAGGAACCGGCCTTTACACTGACGGGAAAAGCAGACCGGATCGATCAGGCGCAGGATGGCAGCCTGATCATTTATGACTACAAATCCGGATCGCTTCCAAGCAAAGGCCAGATCGAGCATTTCGATAAGCAGTTGCCATTGGAAGGGGCAATGGCGGAACGCGGTGGGTTTGCTGAGCTTGAACCGCGATCAGTTTCAGGGCTTGAATATATCGGCCTTGGCAGCGGCGGCAAAACCCTTTCGGTTACGCTTTCGGATGATCTGATCAATGAAACATGGGAAGGACTGCGCCGGCTGATCCGGGCGTTTGAGTGGCAGAATACCGGGTACACTGCGCGGGCACGGATGGAGAAAAGGCAGGACAAATCAGACTATGATCACCTGTCACGCCTCGGTGAATGGGATGACAGCGACACCGCAAAACAGGAAGACGTCGCATGAGCCGCCCCGACGAGGCAACACTGGCGCAAATCCGCGCCGCGGATCCGACCCTTTCAACCTGGGTTTCAGCCAATGCCGGCTCTGGTAAGACCCGCGTCTTGACCGACCGTGTGGCAAGGCTGCTGTTACGCGGTGTACCACCACAAAAGGTGTTGTGTCTGACCTACACCAAGGCAGCAGCGGCGAACATGCAGAACCAGCTTTTCACCCGGCTTGGGCGCTGGGCCATGCAGCCGGATGCCGATCTTGTCAAGTCACTTAAACAGCTTGGGGAAGACCCACAGACATTGACTGCGGACTATCTGCGCATGGCGCGCACGCTGTTTGCGCGCGCCCTGGAGACGCCGGGTGGTTTGAAGATACAGACAATCCATTCGTTTTGCGCCGCCCTTTTGCGGCGCTTTCCGCTGGAAGCCGGAGTTTCGCCCAACTTCAAGGAGATGGATGAACGCAGCGGGCGCAAGATCCGCGAAACCCTGCTGGAGACACTGGCAGACGGCGCGCATCGTGATGCTTTTGACGGCATGGCGCGATATCTTTCAGGTGATGATCCTGACAAGTTATTGCAGGAAATCTCTGATCATCGTGATGCATTCGCCAGTGATATCGAAAAAGAGGATGTCTGGCGCGCCTTTGATCTACCTGCGGATTATGACGAGCAAACCTACTTGGACGTGGTTTTCCCTGAATGGATCGGTGACGTCCTGCCTGATCTTAAGGCGGCCCTGTTAACTGGCCGACCAACCGATATTGCAAACGCCGGAAAGCTGGAAGCTATCGACTGGCGAAATCCTTCCCTTCAGACAGCAGAAACGCTTGAAGCAATTTTTGTCTATTCAAGCGACCCGAAACGCAAGAAACCCGATACGGCGAAAACCGACAGGTTTCCAACCAAGGACGTGCGCGAGGCTTATCCCGATCTGATCGAAGCCACCTTCGCCCTGATGCACCTTTTTGAGGCGGGGAAACCCAGACGGCAGGCTTTGGCAGCGGCACAGAAAACCCTCGCCCTGCACCGGTTCGCTGCCGCATTCCTGCCGGAATACGACCGGATCAAAGCGCAGCACGGCTGGCTTGATTTCGATGATCTTATTCTGCGGGCGCGGGCACTGCTGACTGACAGCGCCATGGCGCAATGGGTGTTGTTCCGGCTGGATGGCGGGATTGATCACATACTTGTCGATGAAGCTCAGGATACCAGCCCGGAACAATGGGCGGTGATCAAGCGGCTGGCGGAGGAGTTTTTCAGCGGCGAAGGCGCGCGCGATACGGATCGCACTTTGTTTGTTGTCGGTGACGAAAAGCAGTCGATCTATTCGTTTCAGGGCGCTGACCCGGCGGCGTTTGATCGGATGCGCGGTCATTTTGAAACCCAGCTTCAGGGAGTCAGCAGCGCACTTAACCGGCGGGAGCTGCTATACTCTTTCCGCTCGTCCAGCGCGATCCTGCGGTTCGTCGATTGTGCCTTGCAGGATGAGGATCGATTCACTCTGAATTCTGAGGTAACCCACCGGGCATTTCATGCGGAATTGCCGGGAAGAGTTGATCTTTGGCCTTTTGTCGAACGGCCTGATCCGGCACCCAGGCCACACTGGTATGATCCGGTTGATATGCCGCTTCCGGATGACCCGTCTTTGGTTTTGGCGGACCGGATTGCCACATCGATCAAGGCCATGATCGACAGTGGTGAATCCCTTCCCACACAAAAGGGCGAGCGGCCGGTTGTGCCGGGTGATTTCCTTATTCTGGTTCAGCGGCGCTCGGACTTGTTTCACGGGATCATCAAGGCGCTGAAAGACACCGGGCTGCCGGTGGCGGGCGCTGACCGCTTGAAAATAGGTGGTGAACTGGCCGTGCGTGACCTGACAGCACTTTTGTCGTTCATGGCGACGCCCGAAGATGATCTGTCTTTGGCCGCAGCACTCAGATCACCCTTGTTTCGGCTGACGGAACAGGATCTGTTCCGCCTGGCGCACGGGCGCAAAGGGTATCTTTGGCAGGAAATCCGCAAGGAAAAAGACACCCATCCAGCCGTTTTCGACGTGTTGACCGATCTTTTGGATCAGGCTGATTTCCTCAGACCCTACGAGCTGATCGAACGCATTTTGACCCGGCATAAAGGGCGCGAGCACCTGATTGCCCGTCTTGGGGCCGAGGCAGAAGACGGCATAGATGCTTTGCTCACGCAAGCGCTGGAGTTTGAACGGATGGAAGCCCCAAGCCTGACAGGTTTCCTTGGCTGGATGGCGAGTGATGAAAGCGACATCAAACGCCAGATGGATACCCATTCTACCGAAGTCAGGGTGATGACGGTTCATGGGGCAAAGGGTCTTGAATCGCCAATTGTCATTCTGCCCGATACGGCCAAACGCAATGCACCCAATGCACCGGAAATCGTAAAAATTGGGTCAGGCCTTGCGGCGTGGGCGGTTTCCCAGACCGCGGCGCCACTGCATCTCAGGCAGGCACTGGAGGAACGGAAGCAGTTTCTGGAACAGGAGCGTCTGCGTCTGTTCTACGTTGCGATGACACGGGCTGAGAACTGGCTGATCATTTGTGGCGCCGGTACCAAAGGCAACACGGGGGAAAGCTGGTACGGCCTTGCGGAACTTGCACTTGACGCCACCGGTGCTGCGGATGTCAGCTATCAGGGGCGGACCATACGCCGTTACGAGCCACTTGACTGGGAACAAAGCGCTCTTGCCGCTGAACCGTCTGTGCAAAAGAACCCAGTGGTTTTGCCGGATTGGGTGAAGAGCCCGGCCCCAACCACCCCTTCTGAAACAGATAGCATCTCCCCTTCTGATCTGGGGGGTGCCATGATCGTTGAAGGTGCAAATGATGGTTTGGACGAGGATGCCGCCAAACGCCGTGGCCGGTTGATCCATGCACTTTTAGAGCATTTGCCCGGGGTGCCCGAGGGCGATTGGCCGGGGCTTGCCGCGCAAGTACTGGCCGCTTCGGAAGATCCACCGGACGACGTGGAAATTTCCGGGCTGTTGGCGATCGTCACACCCGTGCTCAATAAACCCGAACTCGCCTTCCTCTTTGGCTCGGACACCTTGGCCGAAGTGCCTTTCACGGCTGACCTCAACGGCCAACCGGTTTTCGGCTTTATCGACCGTCTGGTGATCGAACCTGACCGGGTAATAGCCGTTGATTTCAAGTCAAACGCAGATGTTCCGGCAAAACCCGAGCAGACACCGGAGGGTATCCTGCGCCAGATGGGCGCCTATGCGCTGGCACTTGGCCAGATCTATCCCGACAGGGCGGTGGAAACCGCCATTTTGTGGACTGCAACGGCAAATCTCATGCCTCTTTCACACAAGATTGTGACAGATGCGCTTGGTCGTGCCCCGACATCTTGACGCTCAGCCGGGGCGTACTTAGGTTGCCCCCAGTGAAACAATTGACGGTCAGGAGGCCGCACAATGGCAACAATCAAAGTTACCGATGCAACATTCGACGAAGAGGTTAAAAACTCCGATATTCCGGTCGTAGTGGATTTCTGGGCGGAATGGTGCGGCCCCTGCAAAATGATCGGCCCGGCTCTGGAAGAGCTTTCGGCTGAATATGAGGGCAAGATAAAAATCGCCAAGGTGAATGTCGATGAAAACCCGAATTCCCCGATGAGTCTGGGCGTTCGCGGTATTCCGGCATTGTTTATGTTCAAGGACGGCGAAGTGGTTTCCAACAAAACCGGCGCTGCCCCGAAATCCGCTCTTCAGGATTGGATCGACGGCGCCGTTTAAGGCGAAGTAACAGGTTGCGAAAAGGGCACCCAACGGGGTGCCCTTTTTTGTGCCAGCCTTGAAGTGGCGGCTGGAGGATCTGCCCCCATTGATCTGGTGCCTCAGACAGCATCCTGTGTGCCAGGCTGGTCGCCCATTGTGTAGATGACAAAGCCAACATTGATCTGGGTTTTTTCCACAATACTCTCCCTGCTCCGAATCGGCGCGGTGGCCGTTCTAGGGGACACGTCCGTTGAACCGACTATACAGAGCGTGGTTGGCGTATCTTAGGTAAAGTGCTCAGTATTGCTTCAGGCTCCCCGGGTAGTGTCCGCCACTTACATTTCCAGACTATAATTCCCCGGCACCGGTTCGTTTATCCTGTTGATATTCAACCGGGTTCGGAGAAGCTGGATACTGATCGGCAACGCCTGTCCTCTGCCGTGAAGTGGATTAGCTGAACCATGCGGCCATCCAACTGCTGATTTGTCCCTCTATGCAGTCACTAGCCAACACCACATGGGAACCTATCCACGTTCCAGAAATTCCAGAGTCGCTTTAATGCCCCTTTGATCATAGAGGATCAACCGCCCCTGCGACAGCGACTGAAGGTCTTCGTTGGCAGTCCGTAACAAGCCTGTCCTGAAATACTACGCGCGGAGCCAGGGCCAAATCAAGGTAACGCCTGATCACTTGCGGGCCAGAAACTCTTGAATGGCATCCATTTGCTGTTGCCAGGTCGGACTGGAGGCGATGCAGAAGATATTTCCGCCTTCGATCACCAGGAGTTCGGCGCCTTCGATGCCTGCTGCCAGAAATCTGCCCTCCTTCAACGGATGCGCTGCGTTATTTCTGGCAGGGATGACCAGTGTCGGGGCGCTGACCTGCGACAGGTAGTCCGAGGAGTCAAAATGATCAATAATCATGCGCAGTTCGATCATATTCTCAGTTTTACAGGCCGCGCTGATCTGCAAAATCATATCGGTCGTTTCATCATAGGATAAGTCCGGGAACAGGAACGTCGCCCATCCACGCATGAACCCGTTTGTCGGGTCCCCCCAATCGCCGCCACGAAGAAGCGATATCATCGGGTCTGCCTCATAGTCTTTCGGTGCGTCCTCCCTTATTGCGCGTCCCCTGCAATACCCGTCCTGCAGCACAAGCTTGCTGATCCTGTGGGGATAGGTGGCTGCAAACCTCACTGCCACGGCCACACTTTGCAAATTTGCATGGATCGGAAATCGCTCAAGGCCGGCAGCATCGGCCACCGCCTTCATATCCTCGACGTGGTGTTCAATCGTCACGCCCTCAAGGTCAGCGTCTGACAGACCGGTGCCGCGAATATCGTAGCGAACCAATGTGTGGCTTTCGCCCAGCAAATCGAAGGTTGGCCGGAAGAACGGACTGTTCCAGTCCAGTTCCAGATGTGAAACCTGATGCTGCGCCCGCAGCAAAGGCGGGCCGCTGCCCGAGATCGAATATGCGACGCCCGTTCCATCCGCAGACAAGGCATATCGGATCACTTGCCGGGTTGGTTCTGTTGCCGGTTGATCAAGTTGGTTTTCCGGGCTTTCGGTCTCCAGCGGAGCCACCAACTCAAACCCCCGCCGGGAATGGGTGCGAATGATCGCCTGATCCTTGCCATTGTCGCCAACCGCGTTGCGGGCGGCGTTGATCCGCGCGCTGATGGTCGCATCAGAAACTATGCGGCCAGTCCAAACCTTGTCGACCAGTTGATCTTTGGTCACAAGCAATCCCGCGTTCTCCGCCAGAAGCTGTAAAAGATCGAAAACCTGAGGTTCTAAGGCAACCTCCTCTCCACCTCTGGCAAAACGATGGCGGTCAGTGTCGAGAATACAGTCTGCAAAGGAGTAACGCATATCCGAGCTATGCCTGATTTCGTCAAATTCTCAAGGGCTTTAGGTGTTCTCAAGACAAATCATGAAAATCACAAGAGATTCTAAAGGGTCTCTTCAAGCAAGAGTTGGCCATCGGTGGCATGTTGAACTCAGCAAAAAGAGGAGAAACGACATGACACCCGAAACAACAATCAAGCGCAACGCTGATGGTTCGATCAACACCGCATTCTATATCAACCGCGGTCGCGAAATCCGCAGCATCGAAGTACATGTTTTTATCAGGTCGACATTGAAGAACGTCAGAGCGCTGTTTGCCGCAAAACCTACCCGTTATCCTGCAACACGTTCCCCGCAAGATAAAGTGATCCGCAGATCAGGATCCTTGCGCCGGGGTCAGTGGCGGCCACGTGCTGAACAGCCGACACGACGTCCGGTGCCGCGTGAGCCTGAAAGCCTGCGCTCTGTGCCGCAAAAACTGTTTCATGGGCCTCAAGAGTTGCCGTTTCGCCGGGAATGCTGACCCCCTGAAAACTCTCGGCCAAAGAGGCGAGGGGTTTCAGATACCCCGCGACATCCTTGGTGTTCAGCATTCCGCAAATGATGTGAAGTTTGCGATTGGGCAGACGGGTCAGCGATTCGGCAATGGCTTCGCCGCAGGCGGCATTATGGCCGCCATCAAGCCAGAGCTCGGCTTGGGGTGCTGCATCAACCAGGGGCCCGAAACTCAGGCGTTGCATGCGCGCAGGCCATTCGGCCTGACAGACAGCCGCTTCGCAGTCGGTTTCGGAAAACCCGAGATGCCGCAAGGCGGCGATGGCGGCCCCGGCGTTTTGCACCTGATGGGCGCCGATGAGATTGGGAAGGGGCAGGTCCAGAAGGCCCGCTTCGTCCTGATAAACCAGCCTTCCGTGTTCTTCTGATACATGCCAGTGCTGCCCATAGGCCAGCAAAGGTACGCCCAGTCGCATGGCGCGTGCCTCGATCACCTCAAGCGCTTCATCGGATTGCGGGCCAACGACGCAAGGCACGCCGCGTTTCAGGATGCCCGCCTTTTCGGTGGCGATTTCGGCAATGCTTTCGCCCAGAAACTGCGGGTGATCAAAAGAAATCGGGGTGATGATTGTCAGCAGTGGCCGGTCGACGACGTTGGTTGCATCAACGCGCCCGCCAAGACCAACCTCAAGCACGGTGTAATCGGCCTTGCTGCGGGCAAAGGCCAGAAAAGCCGCGGCAGTGGTGATTTCAAAATAGGTGATGGAGGCCCCGCCATTAGCCTCTTCGCACTCCTGAAGAATGGCCGAAAGCGCGGCTTCGTCGATCAGTTTGCCTGCAACCCGGATACGCTCGTGAAACCTGGCAAGATGCGGCGAGGTATAGGCGTGAACCCTCTTACCTGCCGCCTCAAGCCCGGCGCGGATCATCGCCTGGGTCGAACCCTTACCATTGGTGCCTGCGAGGTGGATAACCGGTGGGAGTGATTGCTCGGGATGATCAAGCGCTGTCAGAAGGCGCTCGATCCGGGTGAGTTCCAGATCGATGATTTTTGGGTGCAGCGACATCAGCCTTTCAAGGATGATGTCCGTTAGTTGCCCGCTCAAGCCTTAGAATCCTTTGCCGCAGGTTTTTCCCCGGTCTCGGTTTCCTGCTTCTTCTTTTTCTTGGTCTTCTTCTTTTCCGGCTTGGGCAAATCGCCTTTGATCGCAGGGCTTTGACGCATCAGCATTCTGACGATTGTGATCAACTCTTCCCGGATATCTTTACGCTGAACCACGCGGTCGAGCATTCCATGATCCAAAAGATATTCCGCCCGCTGAAACCCCTCGGGCAGTTTCTCTCGGATCGTCTGTTCAATCACCCGCGCCCCGGCAAAACCGATCAGGGCGTTGGGTTCGGCGATATGGACATCGCCCAGCATAGCATAACTTGCGGTTACGCCACCGGTCGTCGGATGCGTCAAAACGACGATAAAGGGCAATCCCGCCTCTTTGACCATCTGCAAGGCAACCGTGGTGCGCGGCATTTGCATCAATGACAGAATCCCCTCCTGCATCCGGGCCCCACCAGCAGCTGAGAAAATCACGAAGGCGCATTTCTTTTCAATCGCCCGGTTGGCACCAGCAATAATGGCATTGCCAACGGCCATGCCCATCGAGCCGCCCATGAATTTGAAGTTCTGCCCCGCAGCAACCATCGGGGTGCGGCCGATTTCACCCTCGGCCACCAACATTGCCTCTTCCTCGCCGGTGTTCTTCTGAGCCTGCTTCATCCGGTCGGGATATTTCTTCTGGTCGCGAAACCCTAAAGGGTCGGCCAGTGGTTTGGGCACTTCAACCTCGGTAAACAGCCCGCCGTCAAACAGGTGGTGAAACCGCTCGCGCGGATCGATGTGCATGTGATGATCGCAATTCGGGCAGACATTCTGCGCGTCGGTCAGTTCACGGTGAAACAGCATCGTGCCGCAATCATCGCACTTGCTCCACAGATTGTCCGGCGTTTCACGGCGCGAAAAGATCGAGTTGATCTTGGGCCGGACATAATTGGAAATCCAGTTCATGCGAGGCTCGACTCCTGTCTTTTGGTCTGGGGTTCAATTAAGACCGGTGCAATTCAAATGCAATCGTTAGAAACCCCGTCGCCCCATGATAATCAAATAAGCCATGTAGAGCAAAACGATCACGCCCATGTCCATTAGAAGCACCTGCCTGATGAAATCGGTATCACTGATGGCATAAGGTGTTTCGTGCAGGCTGAGGCCAGAAATGTCCCCCTTCAGGGCAACGAACAAAAGCGCCATGCAGTTATTGGTGAAATGCAGACCGATGGCGGCACCTAGATTGCCTGTACGGATTGTCAGATCTGCGGCAATCAATCCGATCAGGAATGTTTCTGCCACCACCAGCCACGCATTCGGCCCCATCCCTTCGGCATCGTAATGCGCCAGCCCGAACACCAGAGACGGGGCGACCCACCAGATCCAGCGCGATGAAAACCTTGCCGCCAGTTGCTGCAAAATGTAGCCGCGAAAGACCAGCTCTTCCGATCCGGTCTGAATCAGCACCAAAACCAGCGATGAAGGAAGCCAGATCAGCCAGGTCGCAAACGGCAGGTTGGGAATGGTGCCGTCCAAAACGATACCAATCCCTACCCAGACCACCATAATCGCAAGCGTGATTGAAGCAGCAATCCCAAAGTTCCGCATGACCGCATTCAGATCAGGGCCAAGCAGGCTTGCCAGCCCTCGTTTTTGGAACAGGACTGTCGCAACAATCACGCCCAAACTCATACCCGCAAAGGAGAATAATAGAATTGATGTTTCCAGTGGCGTGCCATCACCGGTCAGGGCCGCCCCGATATTGATGCCCCACGGCAACAGCAGAATGAACATGGCCAGAACGACTGCGATGTAAATCGCTGTCGCTGTGACAAGACCTGCGATCATCCGCCATATTTCAGGATGCGCCCGTGCCGGGGCAATATAGGCTTCGAACCTTGTATTTCGTGTTGGCAGCATTCCAGCCTCGTTTTTTCTGGCTCTGATTGCGTCTCATTCACGGCTTGTCGCAATCGGATGACTTGTGCAAGCATCGCCTGTCGCCTATTCCCTACATCAAGTAGTAATTCGCCACCAAGGACGTCCCCAATGACCAAGCATTTCGACAAGACAAACCTGCCCAGCCGCTATGTGACCGAAGGGCCTGCAAGGGCACCGCATCGGTCTTACCTTTATGCCATGGGGTTGTCGGAGGAGGAGATTCACCAGCCACTCGTTGGCGTGGCGACCTGCTGGAATGAAGCCGCACCTTGCAACATCGCCCTCAACCGGCAGGCACAGGCGGTCAAGCTCGGTGTGAAAGCCGCCAGCGGCACTCCGCGCGAGTTCACCACGATCACTGTCACTGATGGCATTGCAATGGGGCATGAAGGCATGCGCTCGTCGCTGGCCAGCCGCGAAGCGATTGCTGACAGTGTGGAGCTGACCATGCGTGGCCATGCCTACGACGCCATCGTCGGGCTGGCGGGCTGTGACAAATCTCTGCCGGGGATGATGATGGTCATGGTGCGGCTGAATACGCCTTCGGTTTTCATTTATGGTGGCTCGATCCTGCCGGGGCGCTTTGAGGGGCGTGATCTGACAGTGCAGGACCTGTTTGAGGCGGTCGGGCAAAACCAGGCGGGCAATATGTCAGAGGCGGAGCTCAAGGTTCTGGAGGCGATTGCCTGCCCGTCTTCCGGTTCTTGCGGTGGCCAGTTTACTGCCAACACGATGGCCTGTGTGTCCGAGGCAATCGGTCTAGCGTTGATGAATTCTTCCGGGATGCCTGCCCCTTATGAAAGCCGCGATCAGTTTGGCGAAGCCTCGGGTCGTGCTGTCATGAACCTTTTGGAAAAGAATATCCGGGCGCGCGATATCGTGACCCTGAAATCCCTGCGAAACGCCGCGCGCGTCGTCGCCTGCACAGGCGGGTCGACCAATGCCGGGTTGCACCTGCCGGCCATTGCGCACGAGGCCGGGATCGACTTTGACCTTGATGATGTTTGCGAGATTTTCCGCGATACCCCTTATTTCGTCGACCTCAAACCGGGGGGGCAGTATGTGGCCAAGGATCTGTTTGAGGCCGGTGGCGTGCCGGTGGTGATGAAAGAACTGCGCCGCGCTGGGTTGATGCATGAAGACTGCATGACCGCCAGCGGCAGGTCGATGGGCGAGGAGCTGGATTTGATCGCCCGCGAGGCTGATGGTCGGGTGATTTACCCGGTCGACAAACCGCTTAGCAAAACCGGGGGTGTTGTCGGGCTGAAAGGCAATCTTGCTCCAGAAGGTGCGATTGTGAAAATTGCCGGTATGACCGAGGACCAGTTGTCATTTTCGGGCCCGGCCCGGGTGTTTGAATGCGAGGAAGACGCATTTGAGGCGGTGCAAAATCGTACCTATAAAGAAGGCGAGGTTCTGGTGATCCGCAATGAAGGCCCGTCAGGGGGGCCGGGTATGCGCGAAATGCTGGCAACGACGGCCGCCTTGTCGGGCCAGGGTATGGGCAAGAAAGTGGCCCTGATCACCGATGGCCGCTTTTCCGGTGCGACCCGCGGGTTCTGCGTCGGCCATGTCGGCCCGGAAGCGGCGCATTGCGGACCCATCGCTTTAGTGGAAGATGGTGATATGATCACGCTCAAAGCGATGGAGGGGGAGATTTCGGTGAATGTCTCTGATGAAGAGATGGCACAGCGCAAGGCAAACTGGAAAGGCCCGCGCGAAACGATTTATGCTTCAGGTGCTTTGTGGAAATATGCCCAGCAGGTGGGCGCCACAAACAAAGGCGCCGTCACCCATCCCGGTGGGAAAAAGGAAAGACATGTCTATATGGATATTTGATCGCACTCCGATCAAAATCACTCTTGGACTGGTGCTGATCGCAGGCTTGACGGCCTGCGGATCCTCCCGGACGGATACAGGCAGGTCATATTCCACCCCGCAAAAAACCACGATTGATGTCGCGGGCAGGAATGTCGTCATCGAAGGCCCTCAGGGGTTTTGTGTCGACCGGGAAACATCGCAGCTTGGCGGTGATACCGCCTTTGTGCTGCTTGGCAATTGTGCAGTTGTCTCGCCAAAAACCCGCGCGCCGGAGCCAAAGGTGCGGGCCCTGCTTACCGCTTCGATTTCCAATTCGCGGCCTGATGTGCCCACGGTTGCAGACTCGGTCAATGAAATGGACAGGTTTTTCCGTTCCGAAACCGGTCGCACTGCACTCAGCCGCGATTCTGAAGCGTCAACCGTGGAGGTGCTGGAAACCTTTCAAAGGGATGATACATTCTATCTTCGCGCCAGCGACACCAGCGAAGGTATCGTTCCGGGTGCCGCCAATGATTACTGGCGCTCCTATTTCGATCTCAATGGTCAGATCGTGTCGGTTTCGGTCATTGGGTTTATGTCTGAACCTCTTTCCCCGGCAACGGGCCTGAGTACGGTGCAGGAATTCACGGATCTTATTCGCAGCAGAAACGGTGCAACTGAATTTGCCGCAGCAACCGAACCAGTTGACGAGCCGGAAACGACCGCCAGAACCGAAAGACCGGCCAAGGACACGGCACGCACTTTCTGGACACTTGGCCTGCTGCGCCGGATATTGCAGTAGCGCCAACAATCCTGACGCAAGTTTCTGACCGGTTTCCCGGATCGGATCAAAGCCAGGGTTTTCATCAATGGACCAGGCGCGGTCGGAGCAGCCGCCACTAATACACCGAGCCCTATAAATGACTCCTCATAACCCTTTGTAAAACCGCAATGAACCAATAAACTGGTTTGTCGGTCGACTGGTCTATCAACAGACCGGTCAACCGGTCCATCGACAGATCAGCAGACCGGTTGATCGGGTTGGCTATTGGCGCAACAAGCAATCGCTATCGCCTAATTGCCATCCACTGTTCAGCCGCCTGAAAGATTTTCGTGCAAGGGTCGCGAAATCCGGCTAAGACAGGAACAACGGGCAGAGAAGAAACATGCGCGATACATCGACAGGCATACTCAACGGTTTTCAGAACAAGCGCGCTCTGCGGCATTGGGAGCGAATGGCGGAGCTTGCAAAGACTGCGGCGCCCGAGAATCTGCGCGCCTTGCATGCGCAATCTCAGGCGCTGGGTCAACGAGTTGCCACCGTCGGCAGGATCGCCGAATCCCGGCTGGTCGGTCCCGTTGAGGGTGCCAAGGCAATGAAACTACCGCCCTCTACCGACTGGGTGTATCGCCCGGATTTCTGGGCCGGATCAGTCAGCCCGGGTGGATTTGCCCCGGCCAGACCACAAACCAAAGTCAGCGATGAGGTTGAGATGTTTCACGACTGCAAGTCGTCGGGCCTTTCCTTCAGGCAAGTGCGAAATCTTCGCCCGAACGGGGTTGCAGCCTACTCCCTGTCGCTGGATGTTTTTGATTTTGACGGCAGCTTTCTGTCGCTTGTGGTGAAGACACCGGCAAGTGCGCTGAAGGATCTCAGCAAAAGGCACATATTGCGGCTTTCACTGAAAAGCGAAAGCGAGCGCGCGTTGGACGTCAGCGCCAGGTTGAATCTGAAACATGGCCCCAATACCGAACAGGTCAGCAAGGAAATCGCCCTTGCACCTGACGGTGCCATTGCCGAATACGATCTGGCCTATGTCCCGTTCAATGAAACACGGGTTGAGCAAATCTGGTTCGATCTGTTCTTTGAAAATCCGATGATGAACCAGATCTCCGTTTTCGATCTCGTCCTGTCGCGCCATTTGCGCGCGGAATTGTAAGGGTCGGATATGAGCGACTACACCCTGACACGCCAAACCATCAAAGCCGGTGAATATCGCGGCGTTCTTACCACACGGACACGCATCAAAGGTGAACCGGTTCTTGAAATGCGTCTGCTCGATCAGCTTTTGGGGGCGGTCACCGTAACACCCGACAAGTCTGCCAAAAAGACCTGGAACGTTGAGGCGCCAATCCCTGCCTCGGCATTGAGCGAAGGCGTGCAGACGATCCTTGTCCGCGATTCGCAATCAGGCGATACATTGGACAGTTTCGCCGTCGTTGCCGGCACCCCGCTGGAGGAAGATCTGCGCGCCGAAATTGCCCTGCTCAGGGCGGAACTCGACATGCTCAAGCGGGCCTTTCGCCACCACTGCGCCGAAACCGAAGGATGACGCGGCGTTTCGCGTGACATTCCCTGATAAATTCACCAATCTCGCTGCCAATTCCTGAAATGCGAAAGTCACAGCCATGCCCCACGCCCTTTATCCCAACCTGCTTGCCCCCCTTGATCTGGGATTCACCCAGCTGAAAAACCGGGTGTTGATGGGCTCCATGCACACCGGTCTGGAAGAGATCGGTGATTGGGACCGGATTGCGCAATATTACGGTGATCGCGCCAAGGGTGGTGCCGCGCTGATCGTCACCGGTGGCATGGCACCCAACAAGGAAGGCGGAGTCTTTGCCGGGGCGGCCGGCCTGTTCAGCGACAAGGATATCGAGAACCACAGCCTTGTGACCAAACGCGTGCATGATGAAGGCGGCAAAATCGCCATGCAGATTCTTCACGCCGGGCGTTATGCCTATAACCCGGCCTGTGTTGCCCCCTCGCCGGTAAAATCCCCCATTTCGCCCTTCCCGCCGAACGAGCTTGATGAAGCAGGGATCATAAAGCAGATCGCCGATTTCGTCACCGCCGCACAGCGCGCCAAACAGGCGGGGTATGACGGGGTCGAGATCATGGGGTCGGAGGGGTATTTCCTTAACCAGTTCATCGTCACCCACACCAACAAGCGCACCGATGACTGGGGCGGGTCTTATGAAAATCGTATCCGCCTGCCGATCGAGGTTGTAAGGCAGGTACGCGAAGGTGTTGGCGCGGATTTCATCATCATCTTCCGCCTCTCGATGATCGATCTCGTGCCCAACGGATCTACTTTTGACGAGGTTATCCAACTGGCCAAAGAGATCGAAAAAGCCGGGGCGACGATCATCAACACCGGAATCGGCTGGCACGAAGCGCGGGTGCCGACGATTGCCACATCCGTGCCCCGCCGGGCCTTTTCCTGGGTGACTAAAAAGCTGATGGGCCAGGTTTCGATCCCGGTGATCACTTCAAACCGGATCAACACGCCTGAGGTCGGTGACAGTGTTCTTGCCGATGGATGTGCCGATATGGTGTCAATGGCGCGCCCCTTCCTGGCGGATGCCGATTTCGTCGCCAAGGCCGAGGCGGGTCAGGCCGATCTGATTGCGCCTTGTATCGGCTGCAATCAGGCCTGTCTTGATCATACATTTTCGGGCAAAATCTCGTCCTGCCTGGTCAACCCGCGTGCCTGTTATGAAACAGAGCTGGTCATTGAGGCTGCGGACACTCCCAAGGCAATCGCCATTGTCGGGGCTGGCCCGGCGGGGCTTGCCACGGCGATCACTGCGGCTGAGCGCGGCCACAAGGTCAGCCTGTTTGACAAGGCTGATGCGATCGGCGGCCAGCTAAACATGGCCAAGAAGGTTCCGGGCAAGGAAGAGTTTTACGGTCTGGTCGATTATTTTCGGGCACAGGTCGAGGCCTGTGGCATTTCCGTGAACCTTGGAATCGAAACCACCGTTGAAACGCTGAACGGGTTTGACGAGATTGTCATCGCCACGGGCGTCACCCCGCGTGACCCCGGCATTGACGGGCAGGACGGCCCGAATGTGCTGTCTTATACCGACGTGCTCAAAGATGGTGCCGAAGTGGGCGACCGTGTAGCCGTCATTGGTGCAGGTGGTATCGGATTTGATGTGGCCGAGTTTCTTGTTCACAGCGGTGAAAGCCCGGCGGAAAACCTTGACCTTTGGAAGCATGAATGGGGTGTGGGTGATCCGTCTGAATCCCGTGGCGGCCTGAGCCCTGATGGTCCGCAACCGGAAAAACCGGCGCGGCAGGTCACGTTGTTGCAAAGAAAAGCACAAAAGCTGGGCAAGGGGCTTGGGAAAACCACCGGCTGGATTCACCGCGCTGCGCTTAAGATGAAGAATGTCGAAATGATCGGTGGCGTGAATTACGAAAAGATCGACAAGCACGGTCTTCATATCAGCTATGGCGAAGCGCGTGAAAACCCGACTCTTCTTGAGGTTGATACTATCGTCATGTGTGCCGGGCAGCTGCCCGAGCGCACGCTTGCAGATGCCCTCACCGCGAACGGGAAGACCCCGCATATCATTGGTGGCGCTGACGTTGCTGCCGAGCTTGACGCCAAACGGGCAATCAATCAGGGAACACGGCTGGCGGCTGAGCTTTAGCCTTCGTCCGACCAGCCTTCGTCCTTGTGCGTCCCGTCGCAAAAGGGCTTGTTTTTGGAAAGCCCGCAGCGGCAGAGAACGTATTTCTCAGGCGTGCCGTTCGGGCTTGCCTCAACACCAACAAGAGAAATGCCCGCCACCCGATAAGGCCCGTTCTTTTCAACCGTAACGCCTGCGCTTTCAGGGGCAATATGTTGCGGTACCTGGTCGTCCAGACTGTAACGCAGCGCACCCGAAGGACAGGTGCGGACGACATCCATGATCTCTTCCGCTGAGCCTTTCATCGGCTGAATCCACGGCCTTTGGTTCATGTCAAATACCGACGTCAACCGATTGCCGCATTCCGCCGCGTGCGAGCACAACAGTCGGTTGTAGTGCACAGCAATCCCGTCCCCCTGATAGGATTTAAAGCTATCACGGGCCGAATTATCTGCTCCGGATCCGTCAAAACCTTGTTTCTTGTGGCTGCCATCACAGAAGGGCTTGTTACTGCTCTGACCACAACGGCAAAGCGCCATGACCGGGCGGCATTCCAGTTCACTGCCGTCGCTGTCAGTTAATCGGGGCAAATTCGCTGCCCGCAGAAACGCGTTTTCACGCACGGCAATTTCCGGTTTTTCAACTTTGCTCATGTGCTGTCACCACTTATTGTTCACTGGGAAAGTTTCCCGGAATTCCAATGATTGTCAAACCGTCTAGAGTTCACAAAAAAGGGGTCATTGGCGCGAGAAACGATCCATCGCAGCCACAAGAGCGGTGGTAATCCCGGGCTCTGACAAGGCGTGACCGGCACTGGGAATGATTTTCAGTTCGGCATTGGGCCATTGCGTGGCAAGCCGATGTGCCTGGATGGGCGGACAAATCATATCATACCTGCCCTGCACGATAACGCTTTGAATATGGGCTATTTTCTTGATGTTGTTCAAAATCGCCGATGAATCATCCAGAAAGGCATCGTTGATGAAATAGTGATTCTCAAGCCGCGCAAAGGCCCGCGCGTAATCCGCTGGGCTGTTGCCGCGTCTTTCCACCGGTTCCAGCATTGCCAGGGCGCTTTCCCAGCCCGCCCATGTTCGGGCAAACGCCGTTTGTTCCCGAATATCATCGCTGAACAGCCGCTTGTGGTAGGCAGCTATCAGATCGCCCCGCTCATCTGCCGGAATTTTGGTCGAAAAGGCCGCCCACTCGTCAGGCCAGAACTGACCTGCCCCACCTCCGTAAAACCAGTCAAGTTCAGCGCGAGTTGCCAGAAAGACACCGCGCAAAACCAGATTTGTCACCCGATCCGCGTGGGCCTGCGCATAGACCAGTGCAAGCGTCGCCCCCCAGGACCCTCCAAAAACGATCCAGCGATCAATATCCAGCAGGTCGCGAATATGCTCCATATCGGCGACCAGATCCCAGGTCGTGTTGTTTTCTACACTGGCATGGGGTTTGGAGCGGCCACATCCACGCTGATCAAACAGGATGATCCGATAGATCTCGGGGTTGAAAAACCGCCGCATCGCCGGGCTGCATCCACCGCCCGGGCCACCGTGACACACGACCACAGGTTTGCCTTTCGGATTGCCACACTGCTCCATATAGACACTGTGCCCCCCTGAAACAGCGACCATCCGCTGATCAAACGGTGTCAGCGCCGGGTAAAACAGATCAGAAGCGGTTTTTGTGCTCGCAGACTTGTGCATGGGCGTTCTATAAGACCCTTGGGAATCCCTGTCAGACGCTTATTGATGGCAGGTTGAATTGGAGAGTGCAATGCAATCCGCCACCACAATCGACAGCGAAGAAGTTGCCAAATTCGAAGCAATGGCGGCCGAGTGGTGGGACGTCAGCGGCAAGTTCAAACCGCTTCATATGATGAATCCCTGTCGACTTGATTACATAACAACCCAGATCGCCAGCGAATTCGGGCGCGATCTCTCAGCCCCCGCGCCTTTTGCCGGTCTGAGGGTTCTCGATATCGGCTGCGGTGGTGGCCTGCTGGCTGAACCGATGGCACGCCTTGGTGCCGAAGTTGTCGGTGCAGACGCAGCGGCAGGTAACATTGCGGTTGCGCGCATCCATGCCGAACAATCCGGTCTGATGATTGATTACCGCCAGACCCCGGCCGAATCTCTCGTTGCCGATGGTGAACTATTTGACGTTGTGCTCAATATGGAAGTGGTCGAGCACGTTTCAGACCCGCAACTCTTCCTCAATGCCTGCCGTGCCTTGCTGAAACCCGGCGGTTTGATGCTATGCTCGACCATCAACCGCAACCCCAAAAGCTATCTGATGGCCATTGTCGGAGCCGAACATGTCATGCGCTGGCTGCCCAAAGGCACCCATGACTGGCAGAAATTCATCACACCTGATGAGCTTTACGACCTGATCAGCCGGGCCGGTCTGACCCCGGTTGACCGCAAAGGGTTCGTTTTCAACCCGCTGCTCTGGTCCTGGTCGATCTCTGATCGCGACCTCAGCGTCAATTACGTGACCGCCAGCACCTGCTGACGGTCAACCACCATCTTCAAGCTGGCTTCGCAACTCACGTAATACCGGCAGAATGGCGCGGATCTTTTTTGTGCCCAGCTTGTCAACCACATCCCCGAAAATCGGCTCGATCGCCCGCATCGCCTGCGTCCGCGCCTCTTGGCCTGCGGGGCTAATTGTAACAAATTTTCGTCGCGCATCGTCCCAGTCTGGACGGATATGGATAAAACCGGCAGTTTCTAGTTTGCCCAGGGTGTTGGTCATCGCGCCCTTGGTGACATGAAATGCCCGCGCCAGCTGGGCGGGCGATTTCTCGCCCCCTATATGAGCAAGATGATTGAGCAACGCGAAATGCGAGATTTCCATGCCTTTCGGCAGTACCTTCATCAGCCGCGCCCGCGCCAGCTGATCGGACATGGCGATTTCGCTGAAAAGCGTGATCGCAAGGGGGTCGTTTTCCCGGCTCATGAGACCCTCGCATAGGGGCGGTCATGACTGAGGGTCGGAATGCGCTGACGCGCGCCATCGACCTCTGCCAGATCAAGGTCAACCAAGGTCACCCCGGGGTCTGTTCCGGCATCCGCCAGAACCTCTCCCCAGGGATTGACTGCAAGCGAATGCCCGTAGGTCGCTCGGGGCTTTCCCCTGCCTTGCAGATGCTGACCACACTGTGCCGCGGCCAGAACGAAAGCGCCGTTTTCGATGGCCCGCGCTCTCAGCAGAACATGCCAGTGTGCTGCGCCCGAAACCGGTGAGAAGGCAGCAGGAACCGACAGGATGCCAGCGCCGGCCTGAGACAGCGCGCGATATATATGTGGAAAACGCATGTCGTAGCATACCGTCATTCCGATCTCTGCAAACGGTGTATTTGCCAATGTCAGGTGGTCACCCGGCCTGTAGCCATCGGATTCGCGCCAGGTTTCAGCCTCAGATATTTCGACATCGAACATATGTATCTTGTCATACCGGCTGAGCACGTTTCCATCGGGCGCAATCAAAAATGACCGGTTTGCAAACCTCCCGTCACCATCTGCTGTTTTGAGGGCCAGCGAGCCGATGAGCAGCCAGATTTCCAGTTCTGCGGCAACCTCGCGCAACCGCGCCAAAGTCGGGTCGTCCCCTTCAAGGCACAAGACCTGGTTCTGATGACTGCGGCTGGTCGAGACGATGTTGGTCACTTCGGGCGTCAGAACAAACCGCGCGCCCTGTTCTGCCGCTGCACGGATGAATCCTTCGGTCACCGGCAGGTTCTTGAGCGGCTGATCACTGGCGTTGAGCTGAACAAGGGCGACGCGCATGAAGATCAGGCTGCCAGAAGCGCGCTCAGCTTGCCTGATCGCTCAAGTTCGTAAAGTTCGTCGCAGCCACCGATATGCTTGCCGCCGATGAATATCTGCGGAACGGTGCGCCCACCATTTGCACGCTGCATCATCTCGGCCCGTCTTTGCGGCTGCGCACTTACGTCAATCTCATTGAAACTGACTTCTTTCTTAGCCAGCAGCCGCTTGGCCGCCACACAGAACCCGCAAAAGCGCGTGGTATAAATCTCTACCTGTTTCATTCGTCTTACCTGATTTGGTTGACCGGCATGTAAAGGATTTAGGTATCCCTTGCAACGCGTGCCAGTACCAGAACATTCACCAGACTGGCATCTTGTGCAAAACAGGCCTCGGTGCAGGCTGACAGGGTTGCACCGGAGGTCATTACATCATCCACCAATAGCACCGATCTGCCTTTTATCAGGGGTTTGCGGTTGTCTGGTACCAAAAAGGCACGGTTCTGGTTTTCATATCGCTCTGCACGGCTGAGCCCATCCTGCTTTACCGTTGCCCGCCTGCGCCTGAGGAGGTCAGGGCAATACTCGACGCTACAGATTTTGGCGATGCTCTCTGCCAGCATCGCCGCCTGATTGTACCTACGCCGGAACAGACGCCGCCAATGCAAAGGCACCGGGGCAATCAGCGTATCCTGCCTGATCAGCTCTTTTGCGCGCACCGCCATCCACCCTGCCATCGGCTTGACAAGATCATGCCGGTCCCCGTGCTTCAGCGCCAACACCATCCGCCGCGCCGTGCCCTTATAAAGCAGGGCTGCCCGGCCACGCTGCCAGGGTTTCGGGGCGATCAGGCAAGTGTCGCAGTAAACAGCCCCATCCGGGTTCTCGCCCGGAAGCGGAAGGCCGCAGGCATCGCAAACCAGCCCACCAATCATCGACATTTCACGCCAACATTCCCCGCACAGGCCAAATTCCGACATCGTCTCACCCCCACAGCAAAGACATTGCGGCGGGTAGAGAAACCGGATGGCGGATTGCAAATTCAAGCACATCTCCTTATTTGCGGGGCTCTGAACCGGGAACGTGAATTTATGGCCACCAACTTGTTTGACAGCAAAGCGCTCGTGCGAAACCGCCACCGTGCAAACCGGTTGGCTGAACCGGCGTTGTTTCTGCATCAACTGGCGGCTTCGCAGGTTTCAGAAAGGCTGAGCGAGATTAACAGAAGGTTTACAAAACCTGCGATCATCACCGCTTTTCCGCAGATTTGGGAGAAAGCGCTGCCCGACGCCGAGATCGTCGTGGAATCCGACCTGCTCGATCTGAAGGAATCCGCGCATGATCTGATTATTCACGCGCTGTCGCTCCACTGGGCGAATGATGTTGTTGGGCAGTTGATCCAGTGCCGTCGCGCCTTAAAACCCGACGGGCTGTTTCTGGGTATCACATTTGGAGGGCAAACCCTGCATGAATTGCGGATTGCCCTTGCCGAGGCTGAAAGCAATCTGAGTGGTGGACTCAGCCCACGGGTTGCCCCAATGGCCGAGCTGAGCGATTTCGGCAATCTGCTGACGCGCGCCGCGTTCAACTTGCAGGTGGCTGATTGCGACACAGTGCCAGTGACCTACCGAAACTTTGCCGCCCTTACTGCTGACCTGCGTGCGATGGGGGAAGGTAACGCCCTGTCAGGACGCATTCGAACCTTCACCTCGCGCAGGCTGTTTGAAGCAGCCGAGCGCGTCTATAAGCAGCATTATTCAACCCCTGACGGGCGCATTAATGCAACCTTTGATATGGTCTATCTGACTGGTTGGGCCCCCAGTGACACGCAACCAAAACCCCTGCGCCCCGGTTCTGCAAAAACGCGGCTTGCCGATGCTTTGAATACGGTTGAGCTTACTCCGGGCGAAGGTGAACAAGACTAAATGACTGATAAAGAGCCATGACCAAACCTTCTGATCATCCAAAGATTCACCCCGGCAAAACCGGCGTTCTGATCGCCAATCTAGGCACGCCGGATTCAACCGATTACTGGTCGATGCGTCGCTACCTGAGCGAGTTTCTGTCTGATCGCCGGGTGATCGACTATCCGCGCTGGAAATGGCAACCACTGTTGCAACTGATCATCCTGTCAAAGCGCCCGTTTACATCAGGGGCCGCTTATAGGTCCGTCTGGAATACCGAACGCGACGAAGGGCCTTTGATGACCATCACGCGCGAGCAGGCGCAAATGCTGTCAGCGGTGCTGGTGGAACGGTATGGAGATGACGTGGCAGTCGATTTCTCCATGCGCTATGGCAATCCGTCAACCGCTGGCAGGGTGGATACCCTGATCAGGCAGGGATGCGAACGGATCCTGTTCTTCCCGCTTTATCCGCAATATGCCGGGGCCACGACGGGAACAGCGAATGATGCGTTTTTTCGCGTTCTGAGCAAGCTGAAATGGCAACCGGCGGTTCGGACGGTTGAAGCTTACTACGACAACCAGCTTTATATTGAAGCGCTGGCGAATTCCGTCGAAACGTCCCTTGCCGGGATAAAAACCAAACCGGATGTATTGGTCGCATCTTATCATGGAATGCCCGAGCGCTACTTGACCGAAGGCGATCCCTATTATTGCCAGTGCCTAAAAACAACGCGGCTTCTGGCCAGCCGTCTTGGCTGGGGCGAAGACAAGGTCATCACCAGCTTTCAATCAAAATTCGGGCCGGAAGAATGGTTGAAACCCTACACGGTTGAAGAAGTCGCCCGATTGGCCCGCGCCGGCAAGAAACGCCTTGCCATGATCGCCCCGGCCTTTGCCGCTGATTGTCTTGAAACGCTCGAAGAAATCGAAGTGGAAATCCGTGAGGCCTTCATGAGCGCCGGTGGGGAGGAGTTTACCTATATCCCCTGCCTCAATGCCGATGACGCCCATATCGCGATGATGGCCGATATCGTCGCGAACAATCTGAAGGGCTGGTCAGAGCCAGTCGCGTAACACCGCAATCAGCGGTATATCCGCAGGTGGCATCGGATAGTTGCGCAAGTCACTGACCCGCACCCATTTCAATGCCTGCCCTTCTTGCGCCCGCGCCGTGCCCGCCCATTTGCGGCAGGCAAAAACCGGCATCAGAAGATGAAAATCCTCATAGGAATGAGAGGCGAATGTCAGGGGGGCAAGGCAGCTTTCCCAGGTGTCAATTCCCAGTTCTTCATGAAGCTCGCGGATCAGCGCCGCTTCAGGTGTTTCACCCGTTTCGATCTTGCCGCCGGGAAATTCCCACAATCCGGCCATCGATTTTCCCTCGGGCCGCTCAGTCAGCAAGATCCGGCCATCTGGGTCGATCAGGGCGACGGCTGAGACAAGAACCGTTTTCACGAGCGGTAATCGGCGTTGATCGTGACATATTGCTTGGTGAAATCGCAGGTCCAGACCGTGGCGCGCCCGCGTCCGATGCCCAGATCGACGGCGATTTTGAGTGTATCGTCTTTCATATAGGCCGCCCCGTCCTCTTCGCGATAATCAGGAGAGACCCAGCCCTTTTCGGCAATCAGAATATCCCCGAACCAGATTGTGATCAGGTCGCGGTCAGCCCGCGCACCCGATTTGCCAACCGCCATCACCACCCGCCCCCAATTCGGGTCTTCCCCGGCGACGGCGGTTTTGACGAGTGGTGAATTTGCTATTGAAAGGGCAACCTTTTTCGCAGCCACGGCGGAGGTGGCGCCAGTTACCTCGACTTCAAGAAACTTGCTGGCCCCTTCCCCGTCTCGCACGACCTGATGGGCGAGCGAACGCAGCACCTCTTCCAGCCCATCAGCAAACGCGCGGGCCGATTTTGACCTTCTGCCACCGATTTTTGCGGCTGATTTCCCTGTCGCCACGACCATCAGGGTGTCTGAAGTTGATGTATCGCTGTCAACGGTAATGGCGTTGAACGATAGCTTGTTTTTCTTTGTCAGCAGTGCTTGCAGATGATCCGCGTCAATTGCCGCATCGGTGAAAACAAATGCCAGCATCGTGGCCATATCCGGCGCGATCATGCCCGAACCTTTGGCGAATCCGGCGATTCTGACCGGTTTGCCGTCGATCTCGATCTCAGCAGCTGCACCTTTGGGAAACGTATCCGTGGTCATGATCGCCTGCGCCGCAGCTTCGGCATTGTCGGGCGAAAGCCCCTCCTTGAGCTGATCCATCACCGCGGTGATCCGTTCGGTCGGCAACGGTTCACCAATCACACCGGTGGAGGCGCAAAAAACGTGACCAGCCGGCAGATTGAGCGTGTTGGCAACGGCGGAGGCGGTTTGTTCCACGGTTTCAAACCCGGCGGCACCGGTAAAGGCGTTGGAATTGCCGGAATTGACGAGAATCGCGAAACCCTCCTCTCCCGCACCTGAATCTGCCAGCGCCGCCAGTTTTTGCTGGCAATCAAGAACGGGGGCCGAGCGGGTGGATGATTGGGTGAACACCCCTGCAACGGTGCTGCCCGGCGCGATGTGCGCCAGCATGACATCCAGCCGGTCGCTGTATTTCACCTGTGCCTCAGCGGCGGCAAATTCCACACCACCGATCAGCGGCAACCGTGGAAAGCCATCCGGCGGCGCCAGCGGCGACACCTTGACAGGTGTCGCCCGGGCTAATTCAAGCTCTGCACGCACTGCTTTCAGCTTGCGCCTTAACCGCGACAGCTTTTTCTGCAATTCGGCAACTGTGGTTGCCTCGTCAGTTCCGTCCTCGGCCAAGCTGCCCTCCGGTGATCACTCTGCCCTAGTTCTCAAAAAGTGATACATCGCGGATGATTGAAGGATCAACAACAACCTCGGACCGTGCGACATCGGCACTGTCGGTCAGGCGGGTGATTTCGGCCTCTACTGCGGTCTGCTGCAGTTCCATCGTCAGATTGGCACGCACTTCATCCATCGTTGGAATTGCCTGATTGCGCAGATCGTTCAGCCTGACCACATGCCAGCCGAACTGGGTTTCAACCGGGGCTGAAAACTCGCCCACAGCTAGTTGAAGAACGGCGTCTTCAAAGGGTTTGACCATGTCACCCTTGCCAAACCAGCCCAAAGCACCGCCGTTGGGGCCGGACGGGCCGGTTGAACGTTCCTTCGCCAGAGTGGCGAAATCGGCACCATCCTCCAAAAGCTTGACCAGATCGTCGGCCTCTTCGCGGGTATCGACCAGAATGTGCGACGCGTCAAATTCCTGATCGGGAATCGCGCCGTCATAGCGTTCCTGATAGGCGGAGGTCAGTTCTTCTTCAGTGATTTCACGCTCAGAAATCCGCGCCAGCATTTCAGAGGCCAGAAAGGCACGCTTTTCGTTTTCCAGGCCCAACGCAGTACGATCATCAAGCTGCCGTTTGATGGCGTTCATCAGCACCGTCTGCTGGATCAGTTGTTCGACAATACCCTGATAGAGCACGTCATCAGGCAGATCCTGATATTGCTGCGGAAGACGCCCCCTTAATGCAATAACATGACCGACAGTTATATTCACGCCGTCAACCGTCACCAATACCGTGTTTGCGGATGGTGTTTCTTCTGCAACAACCCCTGTTGCCAAAGCCACCCAAAGGGCAGTGCCGGTTAGAATTTTCTTAAAAATATTCATTGAATTCTCCTGAAGGGTGGCGCCATGGCTGTGCCCTGTTTACCGATTTGCCTCGCCACCCTTTCCGGGCAACGTTGACACCTGCTGAGCATCGCCTTACATGCCTTTTGTCATTGTGCAAAGACTGGCACCTGGCTTGCGTCGGCAACTGTTCTAGGGCCGTCAACCGCGGCAAGCAAGGCAAGCCTTTACACGACTACGTAAATGAACCGCCAACTTGGGCGAACGTCCCGGAACGGAGAGCGAATGCTGGGTCTTGGAACACTGACCAAAAAGGTTTTTGGCACGCCAAACGACCGCAAGATCAAGTCTACCCTGCCTTTGGTGGAAAAAATCAACGCTTTGGAGCCTCAGTTCCAGGCACTGAGCGATGATGAAATCAAAGAAAAGACCAACGAATTCAAGGCGCGGCTGGAAAACGGCGAATCACTTGATGATCTGCTGCCCGAGGCTTTTGCCAACGCACGCGAGGCGGCGGTGCGCACACTGGGCCTGCGACCCTTTGATGTGCAGTTGATGGGTGGGATCTTCCTGCATCAAGGCAATATCTCCGAAATGAAAACCGGTGAGGGCAAAACCCTCATGGCCACCCTGCCGGTTTATCTGAACGCGCTGACCGGGCGCGGTGTGCATGTGGTTACCGTTAACGATTACCTTGCACGGCGTGATGCCGAATGGATGGGGCAGGTTTACTCGGCTTTGGGCATGACCACAGGCGTTGTTGTGCCGGGTCAGGATGACTCGGAAAAGCAGGAAGCCTATGCGGCTGATGTTTCCTACACAACCAACAATGAACTTGGATTTGACTATCTGCGCGACAACATGAAATCCGAACTCAAGGACATGTATCAGCGCGACCACTATTTCGCCATTGTGGACGAGGTTGACTCGATCCTGATCGACGAAGCCCGCACGCCCCTTATCATCTCTGGCCCGTCAGAGGACCGCAGCGAGCTTTACAAGACCATCGACAAGATCGTTCCCGATGTGACGGAAGAACATTATTCGCTCGATGAAAAGACCCGAAATGTCACCTATACCGACGAAGGCAACGACTTCATCGAACAGCGCCTGCATGCCGAAGGGATTCTTGACGCCGAAGCCACGCTTTACGATCCGGAAAGCACCTCGCTTGTGCATCATGTCACCCAAGCCCTGCGCGCCCATGTTGTGTTCAAAAAAGACAAGGACTACATCGTCCGCAACGATGAGGTTGTTCTGATTGACGAATTCACCGGCCGCATGATGGCCGGACGGCGCCTGTCAGACGGGCTGCACCAGGCGATTGAGGCCAAGGAAGACTGCAAGATTCAGCCAGAAAACGTCACTCTGGCATCGGTGACGTTCCAGAACTATTTCCGCCTTTATGAAAAACTTTCAGGCATGACAGGCACGGCCCAGACCGAGGCCGAGGAATTCATGGAGATTTACAAGCTCGGCGTGGTCGAAGTGCCGACAAATATGCCCATTGCAAGGGTTGATGAACACGATCAGGTCTATCGCACGGCACGCGAAAAATACGAAGCCATCGTCAAAGCGATTGAAGAAGCCAATGCAAAGGGCCAGCCAATACTTGTCGGTACGACTTCGATCGAGAAATCCGAGATTCTGGCGGATATGCTCAAGAAAGCCAAGGTTCCCCATAACGTACTGAACGCACGGCATCACGAGAAAGAGGCCAAAATCGTTGCCGATGCCGGCAAACTGGGCGCGGTCACCATCGCCACCAACATGGCTGGTCGCGGCACCGATATTCAGCTTGGCGGCAATGCCGACATGCTGGTGATGGAACATCTGGAAGCCAATCCGGATGCCGATCCGATGGAAGTGCGCAAGAAGATCGAAGCCGAGCACGCCGTTGACAAGCAAAAGGTCATCGAAGCGGGTGGCCTTTACGTTCTGGCCACCGAACGCCACGAAAGCCGCCGGATTGACAATCAGCTGCGCGGGCGTTCGGGACGGCAGGGTGATCCCGGCAAATCAAGTTTCTTCCTCAGCCTCGAAGACGATCTGATGCGGATTTTCGGCTCGGAAAGGCTCGATAAGGTTCTGTCGACGCTGGGTATGGACGAAGGCGAAGCGATCATTCACCCCTGGGTCAACAAAAGCCTTGAAAAAGCGCAGGCCAAGGTGGAAGGGCGCAACTTTGATATCCGCAAACATCTTCTGAAATACGACGATGTGATGAACGATCAAAGGAAGGCCATATTCAGCCAGCGCCGCGAGATCATGGAAGCCGAAGACCTGTCGGATGTGGTCGGCGACATGCGCCATCAGGTGATCGACGATCTGGTCGAAACCCATATGCCGCCCAAAACCTATGCGGATCAATGGAACATGGAAGGGCTTTACGCCGATGTTCTGCGGTATCTCGGGATTGACGAACAGATTGTCGCCTGGGGCGAGGAAGAAGGCGTTGACAACGAGGTCGTCACCGAGCGGCTTTACAAATCCAGCGATGAATTCATGGCGCAAAAAGCTGTGGCTTTCGGCCCGGAAAACATGCGGATGATCGAAAAATCGCTGCTGTTGCAGACGATTGACTCCAAATGGCGCGAGCATCTGGTGACGCTTGAGCATCTGCGCTCGGTCGTCGGGTTCCGGGGTTACGCCCAGCGCGACCCGCTGAACGAGTTCAAATCAGAAGGTTTCGCGCTGTTTGAGAATCTTCTGAACACGCTCAGGTCCGAGGTCAGCGAGCAATTGTCGCGCATTCGCCCATTAAGCGAAGATGAGCAACGCGCAATGATCGCACAGGCGCTTGCCCAGCAGCAGGGATTGCAGCCACCCACCGCGGAAGAGGCCGATGCCGCCGCCGCCGAGGCTGCCGCACCTGAGGCAGATTTCGATGAAAACGATCGGTCAACCTGGGGCAATCCCGGCCGCAATGCCGCCTGCCCCTGTGGGTCTGGCAAGAAGTTCAAGCATTGCCACGGGGCCGCCTGAACCGCCGTATTTCTGCCGGATTCAAAGGCGAACCCAATAGACTCCTGATCAATCGATACAGGGTTAACGCATTGATATCGTGTAATATTGTAGATAGATTGGACACCCTTTAGACACCTGTTCTTCGCTGTCTTCCTGCTGGCTGTCCTGCCGGTCATCGGCAATTTTCCCCAAATTGTCATTTAGTTTTAGCATTCTGGCCACATTTGGAGGCGCATAATCGGGAAACATCAAAGCGATAGGTCCGGAGTGCGGCATGCGCATCAGTGAAAAAATGGGAGTGGTCTATACGGCCCTTTTTCTGACGGTTTCTGTAGCGGTCATTACCCAGAATTCCGACAGTCTGATGGCGGCATTCCGCGGCGAGTCCAACGTCAAAGCGGTTGATGACATTTTCACCGTGCGCGCCGGACGCGATCAGCGCCTGTTCGTTTTGCGCAATGACGTCAATGCCCAAGGTGTTACGGCAAGCGCGATCAGTCTTGGCGGACAGCCGAAATGTGGGGTAATCACCCAGACCGGCGGCAGTTTCGTCTATTCAAACTCTGCTGCTTGCAGCGGGAACCAGACGTTTTCTTATTGTCTGAATACCGGTCGGACATGCCTTTCTGCAAATGTCGCGCTGCGTCTGGTTGAAGCGCGTGATCCGATTGATTCCGTTGCCACTGGGCCAGTGACCGACCTTTCTGGATTTGACGAACAGGTTGATATGAACGCCCATGAGCTGGAAATCACCAATGTCCATCTGGGACGTGTCGCGGCGGTCGAGACAACCCAGGTCTCAACTTCAGGTGCCAAGCTTGCAAAAGTCGCCATTGAAACCCCAATCACATTCCATCGCCCCGAGCCGATTGCGAAAGTGGGTAAGGTTGACGGTACATTCGACATGGAAACGCCCGACTCGTTTGTCGGCGAGACACGGTCGGTGGCCGATATAAGTGCTGATACGGTAACGCAGACCGACGCGCTTGAGGTGGCCGAAACACCGGATTTCAGGCTGCCCAGTGATCCTGACAGTCTGGGCGTTGCCAATCTGCCGACAAATGCAAATTCCGGACTGACGGCGCGGATGGTCAGGATCGACATGGGTTTCAAAGCGCCCAAGGTCATGCCGGGTATCGACAACAGCCCGTTTGGCACCGCCTGTTCAACCGACCTGCAACTGACTGCCGCCCCCGGTGGCCTGATCGAACTGGAGGTCAGTGCGCCTTGCCTGCCAAACACACGGGTTGAAGTGCGGCATGGCAAGATGACCGTGGCCTTCAGGATCGGTCATTCCGGTACACTTTCTGAAGTTATTCCCGCCTTTGAAGAAAAGGCCCGCTTTGCCGTCGTTCTGGCTGATGGAACTCTGCTCAAATCCTCAGTCAAAGTGCCGGATCTGAAAAATGTCGACAGAATCGCGATCCAGTGGAAGGGGGCTTATGATATCGGTCTCCATGCGTTGGAATTCGGTGCTGATCCCGGCTCAGGCGGGCATGTCAGCGCCGCGCAAACCGCCAGCAACGCCCCCTCGGTCATTGCAGCGCGCGGCTATGCTATCAGGCTTGGGGATGCGACCGTTGATAATCCGGTTCAGGTTGAGATTTATTCACTGATACACAGCGGCAAAACGGCTTCTGGTGTGGTCGAATTGATCGTGTCAGCCGCAGCAACGCCCGAGGTCTGTGGCAAAAGCCAGATCCTGCACAGCTTCCGCTCGCGCGGCGGCCGCCTGGTCGGTGCGTCCGGTTTACGGTTCAAAATGCCGGAATGTGATAGCTCAAACCAAAGCATTGTCTTGAAAAATGCCGTCAGGGACCTGATTATCGCCTCGAAGTGATTTTTGTGGCGGGGTTTCATGTCCAAACTCAACCGGCGCGCGATTGCACTGGCCGTCGGCCTTTTGTTTTCAGGTGACTCCGATCTATTAGCAAATGAGGTTGTGCTGAAATCGGCCAGTGGATCGGTTGAGCTTTCAGGGACACTCCTTGGCTATGACGGCGAGTTTTATAAAATCGACACTGCTTTTGGTGAAATGACTGTCCGCGCGCTGGGAATTACCTGTACCGGTCATGCCTGCCCCGATCCGGGCCAGTATGCTGCTGATATCACCATTTCAGGCGATAGCGCGATGATCGAAAACCTGCTGCCCGCCCTGATCGAGGATTTCGGGTTTTCCAGCGGGCATAAAAGCCTGCGCTCGGATCATGACGCGGGTGGATATTCGTATTTTTTATCCGATCGGGCGCAGGTACCCGTTGCACGGGTGCAGGCCCAACCCGGTTCATCGGGCAAAGGATTTGCCGATCTGACAAGCGGTCTTGCCGATCTGGCCCTTGCCTCTCGCCCGGCAACCGGTGTTGAGGTGACAACCGCAAGTGAAGCCGGTGCCGGTGATCTGACAAGCCGATACCAATATCAGGTTCTGGCAGTTGATGCGCTGGTTTTTGTCGTATCAAAGGAAAACCCGATTTCTTCCCTGTCGCTGAGCGATATAGCAAAAATCTATTCAGGCGAAATTACAAACTGGGCTGATCTTGGTGGGTACGATGCGCAGATCACGCCGTTTCGGCGAAATACCGGTTCGGACATGGCATCGGTCTTCTACCACAAGTTTTTCACCCTTCAGGCACCGTATATGCCAATACAAGGAAGGGCATTCACCAGCGACACTGAATTGTCAGACGCTGTGGCGGCTGATCCTTTCGCGATTGGATTCACCAGCTTTTCAGCAATTCGAAACACCAAGCCGCTGGCAATTCGCGGATCCTGCGGAATTCGCCAGTATCCTTCACGCTTTGGGCTGCAGACGGGCGATTACCCTCTTTTGCGAGAGCTCTATCTGTTCTCTGCGCGCCGGCGATTGCCGTTATTTGCCCGCAACCTCATGGCATATCTTGACAGTTTTGACGGCCAGACAGCCATTGATGATCTTGGCTTTGTCGGGCGGAATCTGACCTGGGTACCGCTGGCCGATCAGCAGGAGCGGCTGGCAAATGCGGTGCGCGAAACAGACGAAGACATTTCACTGCCTGCCCTGAAAGGCTTCGTAAACGTCCTGTCGGATGCAAGTCGGCTTTCGGCGACATTTCGCTTTGAAGATGACAGTACCGCGCTGAACGAAACTTCGGAAAGGCACGTTAAGGACCTGGCGCGGATGATCGAGGTTGGTGATTTTGATGGACGGCAGGTGATCTTTGCCGGCTTTTCCGATTCGGTTGGCGCAGCTTCGGTCAACCGGCGTATTTCGCGCCAGAGGGCTGAACGCGTGGCCAGCCTGGTCAAATCCGCCGCTTCGCGTGCAGATCTGTCGAAAGTCAACTTCCGTATGATTGGAATGGGAGAAGTCTCGCCCATTGCCTGTAACGATACCGAAGCAGGGCGCCGTTCAAATCGCCGGGTCGAGGTCTGGGTCAGGTAATCACAGCAATCCAGCCGAGCGGAAGCTGAATTCTTCGCCTTTACCGATAATCAGATGGTCATGAATGACCAGATCAAGCGCCTGCGCCGCCTCGTTGATCCGACTGGTCATGGTGACATCTGCGTCTGACGGATTTGGATCACCGGACGGATGGTTGTGAATAAGGATCAGGGCCGAGGCATTCAGCTCCAGCGCCCTCTTGACCACTTCACGGGGATAAACCGGCACGTGATCAATAGTGCCCTTTTGCTGTTCTTCGTCAGCGATCAAAATATTCTTTCGATCAAGAAACAGAATGCGAAACTGTTCTTGCGACCGGTGCGCAAGCACGGTTTTGCAATAGTTCAGCAACGCGTCCCAGGATGACAGAACCGGCTGGCCAAGCACACGGGCCCGCGCCATCCGGTGTGCCGCAGCTTCAACGATCTTGAGCTCCTCCACCACCACAGCACCAACCCCTTTTACCTTGAGCAGCCGCTCAGGCTCTGCCGCGATGGTGTGATTGAAATCGCCAAACTCGGCGATCAGGCGTTTGGCCAGTGGTTTGACATCCTGTCGTGGAATAGCCCGAAACAAGACCAGCTCCAGCAATTCGTAATCCGGTACAGCCGTCGGCCCGCCCTGACTAAATCGCTGGCGCAGTCGTTTTCTGTGGTCTTTCTGAAAATCCTCTTTTTTGGTTTTCACAGGTCTTGCGAGCGTGTCCAGATGAAAACCCGGCAACGGAGCCTCGGCAAATTGGGAGGGGGTGCGGCTTGCGGTCATACCCTTAAGCCTCGCCCGATTCCAGTTAATGGATGATTAAGCTAGCGCCAGGTCGGATGAAATCTGCCTGCGGGAGACAACGTGAATATCTCACACCCATCCGCGGTCACGCCGATTGAATGCTCAAACTGCGCTGAGAGCGATTTGTCTTTTGTCACCGCTGTCCAGTCATCAGCCAGAACTTTGGTGTCAGCTTTGCCAAGATTGACCATCGGTTCGATGGTAAAGAACATCCCCTCTTCCAGAACCGGCCCAGTTCCCCAGCGCCCGTAATGAAGGACATTCGGCGCCGAGTGAAAAACCCGCCCCAGCCCGTGCCCGCAGAAATCGCGAACAACCGAGCAACGCTGCGCCTCGGCATATTTCTGGATGGCGGCACCGATATCACCGAAAGTATTGCCCGGCCTGACCTGATCAATCCCCAGCATCAGAGCATCATGCGTCACCTGAATCAGCCGCTCGGCCTTGCGGCTCATCCGCCCGGCCACGAACATCCGCGATGTATCGCCATACCAGCCATCAAGTATGCAGGTGACGTCGATATTCAGGATATCCCCATCCTTGAGTTTCTTCTCGGACGGGATGCCGTGGCAGACGACATGATTGATCGAAATGCAGCTGGATTTCGGATAGCCCTTATAGCCAAGCGTTGCCGGAACCGACCCGTTGGTGGTCATGAACTCGTGGCAGAGATTATCCAGATGCTCGGTGGTCACGCCGGGTTCGATATGGTCAGCAATCATATCCAGCGTGCGCGCCGCCAGATTACCGGCTGCCCGCATACCCGCAAACTCGTCAGCGGTGTGAATCTGAATGCCGTCTCTGTTCAGACGGCCTGGTGTCTGGCCTTCCAATGGTCACTCCGTCCGCTATTCAATTTCGATGCCTAATTAGTCGCAATTATCAGTTATTGCCAGTGCCGGTCATCAAAATTGTTTGCCTTCATCAATTGGTATCCTACCGGCAAGTTTAACGCCTGTCGGCGTGATATTCGTACCATAGCACAACATTTCAACACCAGCCGCACGCGCGGTATCAAAGGCTTTGGCGTAGGCCGGGTCGATATCACCAGCGATTCGAAAGCTTGCGCAATCTGTGCGTTGAACGATATAGAGCATGGCCGAACGATGGCCCCTTTCAACCATCTTCACCAGTTCCAGCAAATGCTTGGTGCCGCGTTTGGTGACAGTGTCAGGAAACTCGGCCCAGTCACCGTTGCGACGTAGCGTGACCGATTTGATTTCAAGATAAAGGTCCGGTTTTTCCTCCTCGCTTAGCAGAAAATCAATCCGGCTGTTATCGCCGTATTTCACTTCGCGTTTGATGCCGGAATATCCCGTCAGCTCCGCCACATGCCCGGCCGCAAGCGCTTCACCGGCCAGCGTATTGGGAAGCGCCGTATCGACACAGGCGCTGCCACCGCCTGCAAGCTCAACAAGCTTCCAGCTATAGTTCAGCTTTCGCTTGGGGTCGTCATTGGGTTCCACCCAGACAACGTCCCCTTCATCCATCAAACCGGTCATCGCACCGGGATTGGCGCAATGGGCCGTTACCTCCTGCCCGTCTGGCAAAATGATGTCAGCCAGAAACCGTTTGTAACGACGAATAAGCGTTGCTTTGATCAGAGGGGTTTGAAACTGCATGGAAGGGTCCTATACCTCGATTGCAACAAGAACAACATCGGGTGCGCAATGGCAAATCCAACCGCTGCGATGCTGGTCATCGGGGATGAGATTCTTTCAGGAAGAACCAAGGATGTTAACCTTGGCTATCTGGCTGACAGTCTTGCCGACGCTGCGATTGACCTGAAAGAGGCGCGTGTCGTTGCCGACGATCACAGTGACATCGTCAAGGCTGTTCAGGATCTTAGCCAGCGCTGGGATCATGTGTTCACCAGCGGCGGCATCGGCCCCACACATGACGATATTACCGCAGATGCCATCGCCGATGCATTCAAAACCCATATCGATGTCAGAAAAGACGCGTTTGACGTGCTTTCGGCGCATTATGAAAAGAACAACATTGAAATGAACCCGTCGCGGCTCAAGATGGCGCGCATACCGGATGGGGCGCAACTTATTGACAACCCTGTGTCCATTGCGCCTGGTTTCTCGCTTGAAAATGTTCACGTGATGGCAGGCGTGCCGGTTATCTTTCAGTCGATGCTGGCCTCGGTCCTTCCGAAACTGATGGGCGGTGATCCGGTCATTTCGCGCACCATTCGCGCGAACCTGCCCGAAGGTGAAATCGCCGGTCCGCTGGGCGAGATTGCGGCTGAGCATGGCGATGTCTCGATCGGCTCCTACCCCTTTATCCTGAACGGCAAATTTGGCAGCAACATCGTCTTTCGCGGCACCAACCAGAATAAGCTGGATACGGCGGTCAACGCTTTTTTGCATGCGTTTCCAAAGGCCAAAGAACAATGACCGCTATGCCTGACGAGGCCCGACTGTTACGCGCAATGGATGCAACCTGGGCGCCTGCCGAAATGATTGCCCTTGGCCCCTGGGTGCTTCGCCGTGGTCTAGACGGTGGCAAGCGGGTTTCAGCGGCAACGACGGACAAGGCTGTTAGCGGCACTGAAATTGTCGACGCCGAGGCAGCAATGCAGGCAATGGGCCAACAACCGATTTTTATGTTGCGAAACGGCAACGGCGATCTGGATGCCGCACTGGATGCACTTGGATACCGGGTTGTCGACCCGGTTCTGATCTTCTCCGCGCCTTCTGAGCTGATTGCCAAAGTCGACCCAAAACCGCTGGCAGCGATCCCGAGCGAAGAACCCCTGGCCCTGATGCGCGAGTTCTGGAATCACGGTGGAATAAGTGACGCCAGAATTGCGGTCATGTCGCGCACCCTTGGGCCGAAGACCTATCTCTTCAGCCGCTACAGTGACAGGCCAGCCGGGGCAGCGTTTGTTGCGGTAGATGACGAAATTGCAATGCTGCACGCGCTGGAAGTGGCCCCGGATTTTCGCCGTGTTGGTGTTGCCCGCGATGTATTGGGCCGCGCCGCCATCTGGGGAACCGAACAAGGTGCCAGATTTCTGTCGGTGGTGACGACAAGCGAAAACACGCCGGCGCGGCAATTGTTCACTGGTCTTGGGATGCAGGTTGCTGGTAAGTACCATTATCGAATGAAATGAAGGGGTTGTCATTTGTCAGTAGCCGATAAACCGGTCCACGCTCTGGATTTACCGCAGGTTGATCCTTTGCCCCCGGAAACGCAGCGCTATTTCGATATATGTGTCGAAAAACTGGGCTTTGTACCCAATGTCCTGTCAGCCTATGCCTTTGACATTGATAAGCTAAACGGCTTCACAGCGCTTTATAATGATCTGATGCTGGGGCCAAGCGGTCTGTCAAAACTCGAGCGCGAGATGATCGCGGTGGCAGTTTCGTCGATCAACCATTGTTTTTACTGCCTGACAGCCCATGGGGCGGCCGTTCGCCAACTGTCCGGTGACCCGCTTTTGGGCGAGGCGTTGGTGATGAACTACCGCGCTGCCGACCTGTCTGAGCGCCAGAAGGCAATGCTCGATTTTGCGACCAAAATGACCGAGGAAAGCCACAAAATTGAAGAACCCGACCGGCAGGCACTGCGCGATGTCGGATTTTCGGATCGGGACATCTGGGATATCGCGGCTGTGGCCGGATTCTTCAATATGTCGAACCGAGTCTCCTCGGCAGTAGATAAACAACCAAATATAGAGTATCATTCACAGAACCGATGAAGGCAAGGTCACTCATACTAAGCCTCCTGGCTTCCTGCGCCCCCGTTCTGGTAGCGGCGGATGAACTTTTGCGTTTTCCCGATGGAACATCTCTTGGCTTTGAAGAATCGGTGCCTGTCGCCGCGTTGAAGATGCCAGTAGGGCCACTTGCCGACGGAAAAATCCCCCTGACTTCCATCGAAGGCGCTCTTGAGCGGAGTGTTTGGGAAACTCCCGGAGCAGATATCAAAACCCTCGATTTGATGATACCGCTGCGCATGCAGCTGGAATCAGCGGGTTACGTCGTACTTTACGAATGCAGCACACGCGATTGCGGTGGATTTGATTTCCGTTTCAAGGCGGATGTGGTCGATGAGCCCGATATGCATGTTGACCTCGGTGATTTCCGCTACCTGGCGGCCACCAAAGCTCTGGGTGGCGAAAAAGATTTCGTCGGCCTGCTTATCAGCCGCAGCCCTGACCGCGGATTTGTTCAGGTCACGCGAATTGGCACCTTACCGACAGAACATACCGAGGGATCGTTTTCGACAAAACAGCCTGACGCGGTTGAGGTTGGACCGGTCAGTGACAGCCTTGGCGATTTGCTAAAGCTGAAAGGCGTGGTTGCGCTGGAGGGTCTGGAGTTTCTGAAAGGCTCTTCCGATCTCAGTGGAAACCCGTCTGATTCTCTTGCAGAGCTTGCAACTTTCCTTGGGGCCAACCCTGAAATGGCCATTGTTCTGGTCGGGCATACCGATGCGACAGGGTCACTGGAAAGAAATATCGTGCTTTCGCGCAAGCGCGCGGAATCGGTCATGCAAAGACTGGTAGACACCTACGGAGCAAAGCGTGATCAGCTGTCAGCCGAGGGTGTCGGTTATCTTTCCCCACGCGCGACCAATACAACGCCTGAAGGGCGAGATCTCAATCGCCGTGTTGAAGTGGTTTTGAAAGTCTCCGAATAAGCACGTGCTTCCGTGGCCAAGCGACAAAAAGAAAGGGCCCGGTTCTGCCTCATAAGAACCGAGCCCTTCCGGCACCTAAGTGCGTATTCTTACCACTCTTCCGGTCCCTTATGCTTGAAGTGTTCGACCAGGAAGTCGATGAAAGCACGGAGTTTTGGCTGGGTGTAACGGCCCGGCGGATAAACCGCATAGATACCGCGACGCTCGACCGGAAGATCAGGCATTGCCTCTTCCAAAAGACCGAGCTCGAGTTTTTCGTAATAAAGGAAGCTTGGCAAATAAGCGATGCCCAGCCCGGCGGAAGCCGCAGTCAGAAGCGACTGGCCATCATTGACCGTCAGACATCCGGTTGTCCGGATTTGCCTTGGCTCACCGGTTGGTGACGTCAGCTTCCAGACATTGCCGCTTGACTGATTTGAGTAATGCAACAGCATATGCTCGTTCAGATCATCAATCCGGCTCGGGCGTCCGTGCTCTTTGAAATATTCCGGCGCGCCGACCATTTTCATGTTTGCTTCGGTCAGCTTGCGTGCCCGCAATGTGCTGTCTTCCATCTCGCCGATGCGAATTGCCAGATCAAACCCTTCGGAGATCAGTTCGACATACCGATTGCTCAAAACCAGATTGACGTTGATCTCCGGGTATTGATGCAAGAAAGCGCCCAAAGCGTTAGAGATATGATTGACCCCGAAATCAGTTGCCGCCGACAAACGCAATGATCCGCTCGGGGCTGCCTGCATTGACGTGACCATCGCATCCGCCTCGCCGGCGTCATTCAGAACGCGGCGGGCTTTGTCGTAATAGGCAAGGCCGATTTCCGTCGGGCTGACCCGGCGCGTTGTCCGGTTCAGCAACCGTGCGCCAAGGCGTGCCTCAAGCGATGAAACATGCTTGGACACTGCTGATTTTGATATTCCCATCTTGCGCGCTGCATCAGTGAATCCCCCCTGATCCACAACACTGGCAAACGCTTCCATTTCTGTTAACCGATCCATAATTTTTACCCTGTGTAACTCGGAACTGGCCATCATTAGGCCCCCGGAATTTGTCAGGAATTTGGAAACAACCGGACAATTGCTGGCCTTTTTCGTTAACTGTCGATGTCGTGGAAACGCTGGTTCCGGCCATATTGACCGCCGCGCCGCGATCATGCCTAATCAATAAACAATATATAAATATGGGTAGACGTCATGTCTGAAATGAAAACGGTTGAAAGCGATCAGGATGTGAATGCCTTTTTGAATTGTGTCGAAAACTCGCGCCGCGCTGCTGATGCGCGTATTGTTGCCGATATGATGGAACGCATCACTGGATGCCCACCAAAAATGTGGGGTGACAGCATTATCGGGTTTGATCGCTACACTTACAAACGCCGCGACGGGTCGGAACATCAATACATGATAACCGGCCTGTCACCGCGAAAATCCTCGCTGACGATCTACATCATGCCGGGGTTCTCCGAATACGGGGATTTGCTGAAGAAGCTCGGTAAACACAAGCACTCGGTATCCTGCCTTTACATCACGCAACTCAGGAATATCGACCTTGATGTGCTGGAAACACTGATTTCCGATAGCGTCAAAACCATGCGCGAGCGGTATCGGGCTTTAGCTTAAGCAACTACAGGGTTTGACGCTTACCTGCGCGCGTGATCAAGTGAACTGCCTTTTGAAAGAAACTGAAGGAGCGTCTCTCATGCGCCCCGAACTGGCAGGTGCCGCGTTCAATTCGACATTGGCTGATTTTCAGGCCGCCGCCCAGCGCGTTGCAGAGGACGCGATCACAACTCCGGCTTTGCCATTGGCGGGTTACGGGCGCGATCTTTGGCTCAAGGCTGAATGTCTGCAACCTCTGGGTTCGTTCAAGATACGTGCTGCAGCGAATGCAATTGCCACCGCTCCGCCCGACGCGATTGCTGATGGGGTGATCACCGCAAGCGCCGGGAATTTCGGCCAGGGCGTTGCCCTTGCAGCGGCGGCGCGTGGCCTTCCGGTTCACGTCTTTGCTCCGGACACCTCGGCAAAGACCAAGTTGCGGGCGCTTGAAGAATTGGGTGCGGTCGTCAATACCGTGTCGTTTGACGACTGGTGGCAGATCATCATGACCCGCTCGACAGGTCTGAATGGTTTTTTCATACACCCCGTGGCGGAATTGGCTGTTGTTATCGGCAATGGCGGGATCGGGCTTGAGATTGCAGCGCAAGTACCCAATGCCGACGTGGTTGTGGTGCCTGTGGGTGGGGGTGGCATGATCTCTGGTATCGCACTTGCCCTCAAGGCGATGGGCTCAACGGCCCGTATCATTGCCTGCGAGATCGAAAGCGCAACACCTTTGGCCGCTGCTAAAGAAGCGGGCGAGCCCGTCAGAGTAACACGCGGGCAAAGCTGGGTGGATGGAATCGGGTCCACCGGAATTCTTGGCGAAATGTGGCCGCTGCTCGACAGGCTGGTGGATGATGTCATCGTCGTTTCTCACACCGAAGCTGCGAGTGCCCTGCGCACGCTGGCCTGCAAGTCTCATCTTTTTGCCGAAGGAGCGGGGGCCGTTGCGCTGGCTGCAGCCCTGCACCCGTCGCTAGCGGGAAAGACGGTTGTTCCCGTGATTTCTGGCGGGAATATAGATTTTGCCACCTTCAGCCGAATTCTGGGTGGAGAAGATCACTGAACAAGGGAACAACAGATGTACATCCTATCAGCGAGTGACGTTCGCAACCTGCTGACCATGCGCGACGCTATCGAAGTGGTTCAAACCGCGATGGTCAATGTTTCGGCGGGAAAGTCGATTCTGCCACTGCGCACGGCTGTGGGCGTTGGTGGCGCAAACAAGCTTGGGATCATGCCCGGTGTGCTGGAGGAAAACGGGGTTTATGGCGTCAAGGTGCTGAGCCTGTTTCCCGATAACCCGGCAAAAGGCCTGTCATCGCATATCGGCGCAATGCTGCTGTTTGATCCTGAAACCGGTGCGCCCAGCGCCGTGATCAACGCCGATGCCCTGACCGCAATTCGCACGGCCGCCGCATCCGCCGCCGCAACCCGTGCACTGTCGCGCCCTGACTCGAGGGTTCTGGCGATAATCGGCAGCGGCGAGCAGGCGGAAACCCATATCAAAGCGATCACCGCCATTCGGGACATTGAAGAGGTTCGAATCGCCGGGCGCAGCAAGGCGCGTGCAGAAGAATTCATCGCACCGATCGCGTCCACCTATAAGGATATCCGCTTCATCGCGGCAAAAGACACCAGATCAGCCGTCGCGGGGGCCGATATCGTTTGTACGGTAACCTCCTCTGCCGAGGTGGTGCTGCAAGGCGGCTGGGTAACGCCCGGAACGCATGTCAATGCGGTTGGCGCGTCCCTTCCGGTGATGCAGGAGATTGATCAGGCGCTGGTTTTGAAATCCTCCCTGTTCGTCGATTATCGCCCATCCGCTCTGGCGCAAGCGAAAGAGATCATTGATGGTTTGGCCTCGGGTGCGTTTACCGAAACGCATATATTGGGTGAGATCGGTGAAGTTTATGCCGGTCATATCAACGGGCGGTCGAACCGGGATGAAATCACCCTTTACCGCTCATTGGGGATCGCAGCACAGGATCTTGCCGTGGCCGAATATGTACTGAACCGGGCGGATAAAACGGACGTCGGCACTATCGCAAACATCCTTTAACCCGTTCGCCCTTGCCATTTCCGCCCAACCGCCCTATATCCCCTTCAACAGCGGCAAGACTGGCTTCCACCCCCAGCCTTCCACCGAAATAACGAACGGGCCGCGCGCCCGTTTTTTTGTGCCCGAACTTCGTGCTTGTGAGAGATATGTCAGACCTGATCGCCAAAGCCGCGATAGACAAACGCCTTGCCGGGATGGTCCAACCCCTGATCGAGGGGATGGGCTATGAGCTTGTGCGCATTCGCCTGATGTCGGGCAAACACGCAACCCTGCAGATCATGGCCGAAAAACCGGAAGGCGGGATCGAGGTTGATGATTGCGCACGTATCTCAAGCGCGCTGTCGGCGGTTCTGGATGTGGAAGACCCGATCGAGGGGGAATATACACTGGAAGTGTCTTCACCCGGGATCGACCGCCCGCTGACCCGGCTCAAGGATTTTGAGACCTGGGAAGATTACGAGGCCAAGCTGGAAACCTCCGAGCTGATCGACGGGCGCCGGCGGTTCAAAGGCCAGTTGCGCGGTGTAGAGGGCAATGAAGTGCTGATCGAGATTGCCGAAGGCACCATCGGCCTTGAATTTGACTGGCTGACCGAAGCCAAGCTGGTTCTGACCGACGAGCTGATCGCCGAAATGCTGAAAGCCCGCAAGGATGCTGGCTTTAACGAAAACGAATTTGACGACATAGAAACTGACGACAACCCCGAAGAGGAAACGACATGAGCATTACCAGTGCCAACAGGCTGGAGCTTTTGCAGATCGCCGATGCGGTCGCACGGGAAAAACTGATCGATCCCGAGCTGGTGATCGAGGCGATGGAAGAAAGCATGGCGAAAGCCGCCAAGTCCCGCTACGGGGCCGAGCTTGATATCCGCGCTTTCATCGATCGCAAAACCGGCGAATTGACGATGACCCGCATCCGGCATGTGGTTGAGGAAGTCGAAAACCATTTCACCGAAATGACCGTGCATGAAGCGCGGGCGCATCTGGACAACCCGGAAGTGGGTAATGAAATCGTTGATCAGCTGCCGCCGATGGATTTTGGTCGTATCGCCGCGCAATCGGCCAAGCAGGTGATCCTGCAAAAGGTCCGTGAAGCCGAACGTGCCCGTCAGTACGAAGAATTCAAGGATCGCGTTGGCGAGATCATCAACGGGATCGTCAAGCGCGTTGAATATGGCAATGTCATCGTCGATGTCGGCCGGGGCGAGGCGGTTTTGCGCCGCGACCAGCTGATCAATCGCGAGGGCTTTCGCACCGGTGACCGGGTGCGTGCCTATATTCGCGAGGTGCGCGAAGAAACCCGCGGGCCGCAGATCTTCCTGTCCCGTACTGCACCGGAATTCATGGCAGAACTCTTCAAAATGGAAGTGCCCGAGATTTACGATGGCATCATCGAAATCAAGGCCGTCGCACGTGATCCGGGCAGCCGCGCCAAAATCGGTGTGATTTCCTATGACAACTCGATTGACCCGGTGGGTGCCTGTGTCGGTATGCGTGGTTCGCGTGTTCAGGCCGTTGTCAACGAACTTGGCGGTGAAAAAATCGATATCATTCCGTGGAATGACGACGCGCCGACTTTCCTGGTGAACGCATTGCAGCCGGCTGAAGTGGCCAAGGTCGTCCTTGACGAAGATGCCGAGCGGATCGAAGTTGTCGTGCCTGACGAGCAGCTTTCGCTGGCCATTGGTCGTCGCGGCCAGAACGTGCGGCTTGCCAGCCAGTTGACCGGGTTTGACATTGATATCATGACCGAGGCTGAAGAAAGCGAACGCCGTCAGGCTGAATTCACCGAACGCTCGAAACTGTTCATGGAAACCATGAACGTTGACGAAGTGGTGGCGCAGTTGCTTGTCTCCGAAGGTTTCGCGACGTTGGAAGAAGTCGCTTATGTCGAGCTGGATGAACTTCTGGTCATTGAAGGTTTTGATGAGGAGACTGCCGAGGAACTGCAGGCACGCGCGCGTGAATGTCTGGAAGAGATCCACGCAAGAGCGATTGAAAAGGCGCGTGAGCTTGGTGTCGAGCAAAGCCTCTTTGAATTTGAGGGTCTGACGCCTGAGATGTTCGTAGCACTTGGCGAGGATGGCGTGAAAACACTGGAAGATTTCGCCACCTGTGCCGATTGGGAGCTGGCGGGCGGCTATACCACCGTTGATGGTGAGCGCGTCAAGGATGACGGGGTTCTGGAAAAATTCGACATGTCGCTTGAGGAAGCGCAGGAACTGATCATGACCGCGCGCATTCAGCTTGGCTGGGTTGATCCGGCGGATCTTATCCCCGAGGAGACCGACGAAGAAGAACCCGCTGAAGAGGAGGCCGGGGCCTGATCCTTCAGGCTTCGGAATGTGCCCGTGACTCGCGGCGGCCGGACAAAATCAAGGACTGAGGCTGAACGCCGGTGCATTGCAACCGGTGACAGCCTCCCCAAGTCTGGTCTGCTCCGCTTCGTTGTCGGGCCCGACAATCGGATCGTTCCGGATGTTGCAAACAAACTCCCCGGTCGGGGGATATGGGTCAGCGCAACAGGGGCGGCTCTGGACAAAGCCGTTGCCAAAAAACTCTTTGCCCGAGCGGCCCGGCAAGCGGTTGAAGTTCCAGAAGATCTTGTGCTAAAGACCGAGGCTCTTCTGGTACGACAGGTCATTTCGCTTGTGTCCATGGCCCGCAAAAGCGGTGTGGCAGTGGCCGGATTTGAAAAGGTAAAGGATGCCCTCGGTTCGGGCGCCGTTGCCGTTCTGCTACAGGCCGCAGACGGATCTCAGGCGCAAAAGGCCAAGATTCGACCGCCAAACCGGGAAAAAGCCCTGATTTCCTGCCTTTTTTCGGGCGAATTGGGTTTGGCATTCGGTCGGGAAAATGTGATACATGCCGCGCTTGGCGCTGGTGGACTCACTGAACGTATTGTAGAGGAAGCCTCAAAGCTGGCAGGCATCCGCAAAGAAGGTGCCCTCAAGCGGGCAGATGCATCCGGAAATGCTCCGGAACAAGAAGGTGTTGAAGACGAATGAGCGATAACGACAGCAAACCCGGTAAACCAATGGGCCTCCGCAGCGGCGGTGACCGGAGTCATGTACGCCAGTCCTTTTCCCACGGGCGGACCAAATCCGTCGTGGTCGAGAAAAAGCGCAAGCGCGTTGTTGTCCCAAAGCCGGGAACGGCGGCTCCGACACCTGCCAAAGGCGGGGCAACAAGCAAGCCAGGCTCTGCTGAATCCAAGCGTCCGGCAGGTATTTCCGATGCCGAAATGGAGCGCCGCCTTACGGCACTGAAAGCCGCCAAGAAGCGCGATGCAGAAGATGCGGCGCGGCGCGACGAGGAAACCCGCAAGCGCGAGGAAGAGCGCGAGGCGCGTCGGGCCGAAAAAGAGGCCAAGGAACTTGAGGCGCGCGAACGCGAAGAGCGCGCGCGTGAGAAAGAGGCTGAGGAAAAGCGTGCGATCGAGGCGGCAAAAGCCGCAAGCGAACAGGCTGCAGCCGCGCCGGATGTCGCACCGATTGACGAACCCCGCACTGCGGCACCCAGCCGTGCCGCTCCGGCAACCAAACGCCCGGAGCGCGCCAAGGAAGAGCCGAAAAAGCAGCAGCGCGGCAAAGGTGGCGGCGATCGTCGTCGTTCGGGTAAGCTGACCATAAATCAGGCACTTTCCGGCGGCGAAGGTGGTCGCCAGCGTTCGATGGCGGCAATGAAACGCGCGCAGGAGCGTGAGCGTCGCAAGGCAATGGATGATTCCGGCGAACGCGAAAAGATCGTGCGTGACGTTCAGGTGCCTGAAGCGATAACCGTTCAGGAACTTGCCAACCGCATGGCCGAACGTGTGGCTGCCGTTGTCAAAACGCTGATGCAAAATGGTATTATGGCGACCCAGAACCAAACAATTGACGCCGACACTGCCCAACTGATTGTTGAAGAGTTCGGCCACAAAGTGGTCCGCGTATCAGACGCTGACGTTGAGGATGCGATCGATTCCGTCGAAGACTCAACCGAAGATCTGCTGCCCCGCGCGCCGGTCATCACCATTATGGGGCATGTGGACCACGGCAAAACCTCACTTCTGGATGCGATCCGAAAAACCAACGTGGTTTCCGGCGAGGCTGGCGGCATTACCCAGCATATCGGCGCCTATCAGATCACCACTGACAGTGGTGCGGTTCTGACTTTCCTTGACACTCCGGGCCACGCTGCATTCACATCGATGCGCGCCCGTGGTGCGCAGGTCACTGATATCGTGGTTCTTGTTGTTGCGGCTGATGACAGCGTCATGCCGCAAACGATTGAAGCGATCAACCACGCCAAGGCCGCCGAAGTACCGATGATCATCGCGATCAACAAGATCGACCGACCGGGTGCTGACCCGACCAAAGTTCGTACGGAATTGTTGCAGCACGAGGTTGTGGTTGAAGCAATGTCGGGCGATGTGCTTGATGTTGAAGTTTCAGCAATCATCGGCCAGGGGCTTGATCAGCTTTTGGAGAATATCGTTCTTCAATCCGAACTTCTGGAACTGAAAGCAAACCCCGACCGCGATGCCGAAGGTGCGGTGATCGAAGCCAAGCTTGATACTGGTCGCGGCCCAGTGGCCACGGTTCTGGTTCAGAAAGGCACTTTGCGTCAGGGCGATATCTTCGTTGTCGGCGAACAATGGGGCCGGGTTCGCGCACTGATCGATGATCAGGGCGACCGGGTTGAAGAGGCAGGGCCGTCCACTCCGGTTGAGGTTCTGGGCCTTAACGGCACACCCGAGGCCGGTGACGTGCTGAACGTCGTTGCCGACGAAGCAACCGCGCGCGAAATTGCCGACTATCGCAGCCAGCTTGCCAAAGACAAGAAAGCTGCTGCCGGTGCAGGTGCAACGCTTGACCAGCTCTTGGCCAAAGCCAAGGCCGATCAGAACATCTCGGAACTGCCGATTCTGGTGAAATCCGATGTTCAGGGTTCCGCCGAAGCGATCGTTCAGGCGATGGACAAGGTTGGCAACGACGAGGTGCGGGTGCGTGTACTGCATTCAGGCGTCGGGGCAATCACCGAATCAGATGTTACCCTGGCCGAGGCTTCGGGCGCTCCGATCATCGGTTTCAACGTCCGCGCCAACGCGCCTGCGCGCGACGCGGCGCGCCAAAAGGGTGTTGAGATCCGCTATTATTCCATCATCTACGACCTTGTTGACGATGTGAAACAAGCCGCTTCCGGCCTGTTGTCCGCCGAAATCAAGGAAACCTTCATCGGATACGCCTCGATCAAGGAGGTGTTCAAAATCACCGGGGTTGGCAAAATCGCTGGCTGTGTGGTGACCGAAGGTGTTGCCCGTCGTTCCGCCGGAGTACGCCTCTTGCGCGACAACGTGGTAATCCACGAAGGTACGCTGAAAACCCTGAAACGCTTCAAAGACGAAGTGAAAGAGGTTCAGGGCGGCCAGGAATGCGGGATGGCCTTTGAAAACTACGAAGACATTCGCGAAGACGATGTCATTGAGATTTTCGAAACTGAAGAGATTGAACGTACCCTATGATGTATCTATGGTGGCGTGTAACGCCACCAGTAGGGTAGATGTCGCTTTAGGGTCTGTTGAGATTCACCGGCTATTCAACAGCGCTGCACATGCGTTTATCAT
>CAZMNO010000016.1:0-67644 GCA_964567685.1 uncultured Rhodobacter sp. | reverse complement strand
TTGAATCAGAATTTAGGTGATTTGGGAATCCTGAACGTCAACAGCCCCTAACAAATACCTTAAAAACATGGACTTCCCCGTTATTTTGATTTGATCACCACGGTAAAAGTGGTTTCTTTTCATTTCAACAGAAAGTTGCAGGATCTTGGGGGAATATCTGCGTGTTCTCTTTTGGGTGGCATCGGATTTTGACGTTGAAGCGAGCCCTTTAATGTTTGTTTCAATTGAGTTATCGACTGTGTAATCTGCTTCAATTCAGCCGTACCGGGTCGACCAATGCGCATTCTCATCACCAATGACGACGGCATAAATGCCCCCGGACTCAAAGTCCTGCATGAAATCGCCAGCGCGCTTGCCGGTGACGGGGGCGAAGTCTGGACCGTCGCCCCCGCTTTCGAGCAATCCGGCGTCGGCCATTGTATCTCCTATACCAAACCAATGATGATCGCTGAACTGGGGCCACGGCGTTTCGCCGCTGAAGGGTCACCGGCGGATTGCGTGCTGGCTGGATTGCATGACGTGATGAACGGCAATCAGCCCGATCTGGTGCTGTCCGGAGTAAATCGTGGCAATAATTCAGCTGAAAACACGCTTTATTCCGGCACCATCGGTGCGGCGCTGGAAGCTGTGCTGCATGGCGTGCGTGCCGTGGCGCTGTCGCAATATTACGGCCCCGGAAATGCCGGTCTGGAAGACCCGTTTGAGGCGGCGCGAGTGCATGCCCTGCCCCTGATCCGTTCGCTGCTGAAAAGCGGCATCTGGCAGGATCGCGATTACGGTATTTTCTACAACGTCAATTTCCCCCCCTGCCCGGCAGCCGAAGTAAAAGGCTCCAAGGCGGTGGCGCAGGGGTATCGGCAAAATACCCGCTTCGGGGTCGAACCACATTATTCCCCATCCGGGCGCAAATTCCTCTGGGTCAAAGGCGGGCCGCAACACGAACCGACAGCACCCGGCACCGATGCCTGGGCCAATCTTGATGGCCATATCTCGGTCACACCGATGCGCGCTGATCTGACAGCACATGACACGCTTGACCATATCGCCGGGATCCTCGGATGAGCCCGGATGCCGAGACTCAGATGCAGTTTCTTTACACCCTGCGTTCGCGCGGGGTAACGGACGCAAAGGTTCTCGATGCCATGGAAAAGGTCGATCGCGGCCTTTTCGTGCAAGGTCTGTTTGCTGACCGCGCCTATGAGGACCGCCCTCTGCCCATTCCCTGCGGCCAGACCATCAGCCAGCCCTCGATCGTCGGGCTGATGACCCAGGCGCTTGAGGTGACCCCACGTGACAAGGTTTTGGAGATCGGCACCGGCTCGGGCTATCAGGCGGCGATCCTCAGCCACCTGGCGCGGCGCATCTATACGGTCGAGCGTCACCGTGAACTCGCGCGCACCGCGCGTCAGGTGATTGACGATCTGGGCCTTGTTAATGTCACCGTGATGACGGCTGATGGCTCCCTCGGTTTGCCTGATCAGGCACCGTTTGACCGGATTCTCCTCACCGCCGCGCCCGAAGATCCACCAGCCAATCTGCTGGCACAATTGCGCGTTGGCGGTATCATGGTGTTGCCCGTTGGCCAGACCGGCGCGGTTCAGAGCCTGATAAAAGTGCAGAAATCCGCCGATGGGCTGGAATATACCGAACTTTGCGCCGTTCGATTCGTCCCGCTGGTTGAAGGAATTGCCCAAGGGTAGTAGGTTGCGCCAGAGCATTCGGGGCAAAAATTCAGGTTAAACCCATGACCAACGCGCTTGACGGACGGCCGTTTGCAAAGCCTGCTGTGTTTTTGATGGCAGTACTGGCACTTGCAGCATGTGATCGCAGTTTTGAACTTGGCAGCTACAATCTGGCGGGGGGCGATCCGGCAATTCGCACCATCCCGCGCCCTGAGCCTGACGCCCGTGGCGTGATTTCCTATCCCAATTACCAGATGGCAGTTGCCCGACGAGGAGATACCGTCACCGATGTTGCCGCCCGTATCGGGCTTGGGTCCGATGAACTGGCACGCCATAACGGCCTGCCTGCCGACAAGCCCCTGCGCGAAGGTGAATTGCTGGCCTTACCGCGCCGGGTTGAAAGCGGTGGTCGGCTGGATATTGAATCCATCGCCACAACCGCAATTGACAATGCCGATCAGGGCACCACCACTGCACCTGCACAGAACCAAACGATGGTGGAGCCGATCCGCCACCGGGTTGAACGCGGTGAAACGGCCTATTCGATTGCCCGGCTCTATAATGTTTCGGTCACATCGCTGGCCTCCTGGAACGGGCTTGGGGCCGATCTGGCGGTGCGGGAAAACCAGCAATTGCTTATTCCGATCGTTGAAAGCCGTGAAACCAGCGCTGTTGACCCAAGCAAACCTGGAACCGGCACCACGACGCCGACCCCACCAAGTGCCTCAAAACCACTGCCGGAAGAGGTTGAAACCGCCACCCTGCCCCCCTCGCCGGAGCTTGATCAGTTCAAGTCCGACGACAGCTCGCGCAAATTCCTGACGCCGGTACAAGGAAAAATCATCCAAAAATATTCCGGCAAGAAAGGCGGCAATGAGGGCATTGATATCGCCGCAACTCCCGGAACGGCCGTCAAGGCCGCCGAAGACGGGGAAGTCGCGCTAATCTCGCGATCCGTCGGCTCAAACACCATCGTGCTGCTGCGCCATTCTGACAACATCTATACGGTCTATTCCAACGTCAAGGATGTGAAACTGAAAAAGGGGCAGAAGGTGAAGCGCGGCCAGAAGATCGGTGCAGTTGCCGAAGGGGATCCGTCGCACCTGCATTTTGAGGTGCGCCGTGGGACCGAAAGTGTTGATCCGGCACCTTATCTTTGAGTTCTTACAGCGTTGGCCCTTTCAATAAACCCTTCGGCGATGCCCGACGGGCTTCGCCCTTTGTTTCGCGCGAGGAGGTTTTTCTTGAAATTGTGGTTCCAGGGCTTCTTGATCACTTCAAGAAGTTATCGAAAGACTCCGCAAAACCTGCCCTTGATCTCAGGGCCAGTCTACTGCGACTGCTCCCACTCAAACTCGCGCCGCTCTTCAAAATCGACGCCGAATCCGGATATGCACAGATCGTCGTACCGGCTGCCGGGATAGACCGAGCGAACTGACAATCGCAATCGCGAGAATTCTACCCAGCCATCCAGACGGATTGCCTGTTCACCCCAGGTGTCCGCCAGTCTGACGACGGTGGAATACCCGCTATCTGTCGAAATCGAAACGATTTTTGCGCGGGCGTTCTTTTTGAATGTCGCTTTGGTTTTTTGGTATCCGTTCGTGATAAAGACCGTGCGCACCGTTTGCCAAGGCGACACCTGAATCTCGATCCATTCGCCTTGTCCCGACCCTGAAACACCTTCGCACCAGGCACGTTCGGGTCCCCGGTCAAAATGATTGAGGTTCCCGGGCCCATAAGTTGCGACGTTGGATTTGGGCAAGAAGCTTGAGGCGCAGTAAGATACCCCGTCAACGATTTCGGTTCCGAATTCAAAATAGGTGCAATCCGCCGCCAGTACACCACTTGGCAACGTCAGCAATGCGGTTACACCCAAGGCACTCAAACCCTTCTTCATACGAAACCTCATTTTTCATCCCAAAAATAGAGTCAGCCGGTTTATCAATCAATTGATAGCCATTTGCAGCAAAACCTGATTTGATCTTTATCAACCCGGCAAAAAGAAAGGGGGCATTCCATGAAACCACTTTTGATTTGGGGTACTGTGGCCGCATTATCCCTTACGTCACCGATGGCCAGTGCAGATGACAGCATTTCGTTCACTTATCAGCCGGATGCCAGGGGGCCTTCTGCGCTGATCGTCAAAATCATCAGCACGACGGAAACCCATTATCCGGTGACCGATCTCAGCCTTGATATGCTCAGCTGGGAAGGGTCTGTTGAGGATGCGTTGAAAGCCGCCAATCAGCCGGGGCGCGATCCTTTTGTAACCGGGTTTTCGCTGCGGCTGATGGTGGTGGCCAATGGCAGGCTTTTTCGCGACGGGTACGCGATTTGCAGCACCTGGGAAGATGATATCTCGATCTGTGGGATCGAGTGCGATGGCGGGCATTTCGTTCTCACCCGCGCCCTTGGGGCAAAAACACAGAAGTTGACCGTCACGCTGGGGCCGATGCCCGGTCTGATTGCCGATCACAGAGCGATGGACATCCTGATCGGCGATTGCGGTGAAGACAGATATGCCCTTCTGGCCCCTGCCGGAAGCGACCCCGTTTCAGTCGAATTCAGCCGCTGGAGCGGTTATTGAAGGCTGACGCCGCGACGTCCAGCCAGATCGACAAAATACTGCCATGCCACCCGGCCTGAACGCGCGCCGCGTGTCTGTTGCCACTCAATCGCCTCGGCACGCAGGGTTTCATCTGTGATTTCAACGCCATAAGCATCGCAATAGCCCCGGATCATCTCAAGATACTGATCCTGATCGCAAGGGTGAAAGCCCAGCCACAGCCCAAATCTGTCGGAAAGCGAAACCTTCTCTTCCACCGCCTCACTGGGGTTGATCGCGGTTGAGCGCTCGTTTTCGATCATGTCGCGCGGCATCAGATGACGCCGGTTTGAGGTGGCATAGAACACCACGTTTTCCGGCCTGCCTTCGATCCCGCCATCCAGCACCGCTTTTAGCGATTTATAATGGCTGTCATCATGGCCAAAAGACAGATCATCGCAAAAGAGCAAAAAACGCTCGTTAGCTTCGCGCAGGATGTTCAAAAGTCGCCCGATGGACGGCAGGTCTTCGCGCTGCACTTCGATCAGTTTCAACCCACCAACGCGCGTCAGAACTTCGGCATGGGCAGCTTTGACCAGCGAAGATTTCCCCATGCCGCGCGATCCCCAGAGCAGCACGTTATTGGCCGGTAGCCCACGGGCAAACTGGGTGGTGTTTTCCAAAAGAATATCCCTTGCGCGATCAATGCCGACCAGAAGCGAGATATCTATCCGATTGACCTTTTCAACCGCATCCAGCCGGTCCGGCGCAACGTGCCAGACATAGGCATCGGCAGAGCGGAAATCAGGGGCATCACAAGGGCTTGGGCTGATCCGCTCCAGCGCTTCGGCGATCCGCTTGAGCGCCTTCTTTTTCATGACGTGCCGGGTTCCTCACCCTCTTCATCGCCAAAATCGAGTTCATCCTCATCTTCGTCATCGTAATAGCCTTCGGCTCGCAATTTGGCCTCGCGCTGTTTTTCAACCCGCTTCACCAGCTGGATCGAAATCTCGTAAAGCCCGTAAACCACGATGAAGAGGATGACCTGGGTGATCACATCAGGCGGTGTCACCAGTGCCGCCAGCACCAGAATGCCGACAACCGCGTATTTACGCACCGTTTTCAGACCGTCCGCCGAGACCAGCCCTGCCTTACCCATCAGCGTCAGCAGAACCGGCAGCTGGAAACAGAGACCAAAGGCCACGATGAACTTGATCGTCAGGCGCAGGTATTCCTGCGCCGAGCCCTGAAAAGCGATGGCGGCAATGCCACTATCGTCGCCACCTTCGCCGAGAACCGATCCAGGTTGTTGAAACCCTAGGAAAAAATCAAAGGCCAGCGGGGTCACCACGTAAAAGGCGAATGAGGCGCCAAGGAAGAACATGAAGGGTGACGCCAGCAGGAACGGCAGAAAAGCCCCCTGCTCGGTCTTGTAAAGGCCCGGCGCCACAAAGCGCCACATCTGATAGCTGATATAAGGAAATGACAGGATCAACCCGCCAAGAAGCGAAATGGAGATGGCGACGAAAAAGCCCTCCTGCAGCTTGATCAGGATGAGGCCACATTCCGCGTGACCGTATTCCTCCATCGCGCCGCACAAGGGGGAAGTCAGGAAATTGAAGATCGGGTTCCAGAAGGCAAAGCAGATGACCATGCCGATGATGAAGGCAATTGCCGAATGGATCAGCCTTGTGCGCAACTCGGCCAGATGCTCGATCAGCGGCGCGCTTGAGTTTTCAATCTCGTCACTGCTCATGATTTAGCCTTTGGCGCAGGTTTCTTCGCGGCGGATTTTTTGGTGGTCGGCTTCTTCGCCGTGGTCTTTGCGGCTGTTTTTGCTGTGGGTTTAGCCGTAGTCTTCGCCGCGGGCTTTTTTGCGCCCGGTTTCTTCGCCGCAGGCTTTGCTGCGGTCTTTGTCGCAGGTTTCGCCGCCTTGGCAGCTGTCTTCGCAGCAGGTTTCGCCTCAGCCTTGGTTGCCGGTTTCTTCACGGCAGGTTTCTTTGCAGCCGGTTTGGCCTCTGCCGTCTGTGCGCTTTCCGCCTCGGCCGGATTCTCAGCCCCCGCCCGTGCCGCGTTTTTCAGCTCAGCCGCCTTATCAGCCGCCTTCTTGCGATCAGCGGCCCGTTTGGCGGCCAGCTTTTTGGTGTTCTCACCCGCATTTTCCAGCTTTTTCGCCGCTTCGATCTTTTCACGCGACGCATCGGGGTCAAACTGGCCCGAGGCAAAATCGCTGGCAATATCCTTGACAGAATCCAGACCAAGGTTCTTGACCGACGTGGCTTTTTTCAAATCCTTGCTCAGATCGCCAACACCCGCCTCATCGGCCGCAGCTTCCATGGATCGCTGGAACTCCCGCGCCATACCACGGGCCTTGGCAGTAAACTTGCCCAGCTGCCGGAACATTCCCGGCAGGTCTTTCGGCCCCACAACGATCAGCGCAACCACGCCAATCACCAGAAGCTCGACCATACCTAAATCGAACATGTCTCAGGTGATCCTTTGATCAGGGGCGATCAGGATTTTTCCTTGTCGCTTTCGGGCGTTACGTCAACAGCTTCGTCTGCTGCCGCGGCCTCGATCTCGGCTTTGCCCTCACTCACGCCTTTTTTGAACGAGGTGATGCCTTTGCCGACTTCGCCCATCAATGACGAAATCTTGCCGCGCCCGAATAGCACCAGCACAACTACCGCAATCAGCAGAATGCCCGGCAATCCGATATTGTTCAGCATGTTTTGGTCTCCTAAGTCCCTGTGGGGCACCAGCGGGCACACCCGTGATTTCTCTCCCCAGCCAGACATTTATGGGTTTTGCGGCCAAGATCAAAGCCCCAATCGCGGGATTTTCTGACAAAATTCCACACCAAGGGCGAATTTCCGCCTGATCCGTTTGCAGAAACCCTGTTCCCGGCTTCCACCGGGATCGGCCAAATCCACGCTGAAACCGATTTATTCCGCCGGCATCGCCGTTTCCACCAGCGTCGCCCAGTAAGAGCATCCGGCCGGGATTGCCTCGTCATCAAAATTATACTCAGGGTGATGGCACATCGGCGTATCGCCATTGCCGACCAGAATATAGGCCCCCGGGCGCTCTTCCAGCATATAGGAAAAATCCTCGGCCCCCATGATCTGCGGTGCCTCTGGCAAAACCTTGCCCTTGCCGGCGACCTTTTCGGCCACTTCCACGGCAAAGGCGGTCTCCCTTTCAGAGTTGACCATGACCGGATAACCACGCTCATATTCAACGCTGGCCGACCCGCCAAAGGCATCGGCGGTGTTTTTCACCACCAGCGATATTTTCTCTTCCGCCATGTCCTGAATGCCCTTGTCCATGGTGCGCACCGTGCCTTTCAACTGCACATGCTGGGGGATGACATTGTAAGCATCGCTTTCGGTCTGAAACGAAGTAACAGAGACGACCAGCGCTTTCAGCGGGTCAGAATTTCGTGCCGTAATTGATTGTAAAGACGTTACAATATGTGCCCCGATCAAGGTTGTATCCACGGCCTCATGCGGTTTTGCAGCGTGTCCTCCCTTGCCTTCGATATCGATTGTAAAGGCATCTGCAGCCGCAAAAAACGCCCCCGGCCGAATGGCAAACTCACCGACCGGAAATCCCGGCATGTTGTGCATCCCGTAAACTTCCTGAATGCCGAACTCGTCCATCATGCCGTCGTCGCACATTTCCTTGCCACCGCCGCCGCCTTCTTCGGCGGGCTGGAAGATCACCACGGCTGTGCCGTCAAAATTGCGCGTTTCCGCCAGGTATTTGGCAGCGCCCAGCAGCATCGCGGTATGCCCGTCATGGCCGCAGGCATGCATCTTGCCCTCAACGTTGGATTTGTAATCAAGACCGGTAGCCTCAAAGATCGGCAGCGCATCCATGTCAGCACGTAAACCGATGATTTTGCCGGAATTATTCGTCTTGCCCTTGATGACACCGACAACGCCCGTGCGGCCAATGCCGGTTTTGATCTGGTCGACCCCGAATTCCTTCAGCTTATCCTCGACAATTCCGGCAGTGCGCTCACAATCAAACAAAAGTTCGGGGTTCTCGTGAAAATCGCGCCGCCATTCGGTGATTTCGGCGTGCAGGTCGGCAAATCGGTTGATATGCGGCATTGGGGGCTCTCCGTTAACTCAGGTGGTCAATCAGGCGGTGCATGAATGCCTCGCCGGCTTCAAACTGTTCGATCGAGATATACTCATTGGGCTGGTGCGCCTGTTCGATACTGCCGGGGCCGCAGATGATGGCTGAATAGCCGCCATGCTGAAACTGCCCCGCTTCAGTGCCGTAGGACACCACGTTTTCGCTGTTGTCACCGGTCAGTTTGCGCACTAGGGCTTCGGCTGCGCCGTCAACCTCGGGCACTAGGCCCGGCACGTCAAAAACCCGGTTTAGGGTGATCCCGGCATCGGGATGAATGGCTTTCATCTCGGCCTCAACGCGGGCCACTTCGGCCCGGTACGCAGCCTCCCAATCATCGGGATTTTCGCTTGGAACGCAGCGAAACCCCATGACAAAGCGGCAGTCTTTAGCCGTGATATTATTCGCTGTCCCGCCGCTGATCGTTCCGACATGCACATTGGTCCAGGGTGGTTCGAACATCGCAGTGGTCTTGTCTTTGGGTTTGGCGGCGTTTTCGGCATTCATCCGGTTGGCCCATTCAATCAGCTTGGCCGCTTCGTGAATGGCGCTGACGCCAGTGTGCTGCAGCGAGGAATGAACCTCAAAGCCGCGCACATGGGTGACGATGCCAAGCCCGCCCTTATGGCCTGAAACGGTCTTCATCATCGAAGGTTCGCCAATGATCGCTGCCGCAGCGCGGGGCATTTTATCGGCCATTTCGGCAATCATCGGGGGTGCCCCAATGCAGCCGACCTCTTCATCATAGGAAAGAGCGATTTGTAGCGGGCGTTGCACACCCCGCTCAAGCGCCAGCGGAACCGCTGCCAGAGCCAGTGCATCAAAGCCCTTCATGTCACAGGTGCCGCGCCCATAAAGCCTGCCGTCACGTTCGGTCAAGGTAAACGGGTCACTGTCCCATTCCTGTCCTGTCACCGGTACGACGTCGGTGTGGCCCGACAGGATCACCCCGCCTTCAACGGCCGGGCCGACATTCGCATATAACGAGGCTTTCTGCCCGGTCGCATCATAAACCAGATGAGACTCAACGCCGTAAGAATCCAGATAATCAGCCACAAACTCGATGACAGGAAGATTGCTTTCACTGGAAACGGTGGGAAAAGAGACAAGCTTTTCAAGAATTTCCCGTGCGGACATTGATGATTCCACAGCGACCCTCCCCAGTTCCAACGCGGCTGAGACTGTTCCAGCAATGGCAAAACGTCAAGCGCCGTCATCATCCCTGTCAGTTCCAATTCGCATCACATAAGGGCTACGTCACGGAAATTGACCAATTGGAATAAATATTGTTGCCGCTTACGTTTTTTCATGTTTACTCTGGTTCGCAGGAAGCAACCGCTGCGACTTTGTCTGCAAAAAATCGAACAGCGGGGGGTCGACTGGGGAGACTGCCTATGCCCGACGGGGCGCAGCCGATACTGGATGTATCGGATTTGAAAACCGTTTTCACGACCCGTAGCGGAGAAGTTCACGCCGTTAATTCCGTGAGCTTTGATCTTGCTCCGGGGGAGTTGCTGGGCGTGGTCGGGGAAAGCGGATCCGGCAAATCAGTCACCATGATGTCTTTGATCGGCCTTTTGCCGATGCCTCCCGCAGAAATCCGTGGCGGTGCTGTGATGTTTGAGGGGCGCGATATTCTCGCCATGTCACAGGACGAACTCAGAGACATTCGCGGCAGTCGTATTGGCTTTGTCTTTCAGGATCCGATGACATCGCTCAATCCGGTATTTTCCGTCGGTTTCCAATTGATGGAACCTCTGCGCAAGCATATGGGAATGAACAAAAAACAGGCCGCTGAACGTGCCGTGGAACTTCTTGAGCTGGTCGGCATTCCTGATGCCGCCAAACGTCTTTCTGATTTTCCCCATCAGTTTTCCGGCGGAATGCGCCAACGGGTGATGATCGCCATTGCACTGGCTTGCGATCCCAAAGTGTTGATTGCCGATGAACCGACGACAGCGCTTGATGTGACCATTCAGGCGCAGATTCTGGAACTGGTGCGCGAGCTTCGCCAGAAACTCGGCATGGCGATTGTCTGGATCACTCATGATCTTGGTGTGATTGCCGGAATCGCGGATCGGGTAATGGTCATGTATGGAGGGCAAGTGGTTGAACAAGCCCCGGTCAAAGACCTGTTTGCTGATCCACAACACCCCTATACGCGCGCCCTTCTGGAAACCCTGCCCCATGTCACCGGCGCCCGCGCCGAGCGCCTGCGCACGATTGAGGGCCAGCCACCGGCACTGCCGGAACACCCGACCGCCTGTCCGTTTCGCGCCCGCTGTCGCCACGTGCTGGATAAATGCCACAATCAGAACCCGCCAATCGTTACCCTGAACGGTGGGCACGATGTTGCCTGTTTCTGGGATGCCAAAACCGATGAGGCCCGCCATGCTGGATGAGGCGAAATCACCGCTTTTGAAGGTTGAAAACCTGAAAATGTACTTTCCGATCTATAAGGGCGTTCTGCGCCGACAGGTCGGCGAAGTCAAAGCGGTGGATAATGTCTCGTTTGAGATCTACGAGGGCGAAACCCTTGGGCTGGTGGGCGAAAGTGGCTGCGGCAAATCCTCGGCCGGGCGTGCCATTCTTCGCCTTTACGATGTCACTGACGGATCGATCACGCTGGGCGGAACCGAAATATCCGTCCTGGCGGGCGATGAGCTGCGCCGCCTCAGGCCGGAAATGCAGATGATCTTTCAGGACCCACAGGCCAGCCTCAATCCGCGCATGACTGTGGCTTCAATCATCGCCGAACCGCTGGATGAACATCTCAAACTCTCCAAACGGGAACGCATGGAGCGGGTATTCGAACTGATGGATTCCGTCGGGCTGAACCGCGATTTCGCCAATCGTTTTCCGCACGAGTTTTCCGGCGGCCAGCGTCAGCGGATCGGCATTGCACGCGCCCTTGCCCTCAATCCGAAATTCATTGTCTGCGACGAACCCATTGCCGCCCTGGATGTGTCAATTCAGGCCCAGGTGGTCAATCTGCTTGAGGATCTGCAGGACCGGTTTGGCCTGACCTATCTGTTCATCAGCCACGACCTGTCGATGGTGCGCCATCTGGCGACGCGGGTGGCTGTGATGTATCTTGGCAAGGTGGTCGAACTGGCACCGCGAGATCTGTTATACGACAAACCGCAACACCCGTATACAAAAGCGCTATTGTCAGCAGTTCCCGAGCCCGACCCCTCGCTTGAAGGCAGGCGCGACCGGATCATTCTGGAAGGGGATGTGCCGAGCCCATCAAATCCTCCGGAAGGGTGCAATTTTTGCACCCGATGTCCTGAGGTGATGGAGAAATGCCTTACAATCTCGCCTGAATTCAAACAGTTAAGCGATGGCCGCTCGGTTGCGTGCCATCTGATGAAGTAACAAAAACAATCAGGATGCGGATCAACCGCATCTGCGATGAGGATACAACGAGCTACACAACAAGGAGAAGACGATGAAAATGAAGTCACTTTTAATCGGAGCTGCGGCAGCCCTTGCCCTTGCCCCGGCAGCCAATGCCGGGCGCGGTGACAGCGGCCATCTCAACATTATCTATTGGCAGGCGCCATCGATCCTTAATCCGTTCCTTTCGGGCGGCACCAAGGATGTTGAAAGCGCCTCGCTGATCATCGAACCACTGGCGCGTTATGACAATGGCGGCAACATGGTTCCGTGGCTGGTGGATGAAATTCCTACTGTCGCCAATGGAGGCGTTTCGGAAGATCTGACATCGATCACCTGGAAGCTCACCGCAGGCATCTTGTGGTCCGACGGCACACCGTTCACCTCGGCTGACGTGGTTTTCACAGCGAACTACTGCATGGATCCGACCGGTGGTTGCCAGCAGCTGACCAAATTTGCTGACGTGGCATCGGTTGAAGCAATCGATGAACTGACTGTGAAAGTAACATTCAGCAAACCAAAACCCTTCCCGTACGGACCGTTTGTTGGTGGTGAAAGCCCGATCATTCAGGCGGCACAGTTCGCTGATTGCATGGGCGCCAAGGCACCTGAATGTACAGAACAGAACTTTGGCCCGCACGGCACCGGCCCATACAAGGTGGTTGAGTTCAAGGCCAATGACGTGATCACCATGGAAGCCAACGAGCATTATCGCGATGCTTCCAAGCCTTCCTTTGGCACGTTGACCTTCAAAGGTGGTGGCGATGCAGCAGCGGCAGCGCGTTCGGTTCTTGAAACCGGCGAGTTTGACTATGCCTGGAACCTGCAGATCGATCCGACGGTTTTGTCCGAAATGGCCAAGGCCGGTAAAGGAACCGTGGTATCTGCGTTTGCCAACGGTGTTGAGCGTCTGATGGTCAACCTGACCAACCCGGATTCTGCTTTGGGCGACAACCGCTCGACCGCGGAAGGTGGGCCGCATCCGTTCCTGACCGACGCGACCGTGCGCCGGGCGCTGAGCCTTGCAATTGACCGCGTAACGCTGGCAGAGGTCGGTTATGGTGCCGCTGGTACGGCAACCTGCAATGTGGTGACAGCACCGGATTACAACAACTCGACTGCCAATAACGAGTGCCTGGTGCAGGATATTGCCAAGGCCAACGCGCTTCTGGACGAAGCTGGTTGGGCGCGCGGTTCTGACGGCGTACGCGCCAAAGATGGCGTCCGTCTGTCGATCCTTTACCAGACCTCGACCAACGCTGTTCGTCAGGACACGCAAGCGCTTATCAAGCAATGGTGGGCGGAAATCGGTGTTGAAACCGAGCTGAAGAACATCTCGGCTTCGGTCTTCTTCGGCGGCGACCAGTCATCGCCTGACACCTTCCAGAAGTTCTATGCTGACATCGAAATGTACACGAACCTCTTTAACGGTACAGATGCTGAAAGCTACATGAACAACTGGACCTGCGGTGAAGTTCCGATGCCGTCAAACAACTGGCTCGGCTCCAACATGCCGCGCTATTGTAACCCAGCTTACGACGCTCTGGCTGCCAAACTGGCAACAACCGCTGGTACCGAAGCGCGTGGTGCGATCGTCAAAGAGATGAACGACATGCTGATGCAGGAAGGTGCAATGATTCCGCTGATCCTGCGTGGCTCGGTTTCGGCTCATGCGAATACGGTTGATGGCGTGCTGCTGAATGTCTGGGACACCCAGATGTGGAACGTCGCTGACTGGACACGCAAATAAGCACTGTCTTTTGCAAATGGGGTGGGCAGACTTGCCCACCCCACCCTTTTCTTAAGACTCCTGAACCGAGGCACCGCTGATGCTGAACTATACAATCCGACGGTTGGCGTTCATGGTGCCGGTGCTTCTGTTCATCAGTTTTATCATTTTTGCCCTGCTTGATCTCGCACCCAGCGATCCGACAGGAAATCTGCCGATGACAATCCCGCCGGATGTGCGGGAAAAAATACGCATCTCACTGGGACTGGATGAACCCATGTGGTGGCGCTATCTGCTCTGGTGCAGACAGTTCTTTGTCTATGAGCCGCTCAATATCATCGAGCAGATGTTCAACATCACCATCGGTGATGGCGAGCGCCTGCGGGTGCAAAGCTGGGCGACCCGCTCGCCGGTTGTTGATCTGATCGTCGAGCGTATGCCGCAGACACTCTGGGTGGTTGGCATGTCCTACGTCGTTGGCATCCTGATCGCAGTGCCCATCGGGGTTTACTCGGCCTATCGCCAGTATAGCTGGTTTGATCAGGCGGGGACGTTCATTTCCATGGTAGGCTTCTCGGTTCCGACCTTTTTCACCGGGATTTTGTTGATCGTCATCTTCTCGGTTCTGGTGCCCAGCGACAGCTTCTTCTGGTTCCCATCGATCTATGACACCACCCACAAGGTGACCGATCTGGCGAGTTTCGGTTTTCAGGTCAGGCAGATGGCGATGCCGGTCTTCGTGCTGGCGCTCTTTAATGCCGCACAGATCAGCCGGTTCATGCGGGCCTCAATGCTTGACAACCTCAATCAGGATTACGTGCGCACGGCGCGTGCCAAGGGGCTGACCGAGCAGATCGTGGTACTGGTTCACGTTCTCAGGAACTCGCTCATTCCGGTGGTGACGGTGATCGCCCTGGGCATTCCGCAGGTCTTTGGTGGTGCTATCATCACCGAACAGGTGTTCAAGGTGAACGGGCTGGGGCAGCTTCTGATCATCGGGATCGAGGGAGCCGATATTCCGCTGGTACAGACTCTGACCTTCATCTTTGCGGTACTGATCGTCCTTTTCAATCTGATCGCCGATATCCTTTACGGCATTCTTGACCCGAGGATCCGCTATGACTGACGCGACCATGGATATCACACCCCAACGGTCGCAATGGGCCGATGTCTGGGACCAGTTCAAAACCCATAAAGGGGCGGTGCTGGGCATGTGGTTCTTCATATTCGTCTGCATTGCCGTCGCAGTCGGCCCTTATCTGTGGCATCTCGATCCGAATTACATCGATATCCGCGCCAAGAACCAAGGCCCAAGCCTGGCGCATCCCATGGGAACCGATCAGCTGGGGCGCGATGCGTTTGCCGCCGTGCTGGCAGGCGGGCGAGTTTCGCTTGGCGTTGGCGTGATCGCCATGCTGCTGGCGCTGTTTCTGGGTACATTCGTCGGCGTGCTGGCAGGCTATTTCAAACGCGTTGATGGCCTTCTGATGCGCTTTACCGATCTTTTTCTGGCGCTGCCGCTGTTGCCTTTGCTGCTGGTCATGATCATGCTTTTCCGTGACACGCTGCGCGCCGCGTTTGGCCCGGAGACCGGGATATTCATTCTGATCGTTTTTGCCATCGGCATCACCAGCTGGATGAACACCGCGCGGATCGTGCGCGGTGACGTGCTGGCGTTGAAAGAGCAGGAGTTTGTGCTGGCGGCGCAATCCATCGGCACACCGCCCTGGCGGATGATTTTGCGACATATTCTGCCCAATGTGATGAGCCCGATCATGGTGTCGGCCACATTGGGAATTGCCAACGCGATCATCACCGAAAGCGCGCTCTCGTTCCTTGGGCTTGGTTTCCCTTCGGATTTCCCGACCTGGGGGCGGTTGTTGTTTGATTCAACCAACTTTATGACGCTCAGCCCTGAGCGGGTCATCTGGCCCGGGCTGGCAATATCGCTGACCGTGTTGTCGGTGAACTACATGGGCGACGGTTTGCGCGACGCGCTGGATCCGCGTATTCGTGGCCGTTAAGTATCAACTCCACTAGGAGAATTTTGATGCAAACCGCTAAACCACCCTTTCGCGCCGATCATGTCGGCAGCCTTTTGCGACCCGCTGCGGTGGCTGAAGCCAGACAGCACCATTTTAGCGACCGGACAATCTCTGAAGGTGAGCTGAAATCGGTAGAGGACATGGCGATCCCCGACCTTATCCGCATGCAGGAAGAAGTCGGACTGAAAGCGGTAACCGATGGCGAGGCGCGTCGTTCTTTCTGGCACTACGATTTCATGGGAATGCTTGATGGCCTTGATCTGGTCGAGCGTGATCAGGGGGTTCAGTTTGCCGGTGTGGCGTTGCGACCGATTTTCCCGACTATTTCAGCCAAACTCGATTTTCCCGATGACCACCCGATGCTCGAGCATTTCAAGTTCGTCGCCGAACACACTCAGGTGATGCCGAAAATCTCGATCCCCGGCCCGTCCTGCTGCCATTTCCGTACGGCACAGGATGATATTGCGCCAGTGGCGTACAAGGACGCGGACGTCTTGTTTGCCGATATCGCGGCCACTTACAAAAAGGCGGTAGCACGGTTTTACGAAGTCGGGTGTCGGTATCTGCAAATGGATGACATCTTCTTCGCCTATCTCTGCGATCCCAGGCATCGCGCCGAAAAAGAAGCCGCCGGGCAGGATCCTGACTGGCTGATCGACCGTTATGCCTGGATGATGCACGAGGCAATCAAGGACCGCCCGGATGACATGATCATCGCCATGCATATGTGCCGCGGTAATTTCCGCTCGACCCATGCAGCTACCGGGGCTTATGACCCGGCGGCGGATGCGGTGTTCAACAAGACCGGGGTCGATATCTATTTCATGGAATACGATACCGAACGCGCCGGAGGGCTTGCACCACTGGGATTACTGCCGAAAGGCAAGCGCGTGATGCCGGGATTCATTACAACCAAATCCGCTGAGCTTGAAAGTGTTGATCAGATCAGGCGCAAGTTTGACGCGGCGGCAAAATATGTCGATCTCGACCAGCTTGGCATCGCGCCGCAATGCGGCTTTGCCTCGACCGAGGAAGGTAACGAAATCACGCCCGATGATCAGCGGTGCAAGCTTGAACTGGTGGTGAAGGTTGCCGAAGCAATCTGGGGTGGGGTCTGACAGACCGCACCCGCCAGGTTGGCGGACGCGGTGGGGTTATTAGGAATCCGACCTTCGGCGAGAATATTTCTGAAAAAGAAGAAGCCTCAGCGCGGGGCCATGCGGATAGCGCCGTCAAGGCGGATGGTCTCGCCATTCAGCATCGAGTTTTCAACGATATGGCGCGCCATTGCCGCGTATTCGGCAGGATCGCCGAGACGCGATGGAAAGGGCACCATTGCACCGAGCGACGCCTGGACGTCTTCCGGCAGGCCCGCCAGCATCGGGGTTTTGAAAATCCCCGGGGCAATGGCCATCACGCGAACGCCGGATTTGGACAAGTCGCGCGCCATTGGCAGGGTCATGCCGACAATGCCACCTTTTGAAGCGGAATAGGCGATTTGGCCGATCTGGCCATCAAATGCGGCCACGGAAGCCGTGTTGACGATCACACCACGCTCGCCATCGTCGGTTAATGGATCAGCCGCAACCATGCCCGCAGCAGCACGCGACGAACAAAGAAAGGTGCCAATGAGATTGATACGGACCACCTTGTCAAAAAAGGCAGCATCATGCGGGTTGCCCTCTTTGTCGACAGTTTTCGCAGCGACGCCAATCCCGGCGCAGTTGACCATGATGCGTTCCTGACCCTGCGCCTCACGCGCGGCTTTGAACCCCGCGTCAACGCTTGCCGGATCGCTGACGTCGACACGCACAAAGGTGCCGCCGAGTTCCAGAGCCAGCGCAGCGCCTTTGTCTTCGGCCAGATCAAACAGGCAAACGCGCGCGCCACCTTCGGCAAGGTTCCGGGCAACCGCTTCACCAAGGCCGGAAGCCCCACCTGTTATGATGGCGGAAATATCTGCATTCAGTTTCATCAAAGACATCCTCTTTTGCGGTGTTACCCGGGTTTTGCGCCTCCGGTAACACGGTTTTTTTGCGGTTCACAAGAGGCGGCTTACTCTAGGTCAATCTGACGTAGCGGCATCTTTCGGTCGGCGCAGGCAGAGCGTCATTTCCGCAATGATCGAAACCGCGATTTCCGCGGGCGAACGGGCGATGATATCAAGGCCGATCGGGGCATGGATGCGGGTTATCTGGTCGTCAGGCATCCCCGCCTTCTTAAGCCGCGTTACACGTTTGGCATGGGTTCGGCGTGACCCCAGCGCACCGATATAAAAGACCGGTGTGGAGAGAGCCTCGATCAAGGCCGGGTCATCGATTTTTGGGTCATGCGACAGGGCAACCACGGCTGTGCGGGCATCAAGGGTCAGGCCACGCAGAACTTCGTCTGGCCAATCGCGATGAATGGTCTCGCCGGGAAATCGCTCGTCCGACGCAAAGGCGTCGCGCGGATCGACCAGCACGGGGTCATAGCCGGCAAGGCGCGCCATGCCGATCAGGGGTTGGGCGATATGAACCGCACCTATGATCACCAGCTTGAGCGGCGGGTTGTGAACGGCGAGAAACCAGTTATCCTCAAACCCTGATTTGTCGCTTCGTAACCGTTCCCTGATTTCGGGTGCCAGACGGTCGTCCGTCCCGTGGCCGAGAAACCTTTGCCAGCCCTCTGTGTTGACGGCCATGACCACGGCCTGCCGCGCCCGCCTTGCAGCAACCAGACGTTCCAAATCCTCACGCGCAGGTCCCTGCCCCAGCCCGACAGGTTCAACCATGATGCGGATGGTGCCACCACAGGCCAGGCCGACGGCAAATGCCTCTTCGTCCGAAACGCCGTAGCTGACAATCCGGACCTTCCCGTCAGTAAGGGATTGAAGCGCTTCGTGAACCACAGCAGCCTCGACGCATCCACCGGAAACCGACCCCTCGATTTCCGCCTCCTGACTGATCAGAAGCTGCGCACCGACCGGTCTTGGCGCCGAGCCCCAGGTTTCAACTACAGTTGCAATCGCGACCTTTCGGCCTGACTGCACCCAGTCGAGCGCAGTTTCTGGGATGGCGTCAAAGCTGGTCATCAGGCCGGATTCCCTTTCGAAGCGGGGCGGTGGGCAGTTTACCATTGCCCGCGCAGGGAAATCCAGATGAGGTGGCTTTTGCGCCTGAATTCCGCTTCTTCAAGCCCGGTGGTCAATACCTGCGATGGGTTTCTCTGTGCCCTTTCGAGCAGAGCTTTGGCACGCCACCCTGCGCGCAGAGCCGGTGCGGCTGCGGCCGGGATTTGCTTAGCCGCTTTCCGCGCCCTGGCTACCCGCCGCAAAGCCCCCGTCACCAGTTCGGCAATCGCAGCATCGCTGTCAACCGGCAGGGGTGAACGACGATGTTGCGTGAGCTGCGGCAAGGCGCGCAGCAATGCCGCCACACCTGCGCCATGGGCATAATCCCGTATCGGTTGCTCGGCTTCCTGCGGCGCGCCGAGGGCAAGGGCGGCAAGCCACATCAGGTGCCCTGCCGTGTGGTCGATGTAGGTTTCAAGTGCTTTTGGCGTTTTGTGCGGCTCAGCGGAAATATCAAAGCGACGGGCTCTGACCATCTCATGGAGCAGATCAGGCGGTAAATCAGCCTCTTTCACCAATGCAGCCAGGGGGCGGGTGAGATCGTGCCTTGGCAAAGCGCCGCACGTGCCAATCGCCTCGATCAGATCGATCCAGAACTGAAGGCGCATTTCGGCAACCAGCGGCTCTTTGGTCGCCCATGGCGCGCGGGCGATTTCCAGATTGAAGGCATAAAGCGTCAGCAGCCGCGGGCGCATTTCAACCGGGGCCGTCATGGCACTCAGAAAGCGGTCGGGATCACCCCGGCGGACCTGTTCAACCGATACATCCGTCAGTTTCATCCAGCAGAGCCGATGCAATTGGTGAATTGAGATCGGGACCGGTTATGCAACATGCTCAAGTGGCCACCTGCTGACCGTCACGGATCAGTTTCCAGTTGATCGCATCAAGTAGCGCCTGAAAACTGGCATCCACAATATTGGCGGAGACGCCAACGGTCGACCAGCGCCGCCCCTGCCCGTCTTCACTGTCGATGATGACGCGGGTGACGGCTGCGGTGCCGCCATTGGTGATGCGCACGCGGAAATCGACCAGTTTCATGTCGTCGATACAGGCCTGATAAGGGCCCAGATCCTTGGCCAGAGCACGGCTGAGCGCATTGACCGGGCCAGCGTCGTTGTTGGTTTCGTCCATGCTTTCGCTGACCGATAACATGCGTTTTCCGCCGATTTTCACCACCACCACCGCTTCGGAGAGGGATACAAACTCGTTGCGTTTGTTCTTGCGCCGCTCAACCGTGACCCGGTAGCGCTTGACCTCGAAAAACTCCGGCAACTGGCCAAGTTCGGCCCGCGCGATCAGTTCAAACGAGGCTTGCGCACTGTCATAGGCATAGCCGCGATCCTCGCGCGCCTTGATCTCGTTGAGGATGGTCATGAGGCGCGGATCATTCTTTTCAACCTCAAGCCCGGCCTCTGACAGACGCTTTCTGAGGTTGGACTGACCGGCCTGATTTGACATCGGAATGATGCGCGTATTGCCGACGCTCGCCGGGTCGACATGCTCGTAGGTCGAGGGATCCTTGACGATGGCCGAGGCATGCAGGCCGGCCTTGTGGGCAAAGGCCGAGGCACCGACATAGGGCAGCGATTTCAGCGGTACCCGGTTGAGGATATCATCAAGCATCCGGCTGAGGCGGGTCAGTGATTTCAACCCCTCGACATCGACGCCGATGTCAAATTGCGAAGCATAGGGTTCCTTCAGCAGCAATGTGGGAATGAGGCTGATCAGGTTGGCATTGCCGCAACGCTCGCCAAGGCCATTGAGCGTGCCCTGGATCTGGCGCGCCCCGGCCTCGACCGCGGCCAGCGAGTTGGCTACCGCATGGCCGGTATCGTCATGGGTGTGGATGCCCAAATGTTCTCCGGGAATGCCGCTGGCAATCACCGCTTTGGTGATATCGCGCACTTCGTTTGGTAACGCGCCGCCATTGGTGTCGCAAAGGACAACCCAGCGGGCACCGGCCTCATATGCGGCGTGGAGGCATTGAAGAGCGTAGTCTGGATTGGCCTTGTAGCCGTCGAAGAAATGCTCTGCGTCAAAAAGGGCCTCGCGCTTCCGTGCCACCAGATGCTGGACGGATTGTGCAATGTTCTCAACGTTTTCCGGAAGTTCGATGCCAAGGGCGGTGGTGACGTGGAAATCATGGGTCTTGCCAACCAGACAGACCGCCGGTGTATTGGCATTGAGGACCGCCGCCAGCACATCATCGTTTTCCGCCGAACGCCCGGCGCGTTTGGTCATGCCAAAGGCGGTGAATGTGGCGTTGTTGAGCTTTGGCGCTGCATCAAAGAAATCGCTGTCGGTGGGGTTGGCTCCCGGCCAGCCGCCCTCGACATAGTCGATGCCCAGCGCGTCGAGCGCCTCGGCGATGCGGGTCTTGTCTTCGGCGGTGAAGTCGACACCCTGTGTTTGCTGGCCATCGCGCAGCGTGGTGTCGAAAAGGGAGAGGTGCTCGCGTTTCATTGGGCACACCCCGTCATACAATCACCGACCGGGTCGCTTGCGTCCCGGTCAGCGCCCGACCTCCCCCCGGAGGGCGCTTCGCACCCTCCAGGCCGGGCGCTGACCTGTGTTGGATTTGAGTATTTTTGCCAAATAGAAGCGGTCATTTGAGAGCCTCCAGTTTGGAGGGGTCAAAACTGTCAAGCAATTCAGCGTGCGGACCCAATTGAGTGGCAGAAATCTTGAGACCGGCAGCCTCCATCTTTGATTTCAATGCATCTGCTTCCAAGTACTTTTTCTCGTTTCTTAGGTCTTCCCACTTTTTCAATAAGGGCCGAAGTATCGAGTGATTTCCTCCCACAGTAGAAACAACCTTCGGTCGATCTCTAAACCAATCTACTTCGCTCGCTTCTGGAAAGCCCAACAGATTCATCAGAGCATGGACCTCTGGTGCCCTTCCCGCCTTCGCAAGCTCATGGATAAGCGCAATTACTCCGGCAGTGTTCAAATCGTCTGCAAGCAACTCGACCACGTATTCGAGCGGTCCTGAATCCATATCAATGCCGTCGGTTAAAGTGTACCACTTCCCCAGCGTCGCCTCGGCCTCCCGCGCCTTCTTCTCAGTCCAGTCCATCGGCTTGCGATAATGCGTCGACAAGAACACAAACCGGATCACCTCGCCCGGCCAGCCCTGATCCAGAAGCTCGCGCACCGAAAAGAAATTGCCCAGGGATTTGGACATCTTCTTGCCTTCGACCTGCAGCATCTCGTTATGCATCCAGACTTGGGCGAAACTGTCTTCGCCCGCCTCGCAGCAGCTTTGTGCCTTTTCGTTCTCGTGATGCGGAAAGGCCAGATCAAGCCCGCCGCCGTGAATGTCAAAGCGCTCGCCAAACAGCGCTTTGGTCATGGCCGAGCATTCGATATGCCAGCCGGGGCGGCCGCGGCCCCAGGGGCTGTCCCAGCCCGGCAGATCATCATCTGAGGGTTTCCACAGCACGAAATCCATCGGATCGCGCTTGTAGGGTGCGACCTCAACCCTGGCGCCTGCGATCATGTCATCAACCGAACGGCCCGAAAGCGTGCCGTATTTTTGATAGGAATGCACATCAAACAGCACATGCCCTTCGGCCTCATAGGCGTGACCCGAGGCAATCAACTCCTCGATCATCACAACCATCTCGGCGATATACTCGGTCGCCCGTGGTGCCTTGTTCGGTGGCAAATTCCCAAGCGCGTGCATGTCATCAAGAAACCAACCGATGGTCTCGTTGGTGCGCTCTTGAATCAGCTCTTCCAACGTGCCTTCTGCGCCTGTTTCCTTGCGCGCCAGCGCTGTCGCGTTGATCTTGTCATCGACATCGGTGAAATTGCGCGCATAGGTGACGTGATCGGCCCCATAGACTTCGCGCAAGAGTCTGTAGAGAACGTCAAACACAATGACAGGCCGCGCATTGCCGATATGGGCGCGGTCATAGACCGTTGGCCCGCAGACATACATGCGCACATCCTTATCGTCTAAAGGCGTGAAAACTTGCTTGCTGCGGGTTTTGGTATTGTAAAGCTTTATCTCTGTCATTGGTCTGTTCTCATAGTCAATATCCCCGCTTTCGCGGACTTATCACTTGGCATTTGAATTGAAAACAAGAGAACAGCCCGCCCGACTTATGTCAGCAGGTAATACAAATCCGCAAGATGGCGATCGGCTGTTTCATAGGAGCGGGTCTAGTGAAAACACCGCCCGATTGCAAGGTAAATACCTGAGAGGGTGCACAGAGCCCCTTGCCAAGCGACCCAGAATCGTGATGCCGTCCGGGCTCTGCAACCGCGAACGAACGAGTGCCGACGATGAAGATTTCCGAGAGGATCAGCAATATCAACAAAGGCGGTGCCGATGGCTGGGGGGTGTTTTACAAAGCCCGCAAGCTAAAGGACGCCGGTGAGGATATTCTGGAACTGACCATCGGCGAGCATGACCGGAAAACCGACGGCGCAATTCTGGCAGCGATGAACCAAAGCGCTACTGGCGGTAATACCGGCTATGCCATCGTGCCGGGCTCGAGGCCGCTGCGCGAAGCGATTGCGGCACGGGTTGCGGCCCGCACGGGTGTTGCGACCACTTATAGGAACATCATCGTCACCCCCGGCGGGCAGGCCGGGCTGTTTGCTGCCCATATCGCCGTTCTGGATGCCGGGGATCGTGCCCTTTACCTTGACCCCTATTACGCCACCTATCCCGGCACCATCCGTGCCGCCGGAGGGGTGGATGTCGCGATTGAAACCCATCCTGAAGATGATTTTCAGCCGACACGGGCGGAACTTGAGGCCAGTGCCAAAGGCGCGCGTTCGCTTTTGATCAATTCGCCGAACAATCCGACCGGTGTTGTCTATTCACCGGAGACCATCCGCATGGTTTGCGAATTTGCCAGATCACACGACCTCTGGCTGATTTCGGACGAGGTTTATGACACGCAGATCTGGCAGGGCGAACATCTCAGCCCGCGCGCAGAGCTAGGCATGGCTGAGCGGACGCTGGTCATCGGCTCGATGTCCAAAAGCCATGCGATGACCGGCTCGCGGGTTGGCTGGATCGTGGCACCCGAGGCGGTGGTCGACTGCCTGATTGACCTCTCGACCAGCACCACCTACGGGGTGGCCGGGTTCATTCAGGATGCCGCCCTCTTTGCGCTAGAACAGGGCGAGGCGCTGGAGCGCGATGTCGCGGATGTTTTTCGCAGGCGACGGCAACTGGCGCAGGCGGTCTTCAAGGAAGGCAATGCTCTCCATCTGGTCCCCTCCTCAGGGGCGATGTATCTGATGCTGGATATCCGGGCGACCGGGATGAGCGGCGAGGATTTCGCACTGGAACTGCTTGAAAAGGAAAAAATCGCGGTGATGCCCGGAGAAAGCTTCGGGCGCGCCGCTGCTGGTCATATCAGGGTGGCTATGACTATCGAAGACGACCGCTTTGTCACCGCCCTGAAACGACTTTCGGCTTTTGCACAAAGGAAAATCCCATGACCCACGATCCGGGCCCGGCATTTCGGGCCCTTCACCAACCCGGCAATCCGTTCATTCTGGCTAATGTCTGGGATGCCGCCAGTGCTAAACTGCTGGCAAATGCCGGCGCTGAGGCGCTGGGAACCAGTTCCTGGGCGGTGGCCGCAACGCTGGGTGTCAGTGATGGTGAGGTGACGCTCGATCAGGCGCTTGCCCATGCAGAGTGTATCGTTGCAGCCACGCCTTTGCCGGTTTCCGGGGATTTTGAAAATGGCTACGCCGATGATCCGGATAAGCTGGCCGATACCGTGCGACTGGCCGCCGAGGCCGGATTGGCCGGGATTTCCATCGAGGATGCAACGATCCCCGATAACACGCCCTATCCCTTTGATCTGGCGGTGGAACGTATCCGTGCTGCAACGGCGGCAGCGCGCGCGTTGCCACGTGATTTCGTGCTGGTCGCCCGCGCTGACGGGATCATGGTGGGAAGCTATGATATTGACGAAGCACTGCGCCGACTGATCGCGTTTGAAGCCGCTGGGGCGGATTGCCTTTATGCGCCGATGACCAAGACATCCGCTGATTTACGCAGGATCTGCAAAACTCTAAACGCTCCGGTGAACGCACTCGCCGCCGGACCCTACCTTCAGACAACGCTGGCCGAATTCGCAGAAATGGGGGTGGCGCGAGTGAGTCTGGGCTCGACCCTTGCCCGCCATGCACTTGGTGCGGTGGCGGATGCGGCTGACGGGATGTATTCAAAGGGCACGTTCGCATCGATGTCCAGCGGAATTGGATTTGACGCGCTCGCTGATAGCTGAAGGCGCCTGATCACCTCTGGCGGGGTTGCGGCGAACGGAGAAATCAATGGACAAAGACGAACTCACCAAATGGTCGAACCGGGCAACGGATTGGTCGCAGGACTATCTGGACGGCCTGCGCGACCGCCCGGTAAGGGCGCAGGTCAAGCCCGGTGATATTGCAGCGCAGCTTCCGAGCGCCGCACCGGAACTACCTGAAGACATGGAAACCATATTTGCCGATTTCGTGCGCATCGTGCCCGATGGCATGACCCATTGGCAGCATCCAAGGTTTTTTGCCTATTTCCCCTCCAACGCATCGCCCGCTTCGATGGTGGCCGAGCAGCTTGCCAACACGATCTCTGCACAATGCATGCTCTGGCAGACCTCGCCCGCGGCTACCGAAATCGAAGGAGTCATGATCGGCTGGCTCAGGGATGCGCTTGGCCTCGCGCCGCATTTCACCGGGGTCATTCAGGACAGTGCAACCTCGGCCACCCTGTCGGCCATTCTGACCATGCGTGAACGTGCAATTGACTGGCGTGGTATTGAATCGGGGCTGGCGGGAGAAAAGACACCGCGCATCTATGCCTCCGCTCAGACCCATTCGTCGATTGACAAAGCCTGCTGGGTGGCCGGGATCGGGCAGCAGAATCTGGTGAAGATCCCGACAGACGATGATTACGCCATGCGCCCTGACGCACTGCAGGCTGCGATCAGGGCAGATCGCGATGCCGGGCTTTTGCCGGCAGGCGTGGTGATCTGTGTCGGGGGCACCTCAATCGGGGCATCGGACAATGTGGCCGAGATTATGGCGGTGGCAAAAGAGGAAGGGCTTTACACCCATGTCGATGCCGCCTGGGCCGGGTCTGCGATGATCTGCCCTGAGTTCCGCCCGATCTGGCAGGGTGTGGACGGGGCCGATTCCATCGTATTCAATCCGCATAAATGGCTGGGGGCGCAATTTGACTGTTCGGTTCAGTTTCTCGCCGATCCGGTGCCCCAGATCAGGACCCTCGGCTTGCGCCCTTCCTATCTGGAAACGATCGGTGCGGATGAGATAACCAATTACAATGAATGGACAATTCCACTGGGTCGCCGTTTTCGTGCACTCAAGCTCTGGTTCCTGATGCGCGCCTACGGGCTGGAAGGGCTGCGCGCCCGCATCCGTAATCACGTCGCGTGGGTTCAGGAATTGGAGGCGAAACTGGCGGCGCATCCCGCGTTTGAGATTGTCACCCACAGCCGTCTGGCGCTTTTTACCTTTCAATTCACACCTGCGGGGGCGAATGCTGACACGGCAACGGAACAACTATTGGCGCGCGTAAACGATGACGGGCGGATTTATCTTACGCAAACCCATCACGAGGGGCGGTTCGTCATCCGCATGACCGCAGGACAGTTTGACTGTACGCGCGACGATGTGATGAGCGTATATGACGTTTTGTGCGACCTTGCCGGGCAGATGGAACAGGATTAGACCGGAGTTGTATTTGTGATCACAACGCTTTTGGCTCACAATCAGTGGATTTGGCCGCGCCGCAAGCTATACTCAGCCCATGCGCTATGTACTTATCCTCATCCTCCTTATGCCCTTTGCCGTGCAGGCCCAGAACTACCCGGCCTATACATCCGTCTATGTCAATGATTTTGCTGATCTGATTGACGCGGAAACCGAGGCGCGGATCGTCAAATCGCTCAAGGCAGTTAAAGCTGAGCGCGGCGTCGAAATGACGGTCGTCACCATCGAAAGCCGACTGGATTACGGCCCGAGCGATGCGATTGAGCCTTTTGCCACCGGGCTATTCAACAGCTGGGGGATCGGTGATCCCAGGCGCAATGACGGGATTCTGGTCCTTGTCGCGCGACAGGACCGCGATATGCGCATCGAACTTGGCAAAGGCTATCCGCCGGTGTTCGATGACCGAGTCAAGCGCGTTATCGACCATCATTTCATCCCCTGGTTCAAAGAGGACGAATACGCAAAAGGCATCGAAGCCGGGGTCACGGAAACCATCAAGCGCACACGGCTTGAGTTTACCGATGCGGGTTACACCACCTCTTCGCGTTTGCGTCTGGAGGCAGATAACATCGCCAGTTCAGTACGTTCCGGTGGGTTCTTCGCCTGGATTTTGGGTGCATTGGCCATTGTCAGCAGCGGCTTTGGCGGATTTCGCTTCCGCCGGTTTCTGCGCAATCGCCCGCGCCAATGTGATCTTTGTGGGCGCAAAATGACGCGGCTTTCCGAAGAGAGCGATGATAAATGGCTGGCGCATGGACAAAAGGTCGAGGAAAGCCTGAATTCCAAGGATTATGACGTCTGGTACTGCGCGCATGACGACCATGTGCTGATCGAAGGCTACCGGGCCTGGTTCAGCGGCTATTCCGCCTGCCCTTCCTGCGATTATCGCACGCTGCATTCCCTGCGCACTGTGCTTTCAAGCGCCACAACCAGCAGCAGCGGACGCGCCAGGATTGATTACAATTGCCGCAATTGTGATCACAGCTATTCTGAAACCGTCACCATACCGAGAAAGTCAAAATCCTCGTCGTCATCCTCGGGCAGTTCTTTCAGCGGCGGCTCCTCGTCCGGTGGTGGCGCATCCGGCAGCTGGTAGCCACCTGATTTACCGGGATTATCCGAAATTCGGCAAAAACACCGTTTGCGACCACATTGCCGCAAACAGACAAGATGCCGCGCGTGAAATATTCAAATTGAATTTCACCAAACTCAAAGGAACCTCTCTATGCGGGGCAATGCCTGGAAAGTGGAATTGATCAGCCGTACCATTGGTGCGGATCGTGGTCGCGCGGCGCGTGGCCGCCCTTAAACCGGCCATTAGTCCGCCAATCCACGCCCGCAAGTTCCAATGAGTTTTCACCATGTCCGTTCCCCGCCCCCGCCGCTCTGGCGGCCGTTCCGCCCGTCAGGCCCTGCGCGCAGCCCCTTTGGCCGAAGATATCCGCCCCGTCCGCCCAGGCCTTGAGGGCGGTGTTTACAACCCGCTGAGCCAGACCGAAGTTGAAAAAATCCACGAGGCCGCCCTGACGGCTCTGGAAGAGATCGGCCTTGCGGATGCGCCCCCGTCCGGCGTTGAAATTCTTACCGGTGCCGGGGCGATTCTTGGCGATGACGAGCGCATTCGCTTTCCCCGTGATCTGGTGGAAAGATCGCTGGAAATGGCGGCCAAAGACATCACGCTTTCAGCCCGTGATCCCAAATACGACCTCGATCTCAGTGGCAACCGGGTTCACTACGGCACTGCGGGGGCCGCTGTGCACATGGTCGATATTCAGGCCCGCGAGTACCGTGAAAGCACGGTTCAGGATCTGTTTGATGCTGCCAAAATCGTCAACACCCTTGATAACGTGCATTTTTTCCAGCGCCCAATGGTGTGCCGCGATATCGAGGACAATTTCGAGATGGACCTCAATACCATCTATGCCGCCTGTTCCGGCACTTCCAAACATATCGGCACCAGCTTTACCGAGCCTGCCTATGTACCGGGCTGCCTTGACCTCATTCACGCCATTGCCGGGGGTGAGGCCGCATGGCGCGCGCGCCCGTTCATCTCTGCTTCGATCTGCTTTGTCATCCCGCCAATGAAATTCGCCACAGAAGCCTGCGAAGTGCTGGAAGCCTGCATTGCGGGCGGCATGCCGGTTCTGTTGTTGTCTGCCGGTCAGGCAGGTGCCACGGCACCCGCCTCGATTGCCGGGGCGATTGTGCAGGCGGTGGCGGAATGCCTTGCAGGGCTGGTTTATGTCAACGCCGTAAAACCGGGGCATCCGGCGATATTCGGAACCTGGCCTTTCGTCTCCGACTTGCGCACCGGGGCGATGTCAGGGGGGTCAGGCGAGCAGGCGCTCTTAAGCGCTGGTTGCGCCCAGATGCACCGTTTTTATGGGCTTCCGGGTGGGGCGGCTGCTGGCATTGCTGACGCCAAGATGCCCGATATGCAGGCCGGCTATGAGCAGGCACATTCCAACGTGATGGCGGGACTGGCTGGCCTCAACATGGTTTATGAAAGCGTCGGCATGCACGCCTCTTTGCTGGGGTTCTGCCATGAAAGCCTGATCATCGGCGATGATCTTCTGGGCCAGTCGATGCGCTGTGTACGCGGCATCAATGTCACCGATGAAAATCTGTCGCTTGACACGATGCGCCGCGTCTGTCTGGAGGGGCCGGGCCATTATCTAGGCTCGGATCAGACACTCAGCCTGATGCAGACCGACTATATCTATCCGCGTCTGGGTGATCGCTCGTCCCCAAAGGAATGGGCGGAAAAGGGCAAACCCAATCTCAGGGAAAAAGCGACCGAGACAAAGAATGCCGTTTTGTCAAAGCCATCGGCGGCACAGTTCGATGCGGCGACGGACAAAGCGATCCGCGACCGCTTCAACATTCACCTGCCAAAGCAGTAACGCCATCAATGGGGTCAGCCGCTAAGTGACGGGCAGCACCACATTGGTCTGCCCGGTGCCCGAGCTTGGAAAATACTCCGTCACGACCTCGCCTTTGCCGGTATACTTGTCCCAGCCAAGGGCCCCCAGCATCATGACCGTGTCATGCATGGAGCCTTCGCCGCAACAGTAGTCCGCATATTCCGGCAGCATCTTGATGAATGTATCCCATTCACCGCGCTTCCACAGCTCAAGCACATGCAGATCGACTTGTCGGTTGAATTCCTTGGATATGGTAAAGGTGCCGTTATTGGCGGCATAGTCGTCATTCGGCCAGATCCGGTGCGACAACGAACCCGAGGCCACCAGCAACACCTTGCTGTCACTGGCCTCGATCGCTTCGCGGATCGCCTCGCCCAGCTTGCGCGAGCTTTCGTGGCTGTGGACCGTGCACCACCCGGCAACCGAAATGACCTTCATCTTGTGTTCGCGCGACATGAAATACATTGGCACCAGCGTTCCGTATTCCAGTTCCAGGCTGTCAAGCTGGTGGCTGAGCGTATAGACATCTTTGGCCTGCGCCTTTTCGGCAATGAGATCGCCAAGTTCGGGATTGCCGTCAAATTCAAACGCCATATTCTGGATGAATTGCGGAAACTCATTTGAGGTAAATACCCCTTTGAAGTGGTCATTGGCATTGACGTGATAGCCGGCATTCACCACCCAATGCGTATCAACCACCACAACCGTGTCCGCCCCCAGCGCCTTGGCGCGGCGGGCAATCTCAAGATGGCCGTCAATGGCCGGTTGCCGCTTTCCCTTAACCGGGCCGTCCTGCTCTGACATCAGCATCGTCGGCACATGGGTCATTTTGGCGGCGAGAACGATTTCTCCCATTTTCACAATCCTTTGTAGGTTTCCACGATTTCCTGTTCATTTCATTCAGTCAGATACAACAGCGGCACCAAGACGCGGTATCTTATGCCCGCCAAGGGCAAATCCGATATGTTTCTGTTCCATATAGAACTCAAACGACCACTCAGCGCCGTCGCGCCCTATTCCGCTGGCCTTGACGCCACCAAACGGCGTGGGAAGATGCCGGACGTTTTCCGAGTTTACCCAGATCATCCCCGCTTCCAGTTGCGACGTGACATCAAGCGCCCGGCTCAGATCATTGGTCCAGACATAGGCTGTCAGGCCGTATTCAACACCATTTGCAATGGCAATCACCTCGGCCTGATCAGTGAACGGGATGACCGTCAGAACCGGGCCAAACACCTCTTCCTGCGCAATGCGCATATCGCGCGTCGCACCGGTAACTAACGTCGGCTCAACATAACAGCCATCGCCCTCAATCACACTACCCCCGGCACTGATTTCCGCCCCCTCAGATTTAGCGATATCAAAATAGGACGAGACTTTCCGGCGATGAACTTCAGCAATAAGGGGGCCAATTTCGGTCTTGGGATCAAGGGGATGGCCGACTTTGAGGTTATTCACCCGCGTGGTCAGCTTGTCCACGAACTCATCGTGGATCGACGCCTGCAACAACAGGCGTGACGAAGACGTACAGCGCTCGCCATTCAGCGAATAGATCATGAAGATCGCCGCATCCAGCGCCCGCTCAAGATCCGCATCGTCAAAAACGATACAGGGGTTTTTGCCGCCAAGTTCAAAATGCACGCGCTTGAGCGTATCGGCCCCCTGTTTCATGATCGCCGAACCGGTCTTGCTTTCGCCGACAAAGGCGATGGCTTTTATATCTGGATGTTCTGTCAGCGCCTTCCCGGCATCTTCACCAAAGCCATTGACCAGATTCCAAACACCCGGTGGCAATCCAGCCTCTTCCGCTATTTCCACAAGAAGACGGGCAGTTATCGGGCTAAGCTCAGCTGGCTTATGAACAATGGTACACCCCGCTGCCAGCGCCGGGGCGATCTTCCATGTGCTTAACATGAACGGCGTATTCCAGGGTGTGATCACACCAACCGGGCCTATGGGCACGCGCGAGGTCACATTCATCAGGGTCGGACTGGGCAGGTTCTGCCCGTCACGCGCGGAAGGCGCAAGATCGGCGAAATAGCGGAAATTCTCAGCCCCCCTCAGGGCAGCCTTTGACATGAAGCGCAGGGCCTGACCGGTATCGAGACATTCCAGAAAGGCAATCTCCTCGGCCCTCGCCTCAATCGCATCGGCGATCCTGTGCAAAACCGCCTTGCGCTCTTTGGCGCCAAAATCGCGCCAGGCGGGAAAGGCCGCTTTCGCCGCCCGCGCCGCCTTGTCCACCTCTGCCGCATCACTGCGCGCCACTTTGGCCAGTAAACTGCCATCTATCGGTGAAGTCGTATCAAACAAAGCCGCACCGGTGCTGTCTTTACCGCCAATGCGGTTCAGCACACCTTTTGCGCTGATTGGTGCAAGGTAAGCCATTGCATTGTCGATGTTTTCTTTCAAATCAGCCATTTTTGCCTTCCAGCGCCGTACGTATTGTGTTCATCCGTTTGATTGCAAACGGATAGTTGATTTCCAGAACTTCCAGCGACAGCGCAAAGGGCTGGTTCAGGCGCTCTGCCAGCCAGCCCTCTAGGGCAGCATAGACCGTTTCGCACGCCGCCAGCCGCACCTCTTCATCGCGGCCTTTGCCCATGCGCAGCACCATGTCAGCAAAAGCAAATTCCGGGTTGCCGTCGCTAATCGCCGCGTGATCCGCGCGAAAGGCACGCACGCGAATGCCCGCTACCGGGAACACCCCGCATTCAGCCATAACTGATCGCGCAACCTCGCAAAACGCCGCCATATCGAGCGTTTCATCCAGATTTGCCGAGTATTCGATTGACAGATGCGCCATCCCATTGACCTTGAGATATTATCAGGTTATCTATTTACTTAACATGTTAATTACCGTCAAGCCAAATCATCCCTAAAACAAAAAGTACCGCCTCATGAAACTGATAACATTCAACAAAAACAGGATTGGCGCAACCGATGGCAATGCTGTATACGACCTGACAAGCCGCCTGAACTTTACCGATATGCGCCAGGCTCTGAGTGATCCGGCTGGAATCACGCGCGCAATTGACAAGACCGCGCCTGACTGCAAATTCAAAGAGATCACTCTTGAGCTGCCGGTCACCAACCCGACTCGCATTTTCTGCATCGGCGTCAATTACATGAACCGCAATCAGGAGTACAAAGACGGCTCCGCCGCTCCAGCCTACCCATCAGTTTTCATGCGCAACCCGCTGTCTTTCGTCGCCCATGAACAAGCGCTTGAAATCCCACCGGAATCCGAGCAGCTCGATTATGAAGGGGAAATTGTTCTGGTGATCGGCAAACCGGGCCGCCGGATCAGTCAGGTTGACGCCATGCAACATGTCGCCGGCCTGACCATCATGAACGAAGGCACCATTCGTGATTGGGTGCGGCACGGCAAATTCAATGTGACCCCCGGCAAAAACTGGAATAATTCCGGCGCCATCGGCCCCTGGATCGAAACCGATCTCAGCGGTATTGATGTCACCGATATGCAGGTTGAAACGCGGGTCAATGGCGAACTTCGCCAGTCCGACAGCACGGCCTCGATGGCCTTCAGTTTTTCCCGTATCATCAACTACCTGTCAACTTTCGGCACGCTTGAACCGGGCGATCTCATCGCCACTGGCACCCCAACAGGTGCGGGCGCACGGTTTGACCCACCGATCTGGCTGGTTGAGGGGGACCGGGTTGAGGTTACGGTTGAAGGCGTGGGCACGCTCAGCAATTGTGTGCGCCGCGAACCCACATGACCCGCCGTCTTGAGCAGTCAGAAAAATCTTTACCAATCATGCTCTTGCGTGCGCGGGAGGCTGTTATGCAGCGGTTCCGCCCTATGCTCAAAGCGCACGGACTTAGTGAACAGCAGTGGCGGGTCTTGCGCGTACTGAACGAAAACGGGCCAAGCGAACCAACGGCGCTTGCAGCCGCCAGCGTCGTCTTGACTCCGAGCCTCACCCGCATCCTGGCACATCTGGAAAAAGAGGACCTGATCAGGCGTTCGCGACACGCTGAAGACGGCCGAAAACAAATCGCCGAACTGACGGGAAAGGGCCGTCGCCTTATCGCCGAAATCACGCCTGAAAGCTCCGAAATCTACGCCGCTCTGGAACGTGAATTTGGAGCTGAGAACACCCATAACCTCATGAATAACCTCAGAAAACTCGCAATGCTTAACAGCGATTGAGTCTTCTTCTTTTCCCAAATATCCCCGGCGGAGCCATAAATTCTGCCGCAAAGCGGCCCCAGCACTAGTAAACTTGGGCCTGGTCTTTGGTTTCGCTTTCCCCGCCCAGATATTTCGCCGCCAGTTTCTTTGATCCACCTGCAATCATCGAGATATCCGACCCCACGGCAACAAAGAGCGCGCCCAATTCGATATAGCGTCTTGCCCGCACCTCATCGGCCATCAGAATACCCGGCGCCTTGCCGCAGGCACGAATACGCGTAATCGCGTCCACAATCGCCGCTTCGACCGCCTCATTCCCCGGATCCGTATGATAGCCAAGGCTGCTGGCCAGATCCGCCGGACCGATAAAGACCCCATCAACACCTTCCACTGCACAAATGGCTTCGAGATTCTGCAAAGCCTCTTTCGTTTCAGCCTGCACCAGCAGGCACGCCTGATCATTGGCCGATGCCAGATAATCGCGATTGCGCCCGTAATCCGAAGCGCGCGCCACCCCGGCCCCGTTTCCGCGCAAACCCTCAGGCGCATAGCGCATCGCTTTGACCATCAGCGCGGCATCTTCTGCGGTATTTACGATCGGCACCAGAATGGTCTGAGCCCCGGCATCCATCACCTGTTTGACCTCAACCACATTGACCGAAGATATCCGCACAATGGCGTTTGACGGTGAGGGTGTGATCACCTGAAGCTGGTCACGGATCGAACGCAGATCGTTCACCCCGTGCTCGCCATCGATCAGCAGCCAGTCAAATCCGGCATAGGCGCAGATCTCGGCGGTTATTGCCTCACCAAGGCTCTGCCACATTCCGATTTGCAACTTGCCAGCCTGAATTGCTGCCTTGAATTTGTTGACCGAGGGCGCCATGTCGTTTCCTTTTTACTCAAATGCGCAGTCAAGCACGCCCAGAGGGCCATAGTCTGCCTGAAAAACAGATCCGGATGGCGCTTCCACTGCGCGGATGAAGGAGCCGGATAATACCACTTCACCCCGCCTTATGTAATCACCCTGCTCGGCCAGACGGTTTGCCAACCAGGCCATGCTCAGAAGAGGGTCGCCAAGCACCCCGGCCCCGAGCCCGGTTTCCTCGACCTGCCCGTTTTTGCTGAGAATGGCACCAATCCAGCGCAAATCAAACTCTCCCGGGTCAAACCGCGTGGATCCCAGCACCACACCGGCATTGGCGGCATTATCCGATATCGTATCAAACACGGTCCGGCTGATCCCGGTCACCGGGTCCTGACGAAATACTCGCGTATCAAGGATTTCAAGTGCCGGCGCGATGCTTTCGGTCGCCGCCAGCACATCGGCAGGCGTTGCATCGGCTCCATGCAGATCATCAGCCATGATGAAAGCGATCTCCGCTTCAATGCGCGGTTCTATGAACCGATCCGCCGGGATGACAGTACCGTCTGCGAAAAACATGTCGTCAAACAGGATGCCGCTGTCAGGAATATCAATGCCAAGCTGGCTTTGCATGGCGCGTGAGGTCAGCCCGATCTTGTGCCCCTCGATCCGCCGCCCGGCCGCCAGTTTGATATCCACCCAATGGCGCTGAATGGCATAGGCGTCCTCCATGGTCATCGCCGGAAAGTCCTGGCTAAAACAACCGACCTGATGGCGCGCCTGCTCTGCGTGATCAAGCCGTCTGGCTGCATCAAGATGGTCTTGTGGTGTCATCTGATCCTCTCAAGCAAACAGCCCCGGCGCAAAAGCCGCTGCTGATCAGGCTGCGCCGTTTGCTCTATTTGAACCGAAACGTGCCCAGCGCGCGGGATGCATCCGTGTTCAGGATATCCTCGACCTTGGTCATTTCAATGTTTTTGGGTAGCGCATTGATGATCGCCAGAATGCCGTGAATACCATCCGGATTGGGAATGGCCACCAGCCGGATCACAACCGTTCCGTCATCCGGCGTGTCATAATTCCCCAGCATCTCGATCGCCGGATACTTGCCTACAGACGTTTTGGAAACGCTGTTGATGCGCGCCTTGTCAGTATCCGGTACCGATGCAATCAGGACCTGTTTCAACAGTTTCTGCAATGATTTCAATCGCTCATCAACCGGCCCTTCCGCAATCGTGATCGGGACGAATCGCAGATTGGATTTGACCTGTTTTTCCAGCGTGACGAAAAACACCTTGAAAATATCGGTGCCGCCGGGTGCCGGCTGGATATAGTTCAGGTGATTATCAGAGGTCGGGGCGATAAACTCAAACGGCGCCGGTACCTCGATGCTGTGTTCGGTCGCAAAACTGGCGTCAAAAACATATCGGTCGCCGGTCACCAACCCCTCGACCTTCAATAGATTGCCTTCGACCTTTAGAGTTGTTTCTTCAGCAAAGGATGGTGTGGCAACGGCTGCAAGCCCGCAAAATGCGGCTGCAACCACGTTTCGGCAGTACTTCATAACTTCTCCGGTCTAAGATACTTTCACCGTTTCCAGTCTGCGCCGATTACGCCTGAACGCAAGGAAAATTACACAGCAGCGATCACCATTACCTCAACCAGAAATTCCGGCAATGCCAGTTTTGCCTCGGTGCAGGCGCGCGCCGGCGGGTTTTCAGGATCGATCCAGGCATCCCAGACGGCATTCATCGCGGCGAAATTGTCCATATCGGTGATCCAGACGGTCGCTGACAGGATTTTCGACTTGTCCGTCCCGGCTTTCGCCAGCCAGGCATCGACATTGGCCAGAACATCTTTGGTCTGTTCGGTGATATCGGCCCCCTTGCCGACCTGACCGGCGGAATAGACCAGCCCCTGATGAATAACGGCCTGTGACATGCGCGGACCCGAGCCAAGACGTTTGATGGACATGAAGTGCCTCCGGCTAAAAAGAGAATCCGGCACAGGTTAGGGGGCGTGATTAGCCTTGGCAATCGGTTCTGTTCACGGCACGGAAAAAATCCAATTCCGGCCTTGCTGCAAACAGAACTCTGGCGTTGAATGTGCTAGAGATCGGGGGGCCCATGCAAATCGTCACACAGTTTCCTCACAGCATCACTGACGAGCCCGATATGGGTATCGAAATGCCCGATGGCTGCCGTTTGTCAGCCCGGGTCTGGATGCCCGAGGATGCGCATGACAATCCGGTTCCGGCGATTCTGGAATACATCCCCTATCGCAAGCGCGATGGCACCATTGCGCGCGACGAGATCATGCACAAATACTTTGCCGGTCGCGGCTACGCGGTCCTTCGCCTTGACATGCGGGGCAACGGCGACAGCGACGGGCTGATGGCCGATGAATATTCGCAAGTGGAACTTGATGATGCTTGCGCCGCCATTGCCTGGATCGCCCGGCAGGACTGGTGTGACGGCAACGTAGGCATGATGGGCAAAAGCTGGGGCGGGTTTAACTGCCTGCAGGTTGCAGCGATGAACCCGCCTGCCCTGAAAGCTATCATCAGCGTCTGCTCATCAGTTGACCGATTTGCTGATGATATCCACTACAAAGGCGGCTGTCTGCTCAACGACAATTTCCTTTGGGCCAGTCAGATGCTGTCCTATTCCTCGCGCCCGCCTGACAAAATGCTGCGCGGTAAGCGCTGGCGCGAGATGTGGCTGGAACGACTTGAAAACCAGCCGTTTCTTGCCTCAAGCTGGCTCAGGCATCAAAGCCGCGATGCCTATTGGGAACACGGCTCGGTCATTGAGGATTACTCAGCGATCAAAGCAGCGGTACTCTCTATTGGTGGCTGGGCCGACAACTACATGAACACGGTTTCGCATCTGGTCAGCAATCTTGACGCGCCGGTCAAGGGTATTGTCGGCCCCTGGGTGCATCAATACCCGCATACCGCTGATCCGGCGCCGCAAATCGGTTTTCTGCAGGAAGCGCTGCGATGGTGGGATCACTGGCTGAAAGGACACGCCAACGGAGTTGAAAGCGACCCCGCCTATCGGGCCTATCTGCAAGAAAGCGTACGGCCTAACCGGCTGCGGCGGCAACGGGACGGGCATTGGATCGCGGAGACCGGATGGCCAAGCGCAGGTATCGGCAATGAGACCCTTTTGCTCAATTCCGACGGTTCGCTCAGTGGCGATGGCGATGGCAGACCGGAAACCGAGGTAAACTCACCGCTTGATTGCGGCTTTGGTACCGGCAGTTATTTTCCGATGTCCGGCGCCGTACCTGAAATGCCCGGTGACCAGCGCGACGATGATGACCGCTCGGCCTGTTTCGATACCGCCCCCCTGAAGGCTGATCTTGATATCGTCGGTGCACCGGTGATCCGGTTGAGGCTTGCCAGTGACAAAAAGCTTGCCCAGATTGTGGTGCGCCTGTGCGAAGTACACCCGGACGGCGCCTCCAACCGCATTACCTACGGCGTTCTCAACCTCAATCACTGGCAGGGACACACGGCACCTGAGGACCTGATCCCGAATGTGCCAATTGACATTGCACTGCCACTTGATCAGATCGCCATGCGGGTCCAGGCGGGGATGCGATTGCGGGTGGCTGTCTCCACCGCATATTGGCCGTTTATCTGGCCTGTGCCTGAGCGGGCGACGGTCTCTCTCATTGAAGGGTCTCTGGAGTTGCCGGTGCACGGGGGCTCTGACACCGATGAATGGAGTTTTGAGGAGGCTGAAGGGGCCGAGCCGTGGCCCCACCGCGTGATCAGACCGGCACTTTATGAAAGCCACAGGCATGAGGACTACACCACGGGTGAAATCACCTGCACATTGGTTGACGATGGGGGTCTGAACGAGGATGCAACGCATGGGTTGCAATCCGGGTTTATCACCCGCGTCACCACGCGCATTCATCCCGATGACCCGCTATCAGCCTCTACTGAAACGCACTGGACCCAGGAACTTGGCCGCGGAAACTGGCAAGTTCGTACGGAAACCACTTCGAAAAAGTGGTCGGATGCGGATAATTTCTATCTCAGCGCCCGGATCGAGGCCTATGAGGGCGAGGTTCTGGTTTTCGAGAAGGATTTCAGTGACAGGATAGCGCGCCAGTATGGCTGACTTGTAAGATCGCCTGACCGCCAAGACGTCATTCTGGACGAGAAGCGCTAGATTGGTAGGCTGCTCGACCATTGAAATTTCGATAACTGCCCCTCGACGCAAAAATTACCTGCTCACAAGCCACTGAAAACGCACAATGAACTAATAAACTGGTTTATCGACAGACCGGTAGACCGGTGGTTCAGTCGGCTGGTAGACTAGTGGATCAGTCTACTGACAGACCGGCCGGCTGATTGATCGGTTGATCGACAGAACAATCGACGAGTTACCTGGGATTTCGGGCAATTTGCTGGGCATGCAAACAGAAAATCTTAATATTTCGGCAAGATGCGACGCAACGAAATAGTTTCCTGGCTGTCAGTGACCAGCTAGGAACGAAAGAAAGCCGATAACAAAACCGGACCCCGTAATGACACATCCATTTGACAAGGCCAGCGCATTGACGTCTGTCGATCAGAACAGGCTCTCAGGGCACACTTCCCCAGTTTACGCCAATCTTGTCGGCCCATTTGGCGGCATCACCTCAGCCAGCCTTATGCGCGCGGTGCTGGAAGACGACCGGCGCGTTGGCGACCCGATCTCGATGACGGTCAATTTCTGCGCGGCCGTGGCAGATGGCCCCTATGTCATCACCCGCAAATGCGCCCGGGCCGGGAAGTATATCCAGCATTGGTCGCTGGAGCTTGTTCAGGGTGATAGAACCTGTGCGACAGCTACCTTGGTTCTGGCCCGTCGGCTTGCCGATTTTTCGCATCAACCGGTACCTGCACCCGATGTTCCAGCGCCAGAAGAATGCGCAGCTTACGTCCCACCCAAGAATATCGCATATTCAAACTGGATAAATACCTATGAATACAGGTACATCGAAGGTTCACCACCCTATGGGAAACCGCCCAAACCTGAATTGCAGCCGGCAATCTCCGCGCTTTGGGTCAAGGATGTTCCCGACCGACCGCTTGACTATCTGTCGCTGATGGCGCTGTCAGATTGCTTTCTGATCCGCCTGTTTCATGTGCGCGGCACGTTGGTTCCGATGGGCACCGTTACCCTGACAACACATTTTATCGGGTCGATGGATGAAATCGCAGAACAGGGGTCAGCGCATCTGCTGGGTATCGCTGATGCCACCCGCTTTCACGGCAATTTTCATGATCAGAGCATGCAGCTTTTCAGCCGCACCGGAAAGCTGCTGGCAACCGGCAGTCAGGTCGTCTGGTTCAAAGAATAAACCACGCTTTTGGGCAGTCCAAACCCCGCCGCTACGCCTCGCTGCGTTCCTTCAACAGGTTGGTCAGCCAGTCAGGATCCATCTCAGGAACTGAAGAAAGCAATAGCTGCGTATAATCCGGGAAAGGCGGCTCCATGATCGCTGTTTTCAGCCCCTGCTCCACCACCGCGCCCTGGAACATGACCACGATCTCGTCCGAGATCGCCTGCACCGTGGCAATATCATGGGTGATGAAGATGTAGGAAACACCGAGTTCCTCCTGCAGTCGCAGAAGAAGTTTCAATATGCCTTCCTGCACGATCTGATCAAGGGCCGAGGTGACCTCGTCACAAATGATCAGTTCCGGCTCTGCCGCCAGCGCCCGGGCAATGCATATCCGCTGCTTCTGCCCGCCGGAAAGCTCGTTTGGCAGGCGGTCGTAAAAACTTTCGTCAAGTTCGATCAGCCCCAAAAGCTCAAGAACCTTCTTTTCTTTCGCTTTGCCTCTCAGGCCCAGATAAAACTCAAGCGGCCGGCCGATAATCTCAGCCACCGTCTGGCGCGGGTTCATCGCCGTATCGGCCATCTGATAGATCATCTGGATGCGCTGAAGCTGGTCCTTGGAGCGATCCTTGAGCTCAGGCGGCAGCGCCTCCCCGTTAAACAGAACCTCGCCCTTCATCTGCGGCAACAGGCCCGTCACCACGCGTGCCGTAGTCGATTTACCTGAACCCGATTCCCCGACAATCGCCACGGTCTTGCCGCGCGGCACCGAGATGTTGACGTCATGCAGAACTTTCATGCCGGCGCCATAGGCCGCATCTACGCCTTTGATCTCAAGGATATGATCCTCACTGGTCCCCGGCTCTTTATAGATCGAGCGCACTGACCACAGCGACTTGGTATAAGGATGCTCAGGCTCTGACAGCATCTTGCGCGTCTCGGCCTCTTCCATCTGCTCGCCATAGCGCAGCACTTTGATCTGGTCAGCCATCTGCGCCACCACCGCAAGGTCATGTGTGATATAAATGGCAGCGGTATTAAACTGCTCAACCGCGTCCCGCATCGAGGCCAACACGTTCACCTGAGTCGTCACATCCAGCGCTGTCGTCGGCTCATCAAAAATGATCAGGTCAGGCCGCGCCGCCATCGCCATTGCCGTCATCGCCCGTTGCAACTGCCCGCCTGACACCTGGTGTGGATAGCGAAAGCCGATATTATCCGGGTCCGGCAACTGCATGGCGCGATAAAGCTCAATCGCATCGGCCTGCGCCTCTTTTTCCGACATCGTGCCAAGGCGCATCGTCGCCTCAACCGTCTGGTCAATCAGCTTATGCGCCGGGTTAAACGCGGCAGCAGCGGATTGCGCCACATAGGCAATGCGCGTCCCCCAGAGTTTCTGTTTTTCCTTTTCCGGCATGGCCCGCAATTCCTTGCCGTCAAACATGATGGTGCCCGAGGTCAGGCGGCACCCGGGCCGTGCAAAGCCCATTGCCGCAAGGCCAAGGGTGGACTTCCCTGCCCCGGATTCACCGATCAGGCCGAGAACTTCCCCCCGTTTCAATGTGAGATCGACACCTTTGATGATCTCATGCCAGCGCTCGTCGGAAAATCCGTCGATCACGATATCCCTCATTTCCAGAAGGATATCGCCTTTTGTGCCGCGGTCTCTAGTGCTCATCTTTCAGCCCCGATGTCTTGTGCAGGAACCAGTCAACCACGAAGTTGACCGCGATGGTCAGGAGCGCAATCGCCCCAGCCGGCAGGAGCGGAACCGCAGCAAGTTTCATGTCTTCCATGAAATTCGACCAGTTCATCGAGAAGGCGAGGTCGCCATTCCAGGGGCGTATATAGGAAATGAAGGAGGCTCCATCCCGCACCATCGATCCCCAGTCTGCCGTCGGCGGCTGGATGCCGACGCCGAGGAACGACAAAGCCGCAATCATCAGGAAGACGAAGCAGAAACGCAGGCCAAACTCCGCCACCAAAGGCGGCAGGATGTTTGGAAGAATTTCCCTCCGCATGATCCAGGGCAGTTTCTCCCCTCTGAGCTTGGCGGCTTCGACATAGTCCATCACAACCACATTCAAAGAAACCGCGCGGGTCAGGCGGAAGACGCGGGTGGAATCGAGCACCGCGATGATAATTATAAGGCTCAGCATGGTAGGCCATTCATTAGCTGAGGCGATTGAGATCAGCACCAGGGCAAAGATCAGGCCCGGAATAGCCATCAGAACGTCAATCGCCCGGCTCAGCACCTGGTCAAGCCAATTCTGGCTGATCGCAGCCATCAGGCCAAGCCCGCCGCCGATGGCGAAAGCCAGCAACGTGGTGACCAGCGCGATGCCAACCGTGTTGCGGGCACCGTAGATCAGGCGGGAAAAGACGTCCCGGCCTATCTGGTCGGTGCCGAAGATATGGCCTTCACCCCACGATTGATAGGCCGAGAAGGAGGTATCTGCCTCGCCATAGGGTGCAATCACTGGGGCGAAGATCGCCACCACAGCGTAGATCGCGATGATGATAAAGCCGAATACCGCGGTCGGCGGCGCCTTTTTCGCTTCAATGACAAAGCGTTGCCAGCGGGTGCGGCGCAGGCGGACCTGCCCCACCTCGGCGGCGGCGGAATATGATTGTTCTTCGCTCATCTCGGGTGCAAAAGCCTCGGGTTGGTGACGATGCCGATGATGTCGGCAATCAGGTTCAGAATGATGTAGGTGGCGGCAAAAATCAGGGCACAGGCCTGCACCACCGGAATATCGCGGGTGCGCACCGCATCGACCATCAGTTGGCCAATTCCGGGATAAACAAAAACCACCTCGATCACGACGACGCCAACCACCAGATAAGCCAGGTTGAAGGCAATCACCGTGGCAATTGGTGCCCAGGCGTTAGGCAAAGCGTGGTGAACAATGACCTTGCGCGCGGAAACACCCTTCAACCGCGCCATCTCGATATAGGGGCTGGCCAATAGGTTGATGATGGCCGCCCGCGTCATCCGCATCATATGGGCAACAATCACCAGCGTCAGCGTTGCCGATGGCAGGGTGGATTTATAGATCTTTTCCCAGAACGGCATGTTCGCATCGATATTTGCCAGTGACGGGAACCAGGGATTGAGCGAAGCAAAAAACAGGATCAGGATGTATGCAACAAAAAACTCCGGCGTCGCAATCGTGGTTAGGGTCGCTGCATTGACGGCACGATCATAAAAGGAATTGCGATAAAGCGCTGCAGTGATCCCCAACGCGAGCGCCAGCGGAACGGCAATGATCGCCGTCATCAAAGCCAGGAACAATGTGTTGGCCAATCGCGGCGCAATCAACTCAACAACCGAGCGTGATCTGTCGATGCCCGAGGCAGCGCGTGCTGAGAAAGAATTGCCGAAATCCCCCTGCAGAACGCCCCCAATCCACTGGATATAACGCTGATAGGCCGGCAGATCGAGGCCGAGTTCCTTGCGGAAAGCGGCGACCGTCTCCTTCGTTGCCGCCTGCCCCAGAACGCTTTCGCCAAAATCGCCCGGAAGCATTTCGATTGAGCTGAAGATGATGAATGAAACCACAAACAATGTGAACAGGCCCAGCAATAGCCGCTGTAAGACCGTCTTGACGATCGGATGCACCGCCGCCCTCCCAGATATAACGCGCAAATGCGCTTGAAGCTTAAGGTGAAATTGAGCCGGACCTGCCCGACAACTCAACTTCGCCCCCCCATTGCGATCCGATTCTGTGCCAGATTCGCCTGCGAATTGGCCTTAAGGCTAGCGGAACCTAATGCCATGTAAAGATTTTTTTTGCGGAGGTGGTTTCAGCCCGGAAGAAACCCAGCAAAGAGGGCCCGGATAATTTCTACCTTTGTCGGATCAGCGCGCAAAAGAGTCTTTTTCAGGCCGTTCCTTTCGCAATCCCCGGAAGAAGGCCTCAATTCAGTCACCTGCAAGAGACTTTCCTCATATGATGATTTCACCCAACGCGCGAGTTCAAAAGGTTCGTTTTCGCCCGGAATCGCCCTGTTTTCAAAGAGCCTCACCGAAAATTGCATTAGATAATTGTTGCAATACCCCATGGTTATCGCCCAAACTTTCAGAGCGATGCGGAAAAATCTGCATCCTACCATTCCACCCCGCTGCTCGCGGGAAGGAACTGATTTGTGACAACAGGGAGTACACAATGAAACATATCGACGACTTGTCGAAGAAACTTATTGCCGGGACCATCACCCGCCGGAGCTTTATGCAAAGCGCCATTGCAATGGGTCTTACGGTTTCCGCTGCCACTGCACTGGCAACAAAAGCCGACGCTGCGACACCGAAATCCGGTGGTACAATGCGGATTGGTCAGGGCCACGGTTCGACGACTGACTCACTTGATCCCGCTACTTTTGAAAACGGGTTCACATCGGTTCTTGGCGTTACATTGGCTGACCACCTGACCGAAGTTGGCCCCAACGGCCAGCTGCGCGGTGAACTTGCTGAAAGCTATGAAGCCTCAGCGGATGCAGCCACCTGGCGCTTTAAACTGCGCAAGGGTGTTGAATTCCACAACGGCAAAACGATGACAGCCCAGGATGTTATCGACAGCTTCAATCACCACCGCGGCGAGGCCTCGAAATCCGCTGCCAAGGGTCTGCTGACCGCGGTTGAAAGCATCGAGGCCGATGGCGACACGATTGTCTTCAAACTGAACGACGGCAACGCCGACTTCCCCTACATCGCGTCGGATTATCACTTTGCGATCCGCCCGGGGAATGGCGACGGCACCATCGACTGGGCCAGCGGTGTTGGCACCGGCCGCTACGTTCTGCAGAATTTCGAACCTGGCGTCCGCGCTGAATACACCAAGTTTGCCAATAACTGGAAAGAAGGCACCGGCCACGTTGACGAAGTTCTGCAACTGTCCATCGTTGATGTAACCGCACGCCAGAACGCGCTGATGAACGACGAGGTCGACGTGATCGACCGCGTTGATCCGAAGACCGTTCACTTGCTGGAGCGCGTGCCTATCCTTCGCATCCGCGAAGACACCGGTACATTGCACTATACCTTCCCGATGCGTCTGGATGTTGCGCCCTTTGACAACTATGACCTGCGCATGGCGATGAAACTGGCCGTCAAGCGTCAGGAACTGGTTGACAAGATTCTTCTGGGCCATGGTGTCGTTGGCAACGATACGCCGATTTCAACGGCAAATCCGTTCCACAATGGCGACATGCCACAGCGTGAATTCGATGCTGACAAAGCGGCACATCACTACAAGAAGTCCGGTCATTCCGGTGCGATCCCGCTGTCTGCTGCTGATGCTGCATTTGCTGGCGCTGTTGACGCGGCTCAGCTCATCAAAGCCTCGGCTGCCGAAGCTGGTATCGAAATCGAAGTCATTCGTGAACCTTCCGATGCTTACTGGTCCAACGTCTGGAACAAAAAGGGCTGGTGCGCCTGTTACTGGGGGGGTCGCCCGACCGAAGACTGGATGTTCTCGGCTGCTTACACCAATGACACCGAGTGGAACGACACCGCCTGGAAAGGCACAGAGGCTTCCGCAAGGTTCAACGAGCTGGTCAAGGCCGCCCGTAAAGAACTGGATCAGGACAAGCGTCGTGCAATGTATTACGAAGCTCAGGTTCTGGTTAACGACGATGGTGGCGCGCTCATTCCTATGTTCGCCAACTACGTGCAGGGCCTGAACAACCGGGTTCAGCACGGCGATGAAGTTGCCGGTAACTGGGAACTTGACGGTTCCAAACTGGCCGAGCGCTGGTGGATCGACGGCTAATCCGTTCTTTCGCCCTTAAGATAGTTCGGCGGCGGGGAAACCCGCCGCCGTTTCTTGTTCAGAACCACCCCTTTTCAGCAGTTGACTTGCGGCCGGTTCATCGAAATCCTGTTCTTGTGAACAGGTAGACCCGAAAGGACCGCATGAGTACCTATAAGTTCGGTGCCGATCTTGCCGTCGCAGCTTCCTTGCCGAATCTGGATATCCTGGCGCGTGAAAAAGTGCGCATCGGTGTGCTTACCCCCCTGACCGGTGACAGTTCGGCCTGGGGGCGACCTGGGGTGGAAGGGTGCCGAATATGGGCCGACTGGGTGAACTCGCAAGGCGGTTTACAGATCGGCAATCAGCGCCGCCTGGTCGAGATTGTCGCCTTTGACGATGAATATGATCCGGCGCGCGCGGTTGTCGGCGCTAAGTACCTGGTGCTGGAACAGGATGTTAAGATCATCCTTATGTTGGGTGGTGACACGGTTCCGGCAATCAACAATTTCCTGACCCGAAACAAGATGCTGGCGACAACACTTCTACCAAGCGACCTTTCGCCCGATACCCCCTACCTCATTGCCCCCTGTGAAGTGCACCCGATCTATGTGGTCACTGGTGTCAACTGGCTCAAACAAAACCGTCCACACCTGAAATCCGTTGCGATCTGTGCCCAGCAGGACGCGTTGGGTTTGCCTTCGATTGCCACCTACAAGGCGGCCTTTGAAGCGGCGGATATTAAACTGGTCAAAGAAATCCTTTACCCCGGCACAGATCGGGATATGGACAGCGTGGTTGCAGAAATGATGGCGGCAGAACCGGATATTCTCTGCTGGGATACATCCTATGAACCCTATGTTCACGCGCTGACCGAAGCCGCCTACAGGCGTGGATTCAAAGGGCAGATCCTTTCCTGTACTTGCGACAATTATCAGGGCCTGATCGAGAAAACGAGTGCCGAGTTCATGCTGGGCTTTATCTTTCAGTTCCCTGACTTTGACGACCCTGCCCTTAATCACCCAGCCATCAATTTCCGGCGACCAAACGAATTCTTTGATGCGTTCAACGAACGCTTTCCCGGTGAATGGAGCGCTGTTTCCTGGGAATATTACGCCATTCTTGAAATGTGGCGTGATGCGGTTGAACGAATTCAGACGGTGGAGCCGCTGGCGGTCCTGTCGGCGATCAAACAGGGCGGTTACAGCCGCAACGTATTTGGCGAGGCGCGATGGTGGGGGCGTGATCTTTTTGGCATCGACCACGCGCTGGTTGGTTCGTGGCCGGTGGTTGAGATTGATCAAGGCAAAGCGAAAATCGTCGAATTTGCGTCGGTTCTGGATTGGTGGGATGCACATGGCGATCTTTTGCTGAAACATATGCGCGCGCATGGGCAGATGTGGGATCAGCTATTGGAGAACCGCCGGGTCGGCATCACCTCTCGGGCAGCAGTCGCCAAGTGACCGGGTACTGTGCAGAAACCTACGCTCAGACTCCGCGCATTAAATCCTGATGGAAATCGGCCAGTGACAGTTTCAGGTTTTCTACCGTCGCTTCGATCTCGCGGTCATTGATCGCCTGACAGAGCGATTGATTGTGCAGCCGGTATTCACCGATCCGCCCGGGCGTCAGGGCCTTGCGCCGCTGCTTTGCCCAATCGGCCGTCTGGTTCACATGGGTGATCATTTGGTAAATCACGATCAAAAGCGGATTATGTGTGCCTTTGGCAATTTGCATCCTCAGGGCGTCGTCAAGTTCGGCAAACCGCTCGCCATCAACCGTAATCGCATCAATTTCATGCTGGATTTCGTTCATCGCCTGAATATCGCGTGACGTCATCGACAGAACTGCCAGCCGGGCAATCTCGGGCTCTACGATAGAGCGGACAACGCCAAGCTCCAGTGGGCTGGTGATCTCGCCAATTTCGCCAAGATCAAGCGTTGTGACCGCTTTTTCTTTCCGGGTTTCCGTGGCCGCGGTTTCATCCGCCGGATGGAAACTGACGACAGAGCCGCTGCCGGCAAGGCGCTTGATGATTTCATATTGATCAAGCAGATCCAGAGCCTGACGCACAGTATTGCGCGAAAGACCAAACTCCTGGCTCAGAGCGCGCTCTGAGGGCAGCCTGGTGCCATATCGGTGAACCCCCTCGACAATCGCAAAAAACAGCGAATCCGCGAATTCCCGGGTTTTTGAGGTCACCGGCTTCTTAATATTTTCATCCAGATCCCAGGGGGGACGCATTGAGCCGTCCATGGTGAATTCATTCTCCCTAATCTAGCACAGCGCTCGCCCTACTGAACCGATAGTACCGCTGATTCGCCAGATCGTTCTGACTTATCTGCATTTGGTGAATCCCGATCAGCCGCGTCTCTTCGGGATTAACTCAACACTATACCAATACCGATCCAAACCAGCTGATTAGGCAAACATATGAAATGTTTTGAACAATAGCAACCCAATATCAACCAATAATTGACAATTTTCGATGTTATTTGACCAAATTGCACCATTTTTCTTGTCGATGGCTGATTTTGGTGCTAATTGTCGATCCACGGGCGTCGATAATCACAGAATTGGTTCCGAATTGGCTGCACATTGTTCAATCGAACCAAAAGCTGATCAGGCGAACGGGGTCTGGTGGAAACTGCCGATAGCTACCGGCCTGAACCCGCTGCAAAGGAGTTTGACGGCGATGACGATGACGGAGCTGCCCGTTTTAGACCTGAACGCAGAAGATCCGGAAATGCGCGCAGCACTGGCCGCAGGATGGCAGCGTGCCGATCTCAGCTGGGAACGCTTGCAGGAAGACGGCAACGCATGTTTTGCATCAGGCGACAAAAGCGGTGCTACCCGTGCCTGGTGGCGAGCCTGGTGGATAGCGCTGCAAAATATTCCCGCCAGTGATCCGCGCCGAGCCGCGACACTTGCCAATCTCGCCCTTGCCGACCGGTTGGCCGGGCACGAAGGCCGGGCAAAAAGCCGTTACAAAGAGGCCGAGGGCATCTGGCGCCGCGCGCTAAATAACATCGATCAGATGACCATTGCACCGCGCGCGCGCAGTTCGCTTTTTCATCTGCGCATGGAGGCGCGGCACCGGGATACATATCTCGACATTATGCGCACCCGGCTAAGAGAGATTGGTGCCGAAACATCGGCGGCCCTGACCTCGCTCCGGGCAAATGAACCTGTCGAATGCAGGCTTTACGGTCGCTGGAAGGGTGAAAAGCCGGTCGTTTTTGATGACACACGCAAGTTTCTCAGCGCTGCATTGCTGATTTGCAGCGGTCAAAACCCGGCGGAAAGTCTACGGACAGTCTTACCCTTTCCGCCGCCAAGCAATGAAGAAAAATCCGGCGAGAAAATCGTCGCCCAGCAAACCCACCAAGGAGGATTAAATGCCACGTAACCCAAAACATGATTGCCTGTTTGAACCAATTAAACTCGGCCCGAAAACCATGAAGAACCGGTTTTACCAGGTTCCCCATTGTATCGGTGCAGGCTCTGAAAAGCCCGGCACCCAGGCTGCAAACCGCGGCATGAAGGCCGAGGGCGGCTGGGGCGCCTGCTGTACCGAATACTGCTCGATCAGCCCTGAATCAGACGACACACACCGCGTTTCTGCCCGGATCTGGGATCAGGGTGACGTGATCAACCTGCGCCACATGAATGACGAACTGCATAAACATGGCGCTTTGGGCGGAATTGAGATGTGGCTCGGTGGCCAGCACGCCCCGAACCTTGAAAGTCGCGCCATTCCACGCGGCCCGACCTCAGGTGCGTCCGAATTTGAATACCTGACCTATCAGCATGAATGCGATGAGGATGATATCAAAGGCCTGATCCAGCTATATGCCGAGGCCGCCAAACGCGCCGAACAGGCCGGATTTGACATCGTCTATGTCTATGGCGGTCACTCCTACCTGCCGCTCCAGTTCCTGTCGCCGTTCCACAACAAACGCACCGATGGCTATGGCGGCTCGTTTGAGAACCGCGCCCGTTTCTGGATTGAATCACTGGCTGCAGTGAAAGAGGCAGTTGGTGAAAACTGCGCCATCGCCACACGTTTCGCCATTGATACCCTTTATGGCCCTGGCGGTGTTGAAACCGGTGACGATGGTCTGAAATTCGTTGAACTGGTCGCCAAGGAAGGCATCCTTGACGTTTGGGACGTGAATATCGGTGATATCGCCGAATGGGGCGAAGATGCGGGCCCGTCGCGCTTCTATAAAGCCGGTCACCAGCGTAACTGGACCGATGAGGTCAAGAAACTCTGCACCATCCCGGTTCTCGGCGTTTCCCGCGAAACTTCGGCTGATGACATGGCCGCGCATATTCAGAATGGTCGTCTCGATATCATCGGCGCTGCGCGCCCCTCCATCGCTGATCCGTTCCTGCCGCAGAAAATCGACGAAGGCCGAATCGAAGACGTTCGTGAATGCATTGGCTGTAACGTCTGTATTTCGCGCTGGGAAATCGGTGGTCCGCCAATGATCTGCACCCAGAACGCCACTGCCAACGAAGAATACCGTCGTGGCTGGCATCCTGAGAAATTCAACAAGGTCGACAATGAAGACAGCGTTCTTGTCGTCGGCGCTGGCCCGGCGGGCATGGAAACAGCGCGCGTTCTTGGCGAACGTGGCTATGACGTGCACCTGCGCGAAGCCTCAAATGAGGTCGGCGGTTGTGTCAACGACATCATGAAGTACCCGGGTCTTTCGGAATGGGCACGCCTGACTACCTATCGTCAGATCCAGCTCGACAAGCTGAAAAACGTCGAGGTGCATACCGGTGTCGGTGAAATGACGGCAGATGACGTGATGGAATACGGGGCTGACAAGGTTGTCATCGCCACCGGTTCAAAATGGTCGACCAACGGCACCAGTTCTTGCACCCACGAACCGATCGAAGGTCTGGATGCCTCGCTGCCCTATATCTGCACCCCTGATCAGATCTATGAGGGCAAAGAAGTTGGCCAGCGGGTTCTGATCCTGGATGCAGACGGGTATTATACCGGTGTGTCGATGGCCGAAATGATGGCTGATGCAGGCAAAGACGTGCAGCTGATCACTTCGCTCGGCTCAGTCGCACCTTACAGCCACTTCACGCTGGAAGCACCCAACCTGCATCGGATGATGTACGAAAAGGGCATTCACGAGAAAACGCTCCACTGGTGTGAAAAGGTCGAGGAAGGGGTGGCGACGATCTATTACCTCTATCGTGACGGCTATGTGCGCGACAGCGGCCCAACACTTGGTAAAATGCCGCGCCGTCAGGGCACGGACGTGATCAAGATGGAGTTTGATACCCTCATCGCGATTACCGAGCGGGTGCCGCAGGACAAGTTGTTCCGCGAGCTCAAGGCGCGCAAATCCGAATGGGAAGAGAACGACATTCAGGGCGTCTATGCCGCCGGTGACTGTTATGCACCGGGCCTTCTGGCCGATGCGATCTTCTCGGGCCATCGGATTGCGCGGGAGTTTGAAGCGGATAACCCGCAGCTGGCGCAGCCGTGGATTCGCGAGCGTCAGGTCTGGGGTCACGAGACTTTCCCCAAGATCACTGATCGCGAAACCCAGGGATAATCCAAAACATGAAAACCGGGCGCGCCTTTTTCAGGCGCGCCCGATCAGGCTGCAATCGGTCATTTGGCGAACAGGACTGCCTTGACCAATTTTAAGGAGGGATCGTTGGAAACACGCGAGCTATTCTGGTCTTTAAGCCACAATGCTGTGTTGGTTTTCTACGCCATCGGTTTCAGCGCGATTGCTCTGTTCCTCTACGGCATCTGGCGGCATTATGCCAAATACCGGCGCGGTGTGTCGCATGCGTCAGTCGGCGAACTGGCGGTTGGCATCAAACGCATGATCGGCGATCTGTTGACCCACCGGACGCTGAAACGACGCGACAAATATGCAGGCTACGCCCATATGGGCATCTTCTTCGGCTTTCTTATCGCCGCCATCGGCACGGCGATCATTACGCTTGAATATGACATCCTCTATCCGCTCTTTGGAATCCGCTTCTGGAACGGCGATTTTTACCTCGTTTTCAGCCTGATCCTTGATCTCGGCCATCTGGCTCTGACCGCGGGCATCCTGATGATGATGTGGCGAAGGGCTGCATTAAAACTACCTAAACTCAACTACTTACGCGCTTATCGCGGGGAAACCGAACTGCGTGCGCCAGCGAAATCATGGCGGGTGGAAGACTGGATCTTCCTGTCGGTTCTGCTGGTGATCGAACTGCAGGGTTTCACCCAGGAGGCTGTGCGGCTTTTGATGGACCAGCCGGAATGGGCGATCTGGTCGCCGGTTGGTCTGGCGCTGGCCAAAATCTTTGCCGGGCTCGGCATGACCGAGGCGACCGCCGCCGCTATTCGCAGCGCCAACTGGTGGATGCATGGCGCACTGGCGCTGGCCTTCACCGCCGCCATTCCCTGGTACAAGGCCAAACATATAATCGCTGTTCTCGGCTCTCTGGCGACGCGTGTTGAAAAGCCTCTGGCTCGGCTGCCGCGCGAGGCTGAGGACAAGGAAACTGCAGGGGTTGCCTGCATTTCTGATTTCTCATGGAAAGACATGCTGAATTTCGACGCCTGCACCAAATGCGGCCGCTGCCATGAAGCTTGCCCGGCGCGCAACGCCGGCTTCCCACTTTCTCCACGCGACCTGATCCTTGATCTTCGAACCTATAACGACAAGGCTCAGGGCAAGGCCGAGGACGGGGTGGCGCTGATCGGCGACATTATCGACCCCGAAACGCTTTGGGCCTGCCGCTCCTGCGGGGCCTGCCAGGAGATTTGCCCGGTCGGCATCGAACACCCGCCGATGATCGTGCAGATGCGCCGTCAGTTGGTGGACCGCGGCGATATGGACCCGTTGTTGCAAGGCACGCTCGATACCATCGCATCAACCGGAAACAGTTTTGGCGAAAACGCCCGCAAACGCTCCGCCTGGACGCGGGAGCTTGAGTTTGATGTCAAAGACATCCGCGAGGAGGCCGCGGAATCGCTGTGGTTCGTCGGCGATTATGCGTCGTTTGACCCACGCAACCAGAAAGTCAGCCGCGCCTTTGCCTCCCTCATGAAGGCCAGCGGGGTTGATTTCGGCCTGCTTCACGAAGGCGAGCGCAATTCCGGCAATGACGTGCGCCGGGTTGGCGAAGAAGGGCTTTATGAAACGCTGGTTGAGGAAAATCTTGAAACCCTGACCGGGGTCAGGGATTTCGCCCGGATCATCACTACGGATCCGCACAGCTATAACACCATCAGAAACGAATACCCTGAATTCGGGGAAACCCCGCCGATCGAGCATTACTCCTCGGTGCTGGCGGAAATGCTGAAATCCGGCAAGCTCAAGGTCACGAAGCCCCTGAACAAGCGCGTGACTTTCCATGATCCCTGCCATCTGGGACGCCTCAATGGTGGCTATGACGCCCCGCGCGAAGTGCTTGAGGCCATCGGTTGTACCATCGTTGAAATGCCCCGCAACCGCGACAACTCGTTTTGCTGCGGTGCCGGTGGCGGGCGTATCTGGATACCCGATCCGCCGGGGATCGAAAAACCGTCCGAGAACCGGATGCATGAAGCATCGGCCCTTGGCGGAATCGACGTATTTGTGACCTGCTGTCCAAAGGACCTGACCATGTTTGAAGATGCACGCAAAACCTCGGGCCACGAGAGCGAATTTGTCGTGGCCGACATTGCCGAGCTGGTGGCCGAAGCGGTCGAGCTGGAAAGCCTGGCGCTGAAAGATCTGCCCTCGATCGCTGATCGTCTGACCGATGCAATTGCCACACGGATTGCCGAAGTGGTGGCCACCCGGCTCGATGAGGTTCTGTCTGCCAAGATGGCGGCCCTGCCGGCGGTGCCCCCTCAACCCCAACCACTTGCAGCACCCGAAGCAGCGGCACCGGTAGCAGAGGCCCCGGCCCCGGAGCCCGAAATCGAAGAACCCCCGGCCCCGGTTGAAGAACCAGCCCCGGCAGAACCCGCCGCAGAGGCCCTGCCGGCCCTCAGCATCATGGATTGGGACAATCTAACCCCGGTGATGCCCGCCGATCTTGCAGGCTATAATGCGCCTACAAAAGAGGGGCTGCGCATTCTCGTTACGGTCAAGCACGCGGCCAGTCTGGGGGACGAGTATGAGTTTACCAGTGACGGGCTTGATATTCGCGGCGAATACCTTGAGCACGACCTCAACGAATGGGACGACGCGGCCCTTGAACAGGCATTGTTGCTGATCGAGGCAATCGGTGGCGGCGAAGTCGTCGCCGTATCCATCGGCCCCGAGGCCGCTGAAAAATCCCTGCGCAAGGTGCTGGCCAAAGGTGCCGACCGCGCCGTGCGCATCTGGGATGAACGTCTCAGCAACGCCGATCCGGTCACCATCGCTCGCGCGGTTGCAGGCGTAGCCAGGGCCGAAGAACCCGATCTGATCCTTTCCGGCACCCAAAGTTCCGACCACGCGCATGGCTCTACCGGAACCGCTTTGGCCCGTATCCTCGGCGTCCCACATGGCTCGGTCATCGCCTCGGTCGAATGGGACGGTAAAAGCGACATGACACTGACGCGCGAGCTTGAAGGCGGTACACGCCATGTTCTGACGATGCCTGCCCCGGCTGTTCTGGCCATCCAGACCGGCACCAACACGCCGCGCTACGCGACCATGCGGATGATCAAACAGGCCAAGAAAAAGCCGCTCGAGGTGCTTGACGGGGCCTCGCTGATCGACGGCGGCGGCTACCGGGTGCGTAAAATGTACACCCCCGTGCAGGAAAAGGCGCAGATGCTGGAAGGCACCGCCGAAGAGGTGGCGGAACAGATCGCCACCATCATTCGCGACAAGAAGGGAGAGAAATAATGGCCGGTATCCTTGTTGTTGCCGAACAGCTTGACGGGGCGGTTCGTGATATTTCAGGCGAACTGATCGGGGCCGCAGCCTCGGTCAAGGACCAGATCGGTGGCCCCTTGAAGGTGCTGGTGATTGGGGCCGACACTGACAGTCTGGCCAAGGCGGTCAATCTTGATGGGGTCGACGAGGTTCTGACCATCACTACCCCCAGCGACCATTTCGATCCGCTGATCTATGAAGAAGCGATCTGCAAGGTCGGGGCCGACAGCAAACCCTCAGCCATTCTGGTCGGGCACACCGCCAGCGGCATGGCCTATGGCGCAGCCGTCGGTGCGCGGTTGGGTTCAGGTTTTGCCTCTGACGTTTTCATCCTCGGCATGGATGGCAATGAGCTAATTGCCACCCGCTCGGCCTATGGCAACAAGGTCGAGATGGAGCTGGGATTCTCCGGCAAAGGCGTCGTTGTTCTTACCCTGCGTGGCGCCACCTTCATTCCGCCCGAAGGTGCTGGCAGCGCGACAGTGACGCCGGTTGATCTGGATATCTCCTCCATCGAAGGTATCTCGGCCCATGTCGAGTATCAGGAGGCACCGCCGTCTGACATCGACATCAACAAGGCGGATTTCATCCTCTCGGTCGGGCGCGGTATTCAGGACAAGGACAACCTGCCGCGCTTTGCCGAACTAGCCGACAAGGTCGGGGCCACATTCGGCTGCTCGCGTCCCATTGTTGACAGCGGCTGGCTGCCCAAACCGCATCAGGTTGGGCAATCGGGCAAGGTTGCCTCAAATTGCCAGCTCTACTTTGCGCTTGGAATTTCGGGCGCGGTTCAGCATCTTTTCGGCATGAAACATGTCGATACGATCATTGCCGTCAATACCGACCCCGAAGCGCCGATTTTCAACGTCGCTACCTATGGCACAACGGTCGATCTCTTTGAGCTGACCGACGCGCTGGAACGCCATTTCAACTGATAACACAACAGGAAGGAACCAAAATGACCGAAGGAACACGTAAATCCGTATTGGAAGGCCGCCACCGCGCGCTTGGCTCTGACATGGGCGACTGGAACGGCATGGGGGTTGCCTGGGAATACGCCTCAAATGCTGAAGACGAGCACGACGCCGTGCGTACCGCCGCCGGGCTTTTTGATGTCTCAGGCCTCAGGAAAGTCTGGGTCAGGGGGCCGGATGCGCAGGCGGTGGTCGATGACATCACCACCCGCAACATGACACTCATCGGCCCGGGCCGCTCGGCCTATGGCCCGACCCTGACCGCGGAAGGCACGATTTGCGATGACACCATCATCTTCAACATGGGAGCGGATGAATATATCGTCGTGCACGGCTCTGGTCAGGCAATGACCCGGCTGGAGGAATCGGCCAAAGGCAAGGATGTCATCGTCGAGTTTGACGACGATCTGCATGACATTTCGCTTCAGGGTCCGAAATCAACAGGATTCCTAAACGCCCACACCCCGGCCAATCTGGAAGACCTGAGCTATTTCCATCAGGAAAGCACCACGCTTTTCGGCCACCCGGTCATCATTTCGCGCACGGGCTATTCCGGCGAACGCGGCTACGAAATTTTCGCCCGTGCTGATGTGGTTGGCGATATCTGGGACAATATCGTCGAAAAGGGCGCCTCCGAAGGCATCATGCCTTGTTCATTCACCTGCCTTGATAAAATCCGTGTCGAAGCCGGCTTGCTGTTCTACCCCTATGACATGACCGAGGACAACTCGGTCTGGGAGGTCGATCTCGGCTGGGCGATGGCCAAGAAGGGCGGCGATTATCGCGGCAAGGATGCGGCGATGGCACTGAAGGGCAAGGACAAGGTCAAGAATGTCGGGCTGGATATTGACCATAACGAGGCTCTCGCGGGGGGCGAAAAGGTGATGCTTAATGGCAAAGAGGCCGGCACGGTCAATTCGCCGGTCTATTCGCACCGGATGGGCAAATCGCTGGCACTGGGCCATGTCACGCCTGAGGCCGCTGCCGCTGGAACCAAGGTGCGGATCGAAGGCGATGGCATCTCTTGTGACGCAACGGTCTCGTCATTGCCGTTTTACGATCCTGAAAAGACCCGCACCCACAGCTAGGATCAGGATCAAATAGAAAAGCCGCCCCGGGCCTGTTCCGGAGCCGCGTGGCTGTCAGGAGGCCCCGGACCACATCCGCGGCGAGCAGGAGAATACACCGATGAACGCTATGGACAAAGCCCGTGCGCTGCACCGCACCAAAAGCGTCCGCTGGGGTTACATCTGGGCACTCTGGTGCGCGGTTTTCTGGGGGGCCTGGTATCTGCCGGGCACCGCTGTCTGGAGCGCCGCCCCTTACAGCCTTATGAGCTTTGAAACCAATGACGAGTTTCTGCTGGCCGCCGCGGTGATCACGGCGTTCAACGGTATTGGCGTTCTGTTCTTTCTGTTCCTGTGGCTGGCCTCGCTGGAAAAACTCGGCGAGTACTGGCGCACTCTGCGTCAGTTCACCACCATTTCGAAATGGTTCTTCCTGGCCGCCATTTTCGGCGGCCCTTGTGCGCTTTTCGGCTCTTACCTTGCCATCGGCTTTGTTGGGCCGATCTTTGCCGCCGTTGCCGCGCTGCTCTACCCGATCATCGGGGCAACTCTGGCGCGGCTCTGGTACAATGAGAAGATCACATTGCGCGCCGCCATCGGCATTCTGGTCATCGTCATCGGCGGCGTTTCCATCTTCGCCCCCGGAATATTGTCTGAAACCGCCAGCACCAGCGATCTGGTATGGATCGGTTACGTCGGTGGCGCAATGGCGGCCTTTGGCTGGGGTGTCGAAGGCGCGGTTGCCGGACGTGCGCTCGACATCACCGACCCCGATGTCGGCATTACCATCCGCTTCACCGCCGAGGTTTTCTACTGGCTGTTCCTGCTTCTGCCTGCTGCTGCCTATTTCTTCGATGCCCAGGTTGTCGAAGTGGTGACGGCGACGTTCAATTTCTGGGCCATCCTCTGGCTGTTGCTGGCCGGGCTGACCTTTGGCTTTTGCTATGTTGCCTGGTACAAGTCCTTTCCACTTATCGGCGTTGGCCGCGGTCAGGCCATCGGGGCGCTTTACGGGGTGTTCGCGGTGATTTTCCTGGCGATCTTTGCCTTTCAGTTCCCCGACTGGAACTTCCTCATCGGTTTGTCGCTAACCGTTGGCGGGGGCTTTCTGATGATCACCGAAAGTTCGGAAGTGGTTGAGGTGGTGCGGGCTCCAACTCCGCATAAGGCAATGGCTGTTCGGGGCAAATCCACGGTGGCAGTCTCAAACGAGTTGCATATGAAAGGGTTCATCCTGCAAAAACTGGCGGAGGCCGCCGACAACGGGTTGTGGGACCATGAAATCATGGACGCGGTTTTCAATGAATACAAACGCGATGGCGAGTACTGGAAAGGCGAGGTGCGCGCCACCATGACCGACCTTTTTTCCGGCGCGTTGGTCGAAGAACTGGAAGACGCGCTGGATGACGGGCGCTATTTCGGCGAGAACAAGATCCTGATGAAATTCAAACTCAGCGCTTTCGGGGCTGAACGCATGGCCGAAACCGGCCTCGCCTGACGGAAAGGAAGTTACCATGTCCGATTTCTGGGGATTTGAAGGCGCGCACCTGCTGGCGATCGTTATGATCGTCATCCTTGCCGGCATCTGCCTTTACATGGCGCGTAACTGGGGGAAGAAGTTGTGAGTGACCAATTGGGAGAAGTGCCAACTATGGCCTGACTATTTGCCCATTTCCCAAAAACACGTGCCGTCTTCGGATGTTCCCAACAAGCGCTCTTCCGCGTATTCAGCGTCGGATAATAGTCACGTCTCTAACTTCTCCAACCGTGTTTTCTACATGAAGGGTAATCTCTTCACCCGCCGAACACGCGTTGACAACGCCTTGCAAAATATAGTGATCGTTAAGCTTTTTACCCGCTGCCTCAAGAATTCTGTCTCCTGAAACCAAACCTGCTTCCTCTGCTGCGCTACCTGACCGGGGAAGATGCACATATACAGAAGCTTCATCTGAGATGGGGCCGGTCTCCGCCCAAATATCGCTCAGTGTTCTTCTTGGACCCTGTGCGCACATGCAGATACCGATGCCACACGAGGGACAAGTACACTGGCAAACCTCACCATCCTGATCCATTTCCCACAATACAGCATTGTGTAATATCTGGTTAATCCTGTGCACTGCACCCACGTAACTTTTTGTGTGCTGTTCCGCCAAATCGCCGGTGTTTCTTTCACCAATTAGCGAACTATCTCGATAACGCAGCGCGATCGAACGCAGCATCGCATATCGGATAATCAAACGATTCAATTCAGCACAGGTTTGCGTTAGTGCCATAGTTACTGGAAAACTATCGGAAACATTGATAGCCGCTTGCTTGCCTATCCTGATATCCGTTTCCAATCCCCCAATCTCGGAAAATCTAGTTCTGAGTGTATCGCCATGGTTTTTTGATATCGTTTGGATTTCTTTCAGCAAATGCGTGGCATCTCGATAATCCTCTGTGCACTGAACCAATGTTGCCAGCAATGCGTACAGATCCGTTTCATCTGCAATCATCTCCGCGACATGTCTGATCACTCTGCTTGTCTTGTCCATCGCTTTCCCTCCACGTTCAAAATTGCAGGCTATAGGCTTTCCTGAAAGTTGAATAGTTGGATGTTTGCACGTGAACCGTGGACAGTGACGAAAAATACCTGGAGGCAAAGACGGCGCTAAACGCACTTTGAAACTCCATCAAAACATTCTGTTTGAATTGCCTCTCACTTCCCCCCATGCTGGGATAGTTGCTGGAATTGGAAACTCGCTCATATGCCCAAAAAACCGGTCATCGTCATCGGCGCCGGAATTGTCGGTGCCGCCACATCCATCTGGCTCAGACGCGCCGGTCACGAGGTTATTCTGCTCGACAAGGGCCAGCCCGGGATGGGCGCGTCTTTTGGCAATGCCTGTCTGCTGGCGAGCTGTGCGATTGTTCCCGTGACGGTGCCCGGAACGCTGCTTAAGGGGCCGAAATATCTCGCCGATCCAAACTTTCCGCTGTTCATGCGCTGGAGCTATGCGCCAAAATTAATGCCGTGGCTGATGCGCTATCTCTCGCACGCCAATGACAAGGACACCCGTCGCATTGCCAAGGGGCTGACGACGGTCATTGGCGACAGTCTTGAGCAGCATCAGGCCCTGACTGCCGGAACCCCCGCCGCCAAATGGGTGCAGGAATGTGAATACAGCTTTGCCTATAAAGACCGCAAAGCCTTTGGCAAGGACGCCTATTCCTGGGAACTTCGCCGCGAGGCCGGGTTTGTGCCAGAACTGATTGAGGGGCAAGCGGTTCGGGAAAAGGAACCGATTCTTAGCCCCGATATCGGGCTGCTTGCGGTCAACAAGAACCACGGTTTCATATTAAATCCAGCGAGTTACGTTAAAGAGCTCGTACAGTTACTGGAAGAAATGGGCGGCAGGTTTATCAATGCGGAGGTCAAGGATTTTGACCTGTCAGGCGGGCGTGTCTCGGCGGTCGACACCAGTCAGGGGCGGTTCGAGTGCAGCCATGCGGTTCTGGCCGCCGGAGTCTGGTCCAAGCCGCTCATGCAAAAACTCGGGCTCAATATACCGCTGGAAACAGAACGCGGGTATCACATCGTTTTCAAGAGCCCGAGTCAGCTGCCAAACAACCCTGTGATGCTGACCACCGGCAAGTTTGTCGCCACGCCGATGGATCAGGGGTTGCGCTGTGCTGGAACGGTTGAGTTTGGTGGTTTGAGTGAAAAACACTCCAAATCACCTCTTAAATTTTTGCGCAAAAAGGTGGGTCAGGTCTTCCCCCATATGACAGCGGAGAGCGAGGAGGAATGGCTGGGTTTCCGCCCTACCCTGACGGACAGCCTGCCGATGATCGGTGAGGTTGGGTCAACCGGCGTTTTCACCGCCTTCGGGCATCAGCATATCGGGCTGACAGGCGGGCCGAAGACCGGGCGCATCGTGGCCGATCTGATATCCGGCAAACGCCCGAACTTTGATATGCAGCCTTATGCACCCTCAAGATATATCAGAGGCAGATGAAAGGGGTGCGCGCGCCTACCCTAGCGCAGAGCCGCCTCGATATTACCACCATCCACCGTCATCACATGGGCAGTCGTTCGCTCTGACTCTGCCAAGGCCACAAAAGCCGCAGCCACATGCGAAGCTTTGACTTCGCGCCCCAGAAGGTTGCCGGCCATATAGGTTTCTTCATCCACCCCTCGCGCTTTGGAACGCTCGGCGATGAAATCATCCGACAGCAGCCCGGAACGGATGCGATCTGCATTGACCCCATTGACGCGAATGCCATTCTCACCAAGCTCCAACGCCAGTTGGCGCATCAGAAACAGAGTTGTCGCTTTGGGCAGGCCATAAGCGCCAAAGTTCTTGCCGGGATTGACCGCCTGTTTGGAAATGTTGAACAGGATTTGCCCTGGGCGGTTCTGCAATCGCATCAGCCGCGCCGCCTCGGTGGCAAATTCCTTATGGGCAAAGAAATTGAGCTCAAACGCCTGCCTCAGCACGTCGTCCTCAAGTTCCAGAAGCGCCCCTGCCGTCGCTGCACCTGCATTTGAAACTAGTATATCCAAACCGCCAAAGACTTGAATGGCCGCGTTCATTGCATCTTTGGCGGCACCTGTTTTGGTAATATCGCAGGCAAAACCAGCGTGAAGGCTATCTAGACATTCCAGCGCTGCATCCAGCCCGGCCTGATCCCTATCAACCAGCAGGCAATGCGCGCCTTTGGCGGCAAACGCCTCTGCCGTTGCAATCCCGATTGTCCCGGCACCGCCGGTAATCATGACGATACGTCCCTCCAGCGCTTGCGGTTTGGCTTTTCCGAGTTTGGCCTGTTCCAGCGACCAGTACTCAATCTCAAACAGATCCTGCTCGCTGATCGGGCAAAATCCCCCGCTATCTTTGCCAACCGCGCGCACGCGCAGATTTTGTTCGGCAAGATCGGCGGCAATAGATGCTGCTTTGGCGTTTGTGCCCATCCCGACAATGCCAACACCTTCGATCCATGCGACTTTTGGATCAGGCGTCAGCTGGGTTTTAGGCTCCGTTGCATTCGGGGCCTGCCTGTTGAAATAAGTGCTGTATTCCGCTTCATAGGCTTTCACGGATGCGGCAATTGCCTCCCTGCCCACTGACCAGATCGATTTGGGCAGCAGCAACGGGTGGCCCTTGATGCGGATAACATGATCGGGTGCTGCAAGCCCGAGTTTTGAAAGCTCTGCAACATCCTTTCGCTCCAGGAACCCCATCACATCATCGCCATTGCGCAAATCCATGACCGGCATCGGCGCATCATCAGCGCCGCGTGCCTCTGCGATGACGCCGCGCAATGTGGGCAGGATTGAGGACTCGGCCACCGGTTTGCGGGTTTTCAGCGACGTCTGCCTTGCAATGCCAAAATATACGGCGACCTCATTGCTATGCGTGACGATCCTGTCATAGCTTTCTCTTTCCGTGGCTCCAAAAGAGAAATGCCCGTGATTGAGAAGCAATAGCCCCTCAACCGATGGATCACGCTCAAAAACCTCGGCAGCCTTTTTCGCCAGACCAAAGCCCGGCATGATGTAGGGAACGATGCCAAGCCGGTCACCGAATATCTCGCGGCATACCGCTTCGGCATTAGGAAGATTCGCCAGCACCAGAAACGGAGTGGCATGGGTGTGGTCGACATATTTATGCGGCAGAAAGGCGTGCAGAAGCGTTTCGACCGAGGGATTTGGGGCGGTGCTGTCCAGCAAATTGCTGCGCTGAAAATTGACCATATCTTCGTCACTTAGCCGGTCAAGTTCACGCAATCGCAACAATGGATCAAGACGTACAGCGGGCAGACCCGGCGCTTCAATCACGTCAAGATCCCAGCCTGAGCCCTTGACGTGCAAGACGTCCTCGACCTCTCCAAAAAGGTTCTGGCGTTTCAGTTTGACCGAAGTATTGCCGCCACCATGCATCACCAGATCAGGGTTCTGCCCGATCAGCTGACTTGTATAGACCCGCCGAGCCAGTTCCTGATCGGCCGGATTATCACCTGCCGCCTGCGCCCGTTTTTCCGCCTCGACCTCATCATACCAATTCTCGATCATTTCGTCGCTTTCCCTGCAAATTCCGGAAACATCGCCGCCAAGCCCTCAGGCGACGCCTCAGCAACGCCGCGTTCCGTGATGAGCCCGGTGACAAGGCGGCGTGGTGTTACGTCAAATGCCGGATTGCCGCCTGGGGTTCCATCCGGCGCCGCCTGCACCTCGCTGATCGCACCTTTGTCATCGCGGCCCCAGATATGGGTGATTTCACGTGCTGACCGTTCCTCAATCGGAATTTCCACCACCCCGTCCCCTACGGACCAGTCAATGGTCGGGGATGGCAGGGCGACATAGAAGGGTACGTTATTGTCATGCGCTGCCAGCGCTTTCAGATAGGTGCCGATCTTGTTGCAGACATCACCATGTGCCGTCGTGCGATCGGTCCCGACGATGACCAGATCGACCAGGCCGTGCTGCATCAGATGGCCACCGGCATTGTCGACGACATACTGATGGCTGATCTGCTGGCAGCCAAGCTCCCAGGCGGTCAGCGCGCCCTGATTGCGCGGGCGCGTTTCATCCACCCAGACATGGATCGGAATGCCCGCCTCATAAGCGTGGTACATCGGACTTGTGGCGGTGCCCCAGTCAACCGTGGCCAACCAGCCGGCATTGCAATGCGTCAGCAGGCGCACAGGCTCGCCTTGAGGTTTCTTCGCAGCGATCTTTTTAATGATCTCAAGCCCGTTGAGACCGATATTGCGGTTGGTCTCAACATCCTCGTCAGCGATTTCATGGGCAAGCGACAGCGCCGCATCAGCCCTTTCGCTGTTCGGCAAAGGCACCAGAAATTCGCGACATCGATCAAGCGCCCAACGCAGGTTGATGGCCGTAGGGCGTGTTTCGTGCAACAGATCCCAGCTCTCATTGATCGACCTGTCGCTTGAATCCCGCGCCATTTGCAGCGCCATCCCATATGCCGCAGTTGCCCCGATGAGAGGTGCTCCCCGCACCCACATGTCGCGAATGGCCGTGGCAAAATCCACGAGCGTATCGAGGGTTACGACACGAAATTCATGCGGCAGCCAGCGCTGATCGATGATCTTCACTTCCTGCGCGTCAAAATCGTACCAGATCGACCGGTAGTGACTGTCCCCTACCTTCATGGGAAGGCCTCCTCAATATCGTTCAGCGGTTTAACGCGGTGCCATAGACTGACTACGATCTCTTCGATATCGACAGTTGGCGCAAGAAAAAGAAGTCATGCATAGAGCTTCAATAAGGTAAACGGAGCGTGCGCCGCTTGATGGAATTTTGCAACAGGCGGGTTGACTGAACTGATCCCGGGGGTGGATTTGATCGGCAACCGGTTCAGATCAATGCGGGTCGCCAAAACCAAAGAAACGCGCCTCAGCCGTGTCATCAGTATAAATGGTGCCCCCACACGGTTTGTCTTTCGACTTGTGTTCCCGCTGCAGGCGTCACTTCAGCTGGTAGCTCCAGCAAAACAAGGGCTATCCGAGGTCGGGGTTGTTCGTCAACAGGCACCAGCTGGTCTACGGTATGGTCTACGGTGACCGGCTCGGAGCTGCTGTGCGGTTCCCGGAAGCGCACTCACATTGCTGTTGCTGCAGCTGATCCATGGTCGTCGCTGCAGCCGTGAACCGCTGTAGGTGCATGAGGCCCTGTTCACTTGCCGCGAAGTTCGTCACAGCCCGGACGGTGCCGAAGACCCGCGTCATGCTGCTTCCAGCGAGACCACGAGCAATCAAGGCGTCGCGGAAGGCATTGGCATCGGCTTTGGTGTAAGTGTCGAGGTGTTTGTCTCCACAGGCGTCGATCACGTAGCCGCAGGCCCTCTCAGCGGCCCGGTGGAAGGTCACAGGGCGGCCCTTGCCCTTCAGCTGCAGATAAATCGCGACGGCCTCAGACAAAAGAACAGATGACGAAGAGACAGAAAGCCGCTGGTCAACAGCTGATGCTTCAGTTGCCCGTTGTAGCCTCAGCATGTGCTTGCCGGGTGTGGGTGTCTTCGCTGCTTCAATTTACTTCAGCTTCACACACCACTGGGCGTGGTTCATTGCAGGCTTCTTCGGAATGAGGATGATATGGAGAGCCAACAAATCAGGTACGGCCAAAAACTTCGTTGAAGCCGCAGTGTATGACAAAGAGTTTTACGAGAAGGTCCGAGCAACAGGCTCTTGGATTTATCAAATGAAGTGATTTGAGAGGGGTCAACAAACACCACGTTGCCCCTCCCCCTACTACCTCTGTACTACGACAAGCCCCCGCCCAAAGCATCACTCAGCGCCCTACTCGTGTCCACCATGAGCGCACTAAGGTCAGCCCTCTTCGCATAAACCGACACACCAATGTCATTCCCATTTGAATGACCAACCATCAAGTTCCGTACATGAACGGGTACGTCTAGGTTCACCAGCGTCGAGACAACATTTCTTCTAAAGCTGTGAGCGTCGAAGTGTTGATGATCATCAATCTTCTTCCTCTGCTTTTGTAGGGCTTTGCTCAGTGTGTGCGAGGGGCGTCTATTGTATCCCCCAAGTGAAACCCTATGCAGCAACCTGTCGTGTCCCTGAGCGGCTTCCAGCGCCTTTCTCATGGCTGCTATGTCACCCTCTTCAACAAGGAATAGAGAGCGCCTAGCTGCGTCTGTCTTGCCCTCGTCAATGATGATTTCAATGAAGTCACCATGATCTACAATGTCTCTGGTTTGTCTGTCGGCAATCTCGGAGAACCACACCGGCTAATTGTTGCAACCGACGGAGATGAAGCGGGTCGTGAGGCGGGAAATACTCTGGCGGCCAGAGCCCATAAATTGGGCTGGAGTGTGTATCTGCGGCCTGCGCCTGATGGCAGGGACTGGAATGATGTTCTAGTGGCAAAGGAGGTGGCAGCATGAAAGATTCATTGCCCCCGCCAATGGAGCATTTTGAGGCAGAAGAACCCCAATTGCTGATGCGGCCCATTCCTGAAGGCGAAGAATACCCTGTGGAGGCTCTGGGGCCGTTGAGAGAAGCCGTTGAGGCTGTTCATGACAAGACGCAGGCGCCGATTGCTATCGCGGCGCAGAGCGCATTGTCGGTTGTGTCGTTGGCCGTTCAGGGCTTTGCGAATGTTCAGACGCCGGGCGGCGAAGTACCGGCCTCGCTGTTCTGTCTGACAATTGCGGTATCGGGCGAGCGCAAGAGCGGCTGTGATCGGCTCTTAATGGCCGGTCTACGCGGATTTGAAGCTGATGCGGCGCAAACCTACCGATCCCAATTTGCAGATCATGATGCTGCTAGAAAGCTGTGGGAAGCCAAGCAATCGCGGCTGATCAAGGAGGCATCTGGTGTAGGAGAAAAGGCCACAGGTGCACTCGCAGACCTCGATGCCATGCCGTCCGCGCCCGAAGCGCCGCTCAATCCCAATCGCACCGCTACCGACCCGACAATTGAGGGTTTGATAAAACTGTACGCAACCGGCAATCCGGCATTGGGCTTGTTCACTGACGAGGGTGGCAGCTTTTTTGGTGGTCACGCCATGAATACTGACAACAAGCTGAAAACTTGTTCTGGCCTATCGAGTCTGTGGGATGGTAGCCCCATTAATCGCACCCGCGCTGGCGATGGGGCCAGCACGATGTATGGGCGAAGACTTGCGGCACATATGATGGCCCAGCCCATCGCTGTACGCCCGCTGCTGGCAGATCCCATAGCCAATGGTCAAGGCTTTCTTGCACGCTTTCTTATAACGGAACCACAAAGTAATATCGGTTTTCGCACACGGCGTGGTTCTGACCCGAAAAGTGATGCAACTCTGAAGGAATTTAACGCGAATCTCGTGGCGATTCTTCGTTCAGAGCTGCCGATGAAAGAAGGGAGGGTCAACCAACTTGAACCTCGCTGCCTGACGCTGACCAAAAGTGCGAATGAATTGCACTGGTCATATTATGAAGAAACAGAACTGGCTCAGCGACCGGGCGGAAAACTGTCTGCGGTCACAGCCCATGCCAGTAAAAGCGCTGAGCAGGCAGTGAGGATTGCAGCGGTGTTGACGCTTTGGGAAGACCAATACGCTGTCGAGGTGTCGGCAGAAGCAATGGCGTCGGGTATAACCTTGGCGCGATTCTATCTTTCCGAAGCGGTACGCTTGGCCGAGGCGGCGGTAATTTCTGAAAAGACGGAACAGGCTGAAAAGTTGCGCAAGTGGTTAGTTGAAGTCTGGAGCGAGCCAGAGGTCTTACCAAGTGACGTTGTGCAGAACGGGCCATATGCGCTGAGAGAAACCGCAAAAGCGAAACAGGCACTGTCAATTCTGAAGGGCCACGGCTGGGTTGTCGCTCTTCCCGAGGGTACGAAAGTTCGTTGTAGGCCCAGAACGGTGGCTTATCGCGTGGTGAGGAATAAAAAATGAGCGTTCTTCAATGTGCCGCCCATACACTGCTTTTCCTGCTAATCCTGCTAGTTCGCGTTGATGGTCGTGTTCCAAATAGCAGAAATAGCAGAAATAGCAGCTCTACCTACCCTGCAATTCTCAGTATCGGATTTATCGTTAACGGCAGACACTAAGCTTTGCCCACCGCTGTCCACTGGGGAGATCGGGCGCCCAAAAGGGGCCTCTTGACGGCGTCTAATTATTGGCCATCAAAAAAATTGGTATTTGGGTCTCGACGATAGACAACCCAAACTTGAATTTGTTACTCATAGATAAGTAGGCGCGCTTTGACACAACTTTTTCGGACAAAATAGATTCACCAGATTTCGGCTGAATGCGAGCAATTTCGCTCTACCGGCACATTAAGTTCAGAACCTCGTGATCAGGCCGAAAGACAAAAAATACCAAGGAAACGAAGCATGGGTATAATCACCGCGACCTCCCTCGGCCACCAGATGGTGCAGCGCACGTTCATCGGTGCCGCCGATATACATGCCGGGGCGCTTGCGCACAGGCTCCAGCCCCTCCAGCACCTCGATATCGTCGGCGGTATAGGCTTGCTGGCTGGTGTCAGCAGAAAGAAGGTCGTTCGGGCTCATGCTCGGCCTTTGATTCTTGTTTTTGAGTTGGCCCTTATTAGAGCATTTGTGGGGGGAGGGGGGCAAGGACCGCTTAATTTTCAACAAGACCAGGTGGGCCTAATGCAAAAACTCATGGCCTGCTACGGCAAAAATGTTTCAGCGCCCAAATTTTTTTCTTATATACTCGGAGTCATGGGAAAGCCGAATTTGAAGGGTTGACGCGGGGCCTCGCT
>CAZMNO010000015.1:50838-70459 GCA_964567685.1 uncultured Rhodobacter sp. | reverse complement strand
CTTCCGCGTCATAACCCATGAGAGGTTTCGGGTTTTGGCGTAGGTGCGGTATATCTGTCCCAATATATTTTCTTTTCTGGAAAAGATATATTTCTGGATGAACCGGGATCGCGATTTGGTTTGAACTTGCGCTGCCCAACCCTAGCATCCCCGCACTTTTAATGCTTTGACCCAACGAAAGACTTGCCCGAACAGCGACATGGCATAAAATCGCAGTGCCGGATGAAAGGAGTTATTCCATGATCCCCAGAAATCCAACTGCCGAACTGCCGACCCATGATGTCACCAACATGCCGCCTCATCTTGGCGATCAGGATCTCTGGGGGGGCGATATCGCCTTGCAGGAATGGGTCAAATCACAGGGCGGCGGCTGGGCGCGGGAAAAACTGGCGCAGTTTGGCCGTGATGTCGGGCGGGCCGAGGTTTTTGATCTGGCGGATCAGGCCAACAGGTTCACGCCGGAGCTGAAACCCTTTGACCGCTATGGGATGCGGATCAATCAGGTTGAATTTCATCCCGCCTATCACGACCTGATGAAGCTGGCGATCGAGAACGAGGCACCGAGTTTCGCATGGAACCACGCCGGTCCGGGGGCGCAGGTTGGCCATGCGGCCATGACCTACATGTTCAGCCAGCCCGAAGGGGGCGTGATGTGCCCGATGGCAATGACCTATTCGGTGATCCCGGCGCTGAAAAGCACGCCGGTTGTGGCCGAGGAATGGTTGCCGCGGGTGCTTTCAACCTCTTATGACAAGCGCGATATTCCGGCATCGGAAAAGACCGGGGCCACCATCGGTATGTTCATGACCGAAAAGCAGGGCGGCTCGGACGTGCGCGCCAATTCGACCCGGGCTGTTCCGCTGGGCACGGCTACTGGCATAGCGGCGGAATATCTGCTCACCGGGCACAAGTTTTTCTGCTCGGCTCCGATGTGTGATGCGTTTCTGGTGCTGGCCTATACCGATGTCGGACTTTCGTGTTTTCTGGTGCCGCGTTGGCGCCCTGATGGCAGCCGTAACGCGCTTTATCTTCTGCACATCAAGGACAAGCTTGGCAACCGCTCCAACGCCTCGACCGAGATGGAGTTTCTGGACACTTACGGGGTGATGGTGGGCGAAGAGGGGCGCGGCGTGCGTACGATTATCGATATGGTGCAGGGGAACCGGATCTATTGCGCAATGTCTTCGGCCGGGCTAATGCGGCAGGCGCTGGTGCAGGCGCTGCACCATACAAGCCACCGCAGTGCCTTTCAGAAACGGCTGGTGCATCAGCCGCTGATGCGCAATGTGCTGGCCGATCTGGCGATAGAGACCGAAGGCGCTTTGGCGCTGGGTCTGCGCGTGGCGCGGGCGATGGATCACGAGGAAAGTGACGAAAGCGAAGCAGCACTGGCGCGTATGGGAACGGCGATTGCCAAATACTGGAACTGCAAGCGTGCGCCGATGCAGATTTTCGAGGCTCTGGAGTGCCATGGCGGGCCGGGATATATCGAAGATACGATCATGCCACGGCTTTACCGCGAGGCGCCCGTCAACTCGATCTGGGAAGGCTCGGGCAATATCATGTGCCTTGACGTTCTGCGCGCCATGAGCCGGGAAGCTGCCGCCATCCCGGCGCTGTTGGCGGAACTTGACAAGGCGCTGGGGGCTGACAGCCGACTTGATGCGGCAATCCTGCGGCTGAAGGCTGAGCTTGACCGGCCTGAAAATTTCGAGTTGAGGGCACGGCTGATCACCGAGCAGATGGCGCTGTGCCTGCAGGGGGCGCTGCTGGTCAAAGACGCCCCACCCTTTGTCGCCGAGGCGTTTTGCTCTTCCAGGCTTGGCAACCAGTTCAGTGGCTCGTTCGGGACATTGTCGGAAAGTCAGGATTTTGATGCAATCATCGAGCGGGCAATGATTTGACGCGAAACAGAGGCCAGAGCCCGACCGCGGGTGGGCGCTATGACTTTTTTGTATAGCAGTTTATGTTCGCGTCATCTCCGACGACCCAGTTGGCCGCTGAGGTTGCAAAAGCGCCCGCCCATAGGGGCGGTCGGGCGCTGGCCGGGCGGCGCGGTGCGCCTTGATTCCCGGCCCGGGTGAGTTTGTATAGGGCGCAGTTTACACCCCAAAGCGCTACCTCAATTCCCCAGAATTCCCGGCAAACGCAGACCGTGTTCCTTTGCGCAGTCTATGGCGATGTCATAGCCCGCATCGGCGTGCCTCCAGACGCCACTGGCGGGATCGTTCCAGAGGACGCGTTCAAGCCGTTTGGCCGCTTCCGGCGTGCCGTCGGCACAGATCACCACGCCCGCGTGCTGGGAAAAACCCATGCCGACCCCGCCGCCGTGATGCAGACTGACCCATGTCGCACCCGAGGCTGTGTTGACCAGTGCATTCAACAGCGGCCAGTCGGAGACCGCGTCAGAACCGTCGCGCATGGCTTCGGTCTCGCGATTGGGCGAGGCCACAGAGCCAGCGTCAAGATGATCGCGCCCGATCACCACCGGGGCTTTCAGCTCGCCACTGGCCACCATTTCATTAAACGCCAGCCCGGCGCGGTGCCTGTCCCCCAGCCCGATCCAGCAGATGCGCGCAGGCAGGCCCTGAAAGGCAATGCGCTCCCGTGCCATGTCGAGCCAGTTGTGCAGATGGGTGTTTTCGGGAAACAGCTCCTTCATTTTCCGGTCGGTCTTGTAGATATCCTCGGGATCGCCCGACAGGGCGCACCAGCGGAACGGGCCGATACCCTTACAGAACAAGGGCCGGATATAAGCGGGCACGAAACCCGGGAAGGCAAAGGCGTTTTCAAGACCTTCCTCAAGCGCTACCTGCCTGATATTATTGCCATAATCCAGTGTCGGCACGCCATCATTCCAGAAGTCTACCATTGCGGCCACATGGGTTTTCATCGAGGCGCGCGCCGCTTTTTCAACCGCTTTCGGGTCGTTCTCTCGCTTCTCGCGCCATTGCCCCATCGTCCAGCCCTGCGGCAGATAGCCGTTGATCGGATCATGGGCCGAAGTCTGATCCGTGACGATGTCAGGGCGCACGCCACGCCGGTAAATCTCTGGGAAGATGTCAGCCGCATTACCCAGAAGGCCGACCGATTTCGCTTCACCCGCCCTGGTCCAGCGTTCGATCATAGCCAGCGCCTCATCAAGCGTTTCGGCCTTTTCATCGAGGTATTTCGTGCGCAGGCGGAAATCGATGCTGTCTGGGTTGCATTCGACTGCAAGGCAACAGGCCCCGGCAAAGACAGCAGCCAGGGGCTGCGCCCCGCCCATGCCACCAAGACCGCCGGTGAGGATCCATTTGCCGGTGAGATCACCGTCATAATGCTGACGCCCGGCTTCGGCGAAAGTCTCGTAGGTGCCTTGCACGATTCCTTGTGTGCCGATGTATATCCATGACCCGGCGGTCATCTGGCCATACATCATCAACCCCTTTTTATCGAGCTCGTTGAAATGATCCCAGTTGGCCCAATGGGGCACGATATTGGAATTGGCGATGAGCACGCGTGGTGCATCGGTATGGGTTTTGACGATGGCGACCGGTTTGCCCGACTGAACCACCAGCGTTTCATCGGCTTCCAGATCCTTCAGCCCGGCGACAATCCGGTCAAAATCCTGCCAGGTGCGGGCTGCGCGACCGATGCCGCCATAGACCACCAGTTCGTGCGGATTTTCTGCGACATCCGGATGCAGGTTGTTCATCAGCATTCGCATCGGTGCTTCGGTCAGCCAGCTTTTGGCAGTGATTTCGGGCCCGGTGGGCGGGTAGACGTCGCGGGTGTTTTTTCTGGGATCGGTCATCGTTCAGCTCTAGGGGTAAAGGACGGGGAAATCGTGGCCGCCGAAGGGTTGCCCGGCGGTGTACTCCAAATCGGGGAAAGCCGGAGATGTTGGCCCGGAACGCTCTGCAAATACTGCATCATCCCCTACCCAGCGCAAAGAAATCACCCGGCGCCGGCTGGACGAGGCGTTGGCCGGTGCCCCATGCAGGGTGCGGTAATTGAAGGCAACGGCATCGCCCGGTTCCATTTCCCAACCCAGAATTTCAAAGGCGTCGCGATTGGCATCGATATCGGGCGCAACCTCGGCGGCATCGCCTTTGAACAATTCAGTTCCATCAAACCGCATGGGTTTGAAATCCTTGCCCCAGAGATGGGAGCCCGCCACGTATTCGATGGAGCGTTCACGTGGCACAGCGTCAAGAGGCACCCAGAAGCTGACGCTCTGCTGGCCATCGACAAGATAGTAAGGCCCGTCCTGATGCCAGGGCGTCACAACGGAATTGCCGGGTTCCTTGACCAGAATGTGGTCGTGGAAAATACGCGCCGTTTTGGATTTCATCAGCTTGGCCGCCAGTTCCGCCATGGGCGAATCTTTTACCAGCGCGCGATAGCCATCAAATTGATTCCAGACCACGTAGTCCTGAAAGAACGCCTGACCCCCATCATCCGGGCGATAGGTGCGTTCGCGCCAGCTCGGGTTGGCTTTGTTTTCCTCGATAGCTTTGCGCGCGGCCTCGACGTAGCCGGTAAATGCACCTTTCAGCAAGACAACGCCGGTTGTCTGGAATGTTTCGATCTGTTGTTCGCTCAGCATTGAAGTCTCCGTGACATCGCCAGTTCTTCGATCCCGACCAGTATTTGGCGCAACACAATGCGTAAAAGGTCGGCCCGGTCCTGCCTGTACCCCCATGGGGTGGCCTCGTCCATATAGGCACGTTGGGCGAGTTCCATTTGTATGGCGTGGATGCCAGTTTCGGGGTGGCCATAGTGGCGCGTTGACAAGCCGCCTTTGAAACGACCGTTCACGACCGTGTCAAAGCCTTTGGCAGCGGTGCAGGTTTCACTCGTCAGGCGTTCGATCGCTGCCGAACAGGTCTCGCCATTGTTGCTGCCGATGGAAAAGACTGGCAGCAGGCCGTCAAACAGAAAAGGAATTTCCGAGCGGATCGAATGGCAGTCGTAAAGCACCGCAACGCCGTGGCGGGATTTGACGCGCTCCAGTTCCTCTGCAAGTGCCTTGTGATAGGGCGCATGATAGGCCGCGCGGCGGCTGAGGATTTCGTCAGGCGACGGTGCCTGCCCTTCCTGCCAGATCGCTTCGCCTTCAAAATCGGTCACCGGGCAAAGCGACGTGGTGTTCTGGCCGGGATAAAGCGAAACGCCCGCCGGGTCGCGGTTGGCGTCGATCACGTAGCGGTGGATATTTGACTGCACCACCGTGGCCCCGGGCAGGAGAGCGTCATAGAGCCGGTTGATGTGCCAGTCGGTATCGTCTAGCCCCTGCCCGCGTTTGTTCAGGCGGGCGAAAATCTCGTTTGGCACATGTGTACCGCCATGGGGTTGGCCCAGAACAATCGCGCTGTCGCCTCTTGTGACGCTGAACACATTCATGCTGCCAGCTCCGGCAGGGCCACACCGCTGGCCTTGGTCAGCGCGGCTGAACTGACAAGACGCGCCGCCTCTTCCAGATCGGGGGCGAGGTATCGGTCGGCACCAATTGTGTCGATGCTCTGACGCAGTTCGTGCAGCACCAATTGCAGGGGATCAGAAGTTTCAAGTGGCACGCGAAACTCGATACCTTGTGCAGCGCACATTACCTCAACCCCGAGAATGTGGTTGAGGTTTGTCACCATTCTGCCAAGTCGCCGCGCACCATGGGCGGCCATGCTGACATGGTCTTCCTGATTGGCACTGGTGGGGGTTGAATCAGTGACGCAGGGGTTAGCTAAATGCTTGTTTTCACTCATCAATGCAGCCGTAGTTACCTCGGCGATCATCAGGCCGGAGTTGAGCCCCGGATCGGGTGTCAGGAACGGTGGCAAATCGAAGCTTAGTGCCGGATCCACCATCAGGGCGATGCGGCGCTGGCTGATGGCGCCTATTTCCGAGACCGCCAGTGCGATCATGTCGGCAGCAAACCCAACGGGTTCGGCGTGAAAATTGCCGCCGGATACGATCATGTCGACCCCGGACAATACCAGAGGGTTATCGGTGGCGGCATTGGCTTCAATCTCAAGCGTGGTCGCGGCCTGTCGCATCACGTCCATGGCCGCCCCCGTCACCTGCGGCTGGCAGCGGATGCAATAGGGATCCTGCACCCGGCTGTCACCGTTGCGGTGGCTTTCGCGGATGACCGAGCCCTTCAGAATTTGGCGCATTGTCGCCGCGGCTTCGATCTGACCGCGCTGGCCACGTAATGCGTGGACTTCCGGCTGCAGTGGCGCGGTGGAGCCCATGATCGCATCGGTCGACATTGACGAGATCACCAGCGCGTTTTGCGCGGCGCGCCAGGCTTCAAAAAGCCCGGCCAGGGCGAAAGCGGTGGAGAACTGGGTGCCGTTGATGAAGGCGAGCCCCTCCTTGGCGCCAAGGGAGAGTGGTGTCAGACCGGCGCGGCTCAGGGCCTCGTGACCAGGTAGAACCACGCCCTGATATTCAGCTTCGCCTTCGCCGATCACCACCGCCGTCATGTGCGCCAGAGGAGCGAGATCACCCGAAGCCCCGACCGAACCTTGTGCCGGGATCAAAGGGGTCACACCGCGCGCCAGCATCTCTTCCAGCAGCGTGACATACTCCCAGCGAACGCCTGAGGCACCACGGCCAAAGCTCAATAATTTCAGGCTCATAACCAACCGCGCCATGCGTGTGCAGATAGGTTGGCCAACGCCACAGCAATGGGACAGGATGAGGTTGCGTTGCAGTGTCGCAGTGTCTTCCCTTGCGATTTTGATCGAGGCGAGTTTACCAAATCCGGTGTTCACACCATAGATTGGCGCATCGTCTGCTGCGGCAGCGGCAATCCGCCGGGCAGCTCTTTCGACATCCGGGCGGCAGGATGGGTTGAGCATAACCGGCGTCTGGTTCCAGTAGACCTCGGCCAGCTCAGCAAGGGTCACGGTGCCGGGTGTCAGCTGAAGCGTGCCCATCAATTCCCCCCGAAAATGCGTTTGTGAAGCGGGTTGAAGCCGATCCGGTAGGCCAGTTCGGCGGGGTGTTCGACATTCCAGATCGCCAGATCGGCGCTTTTTCCTGGCGCTATTGTGCCGCGGTCATCAAGCCTGAGCGCGCGTGCCGCGTTGCTTGTGACTCCGGCCAGCGCCTCTTCCGGGGTCATGCGAAAGAGTGTTGAGCCCATGTTCATGGTCAGAAGAAGTGAGGTCAGAGGTGAGGAGCCGGGATTGGCATCGGTAGCCAGCGCCATTGGAACGCCCTGCTGGCGAAACATATCTATCGGAGGTGCCTGCGTTTCCCTGAGAGTATAGAACGCACCGGGAAGGATCACCGCCACGGTGCCGGCATCGGCCATGGCTTTTACGCCACTTTCATCAATATATTCAATGTGATCCGCTGACATTGCGCCATAGCTGGCTGCCAGTCTGGCCCCACCGAGATTGCTAAGCTGTTCGGCATGGAGCTTGACCGGCAGCCCCAGTTCACGGGCAACATCAAAGACACGGGCGATATGTTCTGGCTGAAAGGCGATGCCTTCACAGAAACCATCGACCGCATCAACCAGACCTTCCTGATGGGCAGCGCGCAGGGCGGGGATGCAGACCTCAGCGAGATAGGCGTCGTGACGGTCGGCGTATTCCGGCGGCAAAGCGTGCGCCCCCAGGAAACTGGTGCGCACATCGATCGGCCTTTCCCCGGCGATCCGCCGCGCTGCGCGCAGCATGCGCAGCTCGGTTTCCTGATCTAGCCCATAACCGGATTTCACTTCGATCAGGCTGACGCCCTCGGCGATCAGCGCATCGACCCGCAAGAGGGCATCGGCCAGAAGTTCGTTTTCGCTGGCTTCCCTTGTTGCCCTGACTGTGGAAACGATGCCCCCACCCGCACGCGCGATCTCTTCATAAGAAGCCCCTTTGAGCCGCATCTCAAACTCGCGCGCCCGGTTACCGCCAAAGACGATATGGGTGTGGCAGTCGATCAGGCCGGGCGTGACGAGCCGGTGGCCAAAATCCTTTTGTTCAAGCGACGCATAATTCGCCGGCAGATCGTTCAGAGGCCCCACCCAGACAATGCGGTCCCCGCAAAGAGCAATGGCCCCGTCTTCGAGCAATCCATATGCCGACGGACCGGTCATTGTGGCTATCGTGACTTTGGTCAAAAGCATGGCGACTCGACTCTTGTTTCGGGTGGTTTAATATGCTTTATGTCTGCACATATTGACTTGTCAAGGAAAGAAGCACATGACCACGCTTTGGGCCGAACAGGGGCTGACCTCCACCGGTTGGGAGCAGAATGTCCGCATGAAGATCGGTGCGGATGGGCGCATCGCTGAAGTTGCGACCGATGCCCCGCCCGAGGGCAGCCAATACGATGTTCTGGTCCCTGCCCCGGCAAACAGCCACAGCCACGCCTTTCAGCGTGCAATGGCCGGGCTGACGGAGCATCGGGGAAAGAACCCAACCGACAGCTTCTGGACATGGCGCAGCCTGATGTACCGGTTTCTCGATCAGATCACGCCCGAACAGGTCGAAGCGATTGCCGCACTGGTGCAGATGGAGATGCTGGAAGCGGGGTTTGCGACGAATGTGGAGTTTCATTACCTGCATCATCAGGCGGATGGCACACCATTTGATCGGTTGAGCGAAATGGCCGACCGGATTGCCGCCGCAGCCGCAACCAGCGGCATCGGGCTGACGCTTTTGCCGGTGCAATACCAGCATGGGGGGTGTGATGGTCGGGCGCTGGGGGCTGGACAGTTGCGGTTTGGGAACGACCCCGAGCGGTTTGCGCGGCTGGTCGCTGATGCACGCGACACGCTGAAAGCGCTGCCCGAAGATACCAACCTTGGCGTTGCCCCGCATTCCCTTCGCGCGGTTGCCCCAGCAGAGCTGCGCGCAGCACCTGAACTGGCATCTGGGGGGCCGGTGCATATTCATATCGCTGAGCAGATCCCTGAGGTTGAGGAAGTTCTGTCGGCCTGGGGTGCACGCCCGGTGCAATGGGCGCTTGATAATCTGCCGCTTGATCAGCAATGGTGCATGATACACGCCACCCAGATGACGCCTGAGGAAACCGTTGCTCTGGCGCGAACCGGGGCAGTTGCCGGGCTGTGCCCAATCACCGAGGCGTCACTGGGCGATGGCATTTTCGACGGTGTGCGCTGGATGGATGCAGGGGGGCAGATATCCATCGGTTCTGATAGTAACATCCTGATTTCATTGGCTGAAGAAATGCGCGTGCTGGACACGACCCAGCGCTTGCGCGATCATACGCGCGCCGCTTTGGCAGATGCTGAACGGTCGACCGGACGACGGATATTTGACGGTATCGCAACCGGTGGGGCCCGTGCGGCCGGGCGCGGAAAGGGTGTCCTGGCGGTTGGTGAATGGGCGGATCTTATGGCCCTTGATATGGATCATATCAATCTTGCCGGGCTTAGGGGTGATACCATATTGGACAGTTTCGCCTTTGCCGGTGACAGCCGGATGGTCAGTGATGTCTGGGCTGCCGGGCGGCATATGGTCAGGCAGGGTCGGCATATTCGCCGCGATGAAATTACCGATGCGTATCGTAAGGCGGCAGGCGCATTGCGCGATGGTTTGTGATCAGTAGCGGGTTGTCATCCGGTGCCCGCGCTGAAAAACCAGCCGGACAAAGGTGATGGCCTGACCCTGCCACCAGGTAGAGCGTTCTACCATGAAAAGGGCATCGGCAAGGGCACAACCCAGATGGCGCGCCAGGGTCTCATCAGCCGAAGTCGCTGAAAAGCTGATTTCGGCATCTGAAAACGGCACCGTTGCGATCAGCCATTCTGTCGGACCGTTCAGCGAGAAATCAGTTTCCCTTGCGCTGGGCAGGGCTGCGAGATTGATCCAGCGATCCTCGAACTGATAAGGATGCCCGTCGGCGTAGTGTATGCATGTAAGGTGCAAAACCTGATCGGCGGGATTGAGATCGAGCCGCGCCCTGAGCCAGTCGGGTGCCATCATGACCGCGCTGCTCACAAGGCTGTAGCGGTAGATCTGCCCGCGTGATTCCACTTCTTTGCGCAGGATCGGAATGGTGAAGCGCGCCTGACGCACCGGTGCCATGCGCACCCGTGTTCCGGCCTTGCGCTTGCGTTCGATCAACCCTTCTTCGGCCAGTTCGCGCATCGCCCGGTTGACGGTTGCGCGAGCGCAGTTGAACTCTGCCGCGATATCCACTTCGTTGGGAACCAGATCGCCCGGGGCCCAGACACCGTCGATAATCCGGGCGCGGATATCTTCCTTGACGTCCCGAAATGCGGTTTTCATGGGGGGTCCTATAGCCTGCCTGCAGCTTTTTGTATGCTCAATTATCGTATAAATCAAATCTATTAACGGAAGTCTCTCGGCTTCCTTTCCTGCAACAGTTCAAAAAATCTGCCCCATCGGGCCAATTTCCCCATGACATATGGCCGGGCAAAGTTAAGCTGGGGCATGTTTTTAATTGATATCCCCGCGCGGTGGTTGGGCGGTGTTTTAGCGCTTGCCGCAGTTTCGTTCATTGCTTCTTCTGAAAGTGCCCAAACTGCCGAGCCATTGTTCTTTGACGATGTCGCGACAATCATCATTTATGATCAGGAAGGGCGACCGGGCAAATGGGCGCTGACGCCTGCACCCAAGATCAAGGCGGTGGGCGCGCTTCTGCGGGCCCATGACGCGGTGCTGAGCGGGCGCGACGATGTCTCGTTGCGCCGGGCCTCGACCGGGAAGAGCGGCGATAAGGCCCGGGATTGCGCAAGTGCGGCGATTGATGCGCCCTTTGGGTCTGTCGATTTGGAGGGCTTTATCGGGTCGCTGGCTGCAGATGGCCATCAGTCTGCCCCCACTGCGGCGCTTGAACAGGCGGTTGCCGATCTGCAGGCGCGTGGAGGTGGGCGGATTGTCTATTTCACCGATACCGTGTCGAGTTGCGATGATGATCCGCTTTGGGTGGCCGAGCAGACCGGGCCGGATATCGCGATTGATGTGGTGGCGCTTGGCGATGCGAACCGTCTGCACGGGCTTGCCGCGCTTGCCCTTGCCTCGGGCGGGAATTTCTTTCTGATTGAAGAGGCGCGCGACCTTGCCCGCCTTGGCGGCCCGATGATTGACGAGGCCCTGCCGGAAGGCGGCAGTGGGGGCAGTCTTGAGGTTGGAAAGACCCCGCCCGGTGACCTGCCGCCGCTTGAAGGCGAAGGGGGGGAAACCTCATCGGCCAGCATGAGCGGCCCCCTGTTTTCAGACAGTGGCAGTGGTGGTTCGTTGCGATATGTCGATACCGGGACTGAAAGTTGCCCCGCTTTTGACGCCATCAGCAAGGGCTTGCTTGAGTACACCAAGGGGTTGGATCCTGACGAAGCTGAACCGCTGTCCGATCCGGTTGCCATTGCCTTTATCCTGGATGCCAGCGGTTCGATGGCGGCGCGACAGGGCGGCAAAACCAAGATGTCCATCGCCAAGACAGCGCTTTCGGCGGCGGTGAGGGGGATTGACGGGGCGAATGTGGTTGCCAGCCTGCGCGCCTATGGCTTTGACACGCGGCTTGAAAAAACCGCCGCGGCGAGCTGCCCGAATACCGCGGAAATCGTGCCTTTTGGCAAGAATCAGGCGCGGCGCATTGCGCAAACGGCGCGGGCGTTGACGGCATATGGCTATACCCCTCTGGCGGCCTCGCTTAGTGCGGCCGGGGAAAGCCTACAATCGGTTCCGGCCTCGCGCCGCATCGCTGTTCTGATCTCAGATGGCGAAGAGACCTGCGGTGGCGACCCGGTTCAGGCGGCACGAGACCTGTCAGCGGCGGGGGTTGACGTTTCGACCTATGTCGTTGGCTATGACCTTGATGCAGAGCAACGGCAGAAGCTTGAGGCCGTGGCGCGGTCCGGGGGGACGGAGTATCTTGACGCAAGCGATAGTACTTCGCTGGCGCGGGTGCTGAAAGAAGTCGTTGAGGTCGCGATCGAGAAGACCGAGCGCATCGCCCCGAGCTGTGAAAACCCGGTGAAGGGGGGCGACACGCCGGAAACCGCAACCCTGCTGCCGCCGGGTATCTATACGGTCGGCGAATTGCTTGAGGCCGGCATCTATCGCTATTACCGGGTTGCGAGCGAGGAAGGGCAGCTGGGCCATATCCGGGGGCTTATTCAATCACGGCAATTTTCGATGACCGATGACGGGCCAAGGGAAAATGCTGCTGCACCGACCGCGATGACCATTGACATCCTTTACCCCGATGGCAGCCCGACCAGGGCGCAGGCAGCGCGCGGAAGCGGCATTCCCGGCACGGCATTTGATGCCTATTTTGCCGATACCGAGGGTAAAGGGTTCATCTTTGGCATCGGGGATAATTATCGCCTGCTGTCCCCCAACAGCCTGTTTCAGATATCCCTCCTGCCCTTTGTCGATGGCGAAAGCGGCGATGCCGGGGCTGATCCGAAAGGTGGCGATGTGGCGCTGATCGGTGCGTCGGGTGTTGGTGCCGGGCATATCGGGCGCGAGGATGTTGTTGACGTCTGGCGTCATGCGCCTGATGCCGCTGGCAAGATGAGCGTGTCGCTGGCGCTTGAAAATCCCAAGCTGCGTTACCGGCTGTCTGTCTTTGATGAGGGCAGTGGCAAGAGGATTGGCCGCGGCAATAACAAACCGGTTAAGGTGGATATTTCCGGGCCTATCCGCATTCTGATCGAAAGCCGGTCGCCCAGCCTGCGCCCTGAGTTTTCAGCCTATTCGATTGAGGTGCGCCATGATTAAACGCACCCTGATCCTGGCCCTCTTGGCCCAGACACCCGCCGCTTATGCTGAGGATCTGGCCGGTCAGGCACAGGCCTATATGAGCGAGGCCATTGCCGCGGCAAAGGCGCAGGCCGCGCTTGGAAAACGCGAGGTCGCGCCTGAGTTTTCGCGCCTGATCGATGAAGATCAGCGCTGGATGAATGAAAAGATCAAGCCGGGGCAAGGCGTGGTTCTGACCCATTTAGCGCTTTATGGGGCCATTGAGGGTGAGGTTCTTGAAGTTCAACTGGCGGAAGATGCGGCGCGGGTGCGGATGCGTCTGCGCTACAGCGAATTGCCAGGCAGTGACTGGTCAACCGAGGTTGATTTCATCAGGATCAGAGGTGAATGGAAGCTACGTGCGCTGGCGCTGAGCCAGCGGCGGCTGACGCCGGTTGATGCAGCACCGGAAACCGTGCTGTTGGATTGGCTGACAGCACAGAAAGAAAGAGCAGTGAGGAGCGAGCAGCTTGACCCGGCATCCTGGTTGCACGAGACATTGGGCCGACACTGGGCTATTGGCGGTGGTGGGTATTGGCGGCAGGTCTCTGACTGCCGCGAAGACGCGCGCAAAGACTGTTTGAACGCTCTTGGCTCAATCGCGACGCTGTGGGCTGCGGCAACGCTGGACCGGGAGAAAACAATAAATGTTATTGAATTCAGGGGGCATCCAGACAAACCGACCGGTATAATCGAGGTTAATATTCCCCGTCGCACCATGGTCGAAACACGCCGCTTTAAAGTGACGCTCGCCCGCGACCGGCGGCATGGCTGGCAGATCGCCTCGCTCGCTCCGATCACGAATGACAGCGCGCCTGAAACTGTTGAGATCAGCGCTGATCAGTCAAGCGGCGAGGCGCTGGTGCGCTCGCTCGTTGTGACGCTTCTGGGGGAAGGCGCGCCCGATGCAACCGCTTTGCTGGGCAATCCCGATATTCTGGAACCCTATTTCACCGACACGCGCGACGGCCGCAAAGCGATGGCGCAGATGATCACGATGAAATCGTTTTTCTTGGCCTTCAAGGTCGACCCGACGCGCCCGGTGATCGAGGATCTAGGGGACGGGAGGTTGCAATTGAGTTTTGAAGGTCAGAAACCTTCCGCCCCGAGACCGGTTTTCGTGATCACCGAAACCGCTGACGGGGCCAGGATTGCCGGGATCGAGAACTGATGTATGCGCTTGTCAAACGCCTTAAAGCCAGCCTTGCCGCGTTTCTTTTGAGCAGCGCGCCTTTGGCTGCCGATGTGCTTGAAACCAATCACGCGATCATCACCTTTGAACCGGAAAACGCGACTTTCGCCCTGACGATCGCGGATTTTGTCGACCAGATCTATGGCGAGATGTTCATTTTCTTCAGCCAGATCGGCGGCGGAATGAACCCTGAACCGCAAAAGGTGCCGATCCAGCTGATGAACGATGCCGAGCTGACGCTTTATCAGACGCTCAACCTGCTGAGCGGTGAAGAAGAGCCGCTGGCGATGACCAATAACGATGCCAATTTCACCATCATCATCGACCCGGACATCATTTCAAGCCTTGATGATCTTAAAACCAATATCGTGCACGAGTTGTTCCACCACCTGTCATATCGGTCTGGCGTGGTGGATTTCGGCAGTCTGTCAGCGCAGGATATGTGGCTGGTCGAAGGGGCGGCTGAGGTGGCGGAGTATTATTTCAACACGCCAAACACCCACAAACGCTCTCGCTTTGAGGCCTATCTGTTCAGCTCGGCCCACCATCAGGAGGTTGGGTTGCTCGATGCTCAGCATTTCGCGGCCTTGTTCGTCTATTATCTCTGGCAGCAAAACCCCGGCAGCTTTCGCGAAATGATGGCGGCTTATGCTGCGAGCAAGGACGGCGCGTCGGTGGCAAGCCAGATGGGTCTGGATATGCAATGGGCCGAGTTCACCAAGCGCATGTTCAACCGCGATCCGGTGGCGCCTATCATGATCGACGGTTCACCGCTTCTGTCTGATAGCGGCGAGAATCTAACCCCGGCCTTCGGTGCTGAGGACAAGATTTACGAGGTTCCGGAGATTGGCGTGGCCAAGACCGAGATCGTTCTGCCTCAGCTCTCCTGGCAGCATGCCATGCTCAATATCGACTCCGGGCTAGAATGGTTCCATGTGCATTTCGGCGATCTTGGCGACGACCCTGAATTTGTCGTGCATGCCTTTCTGAAAAAGAAGGGTGGCGAGACCTATACCTACGAGGAATGGTCCGGCGAGCGCTTCCGCCTTGTCTGCAACCAGCCCGCGGGGCCGTGCAAGGACGAAGACATGGACGATGTGCAGAAAATCGTTCTTCTGATGGCAAACACCTCGATGAACAAGGATATGGAGGGCACCCTTATCGCCGGTGGCCTTGCCAAGAAGTGGCAGCTGGATGAGATGCAGGTCAGCCAGACCCTGATAGTTCCCGCGCTTGGCAAGCTGACGCTGGAATTTGGCACCAATGGCGGGATGCTGGTCAAATCCAAGGGCTGGTGGCTGGAGTTTCCGCCCAGCCATTTCCCTGGCGATACATCGGCGTTTGCTTATAAATGGGTCAATAAATCCTGCCGGTTCAAGGGGTTCGTCAAGTTCCAGCGTTTGATGAATACGGCCACGGCGGAATATGAAGAGATTGAGGGACGGGTGAAATACACCTGGAAAACCGGGCGGGTGGAAAAAGGCGGGCTGATCAATACGCCTTCGGGCTGGTGGTGCGATTACAAAGAGGAACTGGTTGTCGGCTCTGCTGTTGGCGGTCTTGCCACCGGGGCGACGGTTGCGCGTGTTTTCACCAATCTCAACACGCGGGAATATCCCGCAAACAGCTTTGCCGGCAAGCTTTCGGCGATCATGAAAGCGATGATGAGCCTGCAGGTGCCGCAATCCGGATCCAAGGAGATTGTGATGTATCAGATTCTGGAAGGGCCGGATCAGTTCAAGCTTCAGGTTGAGCTGCAAGGCAATGTGCGGGCATTCTTTTCAGCGGTGGAGTGAGCGGCGCAGAAAGGCACATCTTTAGCGCCTGAGCTACTGATACAGCACTTTCAGCACGCGCTGATAGCCATAGCCGATATGTATCCTTTGAACATAGCCCAGCGCGGTCAGGTCTTTCTCAGCAAGTGCCGTATTCAGATCGGTCAGTTCATCGACAAGTGATCGGGCAACACCGGCACCAAGTCGTTTGGCGACACGGTGCCAGGTGCTTGCGGTCTGGTAATAGGTCTGGCTCCAGAACGAGCGCAGAACCGCGTTGCCGATCAGATCGGCGATCAGGTCATTGAGATTGTGGTTGAGGCGAACATAGTCGCGGCTGTCGAAATCACCGGTCAGGCAATGGGCGCGTTTGAGGAGGTGTTGCGCACGCCTGATGTGGTGGACTTCTATGGTCAGAGGGGTCATTGTACCAATGAGGGTGGCGAGATGCAGGCGCATTTCATAGACCTGTTTGACGCTTTCTTGTGTCAACTCAACGACAACGGTTCCGACACCATTGCGCGTTTCCACCAGACCCAGATGGTTGATGCGGCTGAGCGCGTCTCTGACCGGTGTGCGGCTGACACCGAATTCCGCCGCCAGTTCGGCCTCTTTCAACTGTTCGCCCGGCTGGTAGTCGAGAAAGCAGATACGCTGGAGGATTTCCTGCTGGATGTCTTCGACATTTGTGCGGCGCCGGCCATTTGTGACGGCATTCGCATCGCTGCTCGGAGTTGGAGCGGGCATGATGTCAGTGCGCCTCCAGCAAGGTACCGTAACCCTCTATCCGGTCGGGAATTCCTGCCAGGCGCAGAACGTCCCAGCCCATTGCCTGATTGGAGCAGATGACCGGTTTGCCCAGCCGGATTTCAAGTTCTCCGACGATATCCAATGTGCGCAATGCGCCACATGAGATGAACACGGCGTCTGCATCGGACCGGTCAAGTGAAGCGGCAAATTCAGCAATGAAACCGGGGGGCACGCGGATCATATCGCTGTCTTTTTCAAGGTTGAGACCCTTGATCGCGAGCACGTCAAATCCGGCGGCGCGCAGATAGTCGGCCTCCAGTTCGTTGATTTCGTCCAGATAGGGCGTGGCGACGACGATGCGCCGGGCTTTGACCGCTTTCAGCGCGCGGATGACGCCGGTGATCAGGGTGGTCGGTGTCGCTGTGGGCGCGCCTTTGTTGAGTTCGGCGAACACCTTCTCCTCACCGATGACCAGACTTCCCGAGGTGCAGCCATAGCAGATCACATCAAGGCTGCCATCTGGCAGAAGCGTTGCCGCTGCACGGGCCAGATCATCGGCTTGCGCACTCAGCGAAGCGATTGTGATACTGTCAGGGTTGGCTGCACGGGTGAAGTGAAGTCCGACGCCTGAAGGGCGCAGCCGGAACATGTCGTCCTCAATCGTCTGTTCGGTTGCAAGCAGGACAAAACCGATCTTTGCCCGCGAATGCCGACCGGCATCAAGCTCCAGCGCCCTGGGATGAGATCCGGCTACCTGCATACACATTCCCCCTAAATCGCTGTTGAAACGGCGTATATTTAATATTGACAAGTAAGCTGTATACAGGTCAAGAATTTTCTTGGGAAGGTGAGTTGGAGACCACATGCTAAAGGAAGCGAAACAGAGAACGCGCGATCTGCAGCTGCGCATGCAGGAACTTGGCATTCAGAAGGCGGTGTTTACCGATGAAAGCTCCATTGCCTATCTCGCCGGGTTCTGGGGATATCTGGGGATCGAGTTTGGCCGGCCGACCATGCTGGTTGTCGATGCCGATGACGCGCCGGTGGTGATCACACCGCTGATGGAAAGCGAAATGGTCAGCGCAATGACCTGGGTTGAGGATGTGCGGGTCTGGGAGGATATGGGCCAGCGCAGCTGGGCACGGGCCCTGGGCGAGGTTCTGGGTGAAAGCACAGCAGAGATCTGGATCGAGCGGAACCACATTCCGGCCATTGTACGCAATTTTCTGGATGAGGCTTATCCGCAGGCCAAACTTGCCGATATTTCCCCGGTGCTTGGGGCAATGCGCGTCGTCAAGACTGAGTTCGAGATCGGGGTGATGAAACAGGCCGGGGAAGTCGCCGGGGCGATGATGGCGGCTGCGCATGACTCGTTGCGCGAAGGGGCGCAGGAATATGAAAGTGCTCTTGCCGTGATCAACGCCGGCAGCCGCAAGGCGGCGGGTTTCCTGACGGATCGGGGCTGGGATCGGTTTGTTTCGCCGATGATCCACAATCTACAGATCCTGCAAAGCGGCAAGGAGACCTCGATGGTACACCGCCGCGCCAATGTGAAAGCCTACGAGAAATTCGACCCGGTCTATTTCTGCTTTTGCAACATGGCGCAGTTCAAGCAATACAAACTTGGCTTTGATCGTATGTTCCATATCGGCGATGTCACCGATCAGGCGCGTGATGTGCAAGAAGCGGCGATTGCGGCGCAACAGGCGGCGATTGCCGCAATCAGGCCGGGCGTGCTGGCCGAAGATGTCGCCGAGGCAGCGAACGAGGTTTATCGTGAGTGCGGCTATGAAACCGGTTATCGTACCGGGCGGTCTATTGGCGTCGCATATCTGGAAGCGCCGGAGTTGAAAACCGGTGACAAGACGGTGCTTGAGGCAGGGATGACCTTTGCGGTGGATGGCGGAATTTCGATTGACGGTGCGACAGCGGGGCGGATCGGGGATTCCGTCGTGGTGACAGATACCGGGAGCGACTATATTACCAACTATCCACGAGAGATTCTGCTCAGCAAAGGCTGATACCCAGAAGATTTTCGGTTTTGACCCGACCATGGGCTTGCTTTCAGGCATTCGTGAATCCAGCGCAAGGGCGGTGGATTTTTGTGGCGGACCCCGCGCATCCCTTTTAACAAAGAGGCATTGACCGAAAGGAGGGATCATGGACGTTATCCGCTTGACCGCGCTCGCCCACGGCGGCGGCTGAGGCTGCAAGATTGCTCCAGCGGTGCTGGAGGAGATCCTCAGTTCTCTGCCCCGGCAGATAGCCGACCCGGCCATGCTGGTTGGGTTGGAAACACGCGATGATGCGATTGTCTATCGTCTGGACGATGACAAGGCCATTGTTGCAACCACCGACTTTTTCATGCCGGTGGTGGATGATCCTTTTGACTTTGGTGCCATCGCGGCGGCAAACGCACTTTCTGATGTTTACGCTGTCGGGGCGCGGCCACTGTTTGCATTGGCGGTGACCGGAATGCCCACCGACAGGATCCCGCCCGAGGTGATCGCGCGCGTGCTGGAAGGTGGCGCGGATATTGCAGCAAAAGCCGGTGTGATCGTCGGTGGCGGGCATTCGATTGACAATCCCGAACCGTTCTACGGGCTGGCGGTGGTCGGGCTGGTGCATCCTGACAAGGTGAAGCGCAACAGTGCGGCGCAGGCGGGTGACGTGTTGATCCTGGGCAAGGCACTGGGGATCGGCATTCTTGGCTCCGCCTTCAAAAAGGGGCTGCTGTCAGAGGCGGCTTACGATGAAATGATCGCCTCGACCACAAGGTTGAACAGCATCGGGACCGATCTGGCAGAGATTGCCGGCGTACATGCGATGACCGACGTCACCGGCTTTGGCCTAGCGGGGCACCTGATGGAGATTTGCCGGGGATCCGGACTGAAAGCGGAGCTGAACATGGACAAAGTCCCGGTTCTCGCCTCCGCCCTGCCATTTGCCAGAGAGGGCAGAAAGACCGGTGCGGCCACAAGAAACCGCGATGCTTTCGGGACGCGGGTGACATTTTCCAAGGGTCTGGCTGACTGGCAGGAAAACCTGTTGTTCGACCCCCAGACATCCGGCGGGTTGCTGGTTTCAGTGGCACCCGAAAAGGCGGATAAGATAGTGGGTCTGTTTCATGAAGAGGGTTATCCGGCTGCCGCGATTGTCGGTGAGGTTGTGACAGGCGACCC
>CAZMNO010000015.1:0-50738 GCA_964567685.1 uncultured Rhodobacter sp. | reverse complement strand
ATGAAGAGGGTTATCCGGCTGCCGCGATTGTCGGTGAGGTTGTGACAGGCGACCCTGGTATCCAAGTCGCCTGATTACTCCTGCCCGAGCTTGTCGACCCATTCCCCGGGAACCATAAATCCCGTGATGAGTTTTCGCCCTTTGTCCTGACCGTTCGTGAACTCCTGCCGCAAATGGTAAAGCCCCTGGCCTGCAACCGTATTGCGCCAGAACCAGGTATTCAGAACGTCGCTTGGAACAGCGGTGGTCCCTGCACAGGCGCTTTCGAAATAGAGGATCTTGAGGTCATCAAAGATAAATTTCAGTTGTTTTCCAAAAAGGCGCGGCGCGCCGGTGGGCACCCCGTCAAGCAGCCTGGCGAAATGGGCGATGACCTCGGATCGGGAGAAACCGCTGACGCCGAAGCTTGTCCGGTTCCTTTCAGCCGAAAAGCGCAGGTAACCTGGTTCAAGCAGTGCAAATTCCGTTTTCAGCGCAGCACCGCTGATCGTCAAGGGTGGCGCGTCGCCGGATGCGACCGGTGGTTGCCAGCCTGTGGTGTGATCCAGACGGTCCGGATCGGGGAAATCCTTCAGCAGCGGCCCGGGGCCGTTATGCGTCAGCAATGCAAGTGCTTCTGACAACACTTTTTTCTGCCCACCCGGATCATCAGGAGGCCCTAACGGGCGTCCCAGCTCAAAGGGCACAAACAGGCTGCGCGGCGGTCTGATTTTTTCGCTGTGAAGGCGAACAAGGCTGATCACCACTGTTGAAAGCCCGTCGTCCTCCAGAAAATGGGCCAGCGCGCTCACGGCGCGCGTGCAGTGTGGTCAGACCGGGACGAGAAGCACCGCGTCAACCCGATCAGCTTTCAGCATACCAGCGATCTGCGCCGCCGCGTCCTTCATGTCGCCAGGATCAGTTGCCCCCATACAGGCAAAAAACCGAGGTGCGACCGAGCCGATCAGGCCTTCTTTCTGACACTCGGCCAGACGGTCCATAGGCAAGATAGTGTTGATATCCTGATAATACCCGGATCGGTCATAATTGACGGAAATATGGCTCATCACGATGTCGGATGGGTCTGCGTCACTTGGTATGATCCGAAAATCCGACGCGCCCAGCTCAAAAACCCGATCATCGCGCAGGTGAATCCCTGCACTTGAAATGACCGCAACACGCCTCTCAGACAGTGCTGGGCCGGTAACGAAGGGTGTTGTTTCAAAAACAGGACAGTCCAGGTTTACGACCGACTCGCGGGTGCGCGATGGAATTGTGTTGAGATGGGCCATGTTGTTTTCCGTCAGAGGCTGGCGCGATCAGTGAAGTACAGCACACCTGTCAGAGCGAAGGAAGCCTAGATTGATGGCTTCCGAAACCTGACTGGCTGGGATATGAGGCGCCATGGCGTTTGAACTTGAGAATCTCAGCATTTTGCTTGACCTGCCATATGATCAGGTGATCGACGTGCGTTCGCCTGCTGAATATGTGCTTGACCATATTCCGGGTGCGATCAATCTGCCGGTGCTGGATGACAATGAAAGAGCTGAAGTCGGGAAGATTTACGTGCAGGACAGCCCGTTTCGTGCCCGCAAGATGGGGGCGGCGCTGGTTGCACGGAATGCCGCCCGCCACATTGAAACCTTTCTGGCCGGGAAAGACGGCAGCTATAAACCGTTGATCTACTGCTGGCGTGGCGGGCAGCGCTCGGGATCATTTGCCACGATTCTTGCCCAGATTGGCTGGCGGGTGGAGATATTGAAGGGCGGGTATCAAATCTATCGCCATCACGTTGTCCACACACTTTACGGTGCCCCCTTTCCAGCCCCGCTGATCGTTCTGTGCGGCAATACAGGCACTGCCAAAACCGAGTTGCTGATACGGCTGAAACAAAGGGGTATCCAGATTATCGACCTTGAAGATCTTGCCAATCATCGCGGCTCGGTTTTTGGCGGGCAGCCTGACGGGCAGCCATCACAAAAGGCGTTTGAAAGTGCGCTGGCGTTTGAAATCATCGGCCTCAATCCAACCCGCCCGGTTGTGGTGGAAGCGGAATCAAGCCGGATTGGCAATCTCAATCTGGTTCCCAGTCTTTGGCAGGCCATGCAGACCGCACCAAGGCTGACGCTCAAGGCACCGCTTAAGGAGCGGGCACGCTACCTGACAGCGACCTATAGCAATATTGCCAGCGATCGTGAGATGCTGAAACAGACGATCAACCGACTTAAAACCATGCACGCGAGCGACCGGATCAACGACTGGCTGAAACTGGCCGATGAGGGGTCATTTGAGCCGCTGGCTGCGAGCCTGATGGCGCATCATTATGACCCCCGCTATGAAAAGATGAACGCGAGGCATGATGATGGGGCAACCGACTGTCTGACATTGGAAAGCCTGTCGCCAAGCGGTCTGGATCGCGCGGCCGAACAGATTGTGGGTCTTGTCGAGGCTCGTTTTAGCTGAACGGGCCTCATAAATGGCCCAATTAGAACCAGACACCATTGGCCGATAATGCCGCAGAGCCGCGCATTGCCGACGCGCGCGGGGGCGATCCGACGCCGGAAATTTGTCACTTTATGCCAATCAAGCGCGTGCGAATTCTCAGCCTTGCGCTTACCTCAGCCAATCGCTGCCGCGTGGGTGCGCGTCATGCTGAAAGCATGCCTCTGGCATGACGATGCGCGGCGGGCTTCGCCCTTGTTCCCGCGCGGGGCACTCTTCTCGAATGAAGTCCAAGGGGCCAAATGCAACCGATACATGGAGGCCATTCAATCCAACCGCACCCTTCGTCAGTTCACGCGGTCAATCCGAGCGGCCGTGCGCTTGAAGGCTGGTGTGTCAGAAGCCTGATCCATTTTACTTGAGGTCAGCCGGTTCGCCGGTGCCTCGGCAAAATGGAAGGGATAGAAGATGGCGCCTTCCGGGGTTCTGTCGGTGACCAGAACCTTGACCTCGATCGAGCCGTGTTTGGTGGCAATCCGCCCCATGCAGCCGTCATCAAGAGAGTAGCGGCGCGCGTCTTCCGGGTGCACCTCGACCTCGCCTTCGGGGCGCATGTGGTCAAGCCCGCGCGAACGCCGTGATTGGGTGCCGGTGTGATAGTGTTCCAGCAACCGCCCGGAGTTCAAATTCAGCGGATACATATCGTCAACCACGTCTTCGCCCGCGTCATCCTGTTCGACGACATGGAATTTTGCCCTGCCTGATGGGGTTGGAAAGTCTTCCTCGTAAAGGAAACGTGTTCCCGGGTGGTCGGTGTCAAAGCACGGCCATTGCAGACCGCTGCCATCAAGGCGCTCGTGGCGGATACCGGCGTATGACGGCACCAGCGAGGCAATCTCCTCCATGATTTCAGCAGAGCTTTCATAGCTCATGGGATAGCCCATCGCGGTTGACACATCACAGACTATTTCCCAGTCAGAGCGTGACTCCCCCATCGGTTCCGTGGCCTTGCGCAGAAGCTGCACCCGGCGCTCGGTATTGGTGAATGTACCGTCTTTTTCCACGAAACTGGCCGCCGGAAAGACCACATCTGCAAGCTCGGCGGTTTCGGACAGGAACAGATCCTGCACCACAAGAAATTCAAGCTTGCGAAACCCCGCTTCGACCTCGTTGATATCAGGGCTCGATCCCATGGGGTTTTCGCCCATGATATACATCGCCTTGATATCACCGTCGCCTGCACCTTCTTCCATGCGCACAACCGAATGGTATTCATCTTCGGGCATCGGCACACCCCAGGCGGCCTGGAACTTGGCGCGGTGCTCGGGGTTTTTGATGTCGTGATAACCCGGCAGGTTGTTGTGCTGGCCCTGCATGTCTGAACAGCCCTGTACGTTTGACTGACCGCGCAAAGGAATGAAACCTGTGCCGGGTTTGCCGACATGACCAGTCATAAGGGAAAGATTGGCCATTGCCAGCGCGCCATCGACACCCGTCAAATGCTGGGTGATGCCCATGCCCCAAAGAGTCATACCCCGTTCGGCCTTTGCATAAATCAGCGCCGCCTCGCGCAAACGGTCGGCGGGTACGCCTGAGATTTCTTCAACATATTCAGGCGTGTAACGATCCAGGCTGCCGATATACGTATCCCAGTCTTCTGTCCGTGCCGCGATGAAATCTTCGTTGATCAACCCTTCCTTCAGGATCACATGGGCGATCCCGTTCAGAACCGAAACATTGGTGCCGCTTTTGGCGCGCAGCCAGATATCGGCATGATCGACCATTTCGATCCGCCTGGGGTCGATGACGACGATCTTCGCGCCATCCTCGTATTTCGCCTTCATCACCTGAGAGGAGATCACCGGATGAGTGACGGTGGTGTTGGAGCCACAGATGATGAATGCCGAGGCCAGCCGCACATCAGGGCTGGAGGCCGAGGGCGCGCTTGACCCCACCGCCTTTTTGAACGCCACAGCCGAGGCCATGTGGCAGAGCCGGGCACAATGGTCGATGTTGTTGGTGCCAAAGGCGCAGCGGATCATCTTTTGAAAAACGAAGTTTTCTTCATTTGTGGCGCGGGCCGAGGTCAGGCCGCCCAGCGTATGCGCCCCGTGTTTTTCCTTCACCTCATTCAGGCGTTTGGCAGCAAAGCTGACGGCCTCGTCCCAGCTTGCCGGTTCCAGCGGGCTGTCTTTGCCGCCGCGTCGGATCAGCGGCTGGGTCAGGCGATCCTTGTGGTGCAGGAAATCCAGACCAAAGCGGCCTTTGACGCAGAGATTGCCCATGTTGGCGTCAGACTCAAAGGACGGGTTGACCGCCACCATCTCGCCGTTTTCGGTTTCAATCTCAATGGCACAACCAACACCGCAATAACAGCACGTCGTCGTGGTTTTCTGCCGCAGGTTTTTGGGCAGAACACCGGTGTCAGATAAATCCTTCAGCGCCCCGGTCGGGCAGGCACCGACGCATTGGCCGCAATTGTTGCATTGGGTATCGCGGAAATCATTGGTGCCGCTCAGAAGCGCCGGATAGCCGCTGTCATCGGTCGTATAGACGGCGCGGTGCTGCACCTCATCGCAGATGCGCACGCATTGCAGACATTTGATGCATTTCTCGTATTCAAGCTGAAAGAACGGCCAAGAGACAAGCGGTTCTGCAAGGCCGGGATCGATGTCACCGCTGATTTTGACTTCCTTGTTCATGTCCAGGCCTCCTTGCCGAGGTAGGTTTGCGTTCCTGCGCCGAACTCGATGGACAGGCGCTGCAAATCGCACACGCCTGCAGCATTGCAGGTGCACATCAGGCAGCGGCCGGCCTCGTTCAGCGCGTCTTCTTCGCTGAAGCCGGTTTCAACCTCGGCAAAGGCCGGGTCGTTGTCGACATCGCCGCCGTATTTAGTGTTGCTGAACGCCTGAAGGCGACCGTCGCCGTCAAGCACGGGCATGTCGTTCAGCGCTTCATCCGACGCCGCCTTGGCCCCGATATCAAAGAATTTGGGCCGGTGGCGGCGGATGGTGGCGGCAATGGCCGCCTCATCGGCGCCCTTGAGCCAGGCATCGATGGCAAACGCCCCCATGCGCCCGGCCCCCACGCCTTCAACAACTGTAGCCGCACCGGTGACGCAATCGCCGCCAGAGAACACGCCCGGCAGGTTGGTCATCATCGTCTGCTCATCCACCTCGATCGTGCCCCAGCGTTCATGCAGGCCAAGCCTGTCTTCATTGAGCGACTCAACATCGACATCCTGACCAATGGCCAGAAGGATTGTGTCAGCCGGGGTAAAATATTCAGACCCTTCAATCGGCACCGGGCGGCGGCGGCCGCTATCATCGGGTTCGCCCAGTTCCATGCGTTGCGAGGTCAGGCCGGTGACCTTGCCGTTTTCCGACTGCACCGATACCGGCGCGGTCAACAGGTCAAGCTTGACACCCTCGACATCGCATTCGTGTATTTCATGCGCTGCCGCCGTCATCTCGTTGCGCGTGCGGCGATAGTTCATGGTGACATCGGTCGCACCTACACGGCGCGCGGTGCGTACGGCGTCGGCTGCGGTGAAGCCGCCACCGATGACGATGACCTTGTCGCCAACATCGACATGTTTGTTGCGATTGACGTCGGCGAGAAAATCAATGGCTGGCATCACCCCTGCCGCGTCCTGACCGGAAATACCTGTTGGTTTACCGGCCTGCGCGCCAATGGAGAGGTAAACCGCGTCAAAGCCCTGATCGCGAAGCGTCTCGATCTGGTAATCCCGGCCCATGGCCTGATTTGTCCTCAGCTCAACACCAAGAGACAGGATATCGTCGATTTCCTGATCAAGAATGGCGTTTGGCAACCGGTAAGGAGGAATACCGTAACGCAGCATTCCGCCAGCGGTTTCCTGCGCTTCAAAGAGCGTCACCTTGTGACCGGCAAGCGCCAGGTAATAGGCGGCTGACAATCCGGCAGGCCCGGCACCGACAACCGCCACCTTTTTGCCCGTGGCCGGTTTTGGCTCGGGCTGTGTCGGCAATCCGGCTTCGGCGGCTTTATCGGCAGCAAAGCGTTTCAGCGAACAGATCGCAACCGCCTCGCCATCTATTTGCTTGCGGCGGCACGGGTCTTCGCAGGGGCGTGGGCAGACCCGGCCAAGGACACCAGGTAAGGGCAGCATTTCCTTGATCAGGGCGGTTGAGCCAGCGTAATCCTTTTTCAGGATAAGGTCGATATATCCGGCAATGTCGATCCCCGCCGGGCAGGCATCGGTGCAGGGCGGCTGGCAATAGGCATTGTGATCGGAAAGATAGGTGTTGAGGATCGTTTGCCGTTTGGCCGTCAGCGCCTCGGAGGTGGTTCTGACCGACATGCCGCTGCTGGCCTGGTTGTCACAGGCGGTGACGGTTGCCGCCTCGCCCTCGATTTCAACCGAACACATGCCGCATTCGCCGGTCGGTTTCATCCGTGGATCATGGCAGAGATTGGGGATCGAAATACCAGCGGCTTTGGCGGCGTCATAGACGGACTGGCCCTTAATGGCAGACACGTTTTTGCCGTCAATCGTCAGCTGGATAGTGGTGTTTTCGTAGTTCATTCAATCGCCCTTTGACACTTATCCATGTATTGTTGTTGCTTTCTTAATCACTTTTCCAGTGAAATCTGGAGGAACCTTCGGTTGCGTGGCTCTGCCGGACCCGTTCACGCGCGTTTTGCCGAGGAAGTGCATCATATGTGCGACCCAATTCAGTGGTCCACGAAGGGTGGAAAACTGGTCCGCCGGTCTTACCCGAGCGGCACTGCCTGATTATTGGGATCGCGCCCGTACCAGACTTTCTGATTGTGGAGTTTTCCAAGCAGCTCGGTTATTTCTGAAATGCCCGATCGCGCCTCTTCCAGAGCGTCGTTATCCTGCTGCTCTTCCAGTTCAAGGAAGGCCTCAGAGCGCAGATGCAGCTCTTTGGACAGGCAGCTTTCGATAACCTCGATATCGGAGGGGTTCAGTTCAAATTCACGATTATATTTCATCTCATCTCCCGGTTTGTGCGCGTAGCGGTTAGGGGGATCGGGTAGAATGTAACCGATGGATATTTCGGCCCGACCGCCAGTCTTTGCGCCGAGGCTAGCTGATTCGATGCTGGCGCGCTACAGATTGGATTTGCACCAGCCCGTATGCCGCATTCCATGAAATGTCGGGAGGTTCGGGGCTTTGCTTGCGGGTCGTGAACCTTCCAACCGTTGGTCTACTTCTTTTGATCAGGCATCATCGGTGCCTTTGCGCTCGCAAGCTTTTTCAATGCGTCTTTGTCAAGTTTGCCACGAAACCCCAGACAGATGATCGCAGCTTCAAAATCACTCGTAATATCAGTCACCTGCCACCTCTCCCCGACGACATGCAGGAGCTTTGTTGCCCCCTCGGCACCAGAGGCAAAACCCTTGGCGCGGACGATGCCATATGGGCCTGTGGCAAGGGATTTGGCCAGCGCGTCAATATCCCACCCGGGTGCCGGTTTCAGGATCATACTGTCAAATAAATCATCCGCGTGGGTGCCCGCCTGTCCGGTTTTTGGCGCGTCCACCCGCCCAAGCACGGCTTTCAGTGCCACCTGACCATGCACAGCCGGGATTTGAGGTGCGCCGGGGGCTGTCTTTTTCAGCCAGGCCTCAAGCTCCGTGCGCTTGCTTTCACTGACAAGGTCGAGCTTGTTGAGGATCAGCAGTTCCGCATCGGCCAATTGCCGCAGGACCGTGTCACCGATATAGATGTCATCTGCATTGGCCCTGACGCTGTCAGCATCGGCGACAATGACGATGCCGTCTGACTGAAAGCCATTGATCAGTGACAGCGAGGCGACGACCGCGCCGGGAATGGCAACGCCGGAGGTTTCGATCAGGATGTGGTCAGGTCGCGGGGTGAGATTGCCAAGATCGATCAGCGCGCCCGTCAGATCGTTGCCAAAGGAGCAACAGATGCACCCCCCGGCGATGGAGATGATGTCGTCGCTTTCTGCCTCGATCAGGTCTTCGTCAATTGCGAGTTCGCCGAATTCGTTGACCAGAATCGCCAGCCGCAACCCACCGGCATTGCGCAAAAGGTGGTTGAGCAGCGTGGTTTTGCCAGACCCGAGATAACCGCCGATTGTGGTGACCGGCAGGGGCAGAGGTTGTTGACTCACAGATCTTCGGCACAGAACAGGCGGCCGCCCTGCACCGTTCCCCAGACGCTGATATTTCGAAGATCAGCACCGGCTTCGGTTGGATCGCTTTCCAGCACCGCGAAATCGGCCCTTTTACCAACCTCGATCGAGCCGATTTCGTCATCCATGTGCAATGTGTACGCTGCGCCAAGGGTGATTGCCTGCAAGGCTTCGTCAAGCCCGATCTTTTCACCTTCGCCCTGCACCCGACCCGAGGCAGTGATGCGGTTGACAGCACACCATGCAGTGAACAATGGCCCAAGAGGCGTGACCGGCGCATCGGAGTGGATGGTCATCGCCACACCGGTATCCAGCGCTGTGCGGCAGGCATTCATCCGCTCGGCGCGCTCGGGACCGACGGTGAGCCGGTAGTGTTCATCGCCCCAGTAGAAATGGTGATTGGCGAACAGATTCACGCACATATTGAGTTTCTTCATCTTGCGAAACTGCGCTGCATCCGCCAGCTGGCAATGCTGAAGGGTAAAGCGATGATCGGGGCTGGGATGGGCTTTTAACGCGGGTTCCAGCATATCGAGCGCCATTTGCGTTGCCTGATCGCCATTGGTGTGCGTGTGCACCTGAATACCAGCCTCAAGCGCGCGGTGGTAGAGATCCGACATTTGCCCGGGTGCTGTGTACCACAGCCCGTTTGGCGCGCCATTGTGGTATCCGGGCCAGCGCAGGCGGGCGGAAAAGCCCTGTATCGATCCGTCTGCAACGGCCTTGATACGGCCCAGCCGCAGCATGTCCGTGGCTTTTTCCTTTAGCGCGATGACGTATTTGACGATATCCTCGGCGGACAGGCCAAAGAATACCCGCAATGGCACAATACGCGTCGGAAACATGTCTTCGCCTGTTACCCTGAGCATCATGTCAACGCTGTCATCCGTCAGCCGCGCCGCCAGATCGGTTGAGGTTGTCACGCCTGCGCGCACGCAAAGCTTGGCGTAATCCCTGAGCCCGCGCTCGTCACAATCGGTCAGGGCACGGTCAAAGCCGACATGCGGCCCAACGGGTGTCATTGCGTCGGGGCCGTAAAGCTCGCCCGTGGGCAAGCCATCGTCACCCAGCGGAATCCCCTGATGGTTGACACCGGGTTTCAGCAAGCCCGCAAGCTCCAGCGCTTTGGAGTTCACATTCATGATATGGCCGGAAGCGTGCAAAACGCCGATTGGTCGCGTCTTGGAAACCTGATCAAGATGGTGGCGGCTGACCCTTTCGTTGTTCATGTAGATCGGGTCGAGCGCCCAGCCCGGCAGTGGGTCATCGGGGTCGTCAAGCTTGGCTTCTTCCTCTTTCAGGCGTTCCAACACAGCGTCAATGGTTTTCAGCCCCGGCCACATCTTGCCGCTGGGATCCATCCGGTCGAAATAACCGCAATAGACATTGCGCCAGAGGGTGCCTTCCATAGTGTGAGCGTGGCCTTCGACAAAACCGGGCATCAGCACCTTGTCCGCGAAACGCTCATCCAGCGTGTATTCGCCCCAGGGTTCCAGATCGCTGAGAGAACCGGCCCCCAATATCCGCCCCTCACGCACCGCGACATGGGTGACTTCGGGCTGGTTGGGATTCATCGTGATGATTTTTTTCGCGGAATAAACAGTTGTCGTTGACATGGAACTACCGGGTTTGGGTCGATTGCGGCAGAGATTAGGCCGCTTTCATTCTTTGGAAAAATGGTTTTAACTGGTCATTAAGGAACATTTTCTAGTGGAAGGTGCGGTGCTCAATTTTACCCTGAAACAGCTTCGCTATGTCGAAGCGGCGGGCCGGCTGGGGTCGATTGCCAAGGCGGCTGCCGATCTGAACATTTCGCAATCGTCAATCACGGCGGCGATTGATGCGCTGGAGCAATCGCTGGGCTATGACATTTTTGTGCGCACCCCGGCCAAGGGAATTCAGACCACGCCTTCGGGCAAGGAAACCCTGCAACTCATCCGCAATTTCATCGATCAGTCGCGGCATTTTGAGGCCGACATTAAATCGGTTGGCGGCGACGCCTCGGGATTGGTCAGAATTGCGTGTTATGCAACAGCGGCGCCATCGTTCCTGCCGCCTATTCTGAAAACCATTACCGATGAGTTTCCCGGCATTTCGGTCCGAGTGCTTGAAGGGAACATGGCGCTGATCATGGATTTTCTGAACAGCGGCGAGGCCGATCTGGTGTTTACCTATACCGAGCCAATTGACAGCCGGCATGATTTTGAACCTCTGTTTGCAGCTCCACCATACGCGCTGGTCGCGCCGGATGATCCTGCGGTAAAAAACGGTGATACTTCCTATGCCGAACTGGCCGAACGCCCGATGGTGCTGCTGGATCTGCCCCTTACGCGGGACTATTTTATCGGCATGTTCGAGCAACGCGGCCTGCGCCCGATCATTGCCCACAGCACCCGTTCAACCGAGATTGCACGCGCCCTTGTGACAGGTGGATTTGGCTATTCGATTCTCAATATCCGCCCGCCGGATTATCGCGATGATGGCACACGATACTGTGTTTTGCCGATCCGGGATGCCACCGAAATCCCGGTTTTTGGCATCGCAACCATGGCTGGTATCCGCCAGCCCAGGACCGTGCGCTCCTTTATCGATAGCTGCATCCACTTGAAAGACAAGGGTATTTTCGAGCAAATAGTTGTGAAACCGCCGAAAATCGATTCCACCATAAAATAGCGGAAACAGGCATAATAATTCTGTTTTTTACGGGATACATGCTGGGCTAGGCTTTCTGACACAATAACAAGAACAACACAGACCCAACCAACAGGAGGACTCTGTCCGTGAGACAACTTTTCAAGGGCCTGATTGCTGCCACTGCCATGGCATCGATGATGGCCACAGCTGCCAGCGCTGACGAACCGACGCGTGGTGGAACACTGAAGACGGTTCTGGGGTCAAACCTCAGGACGCTCAACTCTGCTGTACAATCCGGTATTGTCACAGGCTTTCCCGGTGCACAGCTTTTTGCATCGCCCTTGCGTTATGACGAAAACTGGACGCCGCAACCTTATCTGGCGAAAAGCTGGAGCGTGTCAGAAGACGGGCTGCATGTGACGCTGAACCTGGTTGAAAATGCCACGTTCCATGATGGTCACCCGATCACGTCAAGCGATATCGCTTTTTCTCTGAAGGTCATCAAGGCAGCTCACCCGTTCAAATCCATGTTCGCGCCTGTGGAATCGGTTGATACGCCGGACAAGCACACTGCGGTTCTGAACCTAAGCCAGCCGCATCCGGGAATCATGCTGGCCATGTCGGGCCAGCTGATGTCGATCATTCCCGAGCACATCTATGGCGACGGTCAGGATTTCAAAACCCATCCGCGCAACATCGAAGATGTGGTTGGTTCCGGCCCGTTCAAGCTTACCGAATACAAGAATGGCGAGCATGTGATTCTGGAACGCTATGACGGTTTCTTCATGGAAGGCCGCCCCTATCTCGACAAGATCGTCATGCGCATCATCAAAGACAGCTCGGCCCGTGCCATTGCCTATGAAAACGGCGAGCTGGATCTCGGTGCCTTTGAAAGTGAGCCGCTGATCATCAACCGCCTGAAGAAGGTCGATCATCTGACGGTAACGCCTGATGGTTATGGCGCCATCGGTCCTGTCACCTGGCTGGCCCTGAACACCACCAAAGGGCCCTTGGCGGATAAACGCGTTCGTCAGGCCATTGCCTATGCAATCGACAAGAACTTCATTCAACAAGCGATCATGATGGGCACCGCGGCAAACTCTTCGACCGGTATCCACCCTGACAGCCCGTTCCATGAAGCGGATGTCAACCAATACGCGCTTGATCTTGATAAGGCTGCGGCACTTCTTGACGAGGCCGGGCATCCGGCAGGCAGTGATGGTGTTCGTTTCGGCCTGACCATCGACTTTGGCTGGCCCTCGGGCAAACCGCATGTCGAGTATATCAAGGCGGCTTTGAAGAAGGTTGGTATTGATGTCACTGTTCGCGCCAGCGCTGATTTCCCGACATGGGCCAAGCGCATGGGGACAATGGATTTCGATATGAGCTGGGATGCCGTGTTCAACTGGGGTGACCCGGTGATCGGTGTGCACCGCACATATGTGACCTCAAACATCGCAAAAGGTGTCTGGTCGAACACGCAAGGCTATTCAAACGCCCGCGTTGACGAGTTGCTGGCCATGGCCGGCGAGGAATCCGACCCGGCGAAGCGTGCCGCACTTTATTCGGAGTTCCAGAAGATCGTGAATGACGAACTTCCGGTCTATACGATGCACACGCTGCCTTACCATACGGTCTATTCCGACAAGATCGGCAATGCACCGATAGGTATCTGGGCGACGTCATCGCCACTCGATCTGGTTTATCTCAAGGAATAATCAGATCACCAACATGAATTTCCCCGGCGGCCTGACCGCTGCCGGGGAACCTTTCAATACCAGCACCGGGCAACTTCCGTGAATTTCCTCAGAGTAACGCTGATCCGCATCCTTTACGCCATCATTCTTTTGCTGGCGGTTTTGGTTCTGAACTTCTCGCTCATGCATGCCGCCCCGGGCGACGTGGCTGACACGATCGCGCAGGCCTCAGGCGGGGCTGACCCGGAAGCGCTGGAGCAGATCCGCAAAGACTATGGTCTGGATAAGCCGTTCGTGGTGCAGCTTGGCACCTATATCGGCAATGTCCTGCGCTTTGATCTGGGATATTCGTTCTTTTACAGCGACAAGGTCACCAACCTGATCCTGCAAAAACTGCCAGCGACATTGCTGCTGGTGATCAGCGCGCAGATACTGGCCCTGATCGTGGGCGTGGTGCTGGGTGTCTTTTCGGCCCGTCGGCCTAACGGCTTTCTAAGCCATATCGTGACCTTTATCGCCCTTTTCGGCTATTCCGCCCCGGTCTTCTGGACCGGCATCCTGCTCTTGATCGGGTTTTCACTGATGGTGCCAATCTTCCCGGTCGCGGGGATGCGCGATGTGACGATTGAAGGCGGCTTTTTTGTGCATGCTTTTGACGTTCTCAAGCACCTGATGCTGCCGATGATCACGCTGGCCTCGATCTTTCTGGCGCTCTATTCGCGCCTGTCGCGCGCCACGATGATGGAGGTACTGGGGTCAGATTACGTGCGCACCGCCAAGGCCAAGGGCCTGACCACCCGGCAGGTGGTTTACAAACATGCCCTGAAAAATGCGATGTCACCGGTGATCACGCTGGCTGGTCTGCAGTTTTCGGCCGTCGTTTCCGGCGCCGTTCTGGTTGAAACGGTGTTTAGTTGGCCGGGTCTGGGAACGCTGGCCTTCAGTTCGATCATCGCGCGGGACACGCCGATGATCCTGGGCATTCTGTTCTTTTCCGCCCTCGTGGTGGTGGTTGGCAACCTGTTGACCGATCTGGCACTCAGGCTTGTTGATCCTCGGGTAGGAGGCAAGAAATGACCGATCAGACCCCCCTGCTGGAAGAAGAGATTGAAAAGGCGCGCCATCCGTTTGCGGAAGCCTGGGAAATGTTTCGCCGCAATCACGCCGCCCTGTTTGCGCTGGTGGTGCTGTCGCTGATCACGCTGATGGCGATTATCGGCCCAGGGCTTTATGGGCGCGATCCGTTCGATCTGGTCTGGGGGCCATTTACCCCACCCGGCGCGAACTCCGATTTCATACTGGGAACGGATTATCTGGGGCGCGACCTGCTGGCGATGATCATCAACGGCGCGCGCGTGTCCCTGATCATCGGGCTGACGGCAGCATTGGTGTCGGTCTTTATCGGCGTGACGATTGGCGCGCTGGCCGGATTTTACCGTGGCTGGGTCGAAGAGGTTCTGATGCGTTTCACCGAGTTTTTTCAGGTGTTGCCGACACTGCTGTTTTCCATGGTTATCGTCGCCCTGTTTGGCGCCAGCCTGCCGATGATCACGCTGGCCATTGGCGTTGTCAGCTGGACAGCGGTGGCAAGGATCACCCGGGCTGAGTTCCTGCGCATTCGCGAGCTGGAATTCGTCATGGCGTCACGGGCATCGGGTGCCAAGAACATGAAACTGATGTTTCGCGTGATCCTGCCGAACGCCCTGCCGCCGATCATCGTGCAGTCGGCCCTGATGGTCGGTTCGGCCATTCTTTTTGAAGCGGGGCTCAGCTTTCTGGGTCTGACCGATCCGAATGTTGTCAGTTGGGGACAGATCATCGGTTCAAACCGGCAGTATATTCTGGATGCCAGTTTCACCGTGACAATTCCGGGGCTGGCGATCTTTGTGACTGTGCTTTGCATTTCACTTGTCGGTGACGGTCTGAATGATGCGCTGAACCCCAAACTGAGGCAGCGATGATGGTAAGCCCCCTTCTCAAAGTCTCAAACCTGCGGATCGAGCTGTCGACCCGCGACGGCATTGCGCCGGTGATCGATGACCTTTCCTTTGAACTCGGCCATGGGGAAAATATCAGCTTTGTCGGTGAATCCGGTTGCGGCAAGTCTATGACCGCACTTGGCATCATGGGGTTGCTGCCGGAAAAGGTTGGCCGCATTGCTTCAGGCAGTATTCAGTTCAATGGTGAGGAGCTGACCACCGCCACTGATGCCCGCTTGCGTGATATTCGTGGCAACGAGATCTCGATGATATTTCAGGAGCCGATGACTTCGCTCAACCCGGTTTACACAATCGGTGAGCAGATCGCCGAGGTTCTGCGGGAACATCAGGGGCTGGGCCGCAAGGCCGCCTGGGATATGGCGGCTGAGTTGCTGGATGCGGTGCGTATCCCCAACGCCAGGGGGCGAGTCGGTGATTATCCGTTCCAGATGTCGGGCGGGCAGCGGCAGCGGGTGATGATCGCTATGGCGCTGGCCTGTGAACCGAAAATTCTGATCGCCGATGAGCCGACCACAGCGCTCGACGTCACCGTGCAGGCGCAGATATTTGACCTGCTGCGGGATCTGCGCAAACAAACCGGCACCTCGATCATCCTGATCACCCATGACATGGGCGCGGTTGCCGAAATGGCCGAGCGGATGATCGTGATGTATGCCGGGCGCAATGCCGAGATCGGACCGGTGGATCAGATCATCGAACACGCCCGCCACCCTTATACAAGGGGGCTGATTTCCTGTGTACCGCATATCGTCAGCAATCTTACGGATCTGCGCGAAGACCTGACCGAGGTGCCGGGGATCGTTCCAAGCCTGAGGGATTTTGGCAAGAACCGGTGCCTGTTTGCCTCGCGCTGCAACCATCGGACGGAAAAGTGCCTGGAGACCCGACCGCCTGCGGTGGCGTTTGACAATGGCCAGTTCGCCGATTGCTGGCATGCGGAGGCGTTGTGATGGCTGATCAAGACTCATCACCGCTGCTTGATGTTGAAAACCTGACCGTCCGCTTTGCAGTGAAACGCGGCGGTGGCTGGGGCAAGAAATCCTATCTCTATGCGGTTGACGATGTTTCTTTTGCGGTCAAACGCGGGGAGACGTTGGCAATCGTCGGGGAAAGTGGTTCGGGCAAAACCACAGCGGCGCTGGCCGTGGCGCGGCTGGTTCCGGCATTTGAAGGCAAAGTTAATCTGGCGGGTCACGATATCCTGCATCTTGAAGGCGAAGACCTCAGGCGCGCGCGCACCCAGGTGCAGTTCATCTTTCAGGATCCCTATTCCAGCCTCAACCCGCGCCAGCGGGCCCAAAACATCGTTCGTGAACCGCTGGACAGCCTGAGCGACAAGCCTGACAACGAAAAGCAGGAGATCGTCGACCGCCTGTTCGCGGCAGTTGGCCTGCGCCCGGAACAGAAACGCCTGTTCCCGCACCAGTTTTCCGGCGGTCAGAGGCAAAGAATCGGCATCGCCCGCGCCCTGGCAACGCAGCCTGAACTGATCATCTGCGATGAGCCGGTATCAGCGTTGGACGTTGCGGTTCAGGCGCAGATTCTGAACCTCTTGAGACAGTTGCAGACCGAGTTTGGGCTGACCTATCTGTTCATCAGCCATGATCTGGGCGTCGTGCAGCATATGTGTGACAGTATTGCGGTCATGTATATGGGCAAGGTGGTGGAACATGCCGACCGGCTGAGCCTGTTCAACAACCCGCTGCATCCCTATACGTCAGCCCTTTTGTCGGCGGTTCCGACGGTTGACCGCGAGCTGCGCGAAAAGACCCGGCGCATCCTTATCCCGGGTGATCCGCCAGATCCGGTGAACCTTCCATCCGGCTGCCGTTTCGCCAATCGCTGCCCGGTGGCCCGGGCTGAGTGCCGCGAGCGTGAGCCGGAACTGAAGGAAGTCGCCAAGGGCCACAGAATCGCCTGTCATCTGGTGGACGAGGAGGCCAAGTCGCCGCTCTGATACCAGTGGCTCGTGTGGGTTAGCTTGCCCGATCTCGTTTGAAGAATTCCTCGAAACGATCTGCGAAGGAACCGGAGGTCAGGTTTTCATTTGATGCCGCCTCGGCCATTTCCGCCACTTCGACCGGCAGTACATGGCGGCGCGCGGCCAGAAGGTCGTCGGCAAATCCGGGCGTGAACTCCGGATGCGGCTGCACACTCAGGGCGCGGTCGCCGTAGACCAGCATGGCGTAACGGCAGAAATCAGAGGAACCGACAACCTCGGCACCCTCTGGTAACTGAACAACCTGATCCTGATGCCAGGCGATCACCCGGTCGGTCTGGCCGACGCTTGTTTTATAATCCGTCGCGCCAACAGACCAGCCGCCGGAATATTTCTCGACCTTCCCGCCCAGCGCCTGAGCAAGGATCTGATGACCAAAACAGACGCCGATGATCGGGACCGCCGCCCGATAGGCCTGACGCACGAAATCCTCCAGCGGCGGGATCCAGTCGTGATCTTCATAGACGCCGAATTTCGATCCCGTGATCAGCCAGCCATCGGCGTCTTGAATATCGCCCGGCAATTCACTGAACAGCGCCTTATAAGTGGCAAACTCGAACCCGCGCCCATCAAGCAGTTTCATAAACAGATCATTGTAATCGCCATGCCTGTCGCGAATTTGTTCAGGCGACTCGCCGGTTTGCAGAATACCGATTTTCATTTCAACACCGTTTATGTTTCATCGACCGGTTCTCATGGGGAGGTCGGACAGATCAGCAGCGACAGCAACACAATTGCGCGTAAAAACGCAAGGGTTCAATTGTGGATTTCAAAACCTGCAATAGGCTAGTTCTGCACCGGGCGGATTTGGATGCGCCTTGGTTCAGTCCCTGCCCTACCCACCGAAATAGGATTCCGTCAGTTTCGGGTCATTGCGCAGATCTTCGACCGATCCACTGATTTTCAACTCACCCGATTCAAGCACGAACAGCTCTGTTGCCAGCTTCATGGCGAAATTGACGTTCTGTTCGGTGATGATCACGGTCAGGCCAAACTCCTTGTTCAGGCGGCCTATCACGGCGGCGATCTCATCGCAGAGTTTCGGGGCCAGCCCGATGGTCGGCTCGTCAACCAAAAGCAGTCGCGGGCTGGTCATCAGGGCGCGGCCGAGCGACACCATTTGCCGCTCGCCACCTGACTGGGTGCTGGTTTCCTGGTTTTCGCGCTCCTCCAGCCGGGGAAAGAGCTTGTGAATGACCTCAAGGTTCTTTTCGGTGTCTTCGCGTGCAGTGTAGGAGCCGACCAACAGATTGTCGCGGACCGACATATAGGGAAACAGGTTGAACCTTTCCGGCGCATAGCCAACGCCGCTTTTGACGATTGCCGGGCTGCCTGCGCCGATCAGCGACTGGCCCTCAAGCCGGATATCGCCCTTGGTTTTCACCAATCCCATGATGCAATCAAGCAGGGTCGACTTACCCGCCCCATTGGCCCCGATCACGCCGATGATCTGGCCCTGTTCGACCGATATGCTGACCCCGTGCAGGGCCTGCGCCTTGCCATAAAAGGCTGAGAGGTTTTCAATCTCCAAAAAGCTCATTCCGCGCCTCCGAGGTAAGAGCTGCGCACGGCTTCGTTCCCGATGACTTCTTCAAATGTGCCTTCGGCGATTTTGACCCCCTGATTGATCGCTATTGCCTTATCTACCAGCGGCTCCAGGGCTTTGAGATCGTGGCTGACGATCAAAAATGTCATCCCTTCACCCCGCATCTTCTGAATGAGGTCGCCGATCTGCGCAATCTCGCCAACGGTCAGACCGGCAAACACCTCATCAAGCAGCATGATGCTGGGGCCGGTGGCCATCGTGCGGGCCATTTCCAGCTTTCTGAGATCGCCCATGGAAAGCTCTGAGGGTGTCTTCAGAAGGTCGAGTGCGGAAAGACCGACACTCAGCGCCAGTTCCGCCTCGCGGTCAAGATCTGGGCCTTTGGTGACCATCTGCCAGATATTGTCAGGCATCAGGCCAACCCGGATGTTTTCAAGGATGTTCATGTCCGAAAACGGGCGGGGCACCTGATAGGTCCGGCTGACACCCCGGCGGATGCGGGCGGCTGTGGAGAGGGTTCCGATATCCTCGCCATAGAGGTGGATATTGCCGGAGGTCTGGCGATACTCGCCCATGATCTGGGAAAATATCGTCGTCTTGCCCGCGCCATTGGGGCCGATCAGGCCAACGGACTGGCCCTGTTCGATGGTGAAACTGACGTCGTTGGTTGCTGTCAGGCCACCAAACTTCTTGACCAGATTTGTCAGCGCAAGGGGTGTGGTCAAGACTTTCGCCCCCATTTAAGACGGTCAATACCGACCATCATCAGTCTATGCAGGCCCTTGGGTTCGTACATGTAAAGCAGCAAGGCAACCCCGCCATAGATGAAGTAACGCTCGGCACCCGGCAGAATTGGCCGCAGATATTCCAGCAGGAATGTCAGGAAAAACGCCCCGAATATGGGACCGGTGATTGTCGATGCGCCACCGATCAGGGCGGCGACGATGATGGTGAAGACGAAATTGATGTCAAAAAGCGCGCGCGGTGCGATGGAGCCGAGGTAGTGCACGTAAAAAGCCCCGCCCAACCCGGCGACGAATGCACCGAGCATGAAGGCCACAAGTTTCAGCTTGGTCGCATCAAGGCCCGATCCGCGCACGCTTTCCTCGTTCATGCCGATGGCGCTGAGGGCGGTTCCAAGGCGCGTCTTCATCAACAGCCACATGGAAAACCCGATCGCCGCCATCAGTGAAAACGACATGTAATAGCCGTTCACAGCGCCCCGCGTCAGCGTCTGGATGCCCGACATGCCGCGTGTGCCGCCGGTGAGGTCGGGGCGGATGACCTGAACGAGCTGATACATCAGTTCCATGAAGGCGAGCGTAACAAGGGCGAAATAGCTGCCACGGATGCGCAGCGCGGGCACAAACAGGATGGCACCGCCGATCATCGTGACAAGCACCGCTGCGGGGATCGAATATTCAACCGGCACGTCAAAGCGCTTGGTCAGGATGGCGGTAGTATAGGCACCGATGCCGATCAGGAAGGGATGGCCGAAACTGATATAGCCCGTGCGGCCTGACAGAACATCCCAGCTGATGGCAAAGATCGCCAGGAAATTGGCAAAGATGATCGTCCTGAGCGTGCCTTTGGAGACGAACTGGGGAAGAAGCAGCATAAACAGGATAAAAGCCGCCCAGAGTGCCAGATGCTGCCAGCGAATTTGCATCCTATAACTCCTCTCGCCCAAAGAGGCCCTGCGGTCTGAGGACGAGGACACCGATGATCAGAAGCATGGTGAACACGCCCCTCAGCTCTGGGGCAATCAGCGAGGTGACGATTATCTCCATATAGCCGACGATATGGGCGACGATCAGCGTGCCGATGATCGAGCCGATGCCGCCGACAATAACCACCGCTACCGCGATGATCAGGGGCGCGACCCACATGGAAGGAGAGAGCTGGGTATAGCTGGCAAAGAACACGCCGGCGACCGCGCCGAGAGCCCCGGAAATCCCCCAGGTGATCATGTTGACCCGATCCGGATCCACTCCGGATATCGCAGCGCCCTTGATATCCATCGAAACGGCCTGCATGGCGCGCCCCGTATGGGTTCTGCGCACGAATATGTAGAGGCCAATCAGGATCGCCCAGCTGACTATCGTTGCGGTCAGAATATTATAGGTCACCGCCGCACCGGCAACGCGAACAACGTCGGGAACAATTGGCAACAGGATTTTCGAGGAATCGCCAAAGAGCAGAACCACCCCTGCCTGCAACACGACGGCCAGGATCAGGGTCGATATTTCAACTGCGACATGGTCGCCTTTCAGAGTTTTCACGATCAGGCGATAAATCAGCAACCCCATCGCGCAGCCGATAATCGCGGCCATCAGAACACCAGCAATTTTGGGCAGGCCGAGGGATTGTGAGATATAGAAATAGGTATACCCACCGATCATCAGATAGGCCCCATAGGCCAGGTTCAGAACACGTCCGATACTGAAAATCAGTGTGAAACCCATTGCAATCAAAGCGTATAGCCCGCTGAGCAAAAGGCCCTGTATCAGGATCTGCAGCATGGATGCCTACCGGTAGGGATTGAAATTAAGTCCGGGCGGTACAAGCCTGTACCGCCCGGGCTAATTTACAAGGGTCTATTTGACCCAGCTCGGAACCGAGAATTCCATGTTTGCGTATTCCGGTGGGTAGACCACGCCGACATTACCGTCTTCGGTCCACTGAATGACCACCATCGACGGCTGTGCGTCCTCGTAGGGTGCGGTCAGATCGAAGCGTGCGTTATGCGGATAGGTCCGCTGGGTCACTTCTTCAACCTCGTCATGTCCCCAGAAAGCATAGCGCAGCCACAGCTTGCCGTCTTTTTCCAGAATGAGATCCTGCTGTTCCATTGCCTTGGCCCAGGCGGCTTCGTCGTCAAAACCACCGGCAGCCTCGGCAGCGGCCATTGCCTGTTTCACACCGTGATATGCGTTGAAACCGTTGAAATGCGGCATTTTCGGGCGCGAAGTATATTTGGCCTGGTAGGTATCGACAAAGGCCTGGCTGACAGGATCAAGAGCAAAACCAACGGAGGGAACGGGCGACAGGGTCGAGATACCGCCACCGGCACCGCCTGTATCATCCCAGTACTCAAGACCAAGGGCTGCAACATTGACACCGGTCATCGCCATCGGCACCTGCAGTTTCACATATTGCGATGAAACCACCTGGCTGTTCACCGACGAGACCTGATAGATAAAATCAGCCCCCGAAGCCTGTGCTTTGGAGAAGATCGGCGCGAAGTCAACGGTGTTGACATCATAGGTGATGATCTCGGCCACTTCGATCCCTGCAACCGGCGCAAGCGCTTCGGTGACAAGACCGGTGATCGCCCCGCCAAATGCCGTGTCTTCGGCCAGAATGACAACCGAGTTCCAGCCCATCTTGGCTTTCAGCACATCTGCACCAAAGTTGATATAGAGCGTCGCCAGCGCCTCATCCGAAGCGATATTCATGAAATAGGGTGCCATCCCTTCGGGATCTTCGACGATCATGTCGATGATGCCGATATAGGAGGTCCAGGTATCGAGCGTCGGAATGCGGTATTCCTGCATCCGGGGCAGCCAGCCAAGCGACACATCGTCGATCGAACCTGAGATGATGAAGTCGACCTCTTCGGTTTCAGCGAGATATTCATAGGCTTTGACGCCTTCGGTCACGTCCTCGCCGGTGTCGGCTTTGACCAACACAACCTGCTGGCCCATGACACCGCCAGCGGCGTTCAACTCTTCGATCGCGATTTCGGCACCGCGCAGCGTGCTGAGGCCGGTATCTGATGACAATGAGCCGATAAAGCCCACTTTAATGTCTGCAACGGCAGCGGTTGCCATCAAGGCAGATGTAGCAAATGCCGCCAAAGCGGTTGTGGTGAGTTTCATAAGAACTCCTCCCTAGCTGTGTGAAATGGCCCTTGGCAGGCTCTTTGTGAATACTGTATACAGTACACTTTTGCAGTGACGTTGCAAGCTCTTTGTGCAGGGCCTGCTGGCTTGTATCGCCGCAGGCGGTACGCTTCATCAGCGTCGCATTTTCAGGTATTCCCCTGCAGGTTGCGGATTGGCAGGTCGCGCAGAGGCGATGGCGAAAGGCAAGGATACAGCCCCGATAGAGCATACGGGGCACAACCAGACTGGCTGTGCCCCGTATTTTATGCAGGTAAAGGTCGGGAATCCCGGTGGTAGGTTTCAGAAATTGTCCCGATAGCGATCAAGCTCGACTTGCGTGATCTGGGCGGCAAAAAATTCAAGCTCGCGCTCGCTTTGCTGCATTGCCACCTCGTATAGATCATCGCCCATTACCCCTTTCAGCCACTCGGATCCGCGTGCCAGTGCAATCGCGTCGCGCAGATCGGTCGGAATGGGCTCTGCGGTTTCGGATTCATAGGCGTTGCCGGTGGTCATTTCAGACGGTTCGATCTTGCCTTCGATCCCGTCAAGACCGGCGGCAATATCCGTGCCGAGCAACAAATAGGGATTGCAATCGGCCCCGGCATCGCGTTTTTCAACCCGCACCGCGCTTTCTGAGCCTTCGATGATGCGCAATCCGACGGTGCGGTTATCCGGGCCCCAGGAGGTGTTGATCGGGCAGAATGTATAGGGTGCGCGCCGCCGGTAGCCGTTGACCGTCGCGCTTCCGCAAATCGCGGTTTCGGCCATGCGTTTCTGCAACCCGCCAACGAAATGCCTGCCCGTTTCGTTGAGCTTGCCATTGTCGGCAAAGACGTTCTTGCCGTCTTTCCAGATCGAGTAATGGGTATGGAAACCACTGCCCGATTCCTCAAAGAACGGCTTGGCCATGAAGGTTGCCTTGTAGCCATGGGCAAAGGCCAGCTGTTTGACCAGCGAGCGGAACATGATCACCCGGTCAGCCGCCAGCAGAGCCTCGTCATAGCGGATGTTCACCTCGACCTGCCCGGCGGCATATTCCGGGTTGGATTGCTCGATCGGGATACCGCATTCGTTGATCTGGGTGCGGATCGGGCCGAGCACATGCTCAAGCTCGGCAGCGCGCTCCAGCCCGTAGACCTGAATGCCCTGATCCTTTGGCCGCCCGGTTTCCGGGTCCAAAAGGAAAAACTCAAGCTCTGTACCGACCTTGATTTCATAGCCCATGTCAGCAGCGCGTTTCACCTGCCGTTCAAGTACAAGGCGCGGATCCAGCGGTACGGGTTTGTGATCGGTCCCTTCGGCCCGCCCGATGGCCATTGCAACACCGGGTTCCCATGGCAGAGGCACGGGTTTGCTGTTGGGGAACATGTGCATATCGGGATAGCCATTGTCGAAATTCACGTAAGGCGTGTCCCAGACATCGCAGGTCATATCGATGGCAAACATCGCAATCGACAACGCGTTGCCCTGTTTGCAGATCGTTTCCCAGTTGCTGGCCGGAATGCGCTTGCCGCGCATGATGCCATTAAGATCGCCAATTCCGAGGATGACCGTGTGAATATCAGACGGCAACGCAAAATCATTCGTACTCACGAATTTCTCCCTGATTTGTCTGGCCCGGAGGCCCTTTCTGCAGATTGTATTCTGTATACAGTAACTTTTGCGATGCGTGCTGGCAAGATAAATGTGGACGGTCCGAATTTACTTTCGGACCGGTGATTTGGAAGGATGGGAAGGCAATCCAAAATGGTTTGCCCGGTTGGATTATTTCATTTTCGCGGCCTGTATTGGGTGGCAGCCGCATGGCCATGACTAGGCATGTCTCAGAAATCGAAACAAAGTGTTTAGATGAGAGCGAAAGGGGGTGAGAACAAATTGCGAAATCTTAGATGTTTCTATCGGAGGCAGGATATTACTGGCCCATTGCTGTCTCTCATCCACAACAAAGATGCCGCACAGCAGGGTTAGCATTGATGGCATTCGTTGATGTTGTAGCATTATCGAAGACCAGTTGAAGGCAGCGCGGGACAAAACAGACATTGGTAGTAAAACTGATCAGGAACATTCAAAATCTAACAGAGGAAAGTCAGGGGCGGTATCTTCTCCAACGATGATCGTCAACCAAGTAAAAAGGTCACGCTTTATGCTGGCAAACTCTTCCATGTCAGGTTCGAAGAGATCATCTGGATAGTAAGCAACAATATCCACCGTAGCGGGATTTTCTAGCGAGGCGATTTCATGGAGTATTGCGTTTTCTTCACGTTCACCATGTGCGGTGGTTGAGCTTCCAACCACGACTGGATCGTAGCCATGTAAATCACTGTCAAAAACGACGATTTGCTTACCACAGCTCTCGCATGATGCATTAACAGGACTGAGTGTTGCTCTCGGTGGATTTTGACCATCCTGCCAAAGGTATGCAGTGACTCCAAAGTGCTGACAACCACATTGACAAGTCAGTCGATACGCGATTGCAATCGCCTCACCATGCCCACCTGAGCCAAGACCAAGTTCTGGACTGTTATTGCTGCAAAGGTTCTGAAGGTGGCTGGGAGTGCCGCGCAAATACCAGTCAATTTGTCGTTGAATATCTACATGCGGAGAGAGTTTGTTTTTCGGGAACCCGCTACCTAAGAATCGCGAAATCAACGTCTTGACAACCATGAACACAAGCCCTCCATTGCCTGAAAAGACAAGAACATGTTCTTTTACTAAAAGATACATGAGAGAGTGTGAAACCGTTCAGTTTATGGACAGTGAGGTGCGTGATTTCACCCACCAACTATGCAGCCACGTCTTAGAAGCAAATACGGATATACTGTGCACACATATTCACCATGACCTCGAAAAACGGGCACGACCACACGACCAAGAGGGCGGGAAACAACCGTTCGTCGCGCGCTTACCAGAGGGCAAGGATACCGCGTACAAGTTCTAGAAAGGAATTTCATCGTCCGCATTCGACAAAGACGTATCCAGTTTGCAACTCACTTCCCCTTTCAGAACTTCGAGCGCGCCGTTTCTTACATCCGCAATACGGTGGCGGCGGGCCAGTCTTTCGCTTGCACCTGTAAAGGGTTGCTCTTCCTCAGACTCCATAAGGCCAATCCGACCCCGTTTAACCAGTGATGCTGAAAATCAATCCTCAGCAAACCGATCCGCAATCGTCAGCGTCCTGTCCAATACGTCGAGCGCGAAATCAAGGTCCACCTTTGAAATATTCAGTGGCGGGGTCAATCTGATCACATTGGAAAAGAACGACAGATAAAGCCCCTCCTGCATCGCAAACTTCATCATATCAGCCATTGGACCGGCCGCATCACCCTTGGCCGCGAATGGCACGAGCGGTGCGCGGCTTTCCCGGTCTTTGACCAGTTCAACCGCCATGAAAAGCCCCTTGCCGCGAATATCGCCTATTGACGGGTGGCATTCGGCCAGCCGTTCCAGACCTGCGCGCAGATGGGCCCCGCCTGTGGCGGCGCGAGCAACGATGTCCTCTTCCTCAAACACCCTGAGCGAAGCCACGCCCGAGGCACAGGCAAGGGGATGGCCGGCATAGGTCTGCCCGCCGGGAAAGCTGTGACTTTTCAGCCAGTCGCGGATCGGTGCCGAGACCGTCATCGCGCCAAGCGGGACGTAGCCCGAGTTCAGGCCCTTTGCCGTTACCATGATATCGGGCACCACATCCCAGTGATCGCAGGCAAACATCTTGCCGGTGCGCCCGAACCCGGCCATTACCTCGTCGGCGATCAAGAGGATGCCGTGGCGGTCACAGGCCTCGCGGACGGATTGCAGGTAGACGTCAGGCGGCACGATCAAACCATTGGTACCAACGATTGGTTCCAGAATGACGGCAGCAACGCTGTCTGCGCCTTCATAGGTCAGGATTTCCTCAAGATGCGGGCCACCGGAACAGACCGGGCACGGGTCGGGATGCCCAGCCGGGCAGCGATAGGTATAAGGGTCGAGCATCCTGACGACATTGGGGTCGGAAGCGCCGAGGTGGTGGCGCGGATCCCCGGTCATCGCCAGTGCCCCTGCCGTGGCCCCATGGTAGGACCGGTAGCGCGCGATGACCTTGGATCGTCCGGTATAATGGCGCGCCAGCCGCACAGCGCTTTCATTGGCAGCCGCCCCGCCGGTGGTAAAAAACGTCGAGGTCAGATCGCCGGGCATGACCGCAGCGATCATCGCGGCAAGCTCTGAACGCACGTCATTGCCCATCGCCGGACCGATATAGCAAAGCTTGTCGGCTTGCGCCTTGATCGCCTCGACGATTTTCGGGTGCTGATGGCCGAGATTGGCGTTGACCAGCTGCGACTGGAAATCGAGATAGCGCTTGCCGTCGGTATCCCAGAACCAGCTGCCGCTAGCCCCGGTGATCACCCGCGGCCGCGCGCCCTGAACCGACCAGCTCTGGATATAGTGGTCGACATGGGCGTCCTGCACCCAGGCGGGGTCATTGAGCAGGTGAGAGTCCTCTATCATGTCAGCCATTTCAAATAACCTGCTTTATCATCATCGTTTTGCAAATACTCAAACCCGCCGAGCGCAGCGAAGGCGGCCGGGCCCAAAGGATTTTGATCGCAGATCAAAACACTGCGGGAGCGTTCCCGTCTGAAATGCGACCTTGGGTCGATTTCAGTTGGGCCGGGCCCTCTGCGCTTTGCGCATCGGGTTATGAGTATTTGTGAAACAATGATGCACATATTCATGCCTCGTAGACTGCAACCGGATCGCCAAGGAGGTCAGGATCGGGTACGATCCCGTGGCCGGGAGTATCGCTGACCGTCAGTTTACCATCCTTGTTTCGCGCGCCCTGCCCCGGTGCGATATCCACTGTCAGCATGTCCTGACAGGCCCAGGTTCCAAGGCGAAACTCGTCCGGAATTGTCTGGGCCAGATGAGCCGCTTCAGTATCGGCAAGAACCGAACCCCCGGTTGCCATAACATAGATCTGAATCCCATGTGCCAGCGCAATATCGCGCATCCGCGCTGCCCTGGTCAGCCCACCCACACGGTTGAGCTTGATGCCAAACACTTCGGCCAATCCGTCGCGGGCGATGCGGGTGGCGTCCTGCAGGGTGACAAGGGTTTCATCGACACTGATCGGGGCCGTGGTCACCCGGCGCAGGGCGGCGATGTCGTCAAGCGTTTCGCAAGGCTGCTCGACAGTAATGCCAAGGTCAGCAACCGCGTTCATCACGATCGAGGCTTCGCGCCGGGTCCAGGCACGGTTGACGTCGTAAAGGATGCGCTCGTCAGAAAGGCGGTTTTCCTCCAAAAACCGGATGCGGGCGATGTCTTTATCAATATCGCCGCCAACCTTGCAGGAATGCACCTTATACCCAAGCTGGCGATATTTGCGGATGATCCCCAGCATATATTCAGGTTCGCCCGAGGAAACCGACGAGGCGATCCAGGTACCCTCCTCATCGCGTCCTCCCAGAAGATCGGCGATCGGCAGACCGGCAGCCTGCCCTGCAATATCCCAACAGGCCAGATCGACCGGGGCTTTGGCATAAAGATGCCCCGGCAGGCACAGATCCATCACCCGTTCAACGCGTGTCATCTGGCGCGGATCACAGCCAAGGATGGCCGGGGCCATGGTTTCAATCCCGGCCCGGATTCCCGGCCCGTGCGCCGGTACATAGGTATGCCCCCACGGCGTGCCTTCGCCCCAACCCGCCAGCCCCTCATCGGTATCGAGTTTCACGAATGTTGCATCCAGTACTTCGAATTTCAGCCGCCCGCCAGACAGCCAGTAGGGATCCGCGAGCGGCAGGTCTTTCTGGTAGACGGTTAATCTGGTGATCTTCATGAAAGAACCCTCGCAACATAAACTGTATGGCGCACATCCGGTGCGCCAAGGGGCATGGAGATGAACGGCTCGGTCTGGAAAGTGATTTCAATCCGCCCGCCTGTGATCTGTGCTTGCAAAGCCTTCTGATAATCGGAAACACCCGCTTCTTCGTCCGATCTGAGAGAAAAGATGAAAACACCGCCCGGCTGTGTCACGCGGATGAGTTCGTCAAACGTGCCGGGCGGGGCGTGGCCCGGGGTCATCGCGCCGATGCAATAGGAGACAGCATAAGTGTTGTCTGCAAGGTTTAGCGGTTCGCCCAGAACCGCGCGATCGAGGCTTTCATAAATGCCCTTTGCACGGGCGATCTCCATCATGCCTTCGGAAAGGTCTATACCGTGGAAAGGGCCATAGCCAAGCAGGGCCAGACCTTCGCTTTGCATCCCGGTGCCGCAGCCGGCATCGAGGATCGGGCCGGTTTCCGGCTCTACGTGGCGAATGAATACCGCCGCCGCATACCACGGTAATCGGATGCCATAAGCATTGACATCCCGTTCGTAATCAGAGGCCCAGGCATCATAGGCGCCACGCTGATCCTCGGCGGTTTCAGCAGCATAGACCCGCGCCAGGATAGCGGTTTTTCGTTCGCTCATGCTGAGACCTCACCATAAACCGCCACCGGTGCACCGAGGCTGGCAAAATCCGGTTTAACACCCAGACCGGGCGAGTCGTTTGCGTAAAGCCTGCCGTTCTGCACAACAGGCCCGCCAATTCCGGTAGAGCGGGTGTTGTAGTTCATCAGGTCAGTTGAATTGATCAGGTATTCAGCCGGTGTCGAGGCGGCGAAATGGGCAACGGCGGCTGAGGTGATCTCGCCACCCCAGGTGTCTTCGCTGACCACCGGAATGCGGCTTTCCACGAGGTAATCGCGCACCCGCCGCGCCTTGCTGAGGCCGCCCAGATTGCTGATCTTGAGGCAGCATATTTCCGCCCCCCGATCCTGAACCACCCGATGCGCCGCGCGCATATCGGTGAAGCATTCATCAAGCTTCATCGGCTGTTCGGCCACCCGGCGCACCTGCTGGCATTCCTCGTAAGTTTTGCAGGGTTGTTCGAGGATGTAATCGAGGTCGCGTGTGGCGCGCGCAACACGGATCGCATCATCGACCCGCCAGCCCTGATTGGCGTCAGCCATCGCTTTCTCGCCGGGTTTCAGCAGGGGGACGGTTGCACGGATACGATCAATATCGGTCCGCCAGTCGCCCCCGACCTTGATCTGGAACTGCCGGTAGCCACTGGCGCGGTGTTGCTCCATTTCCGCGACGGTTTCCTCCAGCGTCTTCTGCGGGGCCACTCGGTACATCGGCGCGCCGTCGGTCAGCTTGCCGCCCATCAGCATCCAGACAGGCTGACCCGTGGCCTTGCCCAGGATATCCCAGCAGGCCGCGTCAAAGGGTGCCTTGGCATAACCATGCCCCCGAACGATATGGTCCATCAACCGTTCGATACACGCGATCTGGCGCGGATCCTCACCGATCAGTTTGGGGGCAACGAGACGCGCCAGTGCCTCGACGCCTTCTGAATGGGCGACCATGTAGTTTTCACCACATGGGGTGAACTCGCCGCATCCCGAAACATCCGTATCGGTGTCGATCACCACGACCGTGGCGCGGGCCGTTTCAATCGCATTTCCGGCCCCCCATGCGTAAACGCCACCCAAATAGGGCAGATGGGTTTTATAGATGCGAATGCGCGTGATTTTCATTTCATGTTTCCACGCCAAGGCCGCTTTTGGCTTCCAGATTTTTCCCCCTCCAGAAGGCAAGGGCGAGCAGCGGGGCATCCCTCATTTCAGCGGCGTGGGGCTGGTTGGAATAGTGGCAGACAGTGGCGCCCGGACCGCCAATGACATCGGTGCGACCTTTGCTGATATAGCGGGCTGAACCAGCAACGGTGAGATATATTTCCTCGGGCTCGTGCCAGTGAACGGGATAGTGCAGACCCTTGCCCCAATAGCCGCAGGACACCCGGATTTCGTCGCTGACGAAGGGGCCGCTGGGGGCGATCAGGTTGAACCAGGCATAATTGTCCAGGTGATTTTGATCGAAGCCCGGATCATCCAGCGTGTAGCTTTGTTTCCAGTGCAGATGCGGGATAGCTGTGATGATCGCGCAAAAAATTGCCTGCGTCATCGGGCAGACCTGATCCGCCAGTTCCTTGATCTGCCCGGTTGCCGGATGGATGCTCGGCGTCAGGGCAGAGATCGGATGATCCTCGTTGAGTGCCGAACCGCAGAATGCGGCAATATCCGGGGCGTTAAGGCGGGCGTAGTCCCGCACGGCCTGCAGGAGAACAATCAGACTCTTGTGCGGGTTCCCGGTCATGGCGTCACAACGATATTGCCGACATGACGCTTGTCGATGAACGCTTGCTGAGCGTCGCGGAGTTCGGCCAGCGGGTAGGTTGCCGCGAGCATCGGTTTGACCTCGCCGCGTTCGATATAGCCAACCACATCGCCGAAAATATGGGGCGGGATGACGGTGGAGCCGGTGAAGGTAAGATCGCGCAGATAGAAGGTTCTGAGGTCAAATTCCACCATCGGCCCGGCTATCGCGCCCGAGCAGGTATAACGCCCGCCGCGTTCAAGACTGTCGATCAGTTTTGGCCAGTAGGGACCGCCGACGATGTCGGCGACAACGGTGATCTTCTCTTCCCCCAAAGCTGCACGGAGGTCTTCCGGCGCGCGCGGCAAGATGCGGTCAGGGCCGAGTTTCGCCACATCCGCGTGTTTATCTTCAGACGCCATCGCAATCACCCTCGCACCACGCCGTTTGGCCAGTTGCACCAAAGCACCTCCGACCCCGCCCGAAGCGCCGGGAACCAGCACCGTGTCTTCGGCGGTAACATTGGCGCGGCACAACATGCCCTCCGCTGTTGTGTAGCTGCAGGAAAATGTGGCCAGCTCGGCATCGCTAAGAGTGCTGTCAACGGGCGACAGGTTGCGAATATCAGTCTTGGTATATTCCGCATAGCCGCCATCGCATTCGCTGCCGAAATACCCCGCCTTGTCCATGTTCATCGGATCATCCCAGTCGCGCAGCCAGCCATCGGTCATCACCCGTTTGCCGATCAGCCCCGTGTCGGCACCTTCGCCCGCTGCCACGACGATACCCACCACATCGGCCCCTTGAATACGCGGGAAGGTGATCGGGGCACCGCCCCATGTCGGGTCTTCTTCATCAACGTCACTATAGGCCCCACCGGTTGTCGCCTCGCTGACCGACTTGGAATACCAACCCGAGCGGGTGTTGACATCGGTATTGTTCAGGCCACAGGCACCGACCCTGATCAGCGCTTCCATCGATCCGGGAACCGGCACCGGCCAATCCGCGTGCCAGTGATACATGTCAAGCCCGCCATGCCCGGTCAGCACCATCGCTTTCATGGTTTTGGAAATGTCGCTCATCCGTCTGTCCTTGGTCGTTCGTTAGCCGGGTCGTAAACAGGTTCGGCCAGCACGCGCGCGGTGCGCGATTTTCCGGCGATTACAACCTCAAGCGCGGTACCCGGGACCGCGGCGGCTGGTTTCACATAGGCAAAGGCCAGAATTCTGCCGACCCAATGACCATAAGCGACCGAGGCCGTTGCGCCAACCACAATGCCCTTGTGGAGTACGGCCTCGCCACCGTGACCGTCCTCAATACCGTCCGGTTCGATGTCAAGATAGGCACATATCCACGGCATATCGTTGCTGTCAGCGCTGAGGCGGGTTGCCTCGGCCCCGAGATACGCCTTGTCAAGGCGCACGAAGCGCATCACGTCAGCCTCCGGCAAGGTCACTTCATTGGTCAGTTCACCAGCCCCCTTGAACCCTTTTTCCATCCGCATCGCATTCATCGCAAAGGATCCGTAATCCCTGAGACCAAGGGGCGCACCGGCCTCCCACAAGGTGCTGTAGGCCGCCTTGATCTCTGCCCCGGGCCCGTGAAACTCCCAGCCAAGCTCGCCCGAATAGGACATGCGGAAGGCCCAGATCGGACGGCCCGCAACCGTGATTTCCTGCACCGACAACCAGCGGAACCCGGCATTTGACAGGTCGGCATCGGTGCATTGGCGCAGGATTTCGCGGGATTTCGGACCGTTCAGCGTGATCGCCGCCCATTCGTCAGAGCGCCTGATGATCTCTATATCTTCTTTTTGGCGGTAAATACTCAAATGATCCAACAGCCGCTGTTCAAAAAAGGCGGCGCAGACGATGTAGAAACGATCCTCGGCCAGCCGGGCCAGCGTCACTTCCATCTCGATCCGTCCACGCCGGTTCAGCATATGGGTCAGCACGATGCCACCGCGTTTCTGCGGCAACCGGTTGGCCACCAGCCGATCCAGAAATACCGCAGCGTCCGCCCCCGTAACCTCGACCTTGGTAAAGGCCGAGATGTCCATGATCCCGGCGGCCTCGCGCACCGCTTTTACTTCGCCCGCGACCATCTCATGCACGGCATTGCGCCGGAATGAATAGTGATCCCGCTGTTCCACCCCATCGCGGGCGAACCAGCGCGGGCGTTCATGGCCGAAAACCTCTTCAAACACCGCGCCCTTGGCTTTCAGGGTTTCAAACAAAGGCGAGGGTTTTACTGGCCGCCCCGCCAGACGGTTGAAATGCGGAAACGGGATTTCGTGACGCAGGCAGTAATCCTCTTTCGCCTTGATCACCTGCCATTCTTTTGTCGCATAGCCACCAAACCGACGTGGATCGTAGTCGCGCATGTTGATGTCAGCCGAACCATGCACCATCCAGCGCGCCAGCTCGCGCGTCAGCCCCGGCCCCCAGCCGATACCGATCTGGGTGCCACAGCAGCACCAGTAATTCTGCACTCCGGGTGCCGGGCCGACCATCGGGTTGCCATCCGGTGGATGGGAAATCGCGCCATGCACCTCGCGCGTGATGCCGAGTTCTGCAAAGACCGGCATCCGGTCCATGGCGTTTTCAAGCCACGGCATGATGCGGTCGTAATCCGCGGCAAACAGTTCGTTCTCGGCCTCCCAGGGGCAGTAATCTTCCCAGACCGTATTGGGATTTTCCTTCTCGTAAATCCCGATCAGCCCCTTTTTCTGCTCCATCCGGATATAGCCCGAGACCAGCTTGTCATCACGTATCACAGGCAGCTCTCGCTCCAGCCCCTCGAACTCAGGCACCGTATCGGTGACAAAATAATGATGCGTCATCGAGGTCATCGGCAATTGCAGCCCCGACCATTCGCCCATCTGGCGGGCATAGGTGCCGCCTGCATTGACCACATGTTCGCAGGTAATCGTGCCCTTTTCGGTCTCCACGAACCATTCACCACCCACTTTGCCGATGTTGGTCGCGCGGCAACGCCGGATGATGCGCACGCCCTTTTGCCGCGCACCTGCCGCCAGTGCCATTGTGACGTTGGAGGGGTCCACGTGCCCGTCATCCGGTGTATGCAGCGCCCCCAAAACACCATCAAGGTTATAAAACGGGTGCAATTCGTCAATCCGCTCGGGCCCCACCAGGTCGATATTGAAGCCCAGCGCGGTGCCGACCGACAGGGTGTGGCGCAGCCAGTCCATCTCGTCTTCGCAATAGGCCAGCCGGAACGAACCGCAGCCGTGCCATGTGACGGCCTGCCCGGTTTCCGCCTCAAGCGCGCCGGAATATAGGCCGATGTTATAGTCGACCATCTTGCCAAGGCCATAAGAACTGGTCGAATGGGTGATCTGCCCCGCCGCGTGCCAGGTGGAGCCGCTGGTCAGCTCGGCCTTTTCCAGCAGAACCACGTCGTTCCAGCCTTCATGCGCCAGATGATAGGCCAGCCCGCAGCCCATGATGCCGCCGCCAACAATCACCACCCGCGCGTGGGTGGGCATGCCATTTTCCGCCATGTCGTTCTTTCCTGTTCACGATAGCGCATTTTCTGATGGACAGGTTAAGCAAACATATGTACCGTCGTCAATCATGAATGACACAAATGTTTCATATGACGTGCTGGATCGCCTGACCGAGGAGTGGGAGGCGCTGACACCCGAGGCGCAGAAAGCAGCGCGCTATGTGCTGGAAAACCCGCAGGATGTGGGGGTCTCCACCGTGCGCGAAATCGCCGAGGCGGCGAAGGTCAAACCCAACACATTCGTGCGCATGGCGCGCCAGGTGGGATTTGACGGTTATGAGGATTTCCGCGAACCTTTCCGTGCCGCCATCCGCGCGGGAACCGTCAGCTTTCCGGACCGGGCGCGCTGGTTGCAGAATATCCGCGAGGCCGGTGAACTGGGCGGGCTTTATGCCGACATGGTCTCTTCGACCCTGCGCAATATCGAAGAGACATTTGCTGGAATTGACTCGGCAGGGCTGAAAGAGGCTGCAGTGGATATCTGGAATTCACGCAATGTCTATACGCTGGGGGTTGGTGTCAACAACGCCAACGCCCGCAATTTCACCTATCTCGCCTCGACCGGCATGGTGCAGTTTCACGCCATCCCGCGACCCGGCTCAACCCCGGTTGACGATCTGGCGTGGGCCGACAAGCGCGATGTGCTGATCGCCATCACCTGCAAACCCTACCGCGCCGAAGTGGTCGAAGGGGTGCGCATAGCGCGCGAACAGGGGATGTGCGTCATCGGCATATCCGACAGCCCGGCAAGCCCGGTGGTCATAGGATCGGATCATGGATTTGTCGTCGCAGCCGATACGCCGCAATTCTTTCCTTCATCGGTTTCGACCGTCGCGCTTCTGGAAACGCTGCTGAGCTTTGTCATCGCCGTTGCCGAACCGAAAATTGTTGAACGGGTCGAGAAGTTTCACCAACGCCGCCACGAGCTTGGCATTTACCACGACGAAAAGGAGGCCTCATCATGAACAAGGAAACCCAGTTTGAACCGATACGCGCGCTTGAGGCCCGGTACTACACCGATCCGGCGGTGTTTGAAGCCGAGATGAACGGGCTTCTGAGCCGCACCTGGCAATTTGCCTGCCATGCCAGCGAGATCAGGAATGTCGGCGATTATCTGGCGTTCGGGATCGCCGGGCAGAGCCTGTTTGTCATTCGTGGTCAGGACGATGTCATACGCACCTTTTACAACGTCTGCCAGCACCGGGCACATGAGATGGTATCGGGCCGGGGCAATACGCGGGTTGTCGTCTGCCCCTATCACGCGTGGTCATATGAACTGACCGGCGGCTTGCGATCAGGGCCGAACATCAAGGCGGTTGAAGGGTTCAGGCGCGAAGAGATCTGCCTGACGGAAGTCAGAACCGAAGATTTCCACGGTTTCATTTTCGTCAATCTCGACAATGACGCCGCGCCGATGGATGACTGGTACCCCGGCGTGCGCGCGGAATTGGGTGAGTTCGTGCCTCATATCGCCGCCCTTGAGCCGCTGGAATATGTTGAAGTGCCCGAGGCCTGCAACTGGAAGGTTTCGGTCGAGAATTACTCGGAATGCTACCATTGCCCGATGAACCACCCGACTTTTGCAACGGGCGTGATCAATCCGAAAACCTATGACATTCAGCCGGACGCCACGGGATATGTGTTGCGCCATACCACCGAATGCCAGTCGCTCGACAAGATGACCTATCCGATTGATCTTGAGAGCAATGAACATGCGGGGGACTACCAGTCGTGGTTCCTGTGGCCAATGTTCAGCTTTCAGTGCTACCCCGGCAATGTGCTGAATTCCTATCATTGGCGCGCTTCGGGTCACGATACCTGCACGGTCTATCGCGGCTGGTACACCGAGGGGGGCGAAGAAAGCGAGGTCATCCGCAAGCTTGCCATTCAGGACCGGGAAACCACGGTGGAAGAGGATATCACGCTGGTTGAAAGCGTTCAGCGCGGGCTGAAATCCAAGGGTTACGTGCCGGGGCCACTGGTGGTGGACCCCAATGACGGGGTGAATTCGGAACACTCGATTGCCAAATTGCAGCAATGGATGCGCGAAGCGGTGGATGGTTCTTGAGGCATGAGAAGTATCGACACTCAATCTGCCCACAAATTCTGCAAACAACATCGACAAGATGTTCTGGGAAGTGACTTTTGCGGATGCTTTTATTGTGAGGAGGTTTTTCGACCGTCACTCATTGAAGAATGGATTGACGAAGAGCAAACTGCTCTTTGTCCTGTATGTGGAATAGATTCCGTTATCGGAAAACAATCATTGGACTGCGCAACTGATCCTAAGTTCCTGGCACTCATGAATAGGCGCTGGTTCCAGAATACCATTCGCTTGAAACGGTAAATGTTCGGTGACTACGACAAGAATGGGCGCGCTTGCGATAGTTATCCAGTTTTTAAATGCTAGTTTACGGCGTTTTGCGGGAACGCGACAACGTGCCTAAAAGCGGTAGCTTCCTAGCCAAAAACATTTTGAACTCTACATGGCCAAGCTCAGGCAGTAGATGCGCGAAGCGGTGGATTAATGCGGGCTGACGATCAGAGATTGCAGCGCAGATGCCAACGGGCCGTCCTCGTCGCTGATCCGCGCTTCGGCAAGGCCTATGCCGTTGCGATGCCAATGGGATACGGCCTCGGATAGCAGCCAATCAGAGCCGGTTTTTCGGTGGGCGACGATTGTCAGGTCGCCGTTCAGGAAGGTGAAGTTCTTGATATCTCCATTTCGTGAAATGGCGTTGCCGCAATCAGCCAACGGGCACAGGCGTTGAAATGAAGATGGTGCCTGCCCCGCCAGAATGGGCGGGGTGCACATCCAGAGGCTTGACGGGCCGGGGCTGGTATCCTCGCCTTTGGGCAGGCGGACTTTGACGAAATCGCTGATGAAAGGCAGATCATGCAGCGCAAAATCGATGGGAAACCCGCCCTCGTCAGCGTCTGCCAGCCGGGGTCTGGGGCAAGGGCCCGGGGGGATATCTGTCTCGGGTGCAGGGGCGATCAGCGTTGCCGTGGCCGTTGCGGCGATGCGCCCGTCGACACCTGTCAATACCGCGCTGCCTGTTGCCAGCCGTCTGCCGTTGCGCGTGATCTCAACATCGACGGTAAAGCCTGCGACAGGTATTGGCCGGATCAGGTCAAGTGTCAGCCTGGTCAGATCTTTGCCGGGTCCGAAAGCTGTTTCTATCGCATGCGCAATGGCCCCGGCAACCGGCCCCGCATGGCAATGGTCAGGTGACCACGGCCCGCGGGCCGGGGCGCGGCCAAGATAGACCCTGCCGTCAAGATCAAAGAAACTTTCGCTGGTCATGGGTAGTTCCATTATGGCGTTCCAAAGCCAAAGATACAGGTTGCCACCCCCCCGGCAAGTGAAGGCTGCGCGGGTGACGCGACGAAATCCGAGGTATTTGGCCGCCGGATTGGGAAACAGTTCACCGGTAAGCGTTTTGTAATCCGGCTGGCCCCCTCAAAGAACAGCCCTTTCCCGGCGGTCGCTGCGTATCTCGCGAAACCTGTCGATGGCGCGTTCCAGGAAGAAATGGTTTGGGTTTTCTTCAGTATAGATCACATGTCCGGCGATAGAGAATTTGGGTGCGCGTTTGACCCGAAAAAGACGGTTCTGGCTGAGCAGCCAGCGGGCTGTTCTGAGCGGCAGATAACCGCAGGCATCGTTTTCCTGAATAAACCGCATCCCCATCAGGCCGTTGCCAACCGAAATTCGGCCTTTGGGCAACCGGTGTTCAATCCGCGCCTGCTGGGCCTTGAATTGCGGCCCCCAGTCCATATGCACAAAAGGCGGCATCCGATCCTCGCCCAGCGTGGCCGGGCGGTTGGCAATCAGCACCATCGTTTCTTCCGGCAGGGGCAGAACATGCAACCCCGGCAGAGGGGCCGTGGCATGGGTGATCGCCAGATCCAGCCGCCCTTCCTGAACGCTTTTCAGCATGTCGCTGCTGAAATCAAAATCAAGATCAATCTCGGTCTCCGGCACCGCTTCGGCGATGCCTGCTGCCCAGTCCAGCACCAGCTGCGCCCAGATACTGAACTGCGCCCCGATGCGGATCGTGACCGAGCGCGTCGCCGGCACCCCCAGCATGCTTGTTGCATGATCCCAGGTGCGGGTAATGCTTTGGGCATCAGGCAGGAAGCGCTGCCCGGCAACAGTCAAAAGGGCCCCGTTGCGGCCCCGGTCAAACAGGCGCTGGCCCAACTGATCCTCCAGCGCCTTGATCCGGGCACTGACGGCGGCCTGCGTGATATTGAGTTGCTCAGCCGCGCTGTGAAAGCCTGCGGTGCGGGCGACTGCAATGAAAGTGCGGAGGTTGGTTATGTTCATGACATTACCATAAATATCTTTTATCAAAAACGACTATATCTATTTGCTTTCTTTTTCAATCACACAGCGTAGGATTTGCTCAAACAAATAGGTGATGCGGAGAAACGCGATGACCCCGAAAGAACGCTTCATGTGCGCGCTGGAGCTGGGCACGCCTGACCGGGTGCCCATGTGGGATTGGTTTGACGAACCGGTGACGCTGGGCGTTGCGGAACAGCTGGGCCTCACGTCAAAAGGCGATCAGGGCATTTTGCGTCGGGGTGACGAGACAGATGAATCCATCGATCTTTACTGCCGGGTGGTTGAGGAGCTGCAACTGGATGCCTCGCAGAATGTCTATGGCACCGGATTTGAAATGATCGATGAGAATTACGGGCGCGACCATTTTGGCCGCACTTTCATGACCAGCGCCCATGGCGAACCACTGATCGTTGAACCCGCAGTCAGGACCGTTGAAGATATCAAGCGATATGACATGCGGTCCTTTCTCAGCGAAAAGGATTTTGACGGTATCCGCCGGGTGGTCAATCGACTGCCGGATCGCGCCCACAGCCTCAATATCAAGGGCCCGTTTGCCGAAGCCTGGACCAATATCGGCGGTATGGACAAGATGTTGCTGGCCTTTGTCACAGACCCCGATCTGGCCCGTGCGGCGCTGCGCATGTCAGTGGAATTCACCAAGGACCTGTTTGATCTCGGTGCCGAGGCCGGGGTGGATTTCATCGTCATGGACGGCGATTTGTGCGGCAATGACTATATGCTGATGTCCTATGAGCATTTCCGCGAATTCATCTATCCCTGCAAGCAGGAACTGGTGGAACACGCCCACGGGCTTGGCCTCAAGATCATCAAACATACCGACGGTATGGCCTGGCGGTTGATGGATGATTTTCTGGAAATCGGATTTGACGGTTTCCACCCGATCCAGCCGCAATGCATGGATCTCGACCAGACCAAGGCGGCGATGTATGGTAAAATGTGCGTTGTCGGCAATGTCGACTGCCTTGATCTCTTGGTGTTCGGCACGCCTGATATGGTGGATGAGGCCACCAAACAGGTGATCGCGGACGGTGCGCCGGGGGGTGGATATATCCTGAGCTCATCAAATTCGCTTCACCCCGGATGCAAACCGGAAAACGTCATCGCCATGTTCCGCGCCGGGCTGAAATACGGAGACTACGCAAACATCGCCCCCCTGCCAAAAGAGACCGCGCCGCCACCTGACGGGATGCCAATTCGCCCACGTCGGATAACACGGCGCCGGGCAGCAGCGGCCTGATTTATGCGCAAACGGGTTGATGTCTTATACTCACTGCAAAGCGACTATTGTTATTTCCTGGTGGATCGCCTGATAGATCTGGCCGAGGGCAGTGTTGAGGTCGTAGTCCGCCCAGTTTTGGGCGGGGTCATCCGCATTCCTGAACGATATCGGGATCGCGATACTCTTGAGATGGCCTATTTTGAGACCGACTCACAGCGCACGGCTGATTTCCTTGGGTTGCCATATGCTTACCCTGGCCCCTCTCCGATTGACTGGGAGCCGGGGACGATCTGGCGGGCAAAGCCCGAGCAGCCCCGCAACGAGCACCTACACCGGTTATTTGTCGGCGCTGTTCGTGCCGGGCACGGGCTTGCTTTTCTTGATCATGTGGCGCGGATGATCTGGAATGGTTCAACCCCGGGATGGGACAAAGGCAAGCATCTGGAGCGCGCGATGGCGGCGGCCGGGATGGAGGCACAGGCTGTGCTCAGCGCCAATAGCTGGGAAAGCGTGGTCTCCGATCTTGCGGCCAATAACGAGGCGATGCACGGTTTCGGCCATTGGGGTGTTCCCCTGATGGTTCACAATGGCGAACCCTTCTATGGACAGGACCGGTTTGATCAGCTTTTGTGGCGGTTGGGGAGGGACTGACATGGTCACGCTATCAGGCCGTTGCTTCTGTGGAGCGGTGAAATGGAGCTATGACGGCGAGGTCACGCGCAACCTCATCTGTCACTGCATTGACTGCCAGCGCGCCACATCCTCGCCCTTCACCGCGTTTACCGGTTTGCGGCCGGCGCAGCTCACATGGGCGGGCGACCCAAACCACTATGAAAGCTCGCCCGGCAGCAAGCGCGGCTTTTGTGCGACCTGCGGCACAAGGCTTTATTTTCAAAGCGAAAAATGGCCGGGTGAAATCCACATCCACGCCGCCACGCTGGATAATCCCACAGCATATCAGCCGGATCGGCATGTCTGTCTGGCGTCCAGCCCGGATTGGGTGAAGATCGGGGGTGATCTTCCGGGTAGCAACGGCTTTAGCGAACATCCACAGGAAATCCGGGACCGAACAGAATGCTGATGCCCAAGGACTGGAAAGCGGAACACAAGCTGTTCCCCCATCAGGTCGGCTTCACCTGCCCACCCTTTGATTTTGACGCGGCACCTTCGGATTTCCTGCGCATGGCTCCGGAAACCGTTGGCGTACATGGCTGGATGCTGCATGCGCCCGACTACGCCCACGGGCTTGACCAGCGCAAAGCGAATTTTGCCATGTTGGAGGATTTCGTCCATTGCATGGCGCGCAATGGGGTCGATGTTGCCGGGCAGGTTGGCTCCAACTGGGTGCATGCCAGCGGGTTGGGGGTGGCAGGCATTCGCGACCATTGCGCGCGCCTTTCAGACAAATACAAAACCCCGTTTCACATGGCAGGTTACGCCATGGTCGAGGCGCTGCGCGCGATGAATGTGGAAAAAGTCGCCCTGAATGCCGCCTATCACTGGCCCGACTGGTGGCAGGGCACGGTCGGCTTTCTTAAGGAGGCAGGCTTTGACGTGCTGTGGGCGGGAAATTTCCACGATCAGGGCTGGTTTGCCAGCCAGGACGAGGTCAATTCCCATCGCTGGGTGTTTGACGGCGATCTGGCGATGAAATCCTTTCAGTACGTGGCCGAACAGGCACCGGATGCCGATGCCTATCTTATCAACGGCATGTGCAATTTCCGCTCGGGCCCGAACGGGCAGCCACAAAGGCCCGTTCACCTGACGCGCCAACTGGAAAGCGCTCTTGGCAAACCAGTGATCGGACACGATACAGCGCTTTACTGGCGCCTGTTCAAAACCCTCGGCCTTGCACCCGTGACACCACAAGGCCAGCTATTGGAATGCCTGCATGCCTGACACCGCCCCCTTCTTCATTGTTTCAAAAACACTCCGGGGAGCGCGAGGGGCCGGCCCCTCGCCCCGGTCGGATGCCCAGGCACCCGCACCTGCCAGCAAACGACACGCATGATGGCGAAAATCCTCGCCCTCTGGGCCGTCCCCCGCTCCACCTCGACCGCCTTTGAATGGATGATGCGCCAGCGCGGTGATCTTGACTGCCTGCACGAACCTTTCGGCGAAGCCTGGTATCAGGGCGAAGCGCCGCTCTGGCACCGCTTCCGGCAAGGCGAGATGACCACGCCCGGCCTGTCCCTGGAAAGCGTCTGGCAGGATTTGTTGGCGCGTGCTGAACTGGGCCCGGTCTTTATTAAGGATTTCCCCCACTATATTCATCACATGTGGGATGCTGAATTCCTTTCAAACTTCACCCACGCGTTCCTCATTCGTGACCCGGCCAAGACCGTCACCTCAATTTACAACAAATGGCCGGATTTTCATGAAGGCGAGGTTGGCTTTCCCGAACAGCGCGCGCTCTTTGACCTTGTCACCGCCCTTGCTGGCGGCAAGCCGCCCCCGGTGATTGACAGCGATGATCTTCTGGAAGACCCGGTGGCCATGACTCGTCTCTTCTGCCAAGCCGTGGATATCCCGTTCATGCAATCAGCGCTCAGTTGGCAGCCGGGTGGTGACCAGTCGGCTTTCAGCTGGTGGGATGGCGGATCATTTCATGCCAATCTCGCGAACTCGACCGGGCTGGTGGCGCAAAAACGCAGATATGTCGAAATGAAGGATGCGCCGGACCGGGTAAAACAGGTTTATCGAAGAATGCGCCCGCATTATGAACATCTTTACCAGCACCGCCTCACACCGGAGTGATCAAAGAGCAGAATGCGCCATCCCGATACGATAGAAGAGGTTGTTACCCAAGGACTCTGCATCGGTTGCGGATTATGTGAAGCGCTCGCGCCTGATCGCTGGCAGATGGCCTATGTGCCCGAGGGGCGCTTGCGGCCCGCCCGGTTGACTTATGGGGGCAACGACGCTGAAATTCTGGCCGCCTGCCCTGGTGCGGTCGCACGTGCACATGCCGAAGAAACTTCTCACGCCGATGATATCTGGGGCGCTTATCACACAATGGAACAAAGCTGGGCCGCTGACCCTGAAATCCGGTTTCGCGCTGCCACGGGTGGCGTTCTGACGGCGCTTGGTGTGCATCTTCTGAGATCCGGGGAGGCAAGCTTCATTCTCCATTGCGAGGCTGATCCGGATCGGCCACTGCGCACCCGCTGGTGCATCAGCGACACCCCGGAAGATGTCATCAGGCGGGCCGGATCGCGCTATGGCCCGTCAGACACACTGGCCGGATTGCAGGCGGCAGTTGAGCGCGATCAGCCCTTTGCCATTATCGCCAAACCCTGTGATGCCGGGGCGGTGCGTGAACGGGCACTAGCCGAACCACTGTTGGCCAAAAACCTCGTTGCCTTGCTGGTCATGGTCTGCGGCGGTGCCTCTGATCTTGGCAAATCACTGGCTCTTCTGGATGAATTCGGACTAAGCGAAGACGAAGTTACGCTGATGCGATATCGCGGGCATGGCAATCCCGGCCCAACGCGGGTGGAGGCCAGAGACGGGCGCTTCTGGGAAAAGACCTATTCCGAAATATGGACCGATGAAACCGGCTGGCGGCTGCAATCGCGCTGCAAGATCTGCCCGGATGCTCTGGGCGAGGCGGCCGATCTTGCGGCTGCCGATATCTGGCCCGGTGCCGATCCGACGGGCGAGGATGCCGGGTTCAACGGAATACTCACCCGCACAAGACGCGGCGAAGCGCTCTATCGCGCGGCCATCGCAGCGGGAGCACTTTGTCAGGGTCCGCCGATATCGCCACGTGAATTTGATGATTTTCAACCCCATCATGTGCGAAAGAAACACGCGCTGGCGGCCCGGTTGCGCGGACTAAGAGCTGCCGGATCGCCAGTCTACGCCCACGAAGACCTGCGCCTTGCCGCGCTGGATCAGAACAGCCGCGAAGAAGAGGCCGGCACAAAGGCCCGTGTCGAGAATGGACGCTTTGCTGAGGAGATGCCAGACCGCAGGGAAAAGGGCAGAGCCTGATGACGTGCCCTTGGAGCTGTGCAAGAATAACCGAAATAGGAAAGCGCAGCATGAAGCCTCTGGTCGAAATTATCCCGAATGGACACCGCGATGACAGTTGAGACAAAACTTTCCGGCCGCTGTCATTGCGGTCATGTCACATGGGAAGCAGACGGCCCCCCGGTTTGGTCAGCGATCTGTCATTGCGAGGACTGCCGACGCGCTGCCTCAGCCCCTATGGTCGGCTGGCTGGGGGTAAAAACCGCGGATGTTGTCTGGTCAGGGCCGCTCCGGCGATACCAGTCATCTGCTTTGGCGGAGCGTGGTTTCTGCAATGATTGCGGTGCGCCGTTGCTATTTGAAAACCCGACCCGCTGGCCCGGTGAAACCTATCTTTATGCGCCCACACTCCACGATCCGGCCGAATTTCATCCGGAATGCCATCTTTTCATCAATGAAAAACTGCCCTGGATAAAAATATCTGATGGCCTGCCGCAGTTTAATGCGCCGGACCGGATTGCCGATGAAACCTGAACCAGCGGCAGTGCCGCAATCTTTAACAATCTGATCACAAGCTATGGAGGGAACGGCATGGACGGAAAATTTGATATTGGGCTAGAAAAGCGCAAGGCAACCCTTGGCGCAGAATATGTCGAGAAGAACCTCGCAGCGGCAGATGATTTTACCCGCCCGTTTCAGGAAGCCATGACCGCCTGGTGCTGGGGCTTTGGCTGGGGGGATGACACGATTGACGCCAAAACCCGCTCGATGATGAACCTTTCGATGATCGGCGCTTTGGGCAAGATGACCGAATGGGAAATTCACCTAAGAGGCGGCATCAATAACGGCGTTAGCAAAGACGAAGTGCGGGCCATCATTCACGTCATCGGCATCTATTGCGGTGTACCGCAGGCGCTGGAATGTTTCCGGGTGGCTAAGAAAGTCTATTCCGAAGGGTAGGATAAGCGCCGGAAGGTATTGTCAATCCCGGAGCAAAAAGGGACCACGCGCCGGTGTAAAACTGGGCCATTTGCGGGATCGGAGAACCGCGCCTTGGCGCGTGTGCTTTCCATATAGCTAACGCGTGCCAAGGCGCACTGGCCGAAGGCCAGTTCTGATCATTTATTGGTTTTGGATTTTCTGCTTTCGCGCAGGCGGAAGCTTTCGCCGTTCATCTCAAGAATGTGAACGTGGTGCGTAAGCCTGTCGAGGATGGCGCCGGTCAGGCGTTCGGTGCCAAAAGTTTCAGTCCATTCGTCGAATGGCAAGTTGGATGTGATGATGATTGACCTGCGTTCGTAAGCAATATATTTTTTTAGGTGAGGGTGAGTTATGTTTGACAAAGTTTTACACGATACCAAATTTTTTTCAGATCATCCACTTGACCAAGTGGTAATATCTGAAGGTAGATTTTTCTGGGCTGCAAAGCGGGTATTCGACTTGTTATTGAGTGTCGTACTACTGCCGGTGTTGCTTTTTGCTGTTGTGATCCTGACAATTCTAAACCCCTTCCTGAACAAAGGCAGGATGTTCTTTGTACAGGAACGCATGGGGCGAAATCTCAAACCGTTCAAAGCCATAAAACTCCGCACGATGACCGATGTGGCCGAGATTCTGCGCGAACATGATGATCCAATAGAATTGGAGAGGATAACAGTAGTTGGTAAAATATTGCGGAAGACACGTATTGATGAAGTGCCGCAAATTCTTAACGTTCTGAAGGGCGATATGAGTCTGATCGGCCCAAGGCCGGATTATTACGAACATGCAAAAGCCTATGTCGACCTAGTTCCCGGCTACAGCACGCGTTATTCCATACGCCCTGGGATTTCCGGATTGGCCCAAGTTAACCTGGGCTACTCCGAAGGGATTGAGGCGACACAAGCAAAGACCTGCACCGACCAATACTATATTGAGAAGGCCGGAATCCTGCTGGATTCCAAGATCGCCATCAAGACGATCTTCACTGTATTCCGTTGCGCTGGTGCGTGATGCGTTCAGCAGGGTTGAGTCGTGATCGGTTGAGCGGCACCGCCAATGCGCCGTGGTACCTGTTGCAGTTGAAGCCAAAGGGAGCTGAACGTGCTGAGACAAACTTGAAACGTCAGGGCGTAGAGATGTTTTCGCCCCTCCAGCGAATAACCTCGTCAAAAGGAATAGTCAGGCTGGGCCCGTTGTTTCCCGGGTATCTGTTTGCCAGTTTCAATGTCGCGAGTATTCCTTTCAGGACCATAAATTCCACATTTGGCGTCAGTCGCCTTGTGACCCACGGCTATGATCTTGAGGCCGGGCTGTCGGCCATGCTGATCAACGGCCTGAGAGCCAGATGCGATGACGAGGGCGTGCTTTACCCCCCGAACAATCTGCACGCCAAGGAGAAAGTCAGAATATTGTCCGGGCCGTTTGCGAGTTACGTTGCCGTAGTTGAAAAGCTGTCGGCACCTGATCGGGTGAGGGTTTTGTTCGATTTGATGGGACGAACAATCAGCGCTGAAATATCCGTGTCTGAGGTGGAGCGGGCCATGGCATCATGAGCCTGAACTTAGGCCAAGTTGAGTTATTTGATTGCTCGACAGTTTTTTAGCATTCAAGTTGCATTTCGTTGTTTTAACGCTGCTTACCCCTTCAAAGGAAAAAAAACGGTATGACGTTCGCAAATGAACACAATACTCGTTAGTTTGTGAACCACCTTCACACCCTAACACTGTAACTGAACCGCGGCAGGCTCCATTGAAGCGGAAACCAATACTTGCAGCGCCATGTATTTTTGCAACATATGAAAATATAATACGGCAATCCGAAATGACAACTCTTTCCAAGTTTTACCCATACAACCGCCTGAGGTAGCCTGTGGATAAATAAATATCCGGCGGAATGGTAGTTTGTTCCGGAGCAGTCAAGGGTGACACTGAATTCGGTCGCACGCTTCGAACGATGAGGAGAGCTAGGTTATTCTTTTTCTGTCGAATACCTAAAAGTGATGTGTAGGGAAAGTAGTATGATCTTAAAGATGTGTCTCGCACTAGCGTGCATGATGACGCTCAACGCTTGTGCAACAGGATTTACGGAATTTCCAATAAAATCGGAGCACCAAGACGGACTTCCGGACGGCGTGAAAGTTGTCTTGCTGGACGCGTCCAACATAACAAAATTCGAGCGCGCCTTTAACGTGCCACACAGGACGGATATTTCTCGGAACCGGTCCTGGGAATACAAACTAGGTCCGGGCGACGTAATCCAAGTTCTCGTTTTCGGCCACCCGGAACTTTCTAACACAGCTGGCTTTCGTGTGCGCTCTGACGGTTCTATCTTTTATCCCCACATTGGCACTGTTGTCGCGAATGACCGTACCGCGGAAGATGTACGCTCAGATATTGCAAATCGCTTGACGGAGTTTTTCCCATCTCCGCAAGTCAGCGTGCACATCGTGGAATTTAATAGCCAGAGTATTGTCGTGACGGGTGAAGTGAAAGTCACCCAACAGCAAGCACTGACGACAACACCTTTAACACTGGTAAAGGCAATCACAGCCGCTGGAGGTTTGACGCCGGACGCTGACACCAGCAGACTCAGCATTCAGCGAGGGAACCAAGTGTTCAAAGTCAATTTTGCTGCATTCCAAAAAAATGGGCGTTCCAACGGCAATCCGGTCCTTCGGGACGGAGACGTGGTGAACGTACCGAAAATTGAAATTAAAGAGAGCTACATACTAGGCGCAGTACAGCGCCCCAGCGTTGTGGATCTCACCCATGACCGTGTGACCCTCACACAAGCCCTGGCGAGGAATGGTGGCCTGGACGAAATTCGTGCTGATGCAAGGGGAGTATTCGTATTCCGCCAGTCAGGAAATAATATGACGGTTTATCAACTCGATACCACCACGCCCATTGGCCTGATGCTGGGAACAAAATTTGCGCTCGCCCCTCAGGATGTCGTCTACATCGTCCGGTCGCCCCTCACTATTTGGAACGACACTATCAGTCGTATTCTTCCATCTGTCCAAGCTATTGGCGAGGCGAATGGTATTGTGAACTAACGAGTCCTATGCGGAATATTTTGGTACTTTGCGTTGGGAACATTTGCCGATCACCGGTCGGTGAGCGACTCCTTCGACAACACCTTACGAGTGAATTTAATGTTTCATCTGCGGGGATAGGGGCGCTCTCGGGTCACTCTGCAGATGATGAGATGGCCGCTGTCGCGAGAAGCAATGGCCTGTCTCTTTCTGCGCATTTAGCACGGCAGTTTGAAGCGGAATTGGGCAAGGAGGCAGACCTCATTCTCGTGATGGAGACGGGCCATAAGCAAGACATTACACGGAGGCATCCAGAGCTTTCGGGCAAAATACTCCTCTACGACCACTGGACCGGAGGCGAGACTATTCCCGATCCATATAAAAAATCACGCGTGCATCACGAAGTGGCTTATGAAATGCTGAAACGAGCAGCCGTTGCATGGTCGCAGAAATTAATGAGCTGAGAGATGCCATCCGTGAATGAAGCACCAATGAATAACACTATCGATGACGACGAAATCGATCTCCTTGAATTGCTCGCCACTTTATGGGGGGGGAAGTTCTGGCTGGCGCTTTTTTCTATCATCGGACTAATGCTCGGCGCCTTTTCTATTGCCAACCAGTTTCCCACATTTCGCGCGGACGCAATTATCCAACTTGAGGAAAGGGGAGGATCACTCGCACTCCCGGAAGAACTGGCGGGACTCGTCACGGAAAGCCCAGCCACTGCCGCCGAAATCGAGATCATAAAGTCACGCTTGGTCATAGGACGTGCCGTCGCAGAAGAAAACCTCGACTGGACAGTGGAACCGCTCCAGGCACCCGTGATTGGTACGATGCTCGCACGCTACAATCTGCCGATCCCAAAACTGGGTTTTATAGAAGACTACCTCCGCCCCTATGGCAGGCCCGGGGAAGGCATTGAAATTGAATTCCTGCAAGTGCAACCGTCCTGGATGGGCAAGGACCTAGAGCTCACCGCAGGGACCGGTGGTGCGTTTCTGGTGCATCTGCCGGATGGAAAGACAATCGACGGACGTGTGGGTGAGCGCATCAAGTCCAGCAATCCGGACTTTTTCCTTGAAGTTTCAGAGGTTAACGCTCCGGACGGACGTGTCTTTATCCTCCATCAATTGCGTGAACTTGAAGCCATCCGGAAAATCAGGGGGGGCCTCGCCGTTTCTGAGCGGGGCCGCAAGTCGATGGTCCTTGAGCTTTCCTATACTTCTCCCGAGCCGCAGAATAACGTGAGAATCCTCGACGCCATCACGCGCTCCTACGTGACGCAGAATATCGAAAGAAGTGCCGCAGAGGCAGATTCCAGCCTAAAATTCATTGAGAGCCAGCTTCCGAAGGCGCTGGAGCGTGTTCGGACGGCGGAAAACGCCCTGAACGCCTTTGTACAGGAACAAGAGACGATCGACCTGTCTATTGAAACAGAAAACCTGCTTTCAAAGGTCACGTCTATCGAGGAAGAACTCGTCGCCCTTGATATCGAGGAGGCGAAACTCAAAGAGAAATTCACCAAATTGCACCCGGAGTATCAACTCTTTCTCTCGCGGAAATCAAGCGCGCAAAAACGCCTGGAAGTTCTCAAAGAAGAAGTTTCCGAGCTCCCGGAGACACAGCGCGAAGTCGTGAACCTGACGCGCGACCTGGAACTCGCCAACAACGTCTACACACAACTTCTGGCCCGCGGGCAGGAGGTCCGAGTCCTTCGCGCGAGCACTATTGGAAGCGTTCGCATTATTGATAGAGCCGCCAATCAGAGAAATAAGATCACGCCGAAAAACAAAGTGACCCTCTCTCTCTCCCTCGTCTTAGGCCTGATGGCGGGCGCCGGAATTATCTTTTTCAGGAGCTGGATGAGGAAGGGCATTCAGGGGGCGGAAGATCTCGAAGCGATCGGCCTGCCCGTTTTTGCAACCATCAACTTGTCTAAGGCCGTTGGACTCAAACGAAGCAAAAACAAGACGCCCATTGTAGCAATAGATATGCCCGAAGATTTTTCAGTTGAGGCACTGAAATCCCTGAGGACGTCCCTCCACTTTGGCCTTCTAGACAGTTCGAACCGATCTATTCTCATCACCTCTGCGGCACCCAATTCCGGTAAAACCTATACTTCGGTGAATTTATCCGTCGTAGCGGCCCAGGCTGGGCAGCGGGTCTGCATTGTCGACGCAGATCTACGGCGTGGCGACATTCGAAAATATTTCGGCATCAGAAAAAACTCTCCTGGACTGGCAGAGTATCTGGCCGGTCAGGCTACCGAAGAAGACATCACACATGACGTAAAGATCGAAAACTTATCGGTAATCACCTCAGGCCGGTTTCCACCAAACCCCTCCGAACTATTAATGCGGCACTCCCTGAGAGACCTGATAAAGAAACTCACAAAGACCCACGACCTTGTCGTGATAGATGCCCCACCCGCTCTGGCCGTTACGGATCCGCTCGTCATAGCAAAGGAGGCCGGCATGTCGATTTGTCTAACCCGATTTGATGAAACGCAAATTGGAGAAGTATTAGCCGTCAAAAAATTATTTGAGAATGCTGGCCTCAAGCTCTCTGGCTCCATCCTGAATGGATTCGAACCTCGGAAGGTCAAGTCGGGTAACGCCTACGCGTATAATTATCGGTACAACTATAAAACGCGAGGGAATTGAAGAATAAAAATTGAAATAAGATTCTTTGCGATGTTAGAAACAGCAAAACCTAGTTTCATCCGGTTGCTCACCGCCCAGCCGATCACACGCCGGGAATGCAAGTCGAGGATGACAGCCAGATAGAGCCAACCCTCTTGCGTCCAGATATAGCTGATGTCACCCGCCCATTTCTGGTTGGGGCGATCCGCATAGAAATCCCGGTTCAACAGGTTGGGCGCGATGTTGAAGCTGTGGTTGCTGTCGGTCGTCGCCTTGACCCGATCCAGATCGGCGCTGCGTCAGCTAAGCCAGTCAGGGAGTGCGCAGCAGGACGACGACCAAGCTAGGCCGGGTTCAGCACCAGCCAGCGCGCCACGGCATCCACCGTAAGCGTTTAGTGAACCCGCTCTGACGCAAGCGCGCGGGTTTGGTTAAGT
>CAZMNO010000014.1:0-73258 GCA_964567685.1 uncultured Rhodobacter sp. | reverse complement strand
AAGGCCTTCATCACTCACGCGGCGTGGCTGCGTCAGGCTTTCGCCCATTGCGCAAGATTCCCCACTGCTGCCTCCCGTAGGAGTCTGGGCCGTGTCTCAGTCCCAGTGTTGCTGATCATCCTCTCAAACCAGCTATAGATCGTCGACTTGGTAGGCCGTTACCCCACCAACTATCTAATCTAACGCGGGCCAATCCTTAACCGATAAATCTTTCCCCCGAAGGGCGTATGCGGTATTACTCTTCGTTTCCAAAGGCTATTCCGCAGAAAAGGGTATGTTCCCACGCGTTACTAACCCGTCCGCCGCTCAACTGACCAACCGAAGTTGGGGTCGCGCTCGACTTGCATGTGTTAGGCGTGCCGCCAGCGTTCGTTCTGAGCCAGGATCAAACTCTCAAGTTGAAAAGCAATTACTTGCTTATCCTTGACGTTCGAACCTCTGCACATCTGAACCGGTTCCTAAGAACCGTTTCTCACTACCTGCCTTACTGAAAACAGGTAATGGTCACTTTAAGTTATAATGTGTCTGAGTTTTCCAAAGAAAACAAAGAACCACATCAAACGTGAAGCTGACTATACATCATCGGATCATGACCTGAGTCATTCACCTAGTAAGTTGATATGTAGAAGTCCGTCCGTCGATAACGACCAAACCGCCCACATATCTCTTCAGATATCATCAATTTCAAAGAGCGCAGAGACAAGAGCTCCGGTAGCGCCTTCTTACTTGGCGCGCCCGCCGCTCGATGTTTGTCTCTGTTTTGTCACCGTGGAGTGTTTCGCCCCGCCGGTGAAGGGGTGTTTAGGGTGAGTTGCTGATACCCGCAAGAGCTTTTTTTCAAAAACCCCCATTTTTTTCAAACATCCTGTTTCTTGCTCTAGATATGGGGATGTCGGAGCATATTACAACAAATCAGGATGGGGATTTGAACAATTATTGCTTTTCTGGTTTCAGGCAAGTGGTTGAAATCAAAGTTATCCACACGAAACTGGTCTGAGGCGCTCACGAACTCAGAAATTGTCGACTGAATCATTGGCAAGCGTCGCGATTCACCCAAGAGACTCAGCCCATATTTGGTGGAAATGGTCAGATTCGGGCCAAAAACCCGGTGAATCGCGCCCAGCGCACCCGCCACATAAGCAGAGCAAGGACAATAACGCAGTAGATCACGGGTTCCGGGGGCCAGGACTTCACCAGTAGTAGGTAGTGAATCGCGCCAAATGCTGTCGCTACATAGCCCAGTCGATGCAATCGCCGCCAGTTTCGTGCCCCGAGTCGGCGAATCGAGGCGTTGTTCGAGGTGAGTGCTATGGGAATAAGAACCACAAAGGCCGTCATGCCAATGATAATATAAGGGCGCTTATAGAGATCCTTCAGAATCTCATTCCAAAAGAATTGCTTGTCCAAAACCAGCCAAGTCAGCAGATGTAAGCAAACATAGACAAACGCCATCAGCCCAAAGGCGCGGCGGAATTTCAAAAAGCTGATTCCGCAAAGCTGCCTGACGGGTGTGACCAGCAACGTCAGTATCAACAGTTGCAAAGCCCACTCACCCAGCTGATGCTCAAGCGCCTGCAAAGGATCCGCGCCCAGCTGATTGGAAACCGCCCAATAGAACATGGCTACTGCCGGTAGCGACCCAGCCAGATACAACGGCCATGTCGGAAACCGCCGCAGATACCCATTCAGAACGATTGGGAGTTCGCTCAATCTGCCCTTCCCATCAGGCACAGCAATCACTGCCAGCCTGAATTGGCGGACAGGCAACCGTTCCGTAAGAACAATAGACACAACAATCGCCGGTCTTGGGAGTTAGAACTTTGCCACAGGCAGAACACGCATAAAACCATTGGCATGCATCGGTCGGCATTTTTTCCTCACGAGAAGCACCGCAATCAGGGCAGGTAATTTCCGAGACAAGGATCGGTGACTCGTCAGGTGGAAGCGTTTGCGATGGGTTTGACATCAATAATACCGGCTCAGATCCATTCCAGTATAAAGCTCTGCCACCTCGTCACCATAGCCATTGAACATCAGCGTTGGTCGGCGCTTGGCAAACACTCCTCCACCGAGCGGGCGCTCGCTGGCTTGTGACCAGCGAGGGTGATCAACATTCGGATTGACGTTGGAATAGAATCCATATTCGCGTGGCTGCAGCATATTCCAGGTAGCCAGAGGCTGCTTTTCAGTCAGCGTGATCCTGACGATCGACTTGATTGACTTGAATCCATATTTCCACGGCACAACCAATCGCAGCGGCGCGCCATTCTGGTTTGGCAGGTCTTCATCATAAATACCGGTGGCTAGAATAGTCAGTGGATGCATCGCTTCATCCAGTCGCAAACCTTCCCGATAAGGCCAGTCGATCAGGCCCGACTTCTGCCCGAACATTTCGGATGGGCGCAAAAGGGTCTCAAACGCCACATATTTGGCGCTGCTTTGCACCCCCGCCCTGTTCAGCAAAGCCTGAAGCTCAAATCCAGCCCAGGGCACAACCATCGACCAGCCTTCAACACAGCGGAAGCGGTACACCCTCTCTTCAATTGTCATCCCTTTCAGGATGTTCTCAATTGCGTAGTCGCCGGGCTTGTCCACCAGCCCATCTATTTTCACCGACCACGGGCTAATTGTCAGCTTATGCGCATGTCGGGCCGGATCATCCTTGCCAGTGCCGAACTCATAGAAATTGTTGTAGGTGGTAATATCTTCAAAAGAGTTCGCTTCTTCCTCGGTCGAATAGACGCTTGGAGCGGTTGCTGCTACCGCTGAACCACCAATGACGCCACTCGCCAGCAATCCACCGGCACCGGCCATGATCTGGCGACGATTGATCCAATCTGTTTTGGTTGTGATTTCTGAGGAACTGATTTTCGGAACCGTGAAGCGCTGCATGGGACGTCCGTAATAGCTGAGGATTCGGGCGAAAATAGTGTTTTTGACGGGAATGCGCAAAACACCCGGCCTCACAATTGCGCTGGTTTTGTTACAAATCTTTGGGTTTGCAGTCTGATTCAGATCTGGCGCGACAATTCCCGACAGGGCCATATCCAACGGCCTGTATCGCCCGAATTCCCGTGTGACTTGCAATTATTCGCATATTAGCAAATACTAATTGAGCCGATATTGGAGGGAATATCTTGAAACGCTCGCTTTTATACATCTGCGCCTGCCTGATGTTTGCCACATCCGCGTCTGCTGGTGATGCAATCACTTATACCGTTGAGGAAGACATCGAAGACATCCTTTTCGCCGTGGAAAGCGAGATCATAGGGCGTGGGTTGAAGATCGACAGTGTCAGCCATGTCGGCGCCATGCTCGACCGGACAGCGCTGGATGTGGGTGCGACCGAAAAGATCTATTACCGGGCACAGGTTTTCAATTTCTGTTCTGCCACAACATCACGCAAAGTAATGGAAATCAATCCGGCGAATATCAGCTACTGCCCATATGGTATCTTCGTTTACACGACGCCCGATGCGATGAACAAAACAACCGTCGGTCATGTTAGCTTCCCTGAAGGCGAGATGAAACTTGTTGAGGAGCTGCTCAACGGGATCGTCAAGGATGCACTTGAAATTGACTGAGCCCCACCCCTGCCATATCGCCCCCCGGCGAAAAAATATTCCGCCGGGGTGGCCGCTTTTCTTAGGTTAGTGGACAGGTGCCCCTTCAGGCGCGTGATCTGATTTTCCAAGCCCATTGATCACCAGCCCGGCATCATCTGCCGACACTTCGATCTCTTCACCGTCGGCCACTTTGCCGCCAAGCAGCAATTCTGCCAGTGGATCCTGCAGAGACTTCTGGATAACCCGCTTCAAAGGCCGCGCCCCGTAGACAGGGTCGTACCCCTGATCGGCCAGCCATTTCTGTGCTGCCTCATCAATATCAAGCTGGATCTTCCGCCCTTCCAGACGTTTGCCAAGAATGGCCAGCTGGATATCGACAATCCCGTCCATGTTATCGCGTGTCAGACGGTCAAACAGAACGATCTCATCCAGCCGGTTCAGAAATTCGGGCCGGAAATGCGCCCGCACCGCTTCCATCACGTCAGCTCTGGCGGCCGAGGCGTCGTCACCCTCGGGCAAAGTGCTCAGAGCCTGCGAACCAAGATTTGATGTCAGGATGATCAGCGTTTGCTTGAAATCAACCGTCCGGCCCTGCCCATCGGTCAAAACCCCGTCATCAAGCACCTGCAACAGCACGTTGAACACATCGGGATGCGCTTTCTCGACCTCGTCAAACAACACAACCTGATAGGGCCTGCGCCGCACTGCCTCGGTCAGCGAACCACCCTCGTCATAGCCGACATAGCCCGGAGGTGCCCCGATCAGCCGAGCGACGGAGTGCTTCTCCATATATTCCGACATATCGACCCGCACCATGGCGCTGTCATCGTCAAACAGAAATTCTGCCAATGCCTTGGTCAATTCGGTCTTGCCAACGCCAGTTGGCCCTAAGAACAGGAACGATCCCTGTGGCCGGTTCGGATCGGAAAGCCCGGCCCGGCCCCGCCGCACCGCATTGGAAACCGCCGTCACAGCCTCGCGCTGGCCGATCACGCGCTTGCCAAGCTGCTCTTCCATTTTCAGAAGCTTCTCACGCTCGCCTTCCAGCATCTTGTCAACCGGAATGCCGGTCCAGCGTTCAACAACGCTGGCGATATGTTCCGGCCGCACGGCCTCTTCCACCATGATCTCGTCACCGGCCTTCTCGGCCTCCTCAAGACGACGTTCAAGGTCGGGCATCACGCCATATTGCAGCTCGCCCATCCTGGCCAGATCACCGGCTCGCTTGGCGTTTTCAAAATCAACGCGCGCCCGGTCCAGCTCTTCCTTGATGTCTCGCGCCCCGGCGAGCTTGTCGCGCTCTGCCTGCCACTGGGCAGTCATCCGGCTGGATTGCTCCTGCAGCTCGGCCAGTTCCTTTTCCAGCTTCGCCAGTCGATCCTTGGAGGCGTCGTCAGTTTCCTTCTTCAAGGCCTCCGCCTCGATCTGCTTCATCAGAAGTTCGCGGTCGATGGCGTCCAGCTCTTCCGGCTTGCTGTCAACTTCCATCCTGAGACGCGACGCCGCCTCGTCCATCAGGTCAATGGCCTTATCCGGCATGAACCTGTCGGTGATATAGCGGTTCGCCAAGGTAGAGGCCGCCACGAGTGCTGAATCCGAGATCCGGATTCCATGATGCAATTCGTATTTTTCCTTGATGCCACGCAGGATCGAGATCGTATCCTCAACCGTCGGCTCAGAGATCATAACCGGCTGGAAACGCCGCGCCAAAGCCGCGTCCTTCTCGACATGCTTACGGTACTCATCCAGTGTCGTTGCCCCGACACAGTGCAGTTCACCCCGCGCCAGCGCCGGTTTGATCAGATTGGCCGCATCCATCGCGCCCTCTGATTTACCTGCACCAACCAGCGTGTGCATCTCATCGATGAACAGAATGATCTCACCCGATGCCGCCGTGACCTCGTTCAGAACTGATTTCAGCCGTTCCTCGAACTCGCCCCGGTATTTTGCCCCGGCGATCAGGGCGCCCATATCCAGCGCCATCAACTTCTTGTTTTCCAGACTTTCGGGCACATCGCCGTCAACAATGCGCAAAGCCAGCCCTTCGGCAATCGCGGTTTTGCCAACGCCGGGTTCACCGATCAGAACGGGATTGTTCTTGGTCCGGCGGCTCAGAACCTGCATCGAGCGGCGAATTTCCTCGTCCCGCCCGATAATCGGGTCGATCTTGCCTTCTCGCGCTGCATCCGTCAGGTCGCGGGCATATTTCTTGAGGGCTTCATAGGTATCTTCAGCACTGGCACTGTCAGCCGTCCGACCCTTGCGTACATCATTGATTGCAGCATTAAGAGCCTGCGCCGTCACACCCGCCTCTGACAGAATATCTTTGGCTTTGGATTTGGTAACGCACAGCGCTGTCAGGATGCGTTCCACCGGGATGAAACTGTCACCTGCTTTGGTGGCGATCTTTTGCGCCTCATTCAGCACCTTCGCGGTCTGCGTATCGATGTAGACCTGATCATCCCCACCGCTGACTTTCGCAATCTTGTCAACTGCAGAGTCAACCGACTGGCGCACCGCAACCGGGTTGCCCCTTGCAGCCTTGATCAGGTTCGCCGCCAGACCTTCGCTATCGTCAAGCAAGGCTTTCAACAGGTGTTCAGGTAATATTCGCTGATGGCTTTCGCGCATCGCAATTGTCTGGGCGGCCTGAATAAAACCACGCGACCGCTCGGTGAACTTTTCCAAGTTCATGTCACTCTCCTTCACTTAAGCGCCTGCTGAATTCGATGCCCTAAAGCGGCACATCAACGTGCAGGCCTTTGAATTCCAGATGGGAATTGCCCCCGTCCTGCGCAAGGCCCGAACCGGGAATTTCGCAGAGCAAAGCCTTATGTTATTGTGAGGCAGGCATATCCAGGGGGGCTTTCATGACCACACTCGCTGAAATCCGCGCCGAATCCGGCTGGCGCGACATTGTTGAAGGACAACCGCAACATATCGGCATCGCCATCCTGATGACAGTCGGGGCCTGCTCGCTGCTTGAAACGCCGGACGAAGCGCGCAGTCTATTTGGCCTCACTGCTGCCGGCTGGGCGAGACTCAGCATATCGCTGGCACTCATTCATCAGATGATTGTCGCTTTCGTGTTCCGAATGCAGCTCCACCAAAACCTGATGACCCGCCTTTTTGGCGAACAGGACATGAAAATCTGGGCCATGATATTCATGCCATTGCTTGTCGCCCGCCCAATCACTCTGATCCTGGTCGGCTGGGCAGACACCACGCCAATCACCGGATTTCGCAGCATCGAGGCCATTCTCGGTCTGGCCCTGCTGGCCCCTGCGATCTGGGGGATGCACTCCACCCTCATTCATTTCACCCTGCCCCGTGCCCTTGGCGGTGACCACTTCCGCGACGATATACTCTCCCTTCCCAAAGTCTCAGGTGGCATTTTCAATTACACTGACAATGGCATGTATGGCGTGGTGTTTCTTGGGCTCTGGGGAATTGCGCTGCTGTTTGGCTCATGGAATGCGCTCGTCATAGCGCTTTTTCAGCACGCCTATATCTGGGTCCATATGTATTGTACGGAAACACCGGACATGCGGCGCATGTATGGCTGATCTTCTTTTTGGCAAAAATACTCACGTTTCCAAGACTTGACACGGGCGGCACATCCAAAGAAGAAGCACCGAAAAGGACCGCCAATGAACAATCCAAACGACTGCCTGATCGTCGCCCTTGACGTTCCCAACGCGCTTGAAGGTCTCAAGCTGGTTGAGACGATCGGCGATACCGTCTCCTTTTATAAAATCGGCCTTGGCATGCTGACAAGTGGCGGGCTGGCGCTGGCGAATGAGCTGAAACAGGAACACGGTAAGCGCATATTCCTTGATATGAAGCTGTTTGACATCGGCGCGACCGTGGAAAAAGCAGTGCGCGGACTGGCGCAGTTCGACCTCGATTTCCTGACGGTTCACGGCGATCCTTATGTGGTGAGTGCCGCCAAAGAAGGTGCTGCCGGCAAAGACCTGAAAATCCTTGCTGTCACCATCCTGACCTCGCTTGATCGCAGCGATCTTGATGCTGCTCTGATCAAAGCTGGTTCCTTGCCCGAACTCGTCACCGAACGCGCCCGCGCGGCATTTCTGGCGGGGGCTGACGGGGTAATCGCCTCGCCGCTTGAGGCGGCCCAGATCCGCGCTTTGCCGGAAGCGACCGGCAAATTGATCGTCACGCCCGGGGTGCGGCCTGCGGGCAGTGCCGGGAACGATCAGAAACGCATCGCTTCACCTGCCCAGGCAATCCGGGATGGTGCCGATCATATCGTTGTCGGCCGCCCCGTCTGGCAATCAGCCGACCCGGCAAAGGCAGCAAGCGCAATTCTTGACGAGCTTGCAGCGCTCTAAACCTCCGCAACCTCTTGGGTGTTTGCACGGCCTGAAAACTCCCCAAGATTGTCAGCCAACCACGCGCATGCTAGCCTTTCGGCAGATTTGATCCTGATAGTCAGCAAAAGGGGGAGTGTGATGACTAAAGCGATTGCCAAAGGTGAAGATCATACCGGGTCGTACAAAGGTCTGCGCCGCAGCGTCGGGGTGATTGGCATTTCCCTTCCGATCATCCTGATCATTGCTGCTCTGACCTGGCTTGATAGGTTTGAACCTTCGATCAGCCACTTTTTCTACCAACCTTTCGCCGGATCACTACTGGTTGGGGCGCTTTGCGCAATTGGGGTCTTTTTGGGATCCTATCGCGGGTATAGGCCGCAGGATGACGAGTGGATAACCGACCGTTCACTTGGGCTGATCACGGGACTTGCGGCCATTGGTGTGGCGGTCTTCCCGACCGACGGGTTTCGCGATCAGGTGACCGGAGTAAAACTGGTAACCATCGTTCACTTTATATCAGCGGCTGTTTTTCTGTTTTGTCTTGGATGTTTCTCCTGCTTCAAATTTGTTCGTTCCGGCAGCGAACCCGATGCACTGGATCGGGACAAAGTGAGCCGAAACCGGATTTACCGCGGCTGCGGCGTGATCATTTTCGCCTCAATCGTAATTATGGGCGCGCTCAAGTTTCTGAAAATCGACTTTCCTTTGCCGAACTGGATGTTCTGGTTTGAATCGATTGCGGTCTGGGCCTTTGGCGTTTCCTGGCTTGTGAAAGGCGAAGCTTTGGACGGCGCAATTGTCATGATATCGCGCTCATCGGAAAAGGCTGGCTAAAGCGGTTTTGGTGCCAGCTCTCTGATCGCAGAAAATTTCTTCGCGACCGCAAGCAGGACGTGGGTAGTAACCTTGCACTCCCCCCGGTTTTCGCGAGACAATACGGGCATGCGCACACCCTCTCTCTGCCGCGATTGTCTGAGTCAAATCCCTGAGGTAGCCCGTTGCCCCAACTGCGGCTCGCCGCGTGTACTCTTGCATGAAGAATTGTTCGACCTTTCCATCGCGCACATGGACTGCGACGCCTTTTATGCAAATGTCGAAAAGCGCGACAATCCGGAAATACGCGATAAACCGGTCATCATCGGGGGCGGCAAGCGCGGTGTCGTTTCAACGGCTTGCTATATTGCCCGCATAGCAGGCGTGCACTCGGCCATGCCGATGTTTCAGGCTCTTAAGCTCTGCCCCGATGCGGTCGTGGTGCGGCCTCGCATGTCGGTCTATGCTGATGCATCCCGGCAAATCAGGGACATGATGAAGGAAATGACTCCCTCCATCGAGCCGCTTTCACTGGACGAGGCCTTTCTGGATCTTTCCGGCACCAGACGCCTTCACGGTGAACCACCCGCCGTCCAGATGGCGCGGCTGGTCAAGAGGATGGAAAGCGAGCTAGGGCTTTCCGGGTCGGTCGGGTTATCGCACAACAAATTCCTGGCAAAGATTGCATCTGATCTGGACAAGCCGCGGGGGTTTTCGGTGATCGGCAAGGCCGAAACTGACAGCTTTCTCTACGACAAGCCCGTCAGCCTGATCTGGGGTGTTGGCAAATCTTTCCGATGGACACTTGAGCAGGACGGCATTCGCCGCTTTTCCGATCTTCTGCGATGGGACCGCAAGGACCTTGGCAAACGCTATGGCGCAATGGGCGATAGGCTCTGGCATCTGGCGCGCGGGATGGATTACAGGCGGGTCTCTTCAAGTGCGCCGGTGAAAAGCATCTCGCATGAAACGACTTTTTTTGAGGATACCGCCGACATGTCCGTGCTTGATGGCCATATCTGGCGCCTGGCGGAAAACGTCGCGGACCGGGCCAAGAAGCGTAATAAAACCGGGCGTGTCGTCACGTTGAAAGTCAAGCAGTCAAATCACAAGATACTGACCCGCCGTTCCAGCCTGTTTGAACCGACACAAATGGCAGACCGCATCTATTCTGCCGCGCGTATCCTTCTGGAAGCGGTCATAGATAAAGGGCCGTTTCGGCTGATCGGTGTCGGAATCAGTCACCTGGAAGAAAGTGAATCAGCTGCAAGCCTCGGGGACTTACTGGACCCGGACGCACAGGCACGTGAAAAGGCTGAAAGGGTTTCAGACGAAATCCGGGCCAGGTTCGGCGCGGATTCAATCCTCAAGGGGAGATCACTGCGCTGAAATTCATTCGGCCACCAGCTGAATGTCATTGCCCTGACCAAGCGCCGCAAGACGCGCCACAATCTGGCGCAACAGGTTTTTGAAATCCTCAAAATTTTCGTTCGGGCACAGGGCTTCTTCATCCATATAAAGTGCACGATCAATTTCAATCTGGATGGCGTGGTAGTTTTTGCTTGGTCGCCCGTAGCGCTGGGCCACATGTGCCCCGGCAAAGGGAAGGTTGCGTGAAACACGCAATCCGGCAGACGCAAACTCAGCCTCTACCGCTTCAGTAAGATCTGGCGCACAGGCCGCACCGAACCGATCGCCCAAAACCACTTCGGGTCTTTTGTCAGGCGCAAAGCTCGTGGCCGCCAGTGATTCATGCGGCATTGAATGGCAATCAAACAACAGTGCAAAGCCAAAAGTTTCGCGGCTTTCCTCCATCAGCTTGGCAAGCTTTGCATGATAGGGGTGATAATACTGGTTCAACCGCCAACGCGCCTCGCCCAGCCCGATTTTTCCGCTGCGGATTTCGCGCCCGTTTGCCACAACACGTGGGATTACACCCAGACCCGATGATATCCTCGGGTTGTGGCCAGGTTGCTGCACGCCAGCGATCAGGGCGGGATCTAGCTCGCTGGCCGCGCGGTTCAGATCGACGAAAGCGCGGGGAATAGAGGTTGACAGCAGTGGCGCGCCAAATTCAGGGGCCATATCGAAAAGCCGATCGACGAAGGCATCCTCGGATGAGCGTATGGTTTTTTCGTCCAGTTGCGAACTGCGGATGAACGTCCATGGATATTCCCGCCCGCTATGCGGCGATGCAAAGACCGTCGCGGTGGAGCGATTCTTTGGCATCGTCAAAAGAAAGGGCGGGTGCGGCATCAGAGCCACCTCTGGTTGCGGGTTGGACTTAACATTTCATTATCGCAAAACCTCTTGAACCCCAAAGCGACTCCTTTTATAGAAGCGCGCGTGGGCGTTGCCACTTTCCCACAGGATATGGCGGCGCTTTTGTCTTTTCGGGCGTATAGCTCAGCGGGAGAGCACTTCGTTGACATCGAAGGGGTCACTGGTTCAATCCCAGTTACGCCCACCATCCCCCAAAAACGGGGTCTGGCCGAACCGAACTTAACTGGCGCAAGCGCGCCGCGAAACAGGAGAAAGACCATGAAGGTCAAAAACTCACTTCGCTCTTTGAAAGCGCGCCATCGCGACTGCCGTGTCGTACGCCGTAAAGGGCGCGTTTATGTGATCAACAAGACCCAGCCGCGTTTCAAGGCACGCCAAGGCTGAGTTTTGCCCACTTGAGGATCTTAGGCCGCCGGTACGTTGCACCGGCGGTTTTCTTTTGTGGGCACTCCAAAATCAGATGATTTTGACATGGATTTCTAGCCCGCCTCGGCGATCAACCTGACAAGCGACTGACGATCCAGATAGCCGGTCACCGGAAATCCGCGCGCCCGCTGAAACCGGCGGATTGCCCGTCTGGTATCTTTGTCAAACTTGCCATCGGGCGCGCCCGCATCAAAACCAAGTGCGATCAGTTGCCCTTCGATCAACGTGCGTGCCAGAACATTCAGATCAAGATCGGCCTCTGCCTGCTTCGCAGCAGCTATTTCGGCTTTTCTCGCTTCCTTTTCACGCAGATCCGCAAGCCGGGCTTTGGCCTCGTTGGCAAAGACACCTTTTGGGTATGACTGAAGATAGGCTTCATAAGCTGCAATGGTGTTTTCGTTGCCTGCATAATCCCAGGCGTCGCGCTCTGCCGCGCGCGCATTATCACGTTTTTGCTGTTCAATGGCTTCCAGCCTGATCAGCGCCACATCTGCAAACAAACCATCAGGGTAACGCCGCAAATAGCGCCGCAACCCGCGTTCACGACCCTCAGCCCCACCGGAGGAACGCCAGAATGCCCGATCTGCGGCTTCGAGCTCCAGTTGCTTTTTGCGCGCCTCTTCGGCAAGTTCCGCCGCTCTTCGTTCTGCCTGCCTGTTCAGCTTGGTTATCTGTCCTCTTTTGAGGTACCCAAACGCCTCAACCCCCTGATCACGCTGCCAGTTTCTGATCGCGCCACGAGTTCCGGGGCCGAATATCCCGTCAATACCGCGCGTATCATAGCCGAGCAATGACAGATCTTCCTGAATTGCGCGTCGGGCGGTACGGGAAAGGTTCAGTGCCTCTTCGGCCTCTCTGGCCTCATCCTGCGGAGTTTTTACAGTGCGGGCATCCAGCCATTCCTGCGCCTCTGCCGCATAGCGGCCATTGGGATATGCGTTCAGATATGAAATCACGGCCCGCTGGGTGTTCATGTCCTGAACCGCCTGCCAGTAACCATCCTCAAGCAGGACTTCAGGGTCGTAATCAGGACCCTGATCAGGCACCAGCGCGCCACTATCTGAAATGAAGCCCTGCCCCTGAACAGAATCCGGTGCGTTTGCCAGGGCGGACGCAAACCCAGTCCCTTCGCCAAGAAAATCACGGCGTACGGTCAGGTCGATATCTTTTGGCGTGCCGGTCGCAACAAACACGCCCTGTGGAATATCAAGCACGCCAATGCCGGCGGTTAGCCCGTGCCCCACATCGATCTGCCGTGTTCCTCTGCCCAGAAAGATTGCCGCCCGGCCGGGCTTCAGTGCGGCAAGTTCAAGGAGGGTATTCAGTGACAATCCCTGATAGCCGATGCTGGCAAGATCCGGCGCTGACGCATCCACCGGCACAAACCAGGTATCCTTGCCGGAATGAACAAAATGCCCACTCAGAATTATGACAACACGCTCAGCCTCTTCGAGCTCTGCCAGCAACCCTCCAAGTACCTGACGGGTTTGACCGGCACTCAGATCACGCCCGGTCATGACCGAATAACCGGCCCGACGCAGCCGCTGTGCCGCGCTTAGTACCTTGTTGGCATCATATATCCAGTCAGCATGGCGGTAATTCCGGTTGCCGATGACCAGTGCAGAATCAGCTGCAACGGTGGTGGAAAGGACGGTGAAAAATCCCAAAAGCGAAAAGAACGCAACACATACATACCGAAACATAGCACCTCCAAGTGGCCGGTTTTTACTCGTAACTCCTCTGATCGTCGATGACCTTACCATCGTTCGGCAGCGAGCCCGGAGGAACCATTACCACATTTCCGCGCAATTTCAGAGTCGCAAGAACCGATGATTCGACCGCCGCGCTATCAACAGCATTTGCTTCGACCTGAACCGTCATGATATCGCGTTCACCCTCGCGCGTGGCAACGACGCGTGCCTTTTCAATCGCAGAATTGGCGGCGACCAGTGCCGCCACCTGTTCGGGGCGCACAAACATGCCTTTGATCTTGGTAGTTTGGTCAGCGCGTCCCATCCAGCCCTTGATGCGGATATTGGTGCGCCCGCACGGACTATGGCCTTCCATCACCGCCGACAGATCGCCGGTTGCAAACCTGATCATCGGGTAATCCGGGTTGAAAGACGTGACCACAACCTCGCCAACTTCACCGGTGGCAACCGGGTCACCAGTACCGGGTGTAACGATCTCCACGATCACCCCCTCGTCCACGATCATGCCTTCCTGGGCTGGTGTCTCATAGGCGATATTGCCAACATCGGCGGTCGCATAGTTCTGCAAACACATAATCCCCCGATCTTTATATTCCTGCCGCAAAGACGGGAACAGTGCCCCGCCACCAACGACGGCGCGCTTGATTTTTGAAAGATCAACGCCCATCGCATCGGCCTTATCAAGGATGACTTTCAGATAGTCGGGTGTGCCCGCATAGGCTGTGACCCCAAGAGCCGCTGCCGCCTGCACCTGCAACTCGGTCTGGCCAACACCTGCCGGAAAAACTGAGGCCCCCACCGTTTGCGCTGCATTCTCAAAAATCATCCCGGCCGGGGTCATGTGATAGGAAAAGCAGTTCTGAACGATATCGTCCCTGCCAATTCCACAAGCATGCAGAAACCGCCCCATTCGCCACCAGTCCCGGCTTGTCCGGCCGGGCTCATAGATCGGGCCCGGAGATTGGAAAACCTGTTCAAAACGGTTGGTCGGGATGGTTGTAAATCCACCAAAAGGTGGAGTCGCTCTCTGAGCAGCCCCAAGATCGGATTTCCTGAGAACGGGCAATTCGGCCAGATCTTCCTTGCTGGTGATGGAGGCTGCACTTATGGCAGCCAGCGATTGCGCATAAGCCGAAGACATGTCCATTGCCCGCGCAATTTGCCGGGGCAGGTCTTCAGCCAGAGCCGCCGCTCTTTCGTCGGCTGTTCGGGTCTCAAGTTCATCGAAATAGGTGTTCATCAATCTGACCCTTTTTGTGATGTTGTTTTTCTGCGACACAACCTCGCAGATGTTTTGTTGGCATTGTTGAAGACGGCAAGAAAACGCTATCACGGAGGCGAAATCCGGGGGGGAACGTGCTGGTTACCAGCGAAAGGATTTCTAAATGGCGAACCCCCTTGATTCCCGTATTACCTTTGACACCGAAAACGAAATCATGGAGGTCGATTTTTCCGACTTCCGTTTTGAGACGTCCAAGGAAGTCAACGCGTTTTATGATCGCCTTGAAGAGCGAATTGCCGGGACTGGAGAAGAGTTTTGGTTCTTCATGGTGAACTATTCCAACACCCGCATCGATCCCAAAGCCTGGTTCGCTTTCTCTCGGCGTGGCAAAACTCTGAACATGGCGCATTCGCAAGGCTCGGTCAGATTTGACCCGTCCGAAGAAACCAAGGCCCAGATCGCGCGGCAACGCGAAACCGAGGCTTTTGATGCCAACCTCTTTTCTGACCGCGAATCCGCCAAAGCCCGGTTGTCCGGCCTGCCATCCAAACGCCGGCACAAGACCATTCATGTTCCCAGCTTCGGGCTGGATGTCATGCAGGGCCGCCTGAGTTTTGAAGAAGACCTTCAGATTATGAATGTCAACTTTTCGGGCATCACATTTGCCCACTCGCTGGACGTCAATAACTTCTATGATTTTTTGGAAGAAGGCGCGCGTGCGACAGGCAAGAAATGGTATTTTCTGGTTGACTACAACGACTGCAAAATCAATCCCGAAGCCTGGGTATCCTACGCTCAGCGGGGCAAGAAACTGAACATCGAATTCAGCCTTGGATCGGTTCGCTTTGCAGCCGGTTCCGAAACCGAGCAGGAAATCCGGCTGCGCGCGGAAAGTCAGGATTTCCGCCCCAATATCCGCAACACCCGCGAAGAAGCGCTGGAGCGGATTGAAGAGATGAAAGCCGAAGCCTGACATATTAATCCCCGCCTTTCTGGCGGATTGATTTTTGTCGGATCAATCCGCTCAACCCTTTGATTTTACGCTGTATAACCATATACAGTTTCACCGTTTCTCCGGGCCTGCTGGATAAGTCAGACCAGATCTTCTTACTTTTGCCGGAAGGCACACGTACCCCGATGGTTAGCTCGGAAAAGCAAACCGCGCCTTCTGTTTATTCCTCAAATCATGCGCCCCTGTCAGTGGCGATTATGTGGGCCGGGATCATCGCTTTCTTCCCTTTGCCCATGGCTGAGGTCCGGCTGTTAAATGCCGGATCTCCGTTAGCTCAACCAGCGTTTACGCCGGCGATATGACCGCACATCGCGAAACGACTTGCGCCCCTCCTCGGAAACCCCGAGATAGAATTCCTTGACGTCCGGATTTTCCCGCAACTCGGCAGCAGGCCCGTCCATCACCACGCGCCCGCTTTCCAGAATATAGCCGTAGTGGGAATACTTGAGCGCGACGTTGGTGTTCTGTTCAGCCAGCAGGAAAGACACGCCTTCCTTTTCGTTCAGGTCTTTGACGATGCCGAAGATTTCCTCGACCAGCTGTGGGGCAAGCCCCATCGAAGGTTCATCGAGCAAAATGGTTTCCGGTCTGGACATCAGCGCGCGACCAATCGCACACATCTGCTGTTCGCCACCCGACGTATAGCCCGCCAGCGCTTTCCGCCGTTCACCAAGGCGCGGAAAATATGAGTAAACTTTTTCGAGTTCCGCCGCAATCGCACCACCGCCGTCTTTTCGGGTAAAGGCCCCGGTCAGCAGGTTTTCCTCGATCGTCAGGTGCTCAAAGCAATGCCGCCCTTCCATCACCTGAATAACCCCGCGGCGCACCAGTGCCGCCGGGTTGAGGTCGCTGACGTCATCGCCGTGATAGGAGATTGACCCTTTGGTCACCTCGCCGCGCTCAGACTTCAGAAGATTGGAAATGGCTTTCAGCGTGGTCGTCTTACCGGCCCCGTTACCACCCAGCAGGGCTATAATGCCGCCTTTCGGAACAGACAGGCTGACGCCTTTCAGAACCAGGATCACGTGATTGTAGATCACCTCAATATTGTTGACCTGAAGGATTTCCTCGGCCTGGGTCTGTTTTTCTTCGGCTACGCTCATGGCATTGATCCGGTTGTTGTCGTTTGGGTTTGGATCAGCCCCAAAACAGGGCTGATCCGGTTATCGTATTTCCGGTAAATTAACCGCAGGACTGTGTGCCCCAGTCAGGCTTGTCTGCAAGATACTTTTCAGCTGCCTCTTCAAGAAGTGGACGAACGATATCGTTCATGGGCTGAATTTCATCTGAAATGCGAACCCAGTTGCTGCCATCCCACTGCTGCAGGAAGATGCCGCCACCGCCTTCATGGTCTGCACATGAACCGATGATTGGTTCGGCAAATCCAGCCAGACCAAGTTCTGCCAGACGCTCAGCCGTCAGTTTGAAGTTTTCCATGCCAACGCGCATGTCAGCACCGTCAATGACTTTCTTTCCGGTCATTTCCTGTGCTGTGCGAATTGCCTCGGCAACGATGACAGCGTTGAACAGAGCACGGTTGTAAAGCACGTCACCAACCTGACCGGCGTCAGTAGTCTGTGTTTTACCGGACTCAACCGCATATTTCATAACGTCCTGAAGTGCGGGGAAATCAGTGCCGATACCCGAGAAGTTTGCTGCCATATAACCAGTTCCAACTGCACCAAGCGGATCCAGATCAGCGTTGGCACCTGACCACCAGTTACCGATGAAGCGGTCCAGCGGGAACTTGATCTTTGCGGCTTCTTTAATGGCGGTCGAGTTCATTGCACCCCAACCCCACATAATCATCCAGTCAGGCTGCTCCTGACGAACCTTCAGCCAGTGTGAAGACTGGTTCTGCATCTCTTTGACGCCAACCGGGATTTTCACAACCGAAAAACCCATGTCGCCGGCCAACTTGTCGAGAAGCGGGATCGGCTCTTTACCGTAACCAACATCAAGGTAGATGAAACCGATCTTTTTACCTTCAAGTCCACCTTGCGAATCGATGTAGTTCAGGATTGAAGAAAGCTGGTTCCAATATGTGGTCGGATAGTTGAAGCCCCAGGGGAACTTTTCACCAATGGCGGTTGCTGACAGGCCGTAACCCATCGAGAAAACCGGAATCTGGTCAACCGGCGCTTTGGGCACGAGCTGCAGAGTGATCCCGGTAGACATCGGGTTATAGATGATTGCGCCCTTGGCTTTTGTAGACTCGTAGCACTCAACACCCTTTTGCGAGTTGTAGCCGGTCTCACATTCTTCAACGACAATCTTGACGCCGTTGATACCGCCATCGCGCTCGTTGAGCATGGTCATGTAGTCGGCAAACCCGTTGGCAACAGGCACACCACCACCGGCGAAAGGACCGGTCCGGTAGCTGAGCGACGGAACATATAGCGAATCTTCAGCCGCGGCTCCGGATACCTGCAGGGTTGAGGCAACAGCCAGTGCAACTGCTCCCGTTACGATTTTTTTGAACATTTCTGTTCCTCCCATGTTACGCGAGGGCGAATTGCGGCGCTCGCTTCTGAATGAAACCTACAAGGTTGTTACGGGTTTGCTCGGTTTCAAAGCCGACCCGCTTTTTGTTGCCCGGGGCGTGCCCGGGCAAATTGCGTGGCCTAATATGGAAAAGGCCACACACGTAGTTTCTGTTTCAGGATAGCCCAAAGTCGAGCCAGCCCGTGTGGTTCGATGATCAAGAAAAAGATGATCAAAGCACCGACAATCATGAAATTCACATGCTCCATCGTTGCCGACAGAATATCGACACCAAAGACATCGGGTAGAGCCCGTAAAATAATTGGCAGCATCCAGATAAAGGCCGCGCCAAGAAATGAGCCAACCAGACTACCAAGGCCACCAATGATCACCATGAACAGGATCAGGAATGAATGGTTGACGTCAAAGCTCTCAACTTCAGCGGCTCCCAACCACAGGAACACCATCATCGCCCCGGCAACACCGGCATAAAACGAAGAAACTGCAAACGCGGATAGCTTGGCAAACAGCGGCCGCACACCGATCAGCTCGGCGGCGATATCCATATCCCGGATCATCATCCAAGAGCGTCCAATGCGCCCGTGAATAAGGTTCGAGGCAATCCATGTCATGACGACCACAATCGACAGAACAACCAGATATCGGGTTGTCGGTGCCGCCTGAGCACCAGTTACATATACCGACCAGTCGCCAATTCCGACAGTGCGGCTCAGGCCGTCAATCGCGCCTGAATCATTGTGGTTATATAGCCATGGAACGCGGATGAAGCACCATTCCAGAAAGAACTGCGCCGCAAGCGTAGTCACAACAAGGTAGAAACCTTTGATCCTGAGGGATGGCAGCCCGAATACCATACCGATACCGGCCGCAAAAAACCCAGACAGGATAATCAGCAGGATAATATTTGTATCCGGGAAAAAGGTCGCCAACTTATAGCAGGAATAAGCTCCTACGCCCATGAACGCCCCTGTGCCCAGCGAAATCTGCCCGGTATATCCGGTAAGGATATTGAGCCCGATAGCCGCTAGCGAAAAAACCAGAAACGGGATCATCATCGAGTTGATGAAAAAGTCCGAGCCGAAGACCGGGATCACGATGAACGCGACGGCCAGGTAGAACATGATGGCGATGCGATCCTGTAGGATCGGAAAGATCGCAGCATCGTCTTTGTAGTTCGTCTTGAACTGGCCTGCTTCACGATACAGCATTCGCTTATACCCTCTCGATGATTTTTTCGCCGAACAGGCCTTGCGGTCTGAACAGCAGGAAGATGAGTGCGATCACGTAGGCGAACCAACCCTCGACACCACCGCCGAGCAATCCGCCCCAGTAGACCTCGAACAGTTTTTCGCCAAATCCGATGATCAGCCCGCCGACAATCGCGCCGGGGATCGAGGTGAAACCACCAAGGATAAGCACCGGCAGGGCTTTCAGTGCCACGATCTGAAGGGCAAAGGAAACGTCTGAACGTGCGCCCCACATGATCCCTGTTGCCAAGGCCACGATACCGGCTGCAAACCAGACAATCGCCCAGATCTGATTGAGCGAAATCCCAACCGAAAGAGCAGCCTGATGGTCATCCGCAACCGCCCTGAGCGCCCGCCCGATGCGTGTTTTGCTGAAGAAGAACGCCAATCCGGCGACCAGGATACCGGCGATTATTACCGCCGCGATATCAAGATGCTGCAGGATCAAAAGCCCGTCAAAAGGCTCAAATACTGTTGAGCCGGTTGGCAGACCCAGTTCCTCGGTAATCATCGACTTGGTTTCACCGCCGAAGATGAATTCGCCAAAACCGATCAGGAAATAGGAAAGTCCGATCGTCGCCATGAACAGAATGATATCGGGCTGGTTTACCATATGCCTGAGCACCAGCCTTTCAACCGAAATTGCCAGCACTGCCATGATGCCAACCGCCAGCACCAGCGCCAGATAGGCGGGTACACCGGCAGCGTATAGCCCAACCAGCGACAAGGCGGCGAAAACCACCATGATGCCTTGGGCAAAGTTAAAGACACCTGATGCCTTGAAGATCAGTACGAAGCCCAGCGCGATCAGCGAATAAAGCGTGCCGGTGACAAAACCTTCCCACAGAACCTGCATGAAGAAGTCCGGTGTGCCAAACATGCTGACAAACGGGCCGACAAAGATATTGTAAAGCAGGTCCATCAGTGCGGTACCCCCAGATAAGCGTCAATCACATCCTGATTGCTCTGAACTTCGGACGGCACGCCATCCGCGATTTTCTTGCCGTAATCGAGCACCACAACCCGGTCGGCGATATCCATCACCACGCCCATATCGTGTTCAATCAGCGTGATCGTGGTTCCATATTCGTCGTTCACGTCCAGAATAAAGCGGCTCATGTCCTCTTTCTCCTCGACGTTCATCCCGGCCATGGGTTCGTCAAGTAGCAACAGGGTCGGCTCCGCTGCCAATGCCCGGCCCAACTCCACGCGCTTTTGCAAACCATAAGGAAGCTGCCCAACCGGTGTGTTGCGGATATGCTCGATTTCCAGAAAGTCGATGATCTCTTCCACCGCGCGACGGTGTTCAATTTCCTCCTGCATCGCCGGGCCATGCCGCAGCATCTGCCAGAGAAAGTTCTTGTGCATTTTCAGCGAGCGCCCGGCCATGATATTGTCAAGCGTCGACATGCCCGTAAACAGGGCAACATTCTGAAATGTCCTCGAAATTCCCGACTTTGCAGCCTGATAAGGGCGCATCCTTGAGCGCGTCTCGCCCTGGAAGGTGATCTGCCCTTCCTGCGCATGATAGAACCCGTTTATGACATTCAGCATCGAGGTTTTACCAGCACCGTTTGGCCCGATGATCGCCCTGACTTCGCCTTCACGGATATCAAACGAGATGTCCTTGATCGCCGTCACACCACCAAAACGCAACGTGATATTGCGGATTTCCATCATCACGCCGCCGATCGTGCGACCGTCTTCTGTGACGAAGCTTTCTGTATCGTCAAAACTCATGCTGCTTTCGCCTCCCGCGGGAACACTTTGGCATCCCGGATTTTCAAATCGGCCGAGATCGATCCTTTGCGACCGTCCTCGTAAGTCACCTCGGTCACCGTCGAAACCTCGTTTGAGCCGTCATTCATAGCGCCAATCAGATCGGCATATTTCTCGTCGATAATCCGGCGGCGCACTTTGCGTGTGCGGGTCATTTCACCGTCATCGGGATCAAGCTCCTTGTGCAGGATCAGGAAGCGATGAATCTGGCATCCGTTGAGCATCGGGTCGTTCGCCAAAGAGGCGTTAACCTCCTCTACATGCGCCTGAATGGTATCCAGTACCTGTGAATTTCCGGCCAGTTCCTGATAGGACCCATAGCCAACATTGTTGCGCTCGGCCCAGTTGCCAACGGCAGTCAGATCTATGTTGATGAAAGCCGTACAGCGATCGGAATTGGCACCGAACAGGACCGCTTCCAGCACGTTCGGATAGAATTTCAGTTTGTTTTCCACGTATTTAGGTGCAAACAGGCTGCCATCGGCCATTTTGCCAACATCCTTGGCCCGGTCGATAATTTTCAGATGCCCTGAACCTTCTTCGATATAACCGGCATCGCCGGTTGCAACCCAGCCATCCTTGTCTTTGGTCGAAGCGGTGCTTTCCGGGTTCTTGTAATATTTTACAAATACGCCGGGTGAGCGGTAGTGAACTTCACCATTGTCATCAATGCGGATTTCCACTCCGGGTGCCGGCACACCGACAGTGTCATTTCTGACCTCGCCATCGGGCTGGATCGTGACATAAACCGAAGCTTCGGTCTGGCCATAAAGCTGTTTCAGGTTGATCCCGAGCGAGCGGTAAAACTCGAAAATCTCAGGCCCGATCGCCTCGCCCGCAGTATAACCGATCCGCACCCGCGTCATACCCAGCCTGTTCTTCAGAGGCCCATACACAAGGATATTGCCCAGAGCGTATTTCAGCCGGTCCATAAACCCGACCGGTTTGCCATCCAGAATATCCGGGCCAACCGCTTTCGCGTGATCAAGATAATAGTGGAACATCCTGCGTTTTAACGCACTGCCATCTTCCATCCGGATCATCACAGCGGTCAGCAAGCCTTCAAAGAACCGAGGCGGTGCAAAGAAATATGACGGGCCGATTTCGCGCAGATCGGACTGCATTGTTTCGGCACTTTCAGGGCAGGAAACACAAAATCCGGTCCAGAAACACTGGCCGATCGAGAAAATGAAATCGCCGACCCAGGCCATCGGAAGATAGGCCAAAACGGAATCACCGACATTCAACCCGTCAAATTCCGACGACGACTTTGCGCTCTCGATGATATTGCGGTTCGATAGCACGACGCCTTTGGGTTTACCGGTCGTGCCTGAAGTATAGAGCATCACACAGGTGGTGTCGTAGTCTTGCCCTTGAAGTCGTTTCTTGAGTTCTGGCTCAAGCCGCTCGTGCCCGGCACGACCTTCATCCTGAATATCTTTATAGGCATGCAGGGTTGTGTGGTCGTATTTCCGCATCCCCCGGGGTTCCAGATACAGGATCTGATCCAAACCCGGTAGCTGATCAGTGACTTCAAGAACCTTGTCGACCTGCTCCTGGTTCTCTGCAATCACAAAACGTGCCGAGCAATGATCAAGCACATAGGCCATCTCTTCGGCGACACCATCCTGATAAAGCGGAACCGGAACAGCGCCGATTGTCTGAGCGGCAACCATCGACCAGTAGAGTGCTGGCCGGTTGCGCCCGATAATGGCGATATGATCGCCCGGCTGCACATCAATCGCCAACAAACCGAGCGCCAGGGCGTTAACCTCTTCGGCGACCTGGGACCAGGTCCAGCTCTGCCAGATGCCAAGCTCTTTTTCACGGCTGGCGTATTTGTCACCGTATTCACGCGCGTTGCGGGCTAGTAATTTGGGTATGGTATCCAGGCCATTCGTGGGCGCTGCAGGTTTCGTCAAAGTCGATCCTCCCATTCACCGGAACTCCACCGGTGTACGAATCCGTTTGGAAAACGAATCCCTCACAGTTTTGACCACACTTGGATGGCGGCCAATTGATGCTCAAGTTTTTCTCAATTGTATCGAAATGTAACAAGCCTCGACTTTGTTATCCGCATCTGGTCAAACACGTCGTTTGGATGGTAGCGAAGGGGAACAGGAGGTCGAATTGGTCAAACTCGCAACCAACACATCAGGGCTGACTCAGGCAGGTCTCAACCTGATCCAACAAGCACTGTCGATCTATGACGGCGATCTCAGACTCGCCGTGAGTAACAGTCGGTTCCAGGAAATGTTCGACCTGCCGGAGCGGCTGGTCACCCCGGGCGCCGGGTTTTCTGATACGATCCGCTATCTGACTGATCGCGGCGAATACGGGCAGATTGATGACATTGAATCCTTCGTGCAGGAAAAGATCGATCAGGCTCTGGCCTTTGAACCACATTATGTCGAACGTCAGCGCGCCAACGGACGGATGATCTCAGTCGAGGGCAGCCCACTCCAACAGGGTGGCTGGGTGACGGTCTATACCGATATCACGGCAATCAAGCGACAGGAAGAACTGCTGCGCAGCCATTCGGCGCATTTGTCAGACCAACTTCTGACCCATTCCGAGGAACTTGCACGCACCAATCGGGAACTTGCCGCGACCATTGCAACGCTGGAAGAAACCAAGCGCCACCTGACCCGTTCCGAGGCCCTGATCCGCAACACCACGGAAATGATGCCGGCCCATATCGCTCATCTGGATATGAACGAGCGCTATACATACTCCAACCGGCAATTGCCGTTAATCCTGCCGGATCGGTCGCTTGAAATCGAGGGTCAGTTGGCAAAGGTCGTGCTTGGCTCTGAAGTCTATCAGTTCATCAAACCCTACCTTGATCAGGCGTATGAAGGTCAGGCCAGCGTCTTTGAGTTTTCGCATTCCGAGGGAACCCGCCGCAGCCGCGTTGCCTTCACACCGGGGCGCGACAGCGACGGTTTGGTGTCCGGGGTCTATGTTCTGTCCATGGACATCACCGAAGAAGCCCAGGCCCGGGCGGCCTTGATGCAAACCCATAAACGCGAGCTCGCCGCACAATTGACCAGTGGCCTCGCTCATGACTTCGCCAACTTGCTGACAATTATCCTCGGCCTTCAGGGGCGGCTTGAAAAACTGCCGGACCTGCCGGAAAAGGGGCGCGAAATGGTCGCCACCACCCGTGCCGCCGCCCTCAGGGGGGGCATGCTTCTTGACCGGCTTTCCAGCATTTCCGGCCGTCGCGTCATTCACCCCACCTCTACCGATCTGGCCGTGCTTTTTAGCGATGTCTGCTCACTTGCCTCACCGTCGATGCCAGACGATACCAACCTGTCGCTTGATTGCTCAGCCCTGAGTCTGCCGGTTATTCTGGACAGCGGCTTTTTACAGGATTCGCTCCTCAATCTGATCCTGAACGCGCGCGATGCCATCAGTGACAGGGCCGGCATCATCAGACTCCGGGCAGAACCGGTGCGCGATACCTGGCTTGAAATTACAGTCGCCGATAATGGCCCCGGATTTTCCCCGGATGCGCTGAACCACGGGCTCGATCCGTTTTATTCCACCAAGCACAATGACGACGGCTCGGGCCTTGGCCTGACGATGGTCTATGACTTTGCGCAAATGTCCGGCGGTTTCGTGAAACTATCAAATTCAGTAATCGGCGGTGGTGTCGTCACCTTGCGTTTACCGCTGAAATACGGCCCGAAGCGATCCCTGCCCAGACTCATTCTTCTGGTCGAAGATTCTTCAGAGATCCGCGTTAGCATCCGCGAGATGCTGCGCGAGCTTGGCCACAGCGTTCTGGAAGCCGCCAGCGCCGAAGAGGCAGAAACCCTGGCAAAGATCCCAGGAATTGAGTGCGTATTAACGGATATCTCGCTCGGTGGACCAAAATCCGGATTTGATCTGGCCCAGTCCTTGCGCGAGGCAAACACCCCGGCCCGTCTGTTCATGATGACTTCGCTGCCACAACAGGATAAAACACGCAGCGCTGCGGCGGCAGAGTTTCCGCTGATTGGCAAACCCTTCTCGCTGGCCGAACTGACCAGTTTTCTGGAAACAGAATGACCATGACCAACGCAACCGGCCCGATGGTCGCCATTCTGGATGATGAACCACAGATTCGGCTGATGCTGTCAGACGCTCTGGAAGAAGCCGGGTTTCGCACGGCCAGTTTCTCCCGCGCCACCGAATTTGAAGCATCGCTTGCCAGCCTGGCCCCGCAAATCTGCCTGGTTGATCTTGGCCTGCCCGACAAGGACGGGCTGGCGCTGGTTCATCGGCTGGCGCTTGAAAGCGGCGCCGCGATCATCATCATTTCAGGCCGCGCTCAGGTTCAGGACAAGGTTACAGGGCTTGAGCTGGGGGCAGACGATTATATCATCAAACCCTTTGATCCGGCAGAGGTCGTCGCTCGTGCTCGCGCTCTCTTGCGCCGCGGTCGCTCGGTCGAGGTCAGCGCACCTGACACCGCGTCATTCGCGGGCTGGATCGCCAGATTTGATCAGTTCACTCTGGAAGCGGAAGACGGCAAACTCATCACCTTCAGCCAGGCTGAAGGCGAGGTTCTGCGCCTGTTTCTGGAAGCCCCGAACCGCCTGATATCGCGCGCGCAAATGCAGGAATCCCTCGGTGGTGTGGCTGGCGAAAGCTTTGACCGCGCCATGGATGTCAGGGTGTCACGCCTGCGCACCAAGCTGCGTGAAGACCCGAAAAATCCCAAGCTGATAAAGACAATCTATGGCGCCGGTTATATCTTTCTGGGTTCCGTCGACTGGCGCTAATTCTCAACTGCACCCGACATCATTGTTTCAGGAAATACTCCCGCCGGAGGCTCCCATCACCTGCCACAAACCCCCCGGGATCATTTTTGGCAAATCAAGACTGTGCCCCGGAAATCCAATTTGATAATCTGAAAATATGGACGCGTTCAACATTGCCTATTACGGACTCATTTGCGCTTTGCTGGCCTATGCGGCACCAGCGCTTTCCTCTTCGTTCCGACGCCTCTTGTTCGGAATATGCACGGGCCTGATTGCGGCAACCCTGCTGCCGTTTGTCCGCGATTACTTCCTTTGAGCCTGGGCAAGATATCGGACAGGAACAGGTTCCTCAGGCCTTTTCAACCTTGACAGCCGAAAACTTAAACTCAGGGATCTTCCCATAAGGATCAAGCGCCGGGTTGGTCAGAATATTGGCTGCCGCCTCGACATAGGCAAAGGGTAGGAACACCATATCCTCGGCCACCGCGCGGTCGCTGCGGGCCATTGTCACCACCGAACCGCGCTTGGTGGTCAGACGTATCATGTCGCCGGGCGCAACCCCAAGCTGGCGCAGGGTTTCAGGGTTGAGAGAACAGTTCGCTTCCGGCTCCACCGCATCCAGCACGCGTGATCGACGGGTCATCGAGCCTGTATGCCAATGCTCAAGCTGCCGCCCGGTTGTCAGGATCATCGGATAGTCTTCGTCCGGCACATCATCGGGTGAAACAACAGAGGCAGGTGTAAAACGCGCGCGCCCGTCAGCGCGGGGAAATCCGTCGCCGAAAACAATCGGCTGACCGGGGTCTTCCGGAGATAGCGACGGATAAGTCACCGTTTCGTTCTCAAGCCGTTCCCAGGTGATGTTGTTGAGCGACCGCATCAGCTTTTTCATCTCCGCAAAGATCTGCGACGGATGGGTATAGGTCCAGTTCAGCCCCAGCCTTTGCGCAAGGTCTGTGGTGATGGCCCAGTCTTCACGCGCCTCACCCGGAGGCGGCACCGCAGGGCGACCCATCTGAATTTGCCGGTTGGTGTTGGTCACGGTGCCGGACTTTTCAGAAAATGCCGAAGCCGGCAGGATCACATCCGCATAATTCCCTGTCTCGGTAAGAAAGATATCCTGCACGACCAGATGATCGAGCATGGCCAGAGCTTCCCGCGCATGGTCGGCATCCGGATCCGACATGGCCGGGTTCTCTCCCAGAATATACATGCCGTTGATATCGCCTGCATGGATCGCATCCATGATCTCAACCACCGTCAGGCCGTTCTCGGCCCCGAAATCCACGTCCGAATCCCAGATTTCGTTGAATGCCGTACGCACACCATCGTCTGCCACACTCTGATAATCCGGCAGGAACATAGGAATCATGCCGGCATCCGACGCCCCCTGAACATTGTTTTGCCCGCGCAAAGGATGCAGGCCCGCACCAGGTCGCCCGATCTGACCACACATCAGCGCCAGTGAAATCAGGCAACGCGCATTGTCCGTACCGTGTACATGCTGGCTGACCCCCATACCCCAGAAGATCATTGCAGCCTTGGCATTGGCAAACAGGCGCGCAACTTCGCGCAGTTCATCGGCTTCAATGCCACAGATCGGCGCCATCTTTTCCGGTGCGTAATCCAGCAGATGCGCTTTCTGCGCTTCCCAGTTTTCAGTATGGGCGTCGATATACTGCTGATCATAAAGCCCTTCCTCAACGATCACATGCATAATCGCATTCAGCATCGAGACATCGGTTCCTGGGTGAAACCGCAGCCGGTGCGTTGCATAGCGCCCCAGCCCGACCCCCCGCGGATCCATCGCAATCAGCTTGCCGCCGCGTTTGGTGAACTGCTTGAAATAGGTGGCAGCAACGGGATGATTCTCAATCGTGTTCGAGCCGATGATAATCGCCACATCAGCGTTTTCGATCTGGTTGAACGTCGCCGTGACCGCGCCCGATCCGACATTCTCCATCAATGCGGCAACCGAGGAAGCATGGCAAAGGCGGGTACAGTGATCGACATTGTTATGGCCAAATCCCTGCCGGATCAGTTTCTGAAACAGATAGGCTTCTTCATTTGTGCATTTGGCCGATCCGAACCCGGCAATCGACCTGCCTCCCTTTTCATCGCGCAGATGCACCAGCCCTTTTGCCGCGACTGACATCGCCTCCTCCCAGCTGGCCTCACGAAAATGCGTAAATACGTTGCCGGGATCGACATTCAGCCCCTTTGCCGGGGCGTCCATGCGGCGGATCAAGGGCTTGGTCAGTCGATGCGTGTGGTGAATATAGTCAATGCCGAACCGGCCTTTGACGCAAAGCCGCTGCTCATTAGCAGGTCCGTTCAGCCCTTCCACATACTTAACCCGCCCATCCTTGACCTTGAGCGAAATCTGGCAGCCGACACCGCAAAACGGACAGACCGAGGCAACCTCGCTGTCAAAATCGGCACGATCACCTGTGCCGTCTGCTTCAAGAGCGGTCGCCGGCATCAAAGCACCGGTCGGGCAGGCCTGCACACATTCCCCGCAGGCCACGCAGGTTGATGCCCCCATCGGGTCGTTCTGGTCAAAAACGATCTGGCTGTCATGACCGCGCCCGGCCATCCCTATCACATCATTGACCTGCACTTCGCGGCAGGCACGGACACACAGATTGCACTGAATGCAGGCATCCAGATTGACCTGCATCGCAACATGGCTGTCATCCAGAAGCGGGACGCGCTCTGCCTCAATTTCTGGAAAACGGCTTTCCGAAATGCCCTGGGCTTCTGCCATTGCCCAGAACCGGCTCGATTTGTCATGTGCTTTTTCATGCTCAGGCTGGTCCGCCAGCAGCAGTTCCATCACCAATTTTCGTGCATTCGTCGACCGGGCGTTCTGTGAATTGACCACCATACCCTCACTGGGCGCCCGAACGCACGAGGCCGTCAGCACGCGCTCACCTTCAACCTCCACCATACAGGCACGGCAATTGCCGTCAGAACGATAGCCGGGCTCGCTGGAATGACAGAGATGCGGAATATCCGTGCCTTCGCGTTTGGCCACTTCCCAGATCGTTTCATCTTTTGATGCAGTCACATCCTGACCATCAAGCGTAAAGCGAATCTTGTCAGACATGGGGGACTCTCCCGGTTTGCAGGCACATTTGCGCGCCCTTTAATCACGGCTGCCAGTCCTGACATTTCAGATAACCGACACCCGAGTGCAGTTTTACGCCTGTCATCCCCCGTCCTGTCAATATTTTGACGATTGGCAAGCCCGGCTGCCTTCGCTAGACCGCTTGGTGGACAAAGGAACAAACCATGCAGTCACATCTCTGGGTCCGCGCCGAACAGCGTGATTACGAACAGCGCGTCGGTCTGACGCCGCTTGGGGCAAAATCACTGATTGATGCGGGTTATCGCGTAACCGTTGAGCACTCATCCTGTCGCGCCATCCCGATTGATGGCTATCGTGAAATCGGCTGTGAGATCGCAGCTGAAAACAGCTGGCCACAAGCCCCAGGCGACGCCATTGTTTTTGGTCTTAAAGAACTCCCTGAAGACGGCAGCCGCCTTGTTCACCGCCACATCATGTTTGGGCACGCCTACAAAGGTCAGGCTGATGGACCTGCCCTTCTCTCGCGTTTCAGGGAAGGCGGTGGCGCGCTTTACGACCTTGAATACCTGACCGAAGAAAACAGCCGTCGCGTTGCTGCCTTTGGCTATTGGGCAGGCTTTGCCGGGGCTGCTGTTGGCCTGAAAACCTGGGTGGCGCAACAAGCCGGGGACTTGCCGGGGCCAGCCTTGGTTGCGGCTTATTCCGGCAAGGATGCGTTGCTTGCTGAGCTCAAATCCGATCTGGCCGCCGCCCGGTCCAATGGCGCTGAACTGCCCGCTGCAATCATCATCGGTGCCCTTGGCCGCGTTGGCACTGGTGCCGGTGATTTGCTTGCGGCGATGGGAGTTTCGGTCACCCGCTGGGACATGGCAGAAACATCAAGCGGTGGCCCATTCCCGCAAATCCTTGAGCACGAACTATTCGTCAACTGCGTGTTGGCAGGCCCAAAAATCCCGGTATTTGTTCCGCGATCAGCCCTGACAGCCCAGCGTCGCCTTTCGGTAATTGCTGATGTCTCCTGCGACCCCTCATCGGATTATAACCCGATCCCGATCTACGACCACGCCACCAGCTTCACCGATCCGGTGATCCGGGTGGCGGGTGGCAAACCACCGCTTGATGTCACAGCGATTGACAATCTGCCCTCGATGCTGCCGGTTGAAAGCAGTGAGGATTATGCTGCACAACTCCTGCCCTCGCTTCTGACGCTTGATCAGATTGACAAAGGGGTCTGGGGCCGCGCCCGCGCGATATATGACCAGCACATAGCTGCGCTCTGAAGGAGAAGAAAATGGCAAAAATTCACTGGGTCGGCACCGGTCTTTCCGCAATCCCCGGCCTCAGACGCCTGATAAAGGCCGGTCACGACGTTGTCGTCTGGAACCGCACCACCGAAAAGGCGCAAGAGGCGGTTGGCGATCTGACCGACAATATCAAAGCGTTTTCGATGGAGGCGATCAGTGCCGAGCTGGCATCGGGTGATGTGCTAGTTTCGATGCTTCCGGGTGACTGGCATGTACCGCTGGCCGAACTTTGCATCTCAAAGGGTGCCAATTTCGTTTCGTCTTCCTACATCGCTCCGGAAATGCGGGCACTTGACGGCAAGGCAAAATCCGCCGGTGTCTGCTGCGTGAACGAGGTGGGGCTTGATCCCGGTATCGATCATTCAATGGCGCATTGGCTGGTGGCCGACTATCGTGCCTCAGAAGCTTATGACCCTTCCAACGCGCTCTCTTTCATCTCGTATTGCGGCGGCATTCCAAAATACGAAAACCCGTTTCGTTACAAGTTTTCGTGGTCTCCACTCGGGGTGCTAAAAGCCCTCCGCTCGCCGTCGCGATCAATCGCCGAGTTCGAAGAACTCAATGTTGCGCGGCCCTGGGATGCGATCAGCCATTATCTGGCACCCTTGCCCAGCGGCGAAAGTTTCGAGGTTTATCCCAACCGCGACTCCCTTCCGTTCATGGAGGACTATTCGTTCGATCCTGCCTGGCCGGTCAGGCAATTCGTGCGCGGCACTCTGCGCCTCAATGGCTGGGCCGATGCCTGGTCGGATGTCTTTGACGAGGTTGAGACGCTCAGCGGGGACACCGGCGAAGCCAGACTGACCGAAATGTCAGATCAGTTCTGGCGCGAAAACGCCTATGAGGATGGCGAACCGGATCGTGTTGTTCTGTGCGTGTCGCTGAAAGCGGAAAAGGATGGCAAAGCGGTCTATCACAAAACCTATGTGATGGATGCGCATGGTAACGAAAAGGGCACTGCTATGGCGCAACTCGTTTCGATCTCTCTGTCGCTGGCCATTGAAGCGGTCCTGAACGGCGAGATTGCCCCGGGCGTATCGGCAGCACCGGCCGATCCCAAACTGGTGGAGCGCTGGATGACCACCGTTGATGGCATCGCTCAGCATTTGGAGATCGTGGACCAACTAGCTGGTTAGCGCGTTTGGCCAGAACGAAGGCTGGTCTCAGTGGCTGGCAGCCAATCGCATTGGCAGATCTTTCGCCGCTGCCCTGTACCAGCGTGCGATGATGCGGCGTTCTTCCGGCTCCATATAACTCACATTGGCGGGTGGCATCGCGTGGCTGATCCCGGCCTGCAGGTAAACCTGCTTCGCTGCCATCGCGATATCCTTGGTGGTTTCCAGTAACACACCCTTCGGGGCCCAGCGGATCCCCTCATAAAATGGTTCACGCGCATGGCACATTGAGCAGCGGCCAAGGACAATGTCATTCACCTCTTCGAAGCCTTCCGCACTGGCAAACACCTGTTCGGTTTCGGTCAGTGCACGCGCATCTTCATCCTCGATTTCCTGAAACATCGGGGCGGTCGACAGCCACATGATTGCCAGGAACAGAACCGCCGCGATCAGCCATGTCCATTTCGGATCCCCTTTGCGCGCGTGAAGCGAGTTGAAATAGTGGCGGATCGAAACCCCCATCAGAAACACCAGCGCCGCGATCAGCCAGTTATAATCGGTCGCAAATGCCAGCGGGTAATGGTTGCTGAGCATCAGGAACAGAACCGGCAGGGTCAGGTAGTTGTTATGGGTTGATCTGAGTTTGGCGATCTTGCCGTATTTCGGATCGGGCGTGCGCCCCGCTTTCAGATCCTCAACCACGATTTTCTGGTTGGGAATGATGATGAAGAACACGTTCGCCGACATGATCGTCGCGGTAAACGCGCCCAGATGCAAAAGCGCGGCACGCCCGGTGAACACCTGATTGTAGCCCCAGGCCATTGCCACCAGCAGCACGAAGAGAAGGATCATCAGAAATGTCGGCTTTTCCCCCAAACCGCCTTTGCACAGGAAATCGTAAACCAGCCAGCCAATGGTCAGCGACGCGGCGGATATCAATATCCCCTGCCAGACCGCAAGATCGGCCTTTTCAGCGTCAATCAGATAAAGCTCGGCCCCGGCCCAGTAGACGATCATCAGAAGAACAGCCCCCGACAGCCAGGTCGAATAGCTTTCCCATTTGAACCAGGTCAGGTGATCCGGCATCGCCTCTGGCGCGACCAGATACTTCTGAACGTGATAAAACCCACCGCCATGCACCTGCCACTCCTCTCCATGCGCGCCAGCGGGCATGTTGGGTGCCTGCCGCAGCCCCAGATCAAGCGCGATGAAATAGAAAGACGAGCCGATCCAGGCGATCCCGGTGATCACATGCAACCAGCGAACGCCAAGGGCGATCCATTCCCAGATGACAGCAAAATCATACATGATCGTTTCCTCTTTCCGTCTTTCACGCGCAAACTAGCGGATCGCCTTATTTTCCTGTATTAGATAAAAAAGCTCAACAGCTTCAAAAAATAGCGAAGAATGGCGATGTCCTATTTTGACAATATCCGTACTTTCGTCCGTGTCTATGAACTTGGCAACATGTCAGCTGCCGCACGCGATCAGCGGATTTCGCCAGCAGTCGCATCGGCCCGGATCTCGCAACTCGAAGATCACCTTCAGGTCCGCCTCTTCCAGCGCACAACACGGATGCTCAACCCGACTGAACAGGGTCGGATATTTTATTCGGGTGCCTGCCAGATCATCGAAGCCATCGATAAGGCCGAAGCCGAGGTCAGCAGCGTAACGCAATCGCCACGCGGATCGCTCTATGTTGCGGCACCACTGGGGATCGGCCGCCGCCTGATTGCCCCACAGGTTCCTGAATTCAAACAGGAATACCCGATGATCGACGTTCGGATGCGTCTGTCTGACCGGGGGGTGGATATCACCGCTGAAGGACTCGATGTCGCCTTCTTTCTTGGCGTGCCGGAGGATTCAAATCTCAGAATTCGCAAAATCGCCGATTGCCCGCGTGTTCTCTGCGTCGCACCGTCTTACCTCAGCAACAAAGGGATACCGGCAACTCCTGACGATCTGGTCAGCGGCGCGCATGACTGCCTAAACCTTAGGTTTCCCGGCTCGTCCGAGTTTCAATGGTCGCTCAACACCGAAAACGGCGTCCGAAAATTCGCCGTCACCGGCCCTTTTGAATCCGATGATGGCGATGTTCTGACCGGATGGGCCCTGGCCGGGCATGGCATCATTCAGAAGCCACTGTTTGAAGTTGCCGAACACATCAAAAGTGGTGCCCTACTGCCGGTGTTGACCGAAACCCCTCCGGTTTCCGTCAGTCTGGCCTGCCTTTACACCCACCGCCGTCATCAAGACCCGAAGACCCGCCTGTTCATCGACTTCATGGTCGACCGCATTAACACCGCCCTCAAACACAGCATGAAGGGGTTATGACGAAAACCTCTGAAACACTTTCAAAAACATCCGAAGAGTCTTTCGACCTTATTTGCTGTAAACAAAGCGAAATTGGTCGCGGAACATCCGGATTGTTCCTGACCAGGTTCCAAACCGGGGCAGCCTGATGTTTTGTAGTTACTGATGTCACTCATTATCATTCCAAAACCTTTGACCGCCGAGGCATTTGCGCCGTTTGGCGATGTATTGGAGGTTTCAGGCAAACCCGATGCTCTCATCAACGAGGGCATGTGCGAGCGCTATCACGACCGGGCAAAACTCGATTTCAGCGACGGGCGCGCCGGGATCAGCATCTTTGACGCCAAGATTCGCAGCCTGCCTTATCAATTCGATCTGGTCGAACGTCACCCGAGCGGTAGCCAAGCATTTATCCCGCTCAGCCAGACCGGTTTTCTGGTCATTGCCGCCACCGACAACAATGAAACGCCCGAGGCACCGCAAGCGTTTCTGAGCGAACCCGGTCAGGCCATCAATTTCCATCGGGGTGTTTGGCACGGGGTGCTGACACCCCTCAAAGCGCCGGGCCTCTTTGCGGTCGTTGACCGCATCGGTCCGGGTAAAAACCTTGACGAATACCGGTTTGAAGAACCCTATTCAGTCATCGATCCCAAGGAACAGGAAGGCGACTAATCAAAAACAACAGAATCAGGGCAGCAACCTGATCACCGAAGTAACCAAGCCGACACAAACGAGCGGCGCATGAAACCAGTCACAGGGGAGGATTTAATCCATGGCTGACAATTCAATAGGGACAGCGGCTGAACTACGCGACCCTAATTTCACACCACCGATAGGCAATGCGGTTCCGCTTGGCATTCAGCATGTGCTGGCGATGTTCGTGTCCAACGTGACACCAGCGATCATCGTTGCCGGTGCGGCAGGGTTTGGATTTGGGTCCAACTCGCCGGATTTTCCGCAACTCTTGTATCTCATCCAGATGTCCATGCTGTTTGCCGGGATCGCCACGCTGTTGCAGACAATCACAATCGGGCCGGTTGGCGCGGCTTTGCCAATCGTTCAAGGTACAAGCTTTGCCTTCCTGCCAATCATGATTCCACTGGTGGCGGGTAAAGGTGTTGACGGCCTTGCCGCCCTTTTCACCGGCGTGATCATCGGTGGGCTGTTCCATGCCTTGCTTGGCACGTTCATCGGCAGAATCCGCTTTGCGCTGCCACCATTGGTCACTGGCCTTGTGGTTATGATGATCGGGTTGGCGCTGGTGAAAGTCGGCATTCAATACGCCGCTGGCGGTGTTCCGGCGATTGGCAAACCTGAATACGGCTCGCTCCTGAACTGGTCAGCTGCCCTTGTGGTGATCTTCGTGACCCTGGGTCTCAAGTTCTACACACGCGGCATGCTGTCGATTTCGGCCGTTCTGATCGGTCTGATCGTTGGCTATATCTACGCACTCCTCATCGGTATGCTGTCATTTGAGGCTATCGGCACCTCCTGGAGCCGTGCTGCTTCATTTGCCCTGCCGTCGCCCTTCAAATACGGGTTCGAGTTTTCAGCCGCTGCGATTATCGGGTTCTGCCTGATGGCATTCATCTCGGCGATTGAAACTGTGGGCGATGTATCCGGTATCACCAAAGGCGGCGCCGGTCGTGAAGCAACCGAAGAAGAGATCCAGGGCGCGACCTATGCAGACGGCATCGGCACGGCAGTTGCCGGCCTTTTTGGCGGCCTGCCAAACACCTCGTTCAGCCAGAATGTCGGGCTTGTTGCCATGACCGGCGTGATGTCACGCCATGTGGTCACTTACGGCGCGATCTTCCTGATCATCTGCGGGCTGATCCCGAAAGTCGGTGCCGTCATCCGCACTGTCCCGATTGAAGTGCTGGGTGGCGGTGTTATCGTCATGTTCGGTATGGTCGTCGCAGCGGGCATTTCGATGCTGTCTGATGTCGACTGGAACCGCCGAAACATGGTGATCTTCGCGATCTCACTGTCTGTGGGTCTTGGCCTGCAGCTGGAACCGGGAGCAGTTCAGTACCTGCCCGATACATTGCGTATCCTGATGACCAGCGGTCTGCTGCCGGCAGCTCTGATCGCCATCATCCTCAATCTGGTCCTGCCGGAAGAAATGTCCGATGGGTCAACAGACGAGGTTTCGGGTGGGCACGCCGGAGATGGCGCCTGATCCGTAACAGCCATCCGGCCCGCATAATACGGGCCGGATAACAGGCAAATCAGCCCGCGCAGCCTACCTGGCTCGCGCGGGCTTTCTTTTACCGGCTTGCCATCAGGCGGGCCATATCGAGCATCCGGCAGGAAAATCCCCACTCGTTGTCGTACCAGCCAAAGACCCTGAGCATGCCACCGACGGAAACCGAAGTTTCGCGCTCTGAAATGATGATCGATTCAGGTCGCGCGCGCAGATCGCAAGAGACGAGCGGTTGATCAATCCAGCTGATCACTGCGTTATCCTTGGCCGCTTTCTTGATAGCAGCATTCGCACTCTCAATAGTTGCCAGCTTCTGCGTCTGCAAAGTCAGGTCAATCGCCGAAACGCTTGCGGTCGGCACTCTGATCGCCCGCCCCTCGATCCGGCCCTTGAGTGCCGGCAACACCAAATCCACCAATCGCTGCGCGCTGGTCGTCGTCGGCACCATCGACAAAGCCGCCGCCCGGCTGCGCGCCAGATTACCCCGCGGTTTGTCGACGGTCGGCTGGCTGCCGGTATAACAATGAACTGTGGTCATGTGCCCGCTTTCGATGCCAAACGCTTCATCCAGCACCTTCAGCAACGGTGCCAGCGCATTTGTGGTGCAGGATGCGTTTGAAACGATCCGGTGATCGGCAAGGTACTCCTCATTCGCACCAAGAACCAAGGTTACATCGGCAACATCAGAGGGCCCCGAGATCAGCACACCTTCTGCCCCCGCGCTGAGTCCCCGGTTGGCAATTTCAGTGGTGTCGACCATACCGGTGCATTCCATCACCACATCAACACCCGCCAGATCAAGCCCTGAGATATCGCCAACATTGTAAAAAGCCACCGGCCTGCCATCAAGAATCAACGTCCCCGGAGCCGTGTCAACGCTTCCCTGAAAAGGGCCAAAGACGCTGTCATACTGGAAAAGGTAGGCGCAGGTTTCCAACGGCTCTATGTCATTGATCGCCACAACCTCAAACCCTTCGGGCGCACCTGACTGGTGCAGGATACGCAAAAGCGTCCGGCCAATCCGCCCAAAACCATTGATTGCAATTTTGATACTGCGCGCAGCCATTGAACACCTCTTTTCCGGGGCATGAGAAAATTTCCGCCCTTGCATTCATTTCAACGGCCTTTGCTCTGCAGAAACAACCGCATATCTGCAACCAACCCGGAATTACCGAAGGGATCAACCTCGACCGCCGTTGTTGGATTGAAGAAAAAATCAAGCTTGAGCGTCCCGGCCAGATTGAAGACATAGTGGGTGCCGTCGTCTACCTCGCCTCTGGCGCCTCAGCACTGGTAACCGGATCGTCCCTGTTGATCGGTGGTCGCTGGACAGCCGATTGATGGATTTTGCTTACTCAGGGAAAAACTTGGTAAAACTCGATAATAAGCGACACTCTCCTAAAAGCCATAAGCCGAAAGGATTTGTTGTTATTATCATCTGTCACTTTTTGAAAATATGTCACGGATGCAGCCAATAATAGCCAGCCAGACTACGATCACCAGTGCAAATGAAGTGATAGAAGATCCAATTTCGAACAATATTGTCGGAATACTTGGAAAGACTGAGCTATTGATATCAGAAACAACCATACCAAACGTGTGGTGGGTATCTCGCGTGAGCCCCCAGACCAAGGTCGAGGCATTTCTGAAGACCTGGATTATGCCGAACAGCATGATTGGACGGAACAAGACCGGGAAACGATCCGAAAAGATTGTTCAGCCGCTGGGGTGCTCCAGAACGTTACAGAATACCGATATCAAGGGGAGGAATATCCCGGGGTCGAAACCATCATGATCGAACGTCCCGTTTCGCCATCGCACAGCCCGCGCCTGAACCGCAAACAGCGTCGAGCCCTTAAAGCTCGCACGCGGAAACGAAAACGATAACACCAAGTATCGAAGCCTGTTCGTACTGGATCATGCGGCGTGCGAAACTAATCACTTCAGCACGGCTATGTCAAGGGAGACACGGCACGAAGACCCACAGGTTTTGAGCTGCAGTCACTGTCCTAGAACAAAAATTCAGTGCAAATCAGTTTGACATAAACTTCAGCGAAAGATGGGGTTTATTCTGCAGTCTTATCGGAGGTTTAGAGACACTATTAAACGCCAGTCCTGAAAACCTCTCGACAGCCCGTACGATTGCATCTGGTCACGTCCAAATGGATAAAAGGGCACAAAAACTATGGTTTTCACTATGGCCTGTTGACGTTCATTTGATCTGAATGAGAGTGGCGGCGATTGAGATGAAGGCTTTGAAGCTCTGGTCAGTCTTGCATGATCGCATAGCGATGCCTCTGTTTTCCTTGAGTTTTCCGAAGTGATTCTCGATCAGGTGACGCCATTTGTAGGTGTCCTTGTCAAAATCAGCAGGGAAACGTCGGTTGGATTTTGGCGGGATGACAGGAGTGATTTCGCGTTCCGAAAGGGCAACGCGCAACCAGTCGGCATCGAAGGCACGATCCGCGAGCAGGTGATCAGCGTTGAGCCCCTCAATCATTTCCGGCACGGCTCGAAGGTCGTGTGCCTGTCCCGGCATCAGGCGAAAGTCCACAAGGTTTCCCAATGCGTCGGTCATGCATCTCACCAGAATTCTCCGCTATGTCGGCATCGACCATAAGGCAACTGGTTCTTATGGTTTTCTCGACCGTACATGTGGTCGTCAGTGCCACCGGTAATTGCGGGCAGTCCGTACGCTACAACTCATCTCAACAATCGTGCTTCATATCACCGGAGTGATCGTCTGAATTTTCTTGGTGCAACCTTGACGTGATGCAGAATGGACTCCTACCGGTTTAGGAAACCGTGTAATGCCGAAGTGTTTCTTATTAGGTGATTTCGGAATCTTCCATCACGCAGGCCAGAAGGGCGGGAAGCAGACTTTCTCCGCAAATGCGAACCAATCAGGCTGTATCGATGAAAGTCGACATCCACATTCGCGTGAATTCGAGATGTTCTCTGCACTGCTGCAAGTCGGCTTCGAGCCCAATGTCGCCGATGCTGCAGATGGTATGAATGGCGGAAACGATCGGGGAAGCTGACAATCCGTAGCATGTTTTATATCAGGTCTCGCTCCCTCAAAATAAAGTACTTTAGTGGTTAATGCCGCTGCCGCCACGTCGCGGTTGCGGGGCAAACCTGATAACCTTTTCACCCCAATCGGTTCTTTCGCTTGAATGGGAACAACCAGATTTCATAGAGCAAGAACATCGCGTACTTTGTTAATTTGTTCATGTTCGGAGTGTGCCCGTTTGCGCAGTAAAGTCTGCCCGGTTTCCGCCGCTGCAAGGCTGAAATTGATGATCCGGCGCTAGGGTTCAATATCGGCGCGCCGCAGATATTCAGATGATGAGCCAGCTAAGGCACTGGCGTGGTTTCAGGTAGAGTCACGATCAAGATTTTGATCTGTACAGGGCCTCATCGGGTGACAACCCGTGTGCTGCCGGACGTGCCCTCATGGCGTATTGCGTCTTTGTGGTAAGAACCCGTCGTATCCAAAAGCAACAGAGTGCGGCCGGTGGCGCGGTATCCATGATTACATACTTCCGGCTTCTTTTGCGGATCACCTTTGAGAAGGCCTGAAACGCAGCGATCTCCTCGGTACAGGGTGAATGCAGGTCTGATCAGCCCCACTAGAGCGGCCCAGTTTGATTGTTTGCGCATGATTGGCGCTTGGTCCATCGGTTCGATGGCCTCCGGAACCGATGGACGGTAGCCCAATGCAAACCGAAATCCCATTTAAATGATGATGAACGGCAAATAAATGACAGCATTACGGGTCATACGAGGGCGACAGAGCTGCCATTGCTAGTCGGTTCGGTTGTCGACAGATTTTGCCGCTCGGGAAAGCGCAACCGTACAGATCACCATGGAACCTGCGCCGCCGACCATGAAAGGAACTGCCGCACTCCATGCACCGTACCATGCAACCAATGCCGCAGCGGCGGGCGGGATGGTAAGCTGACCAATCGCAGACCCTTGCATCAATATGCCACTAACTGTCGCCATGATACCTTGATGTGGCGCTTGATTAGGAGACTCTGAAAATATCGAACTTGGAACCAGTCCGGCGAACATGCAGAAAGTAGCGGCCGCAGCAATGCGCCAATGACCGGCCAGTTCGCTCGCAAATATGAGAGAACCTCCCGCGGCCATTCCAAAACTGCCGATCATTATCAAGCGATCGAATTTAATTCCGTGATTGTGCAGCCATCCTGAAAATCCGTTACCCAAGACATTACAGAAGACCACGACGGCGCTGACTGAGGCGGCTGATAGCGGCGTAAATCCGTTTAGTTCGATCAGGATAAGAGGCAGAAAGCCCGCGACAATCAGGTAAAGGCCTGCGTAGATTGCAAATAGTAGGGCCAAGAGCATGGAGCCGCGACCCAGAGCAGCCAGCAAATTTTCCAGCATGCGGGTTTTCTGCGCGGTGTTCGCGGGTTTCTTCAACACGTTCCGGCCAGCAAAATACACCGGAACCGCCATCAACAGGATCAGAACAGACGTAAACCACCAAAGAATCCGCCAATCAAAATAGTGAAGGACCGGCCCGGACAGAGCTAGCATGATACCGGAGCCCAATGGCATATAGGTTCCCCAAAGTGCGAGGGAAGCTTTTCGGTGCTGATCGGATGTCGCAGCAATAATCAGGCTGGGAATTGATGTCGTGGTCAGGATGAACCCAAGCCCTTCGAGAACCCGGGTCGCCAGCAGAAAAACACCGTCAGAGGCAAATCCCCCGGCAATCCCGGCTATCGCAGTTAGTGTCATTCCTGAAACCGCAACCTCAAGCGGCCCAAATCGATCAGCAGTGGAACCCAGAAAGACTGCTACACTTGCGGCGATGGCGCTGAATATGGCAACGACCCAGCCTGCTTGGACGAGGGAAAGACCCAACTCCAGTTGAAGGGCAGGTAAAGCGGCGGGAACTTTCCCGATCTGCAGAGCAACTGCGGCGCCCGCGCCAATCAGAACAAGAACTCTCGGCCAGGATGATTGCAGTTCTCGCATTACGTCCTCAATTGTGCTGCCAGCCTGTCATTGGCGACACTGGCGTTGGAAAGAATCCTGCTCTGTGAAGAATACTTCGGCGAGAATGGCGGTGTATGCCATTTGGAATGGATATGTCGAGCGCCTCAAACCAGGCAGTTCGCGCTGAACATACTTCTTGCGGTTAGTTTCCTAGCATTCCACTCAGTAAACGCCGTGCGGTTTAAGCATCCAGGTTTTGATCCAGGATACCTGGGTTCGGGGGATGTTGGAGAAGGACTGGACGGCATAGGTTGAACATAGAATGATAGCTTGTTTGTATACAATAATTGTCTTTATCGGTACTTGACGGCGGTTAAACCCTCACATACTCCTAAAAATGTATACACAGTAACATCTGCTTCCGGATTAAATATCGCGCCATGCCGACCCGAAAAGGCAAAAACCAGTCCCTGAAAGCCCAGCTTGAATTGCGGGATATGATCCTGAGCGGGCAGCTTCCGGCTGGTGCGCGGCTTTATGAAACAAATCTGTGTGAGCGGATTGGAATATCACGAACACCACTGCGGGAGGCTCTCGGCGCTCTGGAACATGAGGGCCTTCTGGAGCGCCAGCCAACCGGGGGATATTCTGTCCGGACCTTCTCTTTTGATGATGTTGTGGACGCGATCGACATTCGCGGGGTGCTGGAAGGCGTGGCTGCAAGAAAGGCTGCAGAATGCGGTCAAAACCCGGATATCCTAAAGGAAATGCATAGCCTTTTGACCGAGCTTGACCAAATAGTTGTAATCTCGTCGGAAGATTTCGACTTGCCCGCATATACACGTCTGAACGCCAGATTTCACACATGCCTTGCCCAGCTGGCCGGTGGTCAGACACTGATGCGCGAGCTTGAGAGGGCAAACGGCTTGCCCTTTGCCTCTCCCAGCGCCTTTCTCGATGCCCAATCCGCATCAAAGGAATTCAAACTTTCTATGTTTGTCGCACAAACCCAGCACCGTGATCTGCTGGAAGCAATAGAAGCCGGTGAGAGCGCCCGCGCAGAGTTTATTGCCCGGGAACACGCCCGACTAGCTCTGAAAAACCTGAAATATGTCATGCAACACGACCGCAGCCTGGTGAACAAAGTACCCGGTCTTTCGCTTGTCGCAGGGCAATCTGTTCTCGGGTAAAATCAAAAGGATAACCTGATGTCTAAAAGTAGTCTTCAAAGCGCAATAGATGCTGCGGGAAACCCCGTGGATATGCTGCGCAACTCCAAAATTGGGATGTATGTCTACCCGGTTGTGGCGCCTGAGTTCACCAACTGGCGGTCCGAGCAGGCGGCGTGGCGTAATTCCGTGGTTCTTTACGACCAGTCCCACCATATGGATGAGCTGACGATAGAAGGACCGGACGCCGAGGCGTTCCTGACCCATGTCGGCATCAACAGCTTTGCCAATATGACAACCAATCTGGCCAAGCATTTCGTGCCGGTCACGCCAGTCGGTCATGTGATCGGCGATATGATTGTATTCCGCGAGCACGAAGAAAAGTTCGTCCTCGTCGGCCGCGCTCCGACGGCGAACTGGACCAAGTTTCAGGCCGCCATTGGCAAATGGAAAGTGCGGACCTTCCACGACCCACGTTCTGACAGCCGCCCGGATGGCAAAGCCGTCTTTCGCACCCATTACCGGTTCCAGATTCAGGGGCCGGATGCGGACAAGATCTTTGAAAAGATCAATGGCGGTCCGGTGCTGGAAGTGAAGTTCTTCCACGTTGACACGATCAACATCGGTTCTCGCAAGGTGCAGGCTCTGCGCCACGGTATGGCCGGTGCGCCGGGGCTGGAAATCTGGGGGCCATATGCGGACAAGCATTACATTCAGACCACCATCCAGCAGGCCGCGCGCGACGTGGGCGTGGACATGCACCTTGTCGGGAGCCGTGCTTACTCCACCAACACTCTGGAATCTGGCTGGATCCCCTCGCCGCTGCCGGGCATCTACACCGGCGACGGCATGATGCAGGAGTACCGTGATTGGCTGGGCGCCGATGCTTACGAAGCCGTCGGCTCCATCGGTGGGTCCTTCGTTTCTGACAATATCGAGGACTACTACGTAAATCCGTTTGAACTTGGCTACGGTTTCTATATCGGCTGGAAGAAGGATGACTTCATCGGCAGGGACGCGCTGGCAAAGATGAAGGGTGGCAAGAACCGCAAGAAGGTGACGTTTGAATGGAACCGCGACGACGTTCTGAAAGTCATCGCCAGTGGGTTCGAACGGGGCACGCCTTACAAGTGGATCGACTTCCCGCAACCGAACTATGCCTCGTCGAGTGCTGACATGGTGATGCAGGGTGACACAATGGTCGGCATGTCGATGTTCAATGGCTACTCATACAACGAGCGCTGCATGCTGTCGCTTGGTGTCGTCGATGCTGATGTTCAGGTCAATGATATCCTGACGCTGGTCTGGGGCGAACCGGAAACCACTGGCAAGACCTCGACCGAACCACACAAACAGACCGAAATCCGAGTTCGTGTCGCTGAAACACCTTATGCTTCAGAAGCCCGCGATAATTACGCCGATAGCTGGCGCACGAAATCCTGACCTCGAATGATCAGGTCAATTCCGTTCCGCGCGGAGATCCGATTTCTAGCTGCGCTGGCACTTAGTAATCAATACCTGTTAACGCTCGTAAAGGGGATGAAAACCGGAGCATCTTGACGGCTTGATAACACATCTGGGCCGTCATTTGGTGACGACTCTGAGAGCTTCAATTCCTGGTCGCGAAGATTGTGGTGCTTACGTTGGACAGGATTTTTTTGGTGCTTCTTGATAGATGCACACACGGTGAAAGGAACGATATAATATGACACCCCTTCCGTCGCTTCGTCATTCCTTCACCCTGCAAGTCGAACTCGGAACACCAGTTGAAATGGGTCAGGGTCGCGCTGGCAAACGGCGTATCATCCCTATCGTTGGGGGTAAGGTTCTGGGTCCGGATATTGTTGGAACGGTAATGAATTTGGGTGCCGACTGGCAAACCATCTTTGCCGATGGTGCCGCACATCTGGATACGCGCTATGCTCTTCAAAGCGACGATGGAGCAGTCATTGAGATCATCAATGTTGGCTCCCGTCACGGACCGCCAGAAGTGATCGATAGACTTGCATCGGGAGAAGACGTCGATCCATCCAGTTATTACATGCGAACGGCTGCTCGGCTGGAAACCGGTGACCAACGCTACGCCTGGGTCAATCATATGATTTTCGTCTGCGCGGGCATACGCCGTGCTTCGAGTGTCGAAATCACTTACTACGTGGTGGAGTAATCGATGAAGTATTTCAAGATGTTGCATGAAATCTATTTATTTGGCCTTGAACCGTGCGGCTATGATCTGACGCGCTGATTGCATCAATTGATATTATCCGATGAGGGGCTTCCGACCGGCCACCACGTGCAGTGCGCTCACCAGCAGCGGGGTTCGTCTTATTAATTTTCAGTGCCAGAGCTCCAACTAAAACAGTTATATATCATAATAGTAATATTGCATTATTATGCAGTTCATGTGATACTCTTAAAGGGCGGATCATATGAAGGAATAGATAATGCTCCTGAATTGCATCCGAAGATGGAACCTATCTGGTTGACTGGCGCGAAAGGGTGGCGGATTGATTGAACCTGTTTTGAAAACAGACATTGCAAACGGAATTGCGGTTCTGACGATGAACCGGCCAACCAAACGAAACGCGATGTGCGATGAATTGCTAGAGGCAATTGATGCCTTCTTTTCGAGCCCGCCCGAAGAGGTGAGGGTCGCGGTGCTAACCGGAACAGCGGGCCATTACTGCTCGGGTCTCGATCTGTCTGAACACGTTGCGCGCGATGCTGAGGGCAACATGCGGCACTCTCGCGGTTGGCATCAGGTAATGGACCGTATTCAGTTCGGCGGATTGCCGGTGATATCCGCCATGTTCGGTGCGGTGATCGGTGGTGGGTTGGAACTGGCTGCCGCTACGCACGTGCGGATCGCCGAACCCTCTGCCATTTTCCAATTGCCCGAAGGACGGCGGGGGATATTCGTTGGCGGCGGCGCCTCTGTCAGGATCGGCCGCATCCTTGGGGCTGACAGGATGATCGAAATGATGCTGACTGGTCGAAAATACAATTCGGACGAGGGATTGGCGCTTGGGCTTAGCCACTATGCGGTGGAAGATGGGGCCGCCTTTCCGACGGCGATGGATTTGGCGCGAAAGATCGCGACAAACGCGCCCCTGTCGAACTATGTGATGATCCAGGCGTTGGCGCGCATTGAAGATATGTCCAAGGCCGATGGCCTGTTCACCGAAAGCCTCTGTGCCGCCCTGACGCAGAGCAGCGCCGATGCACAGGAAGGCTTACAGGCCTTTTTGCAAAAACGCGTGCCCAGTTTCGGGTGATCTAATGGCAAAAGCGGTTAATCCACCTCCTAAAAAACCCCCTGCGACAGAGGTTTCTGACGCCACTTTACGGCGGTTTGTCGGCTACCATATGAAACGGGCCTTCAATATTGTTCAGGCGGACCTGAATCAAGCACTGAAACCATTTGGCCTGAGGATGGTCACCTATACAGCTCTGGTGCTGATCGTTGACAATCCGGGTTTGCGGCAGACCCAACTGGCTGATGCGATGGATATTGAGCGGCCTAATCTGGTAGTTATTATCGACGAGTTGGAGCGGCAGGAGTTGATAACCCGCGATCCGGTGCCAACTGATCGGCGTGCCTATGCACTCAAGGCGACACTGGCGGGTAGGCAGTTATATGACAAAGTTGTGGCGGCAGACGTGGGGCATGAAAATAGAGTTTTTATCGATTGGGATGGGAAAACCCGTGCAGCCGTTATCAAGGCTCTGGAGTTGATTTACTATCCAGACCGGAAAGCTTGAGAAATGACTGAGGATTCAGATTTTCTACGTCATAACGTACACCGCGAAGACCGGCCTGACGGATCGATCATCCTGCGATCGGGTTTGGAAATTGGTCCGGTGGCCAACAACACCGGCGAGTGGTTGCATCGCTGGGCCAGCGAGACACCCGATCAGGTGTTTATTGCCGAACGCGATGGGGATGGCTGGCACGAGGTGACCTATGCCCGGATGCTGGAACAGGTTCGCAGCATTGCGGACGGGTTGCTGGCGTGCGGGATTGGGCCGGGCAAACCGATTGTGGTTCTTTCCGGTCCTTCGGTTGATCATGCGATCCTGACACTGGCCGCGCAATATATCGGTGCGCCGACAGTACCGCTGGCCGAGCAATATTCCCTGATTCCAGAGGCGCGGGGCAAGCTGCGCTACTGCGCAACCAAAGTGCATCCGGCGATGGTCTATGCGTCGGATGGCGCGGTTTATGATGCCGCCCTGTCGCTTGATATCTTTGACGGAGTGGACAAGGTTGTTTCCCAAGATCCGGGCGAAGGTATGGAACGCTTTGCCGATCTTGCCTCAAAATCAAGTGCGGCAGTTGACGCGGCCTATGCCAAGGTAGGCCCGGATACGCTTGCCAAGATCCTTTTTACTTCGGGCTCCACGTCAGACCCCAAAGGTGTGCCGCAAACGCAAAAGATGATGTGCGTGAATCAGGCGCAGTATCTGGCAGCCCTGCCGATCCTGGCCTCAAAACCGCACAAAATACTTGACTGGCTTCCGTGGAACCACGTTTTCGCCGGCAGTTCTAATTTCAACATGGCGCTTTCTAATGGTGGCGCGCTCTATATCGATGATGGCAAGCCAATCGGCCCAGCCGCTGCCCGCACGCTTGAAAATATGGCGCAGCATCAAAGCACGCTCAGCTTTGATGTCCCGGTTGCCCATGCGATGCAAGTGGCTGCGCTCAAAGAAAATGAAGAATTGCGGCGCAAGTATTTTGAAGCGCTGGATATCTTCTTTTATGCCGGTGCATCCCTTCCGGCAGATGTGTGGGCGGCGCTGGAAGAAATGGCGCTGGCTGAGACCGGCTCTACTCCGATGATGATGTCAAGCTGGGGGCTGACCGAGACCGCCCCATCAGCCATAATTTACCACGAAAAAGGCGCAGGTCCGGGCATGGTCGGCGTGCCGGTTCCCGGACTTGAGGCCAAGTTAATCGCACAAAGTGACAATCGGTTTGAAGTCAGGGTGCGAGGTCCCAATGTCTTTACCGGCTATTACGAGGATCCCGAGCGGAGCAAAGAGGCGTTCGATGACGAAGGCTTCTTCAAATCTGGTGATGCCATGCGATTTGTTGATCCAGCAGACGCGAGCCGTGGGATGGTGTTTGATGGTCGTATCGGCGAGGATTTTAAACTGAACACCGGTACCTGGGTTCAGGCCTCGACCCTGCGGCTGAACACTTTGTCGGTTTTGGCCAGACTAGCGCAGGACATTGTTATCGTCGGAGAAGGGAAATCAGAGATCGGCCTGTTTGTGTTCCCTCCCGCCAGCCGTGCGCTTTCCGGTGATGGCGAAGTGATTGCAGATGCCAATTACACTGGCAAGCTGCGGGCCCTGATGCGTCAACTGGCGGAGAAAGCTACCGGTTCCTCCAACCGGATCGCCCGCGCACTGGTGTTGGAAGAACCCCCAAATGTTGGCGAGGGTGAGATCACCGCAAAAGGCAGCCTGAATGTGAGTTCCATCACGCGCCGACGCGCGCATCTGCTTGATCGGCTTTTTGATGACACCGACCCAGCCGTTATTCATATCTGAGGAAGAGCAATGATCGACCTGAACAAGATCCGCGCGATCGACATACATACCCATGCCGAGGAACCCTGCGGCTGTCATGCCGATGACGGCTATGATGAACTACAGTCAACCATGGCCGGGTATTTTGGCGCACCGTGGCAACATCCGCCGACGATTCCCCAAACCGCCGCACATTATCGCGCGCAGAACATCGCCGCCGTGATCTTCCCGGTCGATGCGGAACGTGAAACCGGTTATCGACGCTATTCCAACGATGAAGTGATCGAACTGGTTGGTGAAAACGACGATGTTCTGATCCCGTTTGCCTCGATTGATCCGTGGAAGGGCAAGATGGCCATCCGCGAAGCGCGTCGCCTGATCGAAGATCATGGTATCAGGGGTTTCAAGTTCCACCCCACCTTTCAAGGTTTCTTTCCCAACGGTCGCATGGCCTATCCGTTCTATGAATTGCTTGAACATCACGGCTGCATCGGCCTGTTTCATACAGGTCAGACTGGCGTTGGGTCAGGGATGCCCGGTGGCAATGGAATGCGTCTGAAATACTCAAACCCGATGTATCTTGACGATGTCGCGGTTGACTTCCCGGACCTGAAGATCGTCATGGCACACCCTTCTTTTCCCTGGCAGGAAGAGGCCCTGGCTGTGGCCCAGCACAAGCCGAATGTCTATATTGATCTCTCTGGCTGGTCACCGAAGTATTTTCCGCCGATCCTTGTGCGTTACTGCAATTCGATCCTGAAAAAGAAGGTGCTGTTTGGTTCTGACTGGCCGATGATCACGCCTGAACGATGGCTGAACGATTTTGACAAGATCGCCATCAAAGAAGAATTGAGGAGCGATATCATCAAAGGAAATGCAGCCAGACTCCTAGGGTTAGAGTGAAAATCAAATCAGCACACTACCGATCAAGTTTATCGGAAGCAGAGAGACCAAGTATTAGCAGGGACTATAGCTAAAACTAATAAGGTTTGTGGCATTACCATTTGGTTAATCCAGCGGCATCGTCGCAAGATAGATTATTGGGCTGCCAGCCAAAGACGTCATTTTATTCGTTAGGCAATTTACTTAGATGCCAAAAATCGGGAGGAAACGTAATGTCCAAATTCACCAAAATGCTGGCCGCTGCGGCCACGTTGGCGGTGGCACTTGCTTCTGCAAGCGGCTCATACGCGCAAGAATATACTTTCAAGCTGCACCACTTGTTGTCAGCCAAAGCCCCTGCACACACCAAGATGCTTGTACCCTGGGCTGAAGCTGTCGAGAAAAACTCAGGCGGTCGGGTCAAGATCGAGATCTTCCCGGCAATGTCTCTGGGCGGCAAACCCCCTGAACTCATCCAGCAAGCCCGTGACGGTGTGGTCGATATCGTCTGGACAGTGAATGGTTACACGCCGGGCCTGTTCCCGCGCACCGAAGTTTTCGAGCTTCCGGGTGTCTATACCAATGACACGGTTGCGGCCAACCTGGCCATGTATGATATGTTTGAGAGCGATCTCAAGCAAGAATACAAGGGGGTTGAAGTTATGTGGCTGCACGTCCATGCAGGGCAGGCCATCATGACAGTTGACAAGGAAGTTCGCTCGCCAGCCGACATGGCCGGCATGAAGATGCGAATTCCGACACGGACCGGTGCCTGGGTTATCGAAGCACTTGGTGCATCGCCACTGGCGACACCTGTGCCCGAGGTTCCAACAGCACTTAGCAAGAAAACCATCGACGGGACGTTGCTTCCCTGGGAAATCATCCCACCACTTAAACTGCAAAACCAGATCAACTATTTCATCGAAGGCCATGACAAGACCCGTCTGGGCACCACAACTTTCCAGGTTTCGATGAACAAGGCCCGTTGGGACGGTCTGCCTGCCGATATCCAGAAGGCATTCCGCGATGCCTCCGGACGTGACTGGTGGGGCAAAGTTGGCACCTACTGGCGTGGCGGTGACGACTTTGGCATCAGCCTTGCTGTCAAAGCTGGCAAACAACACATCACATTGACCGAGGCTGAAACACAGGTGTTCCTCGATACGCTGGAACCGGTCGTCGACAGATGGATCGCTGAAGTTGGGGAAAAAGGTATCGATGGCGCTGCGCTTGTGAAGAAAGCGCGCGAACTTTCGGCACAGAACGCACAGTAGTTTTGTGTCTGATCTGGCGACAGAAACTGAAACGGGGCCTAAGGGCCTCGTTTCACGCATAATAACAGGATGGGCGCTGCTGGGTGGCGTCATACTTTTGCTTGTGGTGCTGATGCACACCTGGTCGGTGATTGGTAATCAGTTTGGTCTGCCCTTTCCCGGCGATTTCGAAATGACTGAGATTGGCGTGGCAATCGCTGCATTTTCGTTTTTGCCATATTGTCAACTAACGGGCGCGAACGTGACCGCAGATATTTTTACTGCCCGCGCATCCCGACGCTGGATTGCAGTTTTTTCACTGGCGGCGTCGATTGTTGCGCTTGTTTTCTCGATACTTCTGCTTTGGCGAATGTATGACGGGATGCTTGATCAGAGGGAATACGGGTATGAAACTGCAGTATTGCAGTTCCCTAACTGGATCGCCTGGCTGCCAATCCTTGTCTCGCTAGGTTTGTTAATCGTAGCTTCACTTGTAACTTTGCGCGAACACGCGCAGCAGATTCAAAGGTGAGGCAAGCATGGACGCGCTGTTAATCGGCTTTGCCGGTCTAGGTGTTTTGGTTGTGCTTATCGGACTGCGGATGCCAATTGCCTACTCAATGATCCTTGTCGGTGGCGTTGGTGTCACGATCCTGAATGGTCCGGCAATCTTCTTCTCACAACTGAAGACGCTGGCCTACGGGCAGTTTTCTATTTTCGACCTCAGTGTTGTACCCATGTTTGTCCTGATGGGAAACATCTCCACCAAGGCAGGGCTTTCAAAGGCATTGTTCCGGGCGGCATCCGTCTGGCTTGGCTGGATGCGGGGCGGTGTGGCGATGAGCGCGATTGCCGCCTGTGCCGGATTTGGTGCGGTGTGCGGCTCGTCATTGGCCACTGCATCCACCATGGGCCAGGTCGCTTTGCCTGAACTCAAGCGCTACAACTACATTGATTCACTGGCCACCGGGACATTGGCGGCAGGCGGCGTGCTTGGCATCCTGATCCCGCCCTCGGTGGTCTTGGTGATCTACGCGATCATCGTCGAGGCCAATATCGTCACCATGTTCATGGCGGCAATGATACCTGGGATAATCGCGGTTATTCTATTCCTGATCACCATCGCCATTTATGTGAGGTTACGCCCGGATTCCGGCCCCGCTGGTGAAATGGCTGACCGGGCTGAATTCATAGAGGCCACGATCAACATCATCCCGGTCGCGGTGATTTTTGGCCTTGTGATCGGTGGCATTTATTTTGGGTTTTTTAATCCCACGCCGGCTGCTGCGATCGGTGTGTCGTTGGTCTGGCTCTACGGCGCTTTGCGCGGTTTCGTAAAGATCACGGAAATGAAAGAGGCGCTGTTGGAAACAGCAAGAACCACGGGGATGATCTATCTCATCCTTCTGGGAGCTGAAATGCTCAAGATATTCATGTCTCGCGGTGGTGTTCCGCAGGCTGTTGCAGAATGGATGGGTAATTCTGGTCTGGCACCGATGACCATCCTTGTTCTGTTGCTTGTCGCCCTGATCTTCCTTGGAATGCTGATGGACAGCCTGTCGATGATCTTGCTGGCGATCCCATTTTTCTGGCCTGTGCTGGTCGAAATAAACGGCGGAGATTATGTCGACGCCGCAACTGCCGGATACGGCATGACCTCTGAAGACCTTAAAATCTGGTTCGGAATATTAGCGCTTATTGTCGTTGAGCTTGGTCTAATTACGCCACCGGTTGGAATGAATGTATTTGTCATTTCCGCAATGGCAAAAGGCGTGCCGATGAAGGAGACGTTTATCGGCGTTATGCCGTTCTTCACTGCCGAAATCGTGCGAATTGCCATTCTCGTGTCGTTCCCGGCGCTAACCTTGTGGCTGCCGAGGGTTCTAAGTGGCTAGGGAATGCCCCAACGCCGGTGTCAGGCTTGGGGTGAAATCACCTGAATGAACGTCAGAACGGCAGACCGACATAGTTTTCGGCAAGCGACGTCATTGCTGCTTTGGAGCTGAACAAGTATTCCAGATCGGTCTGCTGCAACTTGTCCTCGTAGGGAATGTTGTCCGGTAGTTTGTGCAGCAGTGTTGTCATCCACCAACTGAAGCGTTGGGCCTTCCAAATGCGTGCCAGTGCTTTTTCCGAGTAGTTTTCAAGCCCGGTATCATCGCCGTCTATGTAGTGATCAACCATTGCATGATAGAGATAATATATATCGCTGGCCGCCGAATTCAGACCACGCGCACCTGTGGGTGGCACGATATGGGCCGCGTCTCCGGCCAGGAACAAATTGCCGTAACGCATTGGTTCGGCCACGAAGCTGCGCAAAGGAGCAATGGATTTTTCGATGCTCGGCCCGGTTTCCAGCCCTGCGGCAACCTCTGATGGAAGGCGGTTTTTGAGCTCGGCCCAGAACGCATCATCCGACCAGTCCTCTACCTTGTCCGTCAGTGGAACCTGAATATAGTAGCGGCTGAGAACCTGTGACCGAAGTGAACACAAGGCAAACCCGCGTTCGTTCTTGGCATAGATCAGTTCCGGGCTGACGGGCTTGGTTCGGCTAAGCACGCCGAGCCACCCAAAGGGATAGACCTTTTCATATTCCTTCAGAACGTCTGCCGGGATCGCTTTTCTGCTGGGGCCATGAAAGCCATCGGCACCAATTATATAGTCACAATCAATGCGAATGATCTCGTCGCCTTCACGATAGGTGATGTGGGGCGTGTCGGATTTGAGGTCATGCAGTTTCACATCTTCGACGTTGTGGATGACCTTGCCACCCATCCTTTCACGCGCATCGTAAAGGTCCCGGGTTAATTCGGTTTGCCCATAGACCACAACCGAGTTGCCGCCGGTATGGCCAGCCAGATCAACGCGGCGTTTGTTTTCGCCATCAGCAATGTAAAAGCCTTCATGGATTTCACCTTCAGCATCCATCCGCTCACCGCACCGGGCCTCGCGCATCAGTTCGGCAAAGCCATGCTCCAGCACACCTGCACGAATACGTCCAAGAACATATTCCCGGCTGTGTTTTTCAAGCACGACATTGTCGATGCCCTTCAGATCCAGCAATTGCGACAGCATCAGGCCCGATGGGCCACCACCGATTATTCCAACCTTGGTTTTCATGTGTCTTCTCTGTTTGCTGTCATCAAGCCGCGCATTCCAGAAGCAGTGTCCCGGATGCCGTGTTAGAAATCGGGATATGATAGTTTCGCGTGATCTCGGTCACGTCATCGCCCAATGCGCCGCGCATCATCATCCACATTAGAAACTCAGTACCCTGCGCACCTGCCTTTTCTACGAGCTCCATCCGGGTGACTTTGGTCAATTCGTCCGGGTTGTGAACGATGTTTTCCAAGCAGTACTGATCGAACTCTTTGTTAATAAATCCAGCGCGCTCACCATCCAGCTGGTGCGAAAGTCCACCTGTGCCAAGAACCACGATCTTCGCATCCTCGGGGAAGCTTAAAAGCGCTTTCCGCAATGCCCGGCCAAACGCCAGCGCTCGCTTCAGCGTCGGTATCGGATGCTGCACCGTATTCGCACTGATCGGTACGGTTTTTGGCATGTCGGGATGGTGCGGTGCACCCGGCCAGAATAGCTGCATCGGCACGACAAAGCCGTGATCAACCGGTAGTTCCTGACAGGAGGTAATGTCAAACTCGTCCGCCACCATCGATTCAATGATGTGCCAGCTCAGCTCCGGGGCGCCTGGGAACGGATCGAGCGAGGGCAGGCCCCAGCCTTCATCTTCGTTGTGGTATTCATGCGCGGCACCGATTGCAAAGGTCGGCATCCGGTCAAGGAAAAAGCCCAGCCCGTGGTCGTTATAGATGTTGATCACATAATCAGGCTTATGATCCTTGATCCACGCATGAACCTTAGGATAGCCGTCAAAGAAAGGTTTCCAGTAAGGGTCGTCATATAGCTCGTTCTGGATCGCGTTGCCTACGGCCGGTATGTGAGAGGTCGTAATTCCACCAAGTATTTTGGCCATTTTTTTGTCTCCTTACGCCTGGCTCTTCAGAAATGCCCTGAATTCATCTGCAGTCATGCCGGTTTGCAATCCGCCCACATCCTGAACGCCCAGCTTGAATATGCCGGCGAATTTGGCCAGATAGTAGATATTGCCGCCTGCTGCGATCAGGCCCAGAACATCACGGGCGCGGATGGCCGCCTTGTGTTCGGCGTTAAGGCCGAACTTTTCCATATAGGCTTCTTCGTCGGCAAGGAACGCATCGCGGTTTTCCTTGCTGTTGAAGGAATAACACATCTTGTTCAGCGCATAGCCTTTCATGGCCATTTTTCCGTCAAAGATGGTCGTTCCCGGGATATCGATATGATAGTCAAAAGCGGGTTGATCCATTGTTTTCCTCCATTGATTCACCTCAGTCGAAAAGCCTATCAGCGGGTCCAGTAAAGACGCATCGGGTTGTCAACCAGCAGCTTTCGCTGCTTTTCCTCATCATCTGCAATTTGCGGGATGAAATCGACTAACGCTCCGTCATCGGGCATGTGCGATTTCATATTCGGGTGCGGCCAGTCAGTGCCCCAAAGCACGCGATCAGGGAAAGCGTCGACCACCGCTTTGGCAAAGGGCACCACATCGCCATAAGGCGGGCCTTGTGTGCTTAGGCGTTCCGGGCAGGTTACTTTCGACCAGATATTCGGGTTTCTTTGCATCAGGTCCATGAACCGCTGAAAATCCGGGTGATCCACCCCTTTGGTGACATCTGGGCGCCCCATATGATCAACCACGATTGTCGTTGGCAGTTGCTCAAGAAACGGAATCAGCTCTTCAAGATCAGCGGCTTCGAAATAGACAACTATATGCCAGCCAAGCGGTTTGATCCTTTCGGCAATGCCAAGGAACACCTCTTTGGGGGTTGCATCGACAAGGCGTTTAACAAAGTTGAAGCGAACACCGCGTACGCCTGCCGCATCCATTTCATTCAGGTCACTATCAGTGATATCCGGGCCGACCGAGGCAATGCCCCGCGCATTGCCGTTGGCGGCCTTTAGAGCGTCAACAAGCGCACTGTTATCCCTGCCGTGACAGGTGGCCTGCACGATGACATTGCGTTCAAATCCAAGAAAATCCCTGAGTTTAAAAAGCTTGTCCTTACCGGCATCGCATGGGGTATATTTGCGTTCCGGTGCAAACGGAAACTCTGCCGCCGGACCAAAGACATGGCAATGGGCATCGACCGAACCAATCGGCAGGCGGAACGCCGGTTTTGCCGGGTTTGGGTGGTATGGCAGCCAGTCAGGGTCCATCGGGTTTCTTTCAGTTCGCAAAAACGGTGCCATCCATCAGCTTTCGCGCGGTCCTGAGGATCGCTGCAGAGCTGACATTGCCATCTTCGTCCAAATTCGCCACGACGGTCATTTCACCGGTCGGGTGCTCAATCGAGAGGTTGCGTTCATCGCCTTCGCCCTTCGCGGCCAATTCATAAGCTGGGCTGTCTTTCAGCAGACAGGCGGTGGCGACGCTGACTGCGCCGAGCACCCCGATGGTTTTATGGCAGCGATGCGGGATGAACGTGCGGGTGGATATGGAGCCGCCGTTGCGAGCAGCGCTGACCATGGTCATTTTTGGCACGGTTTTTTCCCGGACATCGCCAAGGTTCATCAGCGGACCGGCTTGCAGCCTGATATCTTCGAGACGCTTGCGCAACGGTTGCCTCGTTTCGAGCTCTTCCGGGCTCTCCTGCCCGGTGATCCCCAGATCAGCGGCGCGCATGACAACACAAGGCATCCCATTGTCGATCATTGTGACTTCTAACTCGTCAATCAGGTCGACTTGATTGCCGGTGGGCAGAAGTGCACCGCAACTTGATCCGGCAGTATCTTCAAACTGGACATACACCGGGGCCGATACCCCCGGAACGCCTTCAATATGTGCATTGCCATTGTAGGTCACAGTACCACCGGGTGTCTGAACCCGGCTCTGGGCAATCTGGCCGGTGTTTTCCATATAGATGGAAACCGACGTTACTCCATCTTGAGCCGGGATAAGGCCCCGTTCAATTGCAAACGGACCCACACCGGCAAGGATATTCCCGCAATTCTGGGCATCCGTGACTATCGCCTGATCAACAAAGACCTGCAGAAAAAGATAATCCACATCGACGCCCTCGCGTGCGGATTTCTGAACCACCGCCACTTTGGACGTCAGGGGATCGGCCCCGCCCATGCCATCGATCTGGCGCGGGTCGGGGCTTCCCATGATCCCCAACAGAAATGCGTCGCGTTCCGGCACATCAACAGGGAGATCGGAGGCTAGAAAATAGCCACCTTTCGAAGTGCCTCCGCGCATCCACATACAAGGGGTTGCATTAGACATATTTCAGGCCTTTTTGGGCCAGACGTCCGCGCATATCGTAGACATCCAATCCAAGCTCTCCCGCCTCAAATCTTGCCCGCTTTTCCTGCTCATTAGCTTCGCGGGCGCGGGATTTCCTGAGCACTTCAGTTGCTTCATTACGTCTGACAACACATACACCATCGTCATCAGCTACAATCACATCACCGGGATAGATCTGTTCGTCAGCGCAAATGACTGGTATATTCACTGATCCTATAGTTTCTTTGATTGTACCCTGTGCGAAGACGGATTTGGACCAGACCGGGAAATCCATTTCCTTCAGATCACGAATGTCGCGAACACCCGCATCGATAACCAGCCCGCGACATCCCCGCGCTTTGGCCGAGGTAGCCAGCAGATCGCCAAAATAGCCTGCATTTGAAGGCGAAGTTGTTCCAAGAACCAGAATATCCCCGGCTTTCAATTGCTCTATCGCCACATGTAGCATCCAGTTATCACAAGGTGGGGCAAGGATAGTAACGGCAGAACCCGCCACCCTTGCACCGGAGTAAATCGGCCGCATGTAATCCGCCAATAACCCTTTGCGCCCCTGTGCTTCATGCACGGTAGCGACTCCGCATTTCGCCAACCCTTCGATAACCGACTGATCAGCGCGTTCGATATTCTGAACAACCACCCCACCCATCAGAGTTCATCCACTGTGCGCGGGAATACAGACTGGAAACCTTCGGCGTATTTAGCCGCACGCCCCCCTGCCTGACCACCGGAGTTGCGGCGGAAATGATTACCACGGTTTTCAGCTACGTTGGTATAAAAATTCCACAGATGCTCCTGGCCTTGCATGCATTCGATGGCCGCGCGCTTTTTGTCCCAGACATCGGTTATATCCAGAAATACGTCCGGTTTCCATTGCATTTGCTCGGTCTGATGCGGCTCGAACAGATAGAGCTGTGGTGCCCCCAGCACCTTCTGACCGGGGTTGTGGCCCCAGGCCTGCGCAACCATCCGGCATTCCAGCACAAATTTTGTCGTGTTCATGTGGTCCGTGTTGTATGGGTCCCACATCGAGTGGCTCATCGTGAAAACCGGCTGAACTTCACGGATCACATCCACCAGCATGTCCCTGGCAGCCGGGCCCAGATCAAGGGGATAATCCCCCAAATCAAAAAAACGGATGTCGTTTACACCAAGTGCCCTGGCGGCGTTTTCAGCTTCTTGCCGACGAGCGGATTTGACGTTTTCCAACGTCATTCCTTCTTGCTTCCAGAGCTTGGCACTTTCACCCCGTTCGCCGTAAGAAAGGCAAACAACGGTAACCTCGTATCCTTTGGTCTGATGCAAGGCAATTGCACCGCCTGCACGCCATACAAAATCCGCCGCATGTGCGCTGACAACCAGCGCCGTTTTTTTCACTGACATATTCTGTTCTTTCTCAATTGTAGGAAAATGCTCACCCTACAAATTGCATCCCTGCTTGATGTTGAACCAACGAGTATAAGATGACTATTTCAAATCGCTTGGGATGCTATAAGTTTTCGCTATAATGGGTTTGAATGTTTCGATGTCCTGGAGGTGCAAAGTGCAGTTTGACTTCCCCAATATCCGCCATCTTCATGCCTTTCGCGAGGTTGCCAGACATCGTGGAATATCAGCGGCAGCTGAAACAATTCACCTGTCGCAACCGGCGATAACACAAGCGATTTCCAAACTTGAATCGCAGTTGGGCATCACGCTGTTTGATCGACTGACCGACGGGATGCAGGTGACGGAAATCGGATTGATTTATCTGGTTCGCGTAGAAAGGATGCTTGATCAACTATCAACCGGTGCCAAAGAAGCGCTACAATTGCGAAAAAGCCGAACAAAAAAGGGATTTCAGAATTTCGACAGGCTGGTTACTGCAGCGCAATTACGAGCTCTTGTTGCGCTGGCAGAAGCGAAGAACTTTTCGATTGCAGCAAAAAATATCGGCATTTCACAACCATCAGTTCACCGGGCAGCGCGCGATCTTGAACGCCTTGCCGGGTTTGATCTGTTTCGAACAACATCTCAGGGTATTGAGCTTACCAAGGCTGCTGAAAGGCTAGCGCTTAGCGCTCGCTTGGCGGCAGTTGAACTTGAGCAAGGGATGTTTGAGCTTGAGGCCTTCAAAGGGCAGGATTCAACGCGTATAACAATTGGGTCTATGCCGCTTGTGCGAACCCGAATTCTGCCACGTGCCATTCACACAATTTTGCAACTGGAACCGAAGATTCAGCTTCGGACGATCGAGGGGCCATATCCGGAATTGCTGCGCGGCCTGCGTTATGGGGAAAGTGATTTTCTTATCGGTGCGTTGCGGGAACCGCCTCCGGCCGAGGATGTGGTTCAGGAACCCTTGTTCAATGATTCCCTTGCCATAGTCGTGCGTGCCGGGCATCCCCTTTGTGCACAATCAAGGATCACCCTTCGGGAAACGCTGAACTACCCATGGATTGCGCCGCCCAAAATTACCCCTTCCGGCAGTTACCTGAGCGATGTTCTGAGGATACCGGAACTTGAGCTCACCCCGGTTCGCGTGGCTTCAAGTTCGCTGGTACTGGTGCGGGGATTATTGCTGGAAGGGGACTATATAACCATTATTTCGCGCCATCAGGTTCAGCATGAGCTGCAGTCTGGAGACTTGAGAACTTTACCAATTCACTTGCCCGACAATTCCCGCCCCATAGGTATTACTTTTCGCGCAGGTTGGCATCCAACACCGACTCAATCTCGTTTTTTGGATGAATTGCGTGCTATTTGTCAGTGGGTCACCTAGAGGTGTTATGCGCAAACCGAATGGCAAACACAGCTATTTAATTTCGAGTGCGATTTAACGGGTGATAAGCTGATGCGCGATGAACAGATCTGAAAACACTCGCAACATGGATGCGCAAGAACAATCACATGCTGTGATCGGCACCACCGATTTTCCGACCATAGGGTTTGGCGAGGCCGCTAGTGCGTTTGTGCAAGGCTTGAACGAATCCGGTGCAGCAATCACAGCCCGGAGCTATGACATCAAGACGGATGCCGTGGACAGTGGTGTTTCCGATGCCAAATGGAGCGATTATTCGGCGGCGGGTGTAATAGGGCAAGCAGATATGGCAACCCTTTTGCGGGGGGCTGGGCTGGTATTCAGCCTAGTAACTGCTGATCAGGCAAATAGCGCAGCCAGCGCCGCCGCCCTGCATATTGAGCTGGGCTGTTATTACTTTGACGGAAATTCCTGCGCGCCAAAGACCAAACAGAATAACGCTAAGCTGATTGAAGCCGCTGGAGGTCACTACATTGACATGGCGATCATGTCACCGGTCCATCCGAGGCTGCATAAGGCTCCGGTCTTGCTTAGTGGTCCGAAAGCCGACAACGGGCGGCGCATACTTGCTGAACTCGGGATGTCCGCTAAAGCTATCGACGGCAGGGTCGGGCACGCCTCATCGATCAAGATGATCCGCTCAATCATGATGAAGGGGTTGGAGGCTCTCATGGCCGAATGCGTTCTGGCAGGGCGTCGCGCCGGGGTTGAGGAGGTGGTTCTGGAAAGCCTGGATAAATCTTATCCGGGGTTGGTCTGGAAAGACCGGGCGGCTTACGGCCTGGAACGGATGATGGTGCATGGGGAGCGGCGCGCGGCCGAAATGCGCGAAGTTGTCCGAACAATCGACGATCTTGGCCTTTCTTCGGCAATGTCCCGCGCCACCGTTGGCTGGCAACAGAATGTTGGCGATCTGGGAATTGATCCCGGAGATGCCGATTTCGATGCAATGTTGGAAACCCTGCTTTCTGAGATGGACCAATCGAAGGATGAAACGACAAAGAACCTGGCTGGAGGCTAAGTGAATCCACCAGCAGAATTACTCATGAAGTGGAAGATGAAATGAGAGTTTGTATAGCAGGCGCTTATGGCGCGTTCGGTACCAAGCATCTGGATGCGATCAGCCAGATAGATGATGTCGAAGTGACTTCAGTCATGGGGCCGACAAGAGCAAAAATCGATGCACTCGCAGCAGAACGGGGCATTTCCCATGCCTCGACCGATCTGGCCGAGTGTCTTGCGCGCGACGATGTCGACGCGGTTATTCTGTCCACTCCGACCCAACTTCATGCCACGCAGGCGATCCAATGTATGCGGGCAGGAAAACATGTGCTGGTCGAGATTCCGATGGCCGACACACTTGCCGATAGTCAGGAAATCGTGAAAGTACAGAAAGAGACGGGTTTGATTGCAATGGCGGGACAGGTCCGCCGCTTCAACCCCTCGCATCAGTGGATTCACAACAAAATCGTCGCAGGCGAACTCAAGATCCAGCAAATGGATGTGCAGACCTACTTTTTCCGCCGCTCCAATATGAATGCCAAGGGCGAGCCGCGCAGCTGGACGGATCATCTGTTATGGCATCATGCCTGCCACACGGTAGATCTGTTTCAGTATCAGACTGGTGAAACTTGCTCCTCAGCCTTCGGTCTTGAAGGTCCGGCGCATCCTGATCTGGGCATTGCCATGGATATGTCGATTGGCATGAAGGTCCCCTCTGGCGCTATCTGCACGTTGTCACTCAGCTTCAATAACGACGGCCCACTTGGCACCTTTTTTCGTTACATTTGCGATAACGGCACCTACATCGCCCGCTATGATGACCTTTTCGACGGCAATGAAAACCCTATCGACCTTTCAGACGTGGCAGTTTCCAATAACGGCATAGAACTTATCGACCGCGAGTTCTTTACCGCCATTCGGGAAAACCGCCAGCCGAATGGCGCTGTCGCCGATGTTCTTGGAGCCATGGAAACCCTTGATCTGATTGAAAGGAGTTTGTGAGGAAGCCAGTACTTTTAGAGAGGCGGGTCCGTCATCTGAGATTTTTTGAGAACTGAGCGGTGCCGGTGGGTGGCATTATTTGGTGGAGGCCGATCAAAGGGAGGACCACAGTGCGATATTATGTAGATGGATTCAGAGGCGGAAACCCCGACATCAAGAACGCCGCACAAGGGCGTCGAGACCGTTCACAACACGCACCGCTGCCTGAAAAGGTGGATGTGTTGATTGCTGGCACCGGACCCGCGGGATTGTGCCTCGCTGCGCAATTGGCACAATTTCCCGAGATTGACACGATGATTGTCGAAAGCAGCCCTTGCAACATCGAAAAAGGCAAGGCCGACGGTATCAACACTCGCACGATGGAGATGTTTCAAGCTTTTGGTTTTGCCGATAAAGTAAAGCGCGAAAGCTATTGGGTGAACCAGACAAATTTTTGGGCGCCGGACCCCGAAAACCCAGATCAAATCAAGCGCATCGGTCGGGTGCAGGACGTGGCTGATGACAGTTCGGAAATGCCGCATATTCTGATCAATCAAGCCCGGTTGCATCAGTTGTTCTTGGATGTGATGAAGAATTCATCAACGCGCCTTGAACCTGATTACAGCTGGTCGGTTAAAGATCTGGAGATCGATGTCGCAGCAAGTGACTACCCGGTAACAGTGGCTCTGCAGGATACCGGCGTGAACTGGGGCGTTACAAAAATGATCCGGGCCAATTATGTTGTTGGTTGTGACGGTGCACGTTCCAATGTTCGAAAGGCGATCGGCGGCGAAATGCACGGCGACGCTGCCAATCAAGCTTGGGGCGTAATGGATATTTTGGCCAACACAGACTTTCCAGACGTACGACAGAAATGCCTTATCACCTCGGCTCATGAGGGCAACGTGTTGATCCTGCCGCGTGAGGGTGGGTATCTGTTTCGCATGTATGTTGAGCTTGACAAGCTAAATGTCGGCGAGCGTGTGTCAAATCGAAATTTTACTCAGGAAGATATGATAGCCGCTGCCAACCGGATCATGCAGCCTTACACCGTTGATGTGAAAGAGGTTGTCTGGTGGTCAATTTATGAAATCGGGCACCGTATGACGGACCGCTTTGACGATGTGCCAGAGGGCGAGGCCCAATCCCGCACCCCTCGTGTTTTTACTGCCGGCGATGCCTGCCACACACACAGCCCCAAAGCTGGCCAAGGTATGAATGTCTCTATGCAGGATACGTTCAACCTTGGCTGGAAACTGGCGCACGTCATTCAGGGCCGTGCAGACAAAAGCCTGCTGCACACCTATTCCGCCGAACGCTGGAACGAGGCCAAACGGCTGGTCGATACCGACCATGAATGGGCTCGCGTCATGTCCGCACCTTTGGGAGGAAGCGAACTTGATGGCTCGGACGAGCCCCGCTTTGTGCAACATTTCAAAGCCAATCTGGAGTTCACCGGTGGCCTCGCGGTAAAATACGATGAGAGCGTCCTGACCGGACCCGCCACGTTCCAGGCACTGGCTGCGGGCCAGAAAATCGGACGCCGTTTCCACTCTGCGCCGGTAGTACGATTGGCAGATGCTAAGCAAATGCAGCTTGGTCACGCTGCTGAAGCGGATGGTCGCTGGCGCATCTACGCGTTTGGCGGCAAAAATGACAGTTCGAATGCAGGATCGGCAATTCACAAGCTGGCTGATTGGTTGACGGATGCCCCGAGTTCGCCAATCACGAAATTTACCCGTAAAGAGGAGGATATCGACGCACTGATTGATCTGCGCGCGGTGTTTCAGCAGACATTTGACAGGCTATCTTATGGCGAAATGCCGCCACTCTTGAAACCAATCACGGGCAAACTGGGCTTGCAAGACCACGAAAAAATATTCTGCACGGATCACAAAGGTCTGGGTGATATCTTTGATATGCGCGGGATCAACCGCGAAACGGGCTGTATGATCGTGGTTCGCCCGGACCAATATATCGCCCATGTTTTACCACTTGATGGATACAAAGAGTTGGCAGATTTCTTTGGCGGATTCTTGTTGCCAGCCTAAAGCGTCTTGCCTCCTAATTACACCTTGTCATCGCCGGTTACCTAGGTGGGGCGGGAGATTTGTAACATCAAATTGGACCAGTTCGTCAAAGGGCATAGTCAAGTTGGCGGCCTACTATCAAGATTTCAAATACCAAGCACGACAAGATGCTAGAATTCTCATGGCTTTGCAGGTCACCGCTTGCTGCCAGAAATCATCGAATATGCGGTCGACATGCGCCCCCTAACAATTTCCACTTTCATAATTATTTGAAATACTGACGCTCCAAACCCCAAGTTATTTAAAACTGGTGGTGTCGCCAGATGTCGTTTGGCAATACCGGCCAAGTGACATTTAGTGAATTGATTGTCCAAATAGGGGCTGTGAATGGCAGCTTCGTCCCGCATTGCAATCCCTCGGCTAATGGAAATGCTGCGCAATCGGTGAATGGCCGGTTTGGTGAAGCTGTGCAGCGGCATTGGAGACACAGGCGAACGGCAGGTCCGGGCCGTCCTTGAGAGACGACCCGCTGCTCTAGATTTCAATAGCTTCCGCGATGGCAAGTGCATCTTCGAGCTCAACACCGAGGTAACGGACCGTGCTGTCCATCTTTGTGTACCCGAGTAGAAGCTGAACAGCGCGCAGATTGCCCGTCTTCTTGTAAATCTGCGTGACCTTTGTGCGTCGCATCGAATGTGTGCCGTAGACGCTGGCCTCCAAACCGATAGAGGTAACCCAATCACGGACAATTCGGGCATACTGACGGGTTGATATATGAAGGCGATCGTGGAAGCGCCCTGGCCAAAGATACTCCGATCCAATCATCAACGGTTCTCACATCCATCTCTCGATCGAGCTCCGCGTCCCTTCGGAGATTCCGAAGCGTACAGGCTTCTGGGTCTTGCTTTGCAACACTGACGCTCGTTCTTTGATTTGGCCGGACGCCATAACATCGACCACTTTCATTTTGACCAGATCGCAACCGCGCAGTTTACTATCGATGGCTAAATTGAATAACGCGAGATCACATTGGTTCTCGGCCAGCTCCAGGCGGACCCTGATCGCCCAGACGTGTGGTCGCTTCTGACCAACAATGCGTCCTTTATTGCAGGCAGGCCGCAACGCGCGAATGGCAGGTAAATTTGGTGTTTACATGATTGATCCTCCGATCCGCCACACCCCCCCACAACGACAACCCGACGCTGACGAAACATCATATCACATGATTGCTGCACCGCCTCCGAGGTCGGGTAAGAGCCCACTGCGGAAGTATGAAGTCTTCGATGTGCGCACATACAGCGCTCCGACGAATTACGCCGCAGCGGAAGCCGTGCCGCAATGCGGTCGAGAGCTGCCAGTCGTGGTTAGGAATAATTACCAATCCAATTCCTATTCCTCTCTTGCCGCCTCAACATATACCTGAAGCTGCTCAAAAGATATGGCACCGGGCACTAGTTCATCGCCAATGACAAACGAAGGCGTGCCGTTAAAACCAAACGCCTGTGTGAGTTCTGAACTCAAAGAGAGATGCGCATCGATTTCCGGTGCTTTCATATCTTCCTGCAATTTGTCCAGATCGAGGCCAAGCTTGCCTGCGGTAAACAACACCGTTTGTTCATCTGCGCGCGGCAGCGCCATCAACGCCCAGTGCATTTCCTCGTATTTGCCTTGTTCTCTGGCTGCCAGCGCCGCGCGGGCGGCATAGACCGATCCTTCACTCAGAATTGGCCATTCGCGGTAGACGAGGCGGATATTTCCGTCAGATTCAATGAGGGTTTTTTACTGTGTCCGCCACTCTCTTGCAGTATGGGCAGTTATAGTCAAAAAACTCAACAACCGTGACATCCCCATCAGGGTTTCCCAGAACTGGGGCGTTTGGATCGCGCTCCAGCGGTTCACGGTAGTTTTCCAAAGCTGCCAACGCATCCGCAGCTTGCGCCTGTTCTTCCCGCTGCCGGAGAATGGCAATTGCTTCGGTTAATATTTCCGGGTTTTCCAGAATTGCCTCCAGAGCCATTCTTTTGATGTCTTCCTCGCTGAAATCATCGGCCCATATAGTTCCTGCGCAGACAAGTAGTGCCAGAGTCAGAACCATGGTTTTCATTGCTGTAAACATCCGATGCATTCCTATTGTTTTGACCGGCTGGCCTGAATATCACGCTCGCGATCCGGCCATGTCGATTTGATATAGGCCAGAACATCGGCAATTCCCTGATCATCCATAGAGTCAGAAAATCCCTCCATGCCACTGTTGAAATTCTCAATCCCCTGGGTTTTTAGGAACTCCTTACCGCCGAGTTTGGTATAGGCAAACAGAGCGACATCCGGATGGTGCCAGGTATGTCCGGTTTCGTCGTGAGGTGGAGCTGGCAATTGCCCGTCTGCGTTCGGGGTCTGCCAGTTTTCCTGCCCCTCAAGGTTTTCACCATGACAGACGGCGCAGAACTCAGCGTAAAGAGCCTGCCCGTTCGCAATGTCTGCCTGCTCAAGAAGTTTTGCAACATCTTCAGCCGATTGCTGCGAAGCGACCTGTCCGGCCCAAATTGTGGTGGCCAGGATTGCTGTGGCGGTTGAACTTAGAACTTTCATAATCAAGACACCTTTATCCAGGTAATCATGCCAGCCGTTACGTGGGCGAGCATATGGCAGTGAAATACCCAGTCACCGGGATTGTCGGCAACAAAGGCGATTTCGCGGGTTTCGTCAGGGTAAAGCAGTATTGTATCGCGCAGTGGCCCGGTTCCCCCATCGGGCCGGACCTCGCGGAAGTGATGCCCGTGAAGGTGCATCGCATGTGGAAACACGGTGTGGTTGGTGATGGGGACGCGGATGGTCTCGCTGGCAGATGCTTCGATGAGAGGTTCTTCGGGCAGGCCGACGGTGCCGTTGAACGCCCAGTACATACCAGCCTGCGCAAGCGTACGCATGTTTTCTTCGGCACCGTTCAGGCGCGCAGATCGCATAACCCCCATGGCACCGCCCTCCATCAGAAGGGGTGCCTTGCGTGCTGACGCAATCGGTGCAAGCGCGGCTACAGGGTTGGGCGGCAAAGCTTTGGGCGGTTCGCGCCGCATGTCTGAGGCTGCACCTTTCACTCCAAAGGTAGCTTGCGCAAACGGTTCACCCCGGTCAACGCGGACAAGATAAGCGCTTTCACCAATCTCAGCCGTCACATCGACGAACAGGTCCATCCTTTGGGCTGGGGCGAGAGTGAACTGCTCTATGGACTCTGGTGCCGCCAACGGCATTCCGTCAAGCGCCATCATCCAGCCGTCAAGTCCCACAAGAGCAAGATCGAAAATGCGCGAGTTTGAGCTGTTGATCAGCCGCAACCGCAGCCGTTCATTCCGGCGCACTTTCAGATTCAGGTCGTAATTGTTGTTTGATGTTACGAAATTTCCTAACCGGCCAGCATGTGAAAAATCATGCGGATTTTCAAAATCCGTGTGAATCTCCGCTTTTTGGGTGAGACGCCAATCGTCCAGAACAATCGTTTCTTCGCGGTCGATATCAGGCGCATCCGGTTCCTCAACGACAATCGTGCCATATAGTCCACGCGCTAATTGCTCAACCGTGTTCTGGTGTGAATGATACCAATAGGTTCCGGCATCAGGCACTGTGAAGTCGTAAAGGAAGCTTCCGCCCGCCTGAACCACGTCCTGGGTCACTCCGGGAACCCCGTCCATTTCATTTGGCACGCGAATTCCGTGCCAGTGAAGACTGGATGTCTCGGTCAGGCCGTTTTCGAACAGACGCGTCAGGCGCGCACCCTGTTTAAGCCGGATTTCAGGTCCGGTGGCTTGGCCGTTGAAACCCCATAATTCTGTTTTTGGATAATCAGGAGGGGCAAGTTGAATAGAGGTTTTTCCGGCCTTCAGAGAATTCGTGGTCGAGGCTCGCGCAATCGAAGTACCGGTAAAGGAAATGGCAGCACTTGCTGCCATGAACTGGCGCCTGCTGAGATTCATGGGTTTTCCTTTCACTCGAACAGTTGGTGCGGGCGCAGCGCATTCCTGCGCCCTCAGCTTGTTCATGAATCGGTGTCGTTCATCACCAGTTGCTGCATCATCCCGCTTTCACGGTGACCCGGAATATTGCACGAGAGTTCCAGATCGGCGTTTCCATTGAATGTCCAGATGAGCTCAGCCGACTTGCCCGGTTCCAGCAGAATGCTGTTTGCATCCTTATGTGCCATGCCGGTGGCGTTCATGAGGTCGTGATTGATGCTGTCCGCTTCGAGCGCACCGCTATCCATCATCTTCATCATTTCGTCTGCATGTGCCAGATGCATATCTTTGGTTGCGATGTTGAATTCATGTACGAATTCACCGGTGTTGGTCACGACAAACCTGATCGTTTCCCCTTTTTGTACCTCGATATCTGAAGGTGAAAAGAACATTTCCCCCATCTTGACTTTGATAACGCGATCAACATGCCCGGCCTTGCCGGCCTGCCCGATGTCTTTGCCATCTTCGTGCCCCCCGCTATGTGCACCACCAGCAATTGCCGCGCCTGCACCAAGAGAGAAGGATAGCGCCACCAGTGCGGCAGCGATTGTTTTTGTATCCACAGTCATTCGATTAGTCCTGTATTCTGGTTTGGTTCAATTCAGGTATTTGGACGTCGCGATGCGACGCCCTCAGTAGTGTCAAACCAGGAATTCAGGTGGTGGCGGATCGGGATGAAGGTTGAATACGGATCGGCCAAACCGGGAAGGCGACCGCACCTGTCTTTTTCCCGCGGTCCAGCCGTGAAAACGTCTCAAATCGGGAATAAAGAAGATCATATCACAGGCAGTAGTACTATGGCAGTGAAGATTATGGAGACCGGTTTCGTGTTTCTGAATAACCTGCATCTCAGAATATACGTCATGATGGCCAGGATCAGGACTGGCCGAGACCCATTTCCACGATCCCATCAAGGCAATCCCTGCGATCAACGCAAAAGTAACAATCGAAGGAAGCCCTTTTCTGACCTGATTGTTCAAAGGAATTGCGGATGCCATTCAGTTGATTCCATTTTCCCTTTGAAGCGCCCGGACATAGGCTGTGATCATCTTTACATCGGATTTGCTTACTCCTTCAACCGGTGGCATGCTGCCAAACGGCCAGTGATGTGAGCGGACCCCAATCTGGGCCGCCAACTCAAAGGCGATATCAGCATGATGGCCGGGGCGATAGATTCTGTGAACGAGAGGAGGTGCCAAGCCTTCCTTACCAGCAGCGTTCAGGCCATGACAAATTGAGCAATTCGCAACAAATAATGGTTCGCCTAAAGCGGCAGCGCCGCCCAGTTCAGGCAGTGAAACTTCGACCATTGGCCGCCCTTCTGTCTGCGTCGGTTCGCTGGGCTTGAGAATTACATACCAAGCGAACGCAACAGCCGTTATCACGACAATGGAAGCTCCAATTGATTTGATGTCCATTCCTCATACCTGCAAAGCCGCGCCAGAAACCTGATTGATCAAATCAAACCTCGTTAGTCCGCGTGTGCTTAAAGCGTGCCTAAAGCTTCCACCTGATGGAAGGTCAAGAGTGTCAAATGGCTCTAAAAGTCTCAAAAGCATGATAATTGTCGCAATTCGAGCCCATTGTAGGCTAAAAGCGAAACAAAGATGTCGTGCAGATCACGATGTTTGCCGGTGCGCTGGTTGAGGGGGATATGCCGGAACCGCGTCGCTGGGTTGGAATGGTTCTCGCCATGTTGGGGCTTGCCTTGCTGACCCTTCCGGCAGGTCCGGTTTCGATTGCTGCCGTGCCACTGTCATTGATCGTTTGTGCTGCCATCGGCTCGGGCATCTATTTCTTTCACGGAAGAAGAGTGACGGATCCAAGTTTTCGGAAGGTCTGTTTCATCCCGAATGGTTGTGAGGTCAGCATCATCAACAGTGCAACTAGTCTGTTGACCTGGTGCAAGGCTTAAAATGCGTATTTCGGATCACTTGGTGGTATGAATTGCGGTACATATTTTGCTACCTCGATCAATATTAACAATAACTATTTCTTATAGCGATAATTAGGCGGCCTCCTTCTCCACCATTCTTTCATCTCTATCGAGTCCGGCGACTATTATAGTCGAACAGGCCTGAGCCAGAGGGCAAGATCTGTGCGAAGCACTTGCTATCCGGAAAATCGTGTGGGCAATATGCCCCACCTGGCGCTGGCCCCAATTTATCTCCAAACTCCGAGAAGTCTACCAACGGGTAAAAGTCAGGTCCTCTGGCTGAAGGCAAATCTCGTCGCTGCACGCTTGAATGGTTAGCGTGATTTGTGGCGCCTGCTCGCGGGTCCCTACTGGCGCTACCTGTGCAATGATTTCAAACGCGCCCTCGTAAAGCGCCAATTCCTTCCCACTGAACGAAAGCGCTTTGCGGATAGCCCTTGGATATTCAACCGGCATTTCCCCATCCCCTTTGGCGACAAGTTCCGTCGCGATGAGGTAATCCTCCAGCGGTTTATGCGCATTGACATGCCAGCCATCAGCGACCGAAACAGCGAGGACGATTTCTTCGGAATCCCAGGCAAGTTGCAGCTCAACTTTGACGTTACCGCCTGCAACGTGACGCACGAGGCCAGTTTCACCTTCATGAAAGTCAATAAGCGCTTTGAGAAGGTACCCTCTCTGATCCGGAATTGATGTCGCAAGACCCGACAGCGGTGCTGCAAGCAGAAATGCCTTCTGTTCAAGCCGGGGCGCTTGTGTGCGCATTGCCAACCGGGAGAACAGCGACAGAGCGAGCGCGTTGCCCGAAGGTATTTCAGTGTCGTCCACTGGTACGATACGGGTTAAACCTTCTGCTGTTTGCGTCATGCTGAAACCATCTTCAGGAGCGCCGAACCGGTCTTGAATCTCTTCGGCCATCAGCCGTGCCTCGTGCAGCCAAAGCATTTTGTCTGTCGTCGCGGCTGAGAAATCATGAAGTGCGAGAAAGGCCAGACCCAGACCAGCGTAATCCGCCAGTTGTGCGGGAATGTGCGCCGCGTCTTCAAAGCCGACCCGCTTCAACCCATCAGGTCCATATAGTTGTGTTCTGATGAACCGCGCTGCCGTCTCTGCTGCTTCAATATAGTCGGGTCGATCCAGCCGATAGCCAGCCTCGGCAAGGGTCTGGATCATCATCGCGTTCCAGGAAACGACGATCTTACGATCCAGAAATGGCGGCGGCCGTGCTATGCGCGACCTCATCATCCTGCCTGTAACTTCATCAAGACGGCTTTCGAAATCGGCCACAGACAGGTTGTGATTAGCCGCAAGCTCATCGGGAAGGGCGCTCAGGTTCAGAACATTGGTGCCTTCTATGTCACCCTCTTCTGTGATCTGAAATACGTCGCGGACGAACCCGGCATCTTCACCGAGGTTTCGCAATTGAGCTGGCGTCCAGGTGTAATATACCCCCTCAGCCTTTTCTCCGTCAGGGTTCAGGCTGTCGGCATCCTGCGCTGAAAAAAACGCGCCCTTGGTGTCCCTTAAATCCCTCAGAACATAGTCAAACAGACGCTCGGCCGTTCGCCGGTACCTATTTTTGCCTGTCATGGCCCATGCCCGGATCAAGAGCCTGCCGGTCAGCGCCTGAGTATAGAGCATCTTCTCGAAATGCGGCACGTGCCATTCGGGATCAACCGAATATCTGTGAAAGCCGCCACCAATATGATCGTGAATGCCGCCTCTGATCATGCCATCCAACATGTTGGTCACCGCATTCAGCACCTCCCGGTCGCCGGATCGCTCTGCGTGATCCAGAAGAAAAAGAAACAACGACTCGCGCGGGAATTTTGGCACAATGCCATAGCCACCATTGAACGGGTCAAGTGAATCTAAAACATCGCGGGCAATCGATTGCACAATCTCAGACGTGATGTCCACTGCCGGTGCTTTTTGCACCAGATATTCCCCGACCGCCCGAGTTACCTTTGCTGCTTCAGTTGAAATCATCTGTGGATCGTCCAGCCAGGCCTGTCTGACAGCTGTAATTACTGTTTGGAAATTTGCGGGCGGAAAATAGGTTCCTGAATAGAACGGATCACCGTCAGGCGTCAGGAAAACAGTATTGGGCCAGCCGCCGCCGCCGCTAAGCAACTGCGTGGCCATCATGAACTGCTCGTCCAGATCGGGGCGGCTTTCACGGTCGATCTTGATGGAAACGAAATCGCGATTGAGCAGGGTTGCGATCTTGGGATTCATGAAGCTTTCATCCTCCATGACATGACACCAGTGGCACGAGGAATAGCCGACTGAAATCAAGATCAGCTTGTTTTCAGATTTCGCTTTGTTCAGCGCCTGAGGCCCCCAAGGATACCAATCAACGGGATTATCCTGATGCTGAAGAAGGTAAGGAGATTCGCTCCCCTTCAGATGATTTTCCTGTTGCGCGACCAAGCCGGATGCGGATGCCGCCAGCAGCAGAAGCAATATCGAAATTGCGCGTTTCATCTGTTCCCCTCCCCGTCGCTCGGAAACGCTAGCATGCATGATGTGCGTAAACGATCACAGTCATCTCATGGGCAAGATGACCGGTGTATAGTCCCTTAATTCCCGTTTGTCTGTAGCTGCCGGATTGTCCCCGCAGTCCTGACATCGGACTATGGCCACACTTTGCAACTGCAGCGAACGGCAGCTTCGACGGGCCGCAGCGCAGCATCAGGCACCAGAGGTGAGAGTCCGGTTGGGGCCGAACCACACCAGTCCTACCCTTCCCCCAGTGCCTTAACCTGAGCGATAGCAATCCCGAGTTCCTTGTCAGAAAGCGCCTGTAGCAAGGCCATCGCCTCGGATTCCATCCGTAACCTGTTTGCAGAAACTCCCTTGCGACTTGGTCTGCTTGGCAAGAACTCTTGAACCGGTTTGTCCAGCACTTCCCCGATGGCCACCAAGGTTTCTACGCCGGGTAAGCTGGCACCTCGCTCGATGTTGGAAATGGCTTCTCCGGTCCTGTCGATCCGTGCGCCCAGTTCTTCTTGTGTTAGTCCTGCAGCCTTCCGAAATGTTCGGATCTGGCCAGCCAAATATAATTTGAGAACATTGTTCATAATTTGGACTAGGCTTCAAGTGACGCCGTCATAAACCGATCTAACTTCGAAACTCTTTGCAAACTTGAAGTTTGCTTTGTATTTCTTGAGAAATGTTTGATTTCTTAAAGCTTGCTTTTAGCTATGCGCGTTGAACCCGACGATATTGTGGTTGGAGCCATTGATGTGGGCGCACCCCACAACATCGGCTGGGCCATACTGAGTGACGGCAGTGTAGCAAGTGGCGACGATCTGGATGAGTTTATTGATCGCTTTGGCGAGATCGCTCAGGGGCGCCCTGCGGCTCTGGGATTTGAAGCGCCGTTGTATATCCCGGTTCGAGACGAACTAGGAAGGACTACAAAAGCTCGTAGAGGGGAAGGAAGCCGTCCTTGGTCTGCACATGCCGGAGCAGCTGTGACCACCATTGGCATTGCCGTGATGGCCTATACCTTTGCTAAACTGAAGACGCATCTAGGGCATCGCGCAGTAACCCTTGATTGGCGGAACTGGCCAAAAGGCGATGCTGTCCTTGTGTGGGAGGCTTTTGTCAGCGGGAGCAATCATGCTGGCCCAGGTGAGCATTGGGTGGATGCAATGAATGCCGCAAAAGGCTTCAAGGATGCTCTGGCTAATCTCGATGCTGCCAATGCCGTTGTCGAGGAGAATGTCTTCTCCGTTGCCGGGGCCTGTTTGGCTCACAGTGGATTGGTCACTCCGTCTGCAGCGCTTTTACGTGAGCCTTGTCTGGTCATCAGGTCGGAGGGCACCGTGCCCGCTGGTGGCGATCCCAGTGAAAGTTCTCCAATAGGAACGGCACCAACTAAATCTCTGAGGTCAGCATGGGCGAGCAATCCGGAGAACCTAGCTTTTGACGCTTTCATCGCGCCTCACTACCGACGGCAAGATGGAACGCCGGATATTGACCGGCTATACGAAATCGTAGCACTAAATGATCTTGGCGAGCTCAGGGAACGCTATGGTCACCTAAATCCAGGCCAGCAAGTTATGGCGCTGCGTCGACTTCTTCGTCCGCTTTGGCGGTCAGGGTATATCAAGTTGCCCTAGTTCCCAATTGAGATTGAAAAGCCACATCTTGCAGCAAAGCAGCCCGCACGATTTTGCACCGTGAATCCCGCCCTGTTATTTTGGGGACGAGAAAAAGAGGGGCAATAATATGAGCGGCAAAGATCATGTGGCAGCGGCGATCAACTTGACGATGCCGGAACGGATCAAATGGGCAATCCAAGCTGGGGAGAATTCGGCTACGGGTGCATCGGTTGAGGAGTTGATTCAACATCTTGCCAATCGAGACCATCGTCAAGCAACATTAGCAATAACCGTGCTGTTCGAACTGGTTAACCAGGCGAATGTGCATCCAGTTCAATCCAATGAATAGGACAGATCAAATTGACTGAAGAAGCAACCAAAGTGCCCTGGATTCAGACGGTCAGCGGAAAGAAGTTCCCATTAGTCAATCCGGATCTCGACCAGATCGACATTAAAGATATTGCTCACGCTCTTTCAATGTTGTGAAGTGGTCCCAGAAAGCCGGACAGTGAGCTAAGGTGTATCCCAAACCATTGA
>CAZMNO010000013.1:0-75259 GCA_964567685.1 uncultured Rhodobacter sp. | reverse complement strand
ACTTCCGCGTCATAACCCATGAGAGGTTTCGGGTTTTGGCGTAGGTGCGGTATAAGAGGAAAGACTCCATAGGTGCATTCAAGCGACTTTCCGGCAATTGCCCGATTAAGTGTCGATGGATGCAACCCCAGATTATCGGCAATCTCTGCCTGCTTGAGGGGCCTCAAATGCGCGTGCCCGTCGACAAAAAAACGATGTTGAAAAGTCACAATCGCACCGGCAACGCGCAGGATGGTCTTTGAACGGGCTTCAATTGCGCGAATCAGTTCAGTGGCCCGTGTTGTTCTTTCGCGAAGATAATCCAGTGCTGCGCGATCAGCGGTTTTCGCGGGATCACCGGGCAGCGCATTCAAAACCAGAGTTGGTGCGATGGAATTGACCAATTCAACGCCAAATCCGCCTTCAAGCAATGTCAAAACCCGAATGTCAGGATTTAGCGTCGGAGCGGTATTGGCCAACAGAGTATCCGCCGGAAACGGGTTGAGTGACTGCAAAACATCGGCAAGCCGGTGCAATTCGTGCCGGGGCAGGTTGAGGTCGCGCTCAAGCCGGGGCCAGTTCGCTTCGGCAAATTCCACCAGATTGTCGAAAATCACGCTGCGGGCATCTTGTGTTTCGCCAAGTGCCAGGAGTTGCAGATCAAGGCATTCCCGCAGGTTTCGCGCACATATACCAACCGGTTCAAGCGATTGCAGCAGCGTGATCGCCTGACTGACCTTGCTGACTTCCTGGCCCAGAGTCGCTGCAATAGCTTCGTCACTATCTGCAAGATACCCTTGTTCTGTCAGGTCTTCAGTCAGGTATTCGGCGATATACCGGACGTCATCCGGTGCTGAGAGCATCGATATCTGTTCGCGCAGCATCTCGCCGGTTGTTTTAGGCTGTTCCACCGTATCAAGTGCGAACTGATAATCGGCGGCAAGATTTGACCCCCGGTCACTCTCGACACTCAGTAGCGGATTTTCTTCGATTTCGGCTTTGACCAGCTCGGCCAACTCAAAGGCTGACATGCTGAGGATCGAGATCGACTGCCGCAAAGAAGGCGTTAACGCCAGACGTTGTACCTGGCTAACACGAAGGCCGGGCTTTAGAGCCATATCAGTACAGCGATATACACCCGGCTACATAATGCGAAAATTCTGGCCGAGATAGACGCGCCTGACGTTTTCATCCTGAACCACCTCGTCGGCTGTGCCGCTCATCAACACCTGCCCCTCGTGCAGAATATAGGCACGGTCCACGATGCCAAGGGTTTCACGCACGTTGTGATCGGTGATCAGGACACCGATCCCCCGGTTCTTGAGCTGAGCCACCAGCCGGCGGATATCGGCGACCGCGATCGGGTCGACACCGGCGAACGGTTCGTCAAGCAGAACATATTTCGGATCACTGGCAAGGCAGCGGGCGATTTCCACCCGTCGCCGCTCGCCACCGGAAAGCGACATGGCCGAGGCACGGCGCAGATGCTCAACAGAAAACTCGCCGAGCAGTTCTTCCAGTCGCTCATGGCGTTTCTTGCGGTCGGGTACCCAGTGCTCAAGAATGGCCGTGATATTGTCTTCAACCGACAGGCCGCGAAAGATCGAAGCTTCCTGCGGTAAATACCCGATCCCCAGCCTGGCGCGACGATACATCGGCAGAGTGGTGACATCGCGCCCATCAACAAACACTCTGCCGGTTTCCGGCGATACGAGCCCTGCGATGGCATAAAAACACGTCGTCTTACCGGCACCGTTGGGGCCTAGCAGGGCCACAACCTCACCCCGGTTCAGATCCATCGAAACGTCGTGAATCACCCGTCGGCGTTTGTAGCTTTTGCCCAGATTCTGAACCCTGAGCCCACCGTCAGAACTGGCAAGCTGAAGATCGGGACTTGCGCTCATTCAGACCCACCGGTTTGAAAAATGGTTTTGACCCGCCCTTCGATCCGGGCCGAGCCAGTGCGCAGATTGATCGTAAGTTTCTGTCCTGACAGCGCACTGGCCCCTTGCGTCAGGATAACGGCGCCTTCCATCAAAATACTGCCCGCATCGATGGAGTAGACAGCCGTCTGCGCTTCGGCTGCCTCGCTTCCGCTGACCAGGGTAACACCACCTGTGGCGTGCATACGCTCAATCTGGCCGGTAGATTCGCCATTTTTGGTTTTGTATTCAACAAGGATCTTGGCAGCCGACATCCGCATATTGCCTTGTCCGACCACAACATTTCCGACGAATTCCGCCGTTCCCGTCTTCTGGTCAATGCTGAAACTGTCTGATAGAATTTCAACCTGCTGAGACGTATCGTGGTTCAGCCCGCCAAATGCTACATCGGTGGATTGCGCATTGAGCGGCATGCTCAGGCTCAGCGACAGCAGCGCTGTGCCTGCCAGTTGGGTAATCGTTCTCAGTTTCATGTCCTGCAAGCGCCTCATTCCTTGGGTTTGTATATCAACTTTACGCCATTTTGAAACACCAGAAGGTATCCTGTGGGGTTCTCCAGGCCTTTTGTTGTTTGTGCTGTCACATGCAGATTGCCGGCCGAAATCTCGCCCAACGGTCCAACCGCGGTAAGTTCACCCTGGCTTTGGATATCAAGCTTGTCGAGCGCGAAGGTCAGTCCATGAGCTGTCGCAACATACCCGAGCGAGGTTTTCAGCGTGATGCCATCTGTCAGCTGAGCCTGTTTTGTCAGTGAATTCACTTCCCCGCGATTGGCCTGAATATCAATCGTTGCCCCATCAGGCATTTCGACTTTGGCGCGCAAGTCGCTGGCGTTGAACGCATGTCCGCCATCAGTGGCCGGGCTTGCCTGATCGGCTGAAAGCTGAATAGCAATACCGGATGGAGTCATACCGGCAAACCGAGGGCCAGTTATGCGTTCCTTGCTGGCAAACTCGCTGAGATCGGCATCTGAAAGGCGGATGCCACTACCAGGTTCGTTGGATTTTGAAAACAGAAACAGTGAACTGAGAATGGCCAGCCCGATCAGCGGCAGGATAATCTTGGCCAGAGATACAAATCGCGAATAAAGGTTGTCGCTATGTCCCAGCATTCAGCCAATCCCGGCCCGTAAACAATCATGGATATGCAGGATGCCGCGCACCGTTTTATCGCTTTCGGAATCGCTGACAAACAGGGTTGTGATCTGTCGCGCGTTCATGATGGCCAACGCTTCTTCGGCCAGAACACCGGCTGATACGGTCAGCGGATTTCTGGTCATGACCTCAGCGGCATTCATTTCGAGCAATCCCTGCATGTGGCGACGAAGGTCACCATCCGTGATAACACCGACAAGCTGTCCGTCGGTGACCACCCCGGCAACACCGAACCCCTTTTGGCTGATCACCAGCAAAGCGTCGCTCATGGGGGTATCGGGTTTAATCAGCGGCACCTGATCGCCGCTGTGCATCAGATCGGCCACTTTAGAAAGCCGCGCGCCCAGTTTACCGCCGGGATGAAACTCGCGAAAGTTCTCAGGGGTGAAACTGCGCTGCTCCATCAGGGCAATCGCCAGCGCATCGCCCAGTGCAAGCGTCATTGTTGTCGATGTGGTCGGCACGATCCCCTGATCACAGGCTTCTTTGGCCGAAGGCAACAGAATAGCAACATCGGCTTGCTTTAGCAGGGTGCTGTTGGCACGTCCGGCCACGCCGATCAGCGGAATTCGAAACCGCCTTGTATAGGCGATGACATCGGCAAGCTCGGGTGTTTCACCGGAGTTTGATAAAACAAGCGTTATGTCGCCCTGCGCCATCATCCCGAGATCGCCGTGGCTGGCCTCAGCGGGGTGCACAAAATGCGCCGGTGTACCGGTTGAGGCAAGTGTTGCGGCAATTTTTCGCGCGATATGCCCGGATTTGCCCATGCCACAGACAATGACCCGGCCTTTGGCACTTAACAAAAGATCAACTGCGGCGGAAAACCCGCCGTCCAGCGTGTCACCCAGCATCGACAGAGCCTCGGCCTCGCGCGCAATTACGCGGCGACCTGCAGACAGGGCATCCTGTTTCAACGAGCGTTCGGTCATGGCATCGCCTTAATGCGAAAATATGTCAATTTCAGGCCACCCGGCCAGATCAAGTGCGGCCCGGTGGGGCAGAAAATCAAAACAGGCCTGCGCCGTGTCGGCACGGTTTTCACGCGCCAGACGCGCATCAAGCTGTGCCTTCAGACGATGAAGATAAAGAACATCGGAAGCTGCATATTCAACCTGCGCCTTGGTCAACTCGGCCGCACCCCAATCCGAGCTTTGCTGTTGCTTGGAAATATCAATGTCGAGCAGTTCATTCAGCAGATTCTTGAGCCCGTGACGATCCGTATAGGTGCGAACAAGCTTGCTGGCGATCTTGGTGCAATAGACGGGGGTTGTCAGAACGCCAAAGCGGTGCAGCAGCACGGAAATGTCAAACCGGCCAAAGTGAAAGAGCTTCAGAACATCGGGATCGCCCAGCATTCGCGTCAGATTTGGAGCCTCTGTCTGGTCGTGCGAAATCTGCACCAGATGCGCATCGCCATTACCCGCAGAAAGCTGTACGACACACAGCCGGTCGCGATGCGGGTTAAGCCCCATGGTTTCACAATCGATGGCAACCACTGGCCCAAGGTCAAGCCCGTCTGGCAGGTCGTTCTGATGTGTGTAGTTAGCCAATTCATCCCCTTTCGCGTGGAGGGGATTGGTGCCCAGGAGAGGACTCGAACCTCCACGTCCATACAGACACTAGCACCTGAAGCTAGCGCGTCTACCAATTCCGCCACCTGGGCAGGTGTCGTTAGTGACAGGCGATTTATCCTCGGTGATATCCCGTGTCAACGGCAAGAGACGGGAATTCAGAGATAATTGAAACTTGTTCCCGCCTCTCAGGAGGAATATTGGGAATATCAGCGCCCATCAAAGGAGACTCGCATGTCTAATCTGCCCAAAATCGCAACCGTTTTTGGAGGGTCGGGCTTTGTCGGACGTTACATCGTTCGACGGCTGGCGAAAGAGGGCTGGCGGGTTCGCGTGGCAGTGCGGCGCCCCAACGAGGCGATGTTTGTGCGCACTTATGGATCGGTTGGTCAGGTCGAACCGATATTGGCAAATATCCGTGACGATGATTCGACTCGCGCTGCCATTTCAGGCGCAGATGCGGTGGTGAATTGTGTGGGCGTTCTGCAGGAAACCAGCCGTCAGAAATTCAGTGCGGTTCAGGCGGACGGTGCTGGGCGAATCGCACGGATTGCGGCTGAAGAAGGGGTTACCAATCTGGTCCACCTGTCAGCGCTCAGCGCTGATCCTGACAGTGACAGCAAATATGCCCGCAGCAAAGCCGAGGGCGAGGCGCTGGTTTTGGAAAGTTTCCCCGGTGCGGTTATTTTGCGCCCCTCGGTCATTTTCGGCAATGATGATGAGTTCTTCAATCGTTTCGCCAGAATGGCGCGGTTTTCTGTTGTTCTGCCTCTGGTGGGTGCGGAAACGATGTTTCAGCCGGTCTTTGTGGATGATGTTGCCCAAGCTGCGGTTTTGGGTGCCACGGGAGCAGCTGAACCCGGTGTTTACGAATTGGGTGGCCCGGTTGCCCGCAGCTTCCGCAACCTGATGCGGGGTATGTTGCGCATTGTTCGCCGTCGGCGAATTCTGGTGAATATTCCGTTTTCGATCGCCCGAATTCAGGCGTGGTTTCTGGATATGGGATCAGCGGCCATCGGTGGGCTTTTGGTCAATCGCATTCTGACCCGCGATCAGGTCAAGCTGCTGGCGCATGATAACGTTGTCGGTGAAGACGCCAGAAAGCTGACCGATCTGGGTATTGAGCCAACCCCGATGGACGCGGTTCTGGAAAGCTATCTCTATTGTCACCGGGCCAGCGGGCAATATACCGCGATCAAGGAATCAGCAAAAAGACTGAGCGAGATCTGATCCCTTTACTGGTCCGGGGACGGAATTATGACCGACAACACAACCATCATGGCGCTCTTGCTGGGGTTTCTCGAGGGGCTGACCGAGTTCATTCCGGTGTCTTCAACCGGTCACTTGTTGCTGGCCGGGTATTTCATGGGATTCGAGTCAGCCGGCAAGACTTTTGAGGTCGTGATCCAGTTCGGCTCGGTTCTGGCGATATTGACGGTTTATGCCCACAAATTATGGACCGTCTTCAGCACGGCCCCGCATAACCCGGAATCTCGGCGGTTTATCTATTCGGTGACAATTGCGTTCATTCCTGCCGTGGTGATCGGATTGCTGGCGCATGGATTTATCAAGACGGTGCTGTTTGAAACGCCTTTGCTGATTGCCGTGATGCTGATCCTTGGCGGGATTGTGTTGCTGGTTGTTGACCGGCTGCCGCTGAAGCCCCGGCACCATGATGCCACCAGGCTTCCGTTCGGGATGGCGCTGGCCATCGGGTTTGCCCAGACGCTGGCGATGATCCCCGGCGTATCGCGTTCGGGGGCGACGATTGTCGCCTCGCTTTTGCTGGGGGCCGACAAGCGTGCGGCGGCGGAGTTTTCGTTCTTTTTGTCGATGCCGACGATGGCCGGGGCCTTTGCACTTGATCTTTATAAGAACCGCGATGTTCTGGATGCCGGGGCGATGAACGAGATTGCGGTTGGGTTCGTCATGGCCTTTATCTCGGCGGTTCTGGTGGTAAAGTGGCTGCTGGGCTATGTCAGCCGTCATGGATACGCGCTGTTCGGGTGGTGGCGAATCATTGTTGGGAGCCTGGCATTGGTTGGGATTCTGCTGGTTTAGGGCAATATAAGACAGTTTTGCTGACCTAATATCTAATGCATTTACATTCCTGACTTCTTTTTGGAACAATTATTCTGTTATTAGGTCAGTAGTCCTTACTTTTATAAGTGAATCTTCAGCGATAAAAGGGGGTTCATTTTGAATGTGGGACATTGTGCCGATGGCTGAACAGAAAATGCTGAAATTCGTCGATGTGGACCGGGATATGCCCGAAAAGCGCGGTTCGGATGTACGAAACAAGGATTACAACGAGATTTACGCCGAGTTCGCCGCGGCCAAGGCGAAAGAGCAGGCGAGCCGCTGTTCGCAATGCGGCGTGCCCTATTGCCAGGCACATTGCCCCTTGCACAACAACATCCCCGACTGGCTGCGCCTGACGGCTGAAAACAGGCTGGAAGAGGCCTATGCCATGTCGCAGGCAACCAACAGCTTTCCCGAGATCTGCGGGCGGATTTGCCCGCAGGACCGGCTCTGTGAAGGCAATTGCGTGATCGAGCAATCCGGGCATGGCACGGTCACCATCGGGTCGATCGAAAAATACATCACCGATACGGCCTGGGACAATGGCTGGGTGAAACCCGTCGCGCCATTTGCCGAGCGGAGCGAAAGCGTTGGCATCATCGGGGCCGGCCCCGGCGGGCTTGCTGCGGCTGAAATGCTGCGCCGGGCCGGGGTGCAGGTGACGATCTATGAGCGCAGCGACCGCGCCGGTGGCTTGCTGACCTATGGCATTCCCGGCTTCAAACTTGAAAAAGACGTGGTGATGCGGCGTGTCAAGCAGTTGGAAGACAGCGGCGTTACCTTTGTTCTGAACTGTAACATCGGTGAAGATAAGAGTTTTTCCGAGATCAGGGAGGCGCATGACGCGGTTCTGATTGCCACCGGCGTCTACAAGTCCCGCGACCTTGGCGGCCCCGGTGCAGGATTGTCGGGGATCGTTAAGGCGATTGATTACCTGACCGCCTCTAACAAGCTGAATCTCGGAGATAAAGTTCCTGAGATCGAAAGCGGAGAGCTTTCTGCCGAGGGCAAGAAAGTCGTTGTTATCGGTGGGGGTGACACGGCGATGGATTGTGTGCGTACAGCGGTTCGCCAGGGTGCGCGTTCGGTCAAATGCCTCTATCGGCGGGACCGAGCGAATATGCCGGGATCGATGCGCGAGACCCGGAATGCGGAAGAGGAAGGGGTCGAATTTGATTGGTTGAGTGCGCCCAAGGGATTTGTCGGTGATCTTCGTCAAACCGATGCTGATGCGCCAGATGCGCAGACAGGTGGCGTCAAAGGTGTGCGTGTTGCGCGGATGCGGCTGGGGGCGCCCGATGCGTCCGGCAGGCAATCACCCGAGGAGATTGAAGGGGCTGACTATACCGAAGAGGCCGATCTTGTGATCAAGGCGCTGGGCTTTGAACCCGAAGATCTGCCTACGCTCTGGGATCAGCCTGAACTGGAGGTGACACGCTGGGGCACGATCCGGGCTGATTTTGTGACCCACGAAACCTCGATGAAAGGGGTTTATGCGGTGGGTGATATCGTGCGCGGGGCTTCGCTGGTTGTCTGGGCAATTGCTGACGGGCGCGCGGCGGCTGAGCGCATTCTGAGTGACCTGAATGCGGCTGTAACGGCGGCGGCGGAGTGAATTAGGGAAAGTTAACAAAGGACGAGGGCGGTTGGAGCCGTGAATGCACAATGCGTATGACATCAGTACACAACCTGTATGTACAAATGTTGGCTTCTAACCCCGTTAACACAGATTAAACGGCAGCAGGTCTGACCTGTTGTCAGAAGGAGAGGAGAAAGATTTTGTTTCGAAACGTCCCGACATATCGCCCGGCAGCTGCAAGGTTGCTGGATAATTCACCGCTCCGAGGGGAGCTGAAGCTGACTATGACCAATCTGCAAGGAACCGAATCGAACATACCTTTCACTGTGGATGTGGAAGTGTGCGCTCAATGATACGATCATTTGCCGCTGGAGTAGTTCTGGTTTGGGCAATGGTGGTTTTTGGCGGAGTTGTCATGGCAGAAGAACTTGAAGTTGGAAATGTCTACAGATGTCACTCTAAAGAGGAGATGCCACCGGTTGAGGCTTTGGTAGCGGCGGTTGAGACCTACGGCGATCTGGGCGTAGAAGGAGAAGCTGCCGACAAAGTGGTTGTACATCTCCAACTAAGGGCATTGATGGATGAGCAAGCCCCCCTTCTTGGGCACAGTCCATTTTCAGAGTCAGCCCTGGAGGGGTGTTTAGGAAACCTCGTCAGAACCGGACAAAGCCCCGAAGGGGATTTTGCCGGAGGTCGTGAAATGTGGCTGCAGGAATTCTTAAAAGGTAAAGCCGGTGTATTCACGGTGAATCCATCTGATGCGTATTGGATGATGCTCGGAATCCTCGATGAAAACGGGGCGCTTAAGAAATGACCGGGTCCCATACCAAATGGGCTGCGGATTTTGGAGCAAAATGCGATGGTCTGGCTAAACTTGGCACGTTCCGCGCCGAAAGGCGGATAGGTCAGCAAAATCGACGTAACGGACGGGAAAAATGAGCAACGAGTTAACGGTTCAGGATGAGCGGACAGGGCGGTGCCTGTGTGGGGCCGTCTCGTTCCGTGCAACCCATGTGCCTGATAATTTCGGCATCTGTCATTGCCGCATGTGCCGCCAGTGGACGGGATCGGCCCTGTTCGGGGTTTCGATCTCGAAAAAACACGTTCATTGGGAGGGTGAGGCGAATATCGCGGAGCATGTCTCGTCAAACTGGGCGAAGCGCGGGTTTTGCAGGACCTGCGGCTCGAACCTTTACTTCCAGTTCACCAAGGAAGGCGAGACCTTTGCCGATGAGACGGAAATTCCGCTCGGCCTGTTTGACGATCCGAACGGGTTTAAGCTGAGATCCGAGATCTACAGCGACGAAGCCTCGAACAGCTTTGAAATCAAGGACCAGGGCCACAAGCGCGTGACGCGGGCCGGGGTGATTGAAATTTTACCTATATTGGATAGCGAATGAGGAAACTACTGTCTCTCTCCGTTTTGACCCTATGGATGTTTTCTGCCGTATCAGGTTCAGCGCAGCAAAGGTTTCCGGCGGACTCCTGCGAGCCTGTAATTGCGGTTCACAACGATGCCTGTGAGATCGATCGCGTTTTTCGTTGTAGAACCGAAAATGGCATCATGATGGAACACCAATCGGTAGAACCGGGCGACTTCGACTTTATCGATCACTACGACGAAGACTATGCGTTAGTACGGGCGTTTCAGGACCAAAGTGAGGTTGTTATTCCGAAGATCCTTGAAGTTTTCGACCGATTATCGCTGAAAGCTTTGATCACGACGGGTTCGGAGAGAGAACACTATATCGCTCTTTTCAAGATGCCGATCGCGGTCGAACCGTTTAAGGCAGACGCTACGGCATTTTATACCCTGTCCGGTGAGTCAATCGAGATTGATGGGGAGATACTTTTGGCCGGGACCGCCGCGGCGAGTGTCGAACTTATTGGCACTGCTTTTAAGTTGAATATGGAAATGGAAATCTTTGTTGATCCAATTCGGAATGTTCTGATCGACGGCAAAGGTCGGATCGAGATTGGCGGAGCATATTCAACCCAAGGCGGAAACCCGGTCAGTCTGATCAAGCCCGATAATCCGCTGTTCAAAAGCAACACCCCACTTTACGGCTGCGGCGAACTTAGCCTGCGTAGCCAGACCGGTATGCGTGCGAAAGGATAAAGAAGATGACGAAATACGATACCAAATGGGTAGCCGAACAGGAAGCACGCCAGGCCTTCATGGCCGAAGAGGGGCTATACCGCGCTGAAGACGAGCATTCCTCTTGCGGGGTTGGCTTGGTGGTTGCGATTGACGGCAAGAAGCGGCGGTCGGTTGTTGAAGCGGGGATTGAGGCGCTGAAGGCGGTCTGGCATCGCGGGGCGGTTGATGCTGACGGTAAAACCGGTGACGGTGCCGGCATTCATGTGCAGATACCGGTGCCGTTCTTTTACGACCTCATTCGCCGCACCGGGCATGAGCCGGATACCGAAAAGCTGATCGCGGTCGGGCAGATCTTTCTACCGCGCACCGATTTCGGGGCACAGGAAACCTGTCGCACGATCGTTGAAACCGAAGTGCTGCGCATGGGGTATTATATCTATGGCTGGCGGCATGTGCCGGTTGATGTCACCTGTCTGGGTGAAAAGGCAAATGCGACCCGACCGGAAATTGAACAGATCCTGATTTCCAATTCCAAGGGCGTCGATCAGGAGACGTTTGAGCGCGAACTTTATGTTGTCAGACGGCGGATCGAAAAAGCGGCGGCAGCGGCGCAGGTGAACGGGCTTTACATCTGTTCGCTTTCCTGCCGGTCGATCATTTACAAGGGCATGATGCTGGCCGAGCAGGTGGCGGTTTTCTACCCCGACCTTCTGGATCCGCGATTTGAAAGCGCGTTTGCGATTTATCACCAGCGCTATTCAACCAACACTTTCCCGCAATGGTGGCTGGCGCAGCCGTTCCGGATGCTGGCGCATAACGGGGAAATCAATACGCTAAAAGGCAACCTTAACTGGATGAAAAGTCATGAAATTCGCATGGCTTCCCGAACCTTTGGCGATCATGCGGAAGACATCAAACCAATCGTTGCACAGGGATCATCGGATTCCGCGGCACTGGATGCGGTTTTTGAGGTGATGGTACGTGCCGGGCGCAACGCGCCGATGGCAAAGACCATGATGGTACCGGAAAGCTGGTCGAACTCGACGGCGGAAATGCCGAAGGCCTGGCAGGACATGTATTCCTACTGCAACTCGGTGATGGAGCCATGGGACGGCCCAGCAGCGCTTGCCATGACCGATGGGCGCTGGGTTTGTGCCGGGCTTGACCGCAATGGGCTGAGGCCAATGCGCTATGTGGTGACTGGTGACGGGCTGGTGGTTGCCGGGTCGGAAACCGGCATGGTGCCGACCGATGAGACCAGTGTCGTTGAAAAGGGCGCGCTGGGGCCGGGGCAGATGCTGGCGGTTGATATGGCCGAAGGGCGGCTCTTGCATGATGCGGAGATCAAGGACGAGCTTGCCGCCTCGCGCAAGTTTGGTGACTGGGTCGGCTCGATCGTTGATCTGGAAGCGGCGACCGGTTCGGCAAAGGAGACCACCCAGTTCAGCGGTGCGGAATTGCGCAAGCGGCAGATCGCTGCGGGCTATTCCATTGAGGAGCTCGAGCAAATCCTGCATCCGATGGCCGAGGACGGCAAGGAGGCCGTGGCCTCGATGGGGGATGATACGCCTTCGGCTGTGCTGTCTGATATGTATCGGCCATTGAGCCATTTCTTTCGTCAGAACTTCAGCCAGGTCACCAACCCGCCGATTGACAGCCTGCGCGAACATCGGGTGATGAGCCTGAAAACCCGGTTCGGCAACCTTCGCAACGTGCTGGATGAAAGCTCGGACCAGACCGAGATCTTGCTGCTGGACAGCCCGTTTGTGTCAAACGCGAAATTTGCCGAGATGGTTGGGCAGTTTGGCGATGCGGTGGCTGAAATTGACTGCAGTTTCGCCCGTGAAGGCGGGGCAAGCGCCTTGGGGCAGGCGCTGCAAAAGCTGCGGGCCGAGGCAGAGGATGCTGTGCGGGCAGGGGCCATGCACATAATCCTGACGGATCAATATCAGGATGAGAACAAGATCCCGATGCCGATGATTTTGGCCACGAGTGCCGTGCATTCCTGGCTGACGCGCAAGGGGCTGAGGACGTTCTGTTCACTTAATATCCGTTCGGCGGAATGTGTCGATCCGCATTATTTTGCCGTTCTGATCGGCTGTGGCGCGACCACGGTGAATGCCTATCTGGCGCAGGATTCAATTGCCGACCGGGTTGAACGGGGGTTGCTTGACGGGCCGCTGGAGGCGGCTGTTGGTCGCTATGGCTCATCGATCAATCAGGGCCTGCTCAAGATCATGTCGAAAATGGGCATCTCGGTGATTTCGTCTTACCGCGGGGGTCTTAACTTTGAGGCGGTCGGGCTGAGCCGGTCGATGGTTGCGGAGTTTTTTCCGGGGATGCCAAGCCGCATTTCGGGCATTGGTGTGCTGGGCATTCAGCGCAAGCTTGCAAAGGTGCATGCAAAGGGTTGGTTGAGTACGGCTGATCTGCTGCCGATCGGCGGATTTTACAAATCCCGCAAGTCAGGGGAAAAACACGCCTGGCAGGCACAGGCGATGCATTTGCTGCAATCGGCCTGTGACCGGGCGTCGTTTGATCTGTGGAAGCAGTATTCAAAAGGCATGCAGGCGAACCCGCCGATTCATCTGCGCGATCTGTTGGATTTTCAGCCCAAGGCCAATCCGATTCCGCTTGAAGAGGTGGAAAGCATCACCTCGATCAGGAAGCGGTTTGTCACGCCCGGCATGTCGCTGGGGGCGCTGAGCCCGGAGGCGCACAAGACGCTGAATGTGGCGATGAACCGGATCGGCGCCAAGTCGGACAGCGGTGAGGGCGGTGAGGACCCGGCGCATTTCACGCCCGAGTCCAATGGCGACAATCCGTCGGCGAAGATCAAGCAGGTGGCCTCGGGCCGGTTTGGGGTAACGGCGGAATACCTCAATCATTGCGAGGAGTTAGAGATCAAAGTTGCACAAGGCGCTAAACCCGGTGAGGGGGGGCAGTTGCCTGGTATCAAGGTGACCGAGCTGATTGCCCGTTTGCGGCACTCGACCAAGGGTGTGACCCTGATCAGCCCGCCGCCGCACCATGATATTTATTCAATCGAGGATCTGGCGCAATTAATATATGATCTCAAGCAGATAAACCCAAAAGCTAAGGTAACGGTTAAACTTGTGGCCTCCTCTGGTGTGGGCACGATTGCTGCCGGTGTTGCCAAGGCCAAGGCGGATGTGATCCTGATTTCCGGGCATAATGGCGGAACCGGGGCGTCACCTGCGACTTCGATCAAATATGCCGGGCTGCCCTGGGAAATGGGGCTGACCGAGGCGCATCAGGTTCTGGCGATGAATAACCTGAGGGATCGGGTGACGCTCAGAACCGATGGCGGATTGCGCACCGGGCGCGATATCGTGATGGCCGCCATGATGGGGGCTGAGGAGTTTGGTATTGGCACGGCGGCGCTGATCGCGATGGGGTGCATCATGGTCCGCCAGTGCCAGAGCAATACCTGCCCGGTTGGCGTATGCGTGCAGGACGAAAGGTTGCGAAAGAAGTTTACCGGCACCGCTGACAAGGTGGTCAATCTGATTACGTTCTATGCGCAGGAGGTGCGGGAAATTCTGGCCTCAATCGGTGCACGATCGCTGGACGAGGTAATTGGGCGCGCTGATCTGCTGACTCAGGTCAGCCGGGGATCGGCGCATCTGGATGACCTTGACCTCAACCCGATGCTGGTGGCTGTCGATGAGGATCACACAATCCGCTACAATCGCGACAAGCCGCGCCAGGAAGTGCCGGACACGCTGGACGCAGAGATCGTCAAGGATGCGGAGCCGTTCTTCAAGGATGGCGAGAAAATGCAGCTTTCCTATTCGGTTCAGAACACGCACCGCACCATTGGCACCCGTGTTTCAAGCCATATCGTGCAGAGGTTTGGAATGAACAATGACCTGCAGCCTGACCATCTGACGGTGAAACTGTCAGGCTCGGCAGGGCAGTCATTGGGGGCATTTGCCGCACCGGGGTTGAAGCTGGAAGTTTCCGGGGATGCCAATGATTATGTCGGCAAGGGTCTTTCTGGTGGTCTGATCGTGGTGCGTCCCCCACTGGTTTCGCCGCTGATTGCGGCTGAAAATACGATTGTCGGCAATACGGTGCTTTATGGGGCTACCGGCGGCAAGCTCTTTGCCAATGGGCGTGCCGGGGAACGGTTTGCGGTGCGCAATTCCGGGGCATCGGTTGTGGTGGAAGGATGTGGCACGAACGGGTGTGAATATATGACCGGCGGTTCGGCGGTGATACTTGGCTCCATCGGTACCAATTTCGGTGCTGGCATGACGGGTGGTATGGCGTACCTCTATGATCCGGACGGAGATGCACCCGACAGGATCAATCAGGAATCTCTTGTTCTTTGTCAGGTGTCCAACCCCCATTGGGAGGGCGAGCTCAAAGGCTTGATCGAGCAGCATCTTGATGAAACTCGCAGCCCGAAAGCTCGTGAAATCCTGCGTAACTGGGACGATGAAAAAGGCTGGTTCCTGCAGCTATGCCCGAAAGAGATGCTGCCGCATCTGAGCCATCCGCTGAGCGACGAAGGGGATACCAGCCTAACCGCCTGAGCCGATCTGGTGCAAAGCAAGTGACTTTTCTATCTGCATTGCGGGGCCTATAGTTGTCGCGTGGCAGTGAAAAAGAAAACACCAAGAAAACGCACAGGCAAAAAGCGTAAAAAAGCCAGGCAGAGTTTCCTTTGGACCAAGGTGTGCGCTGCGCTGCGCGTTGCGAGCCGGGTTTTCTGGGCGATTCTCGGGTTTCAGGCGATGGTGGTGTTTGTCTTTGCCTTCGTTAACCCGCCGACGAATTACTATATCGTCAGTGAAAGCCTGAGATTGGGCGGGGTCAAACGTGACTGGGTGCGAATCGAGGATACCTCGCCCCATGTGGCACGCGCTGTCGTGGCGGCTGAAGACGCGAATTTTTGTACGCATTGGGGATTTGATTTGGGGGCGATCCGCTCGGTGGTGACTAGCGGCAGCAGGCGGTTGCGCGGGGCCTCGACGCTTTCCCAACAGGTTGCGAAAAACGTCTTCCTGTGGCCGAACCGAAGCTGGTTGCGCAAATTGCTTGAGGCGGAAACAACCCTGATGATCGAACTTTTCTGGTCAAAACGCCGGGTTGTCGAGGTTTATATCAATGTTGCCGAATTCGATGAAGGGGTGTTTGGTGTAGCCGCTGCAGGGCAGCACTATTTTGGAGTAAAACCAACTGATATCAGCCTGTTACAGGCATCCAGACTGGCAGCTATATTGCCGAATCCAAAAAAGCGATCGGCGATTAACCCAAGCTCGAAAACGCGCAAACGAACGGCGGCAATCATGGAAGGTGCGCGCACGATTGAGGCCGATGGGCGTGATCACTGTTTTCAGTAGTTGAAAATGCCCGGTGGTGAAGGCAAACAGGACGGCAAAAGCAAGTAACGAGCAGACCAAATATGCGCCGATTGTATCATACACCCCTGTCGCCGTTTTGCCGCAAAGTGCGCCTTGTGCTGGCGGAAAAGAAGATCGAGGTCGAGCTTGTAGAAGAGCGGTACTGGGAGAAGCGGCAGGATTTCATCAAGATGAATCCCGGCGGCATGGTGCCGGTTCTCAAGGCTGATGGTCTGGTGCTGGCTGAAAGTGCCGCCATATGTGAATATCTTGAAGAGGTGCATCCGGAACCGCCGCTGATGCCCGCGTCGCCCGGTGGGCGGGCCGAAGTGCGGCGGTTGAATTTCTGGTTTGACGACAAGTTTCACCGTGAAGTGACGCTTAATCTGCTGAATGAGCGGGTGAACAAGAAAATCACCCAGTCGGGCTATCCTGACAGCAGGAACGTGAAGGCCGGATCGCGCAATATCAAGTTTCATCTGGATTATATGGGGCATCTGCTTGAGCATCGGCGCTGGCTTGCGGGGGATGCGATGACGCTGGCCGATTTTTCCGCGGCGGCGCAATTGTCGTGCCTGGATTACATCCGCGATGTTGACTGGGACAGGAACATAACGGTCAAGGAATGGTACGCGACGATCAAATCACGCCCGGCTTTCCGCTCGTTGCTGGCCGATAATGTGCCCGGGTTTCCGCAGCCGCCGCATTATGCGGATCTGGATTTTTGACCGGGCTGAAAGCGGCTTTACACGAATACGCCCTTAAGGAAGGGTTCAGTCAGATGCGGGTCTGTCGGCCCGGTGATATTCCTAACGCAGCTGACCAGCTGGCCAATTTTGTCAACAAGGGGCGTCACGGGCAGATGGCCTGGATGGGCGAGCGGATGTCGTGGCGTGGCAATCCGGCGGCTTTGTGGCCCGAGGCGCGGTCAGTGGTGATGCTGGCTGAGAACTATGCGCCCCAGCATGACCCGTTGGCGATTCTGGCGCAGCCTGACAAGGGTGCGATTTCGGTTTATGCGCAGAATCGCGACTATCATGATCTGGTCAAAAAGCGGTTGAAACGTGTTGGCCGCTGGCTGATCGAGCGATCCCCAGGCGCTGAGATCAAGGTGTTTGTCGACACCGCCCCGGTGATGGAAAAACCCCTTGGTCAGGCCAGCGGGTTGGGTTGGCAGGGCAAACACACCAATCTTGTCAGCCGTGAACTCGGGAGTTGGTTTTTTCTCGGCTCGATCTTTACGACGGTTGCGCTTGAACCGGATGTTGCGGAAGCTAATCATTGCGGGTCGTGCCGCGCATGCCTTGATGTCTGCCCAACGGGGGCGTTTCCAGCGCCCTATCAACTGGATGCACGGCGCTGCATATCTTATCTGACGATTGAGCATAGCGGCCCGGTGGTGCCGGAGCTTCGGCCACTTTTGGGCAATCGCATTTATGGGTGTGATGATTGTCTGGCGGTATGCCCTTGGAATAAATACGCAAAAAAGGCTGAAGAGGTGGGGTACCATGTACGATCAGAGCTGTTGATGCCGGATCTTTCGATGTTGGCAGCGCTTGATGATAGCGGTTTCCGACGTCTGTTTTCAAAGTCTCCGGTCAAGCGGATCGGGCGTAACCGGTTCATTCGCAACGTGCTTTACGCGATTGGGAACTCGGGCTCTGCTGGGTTGGCGCAGGCGGCGATTGGGTTGCTCAGGGACGAAAACAGCACCGTGAAAGATGCGGCACGCTGGGCGGTTGAGCGCCTGAAAGGGGCATAGATGGAAAATGTATTGCTTGTTTTTGGTCATGGTTATGCGGCGACGGCCCTGTCGCGGCGGCTGATTCCCGCGGGCTGGCGGGTGATCGGTACGACACGGGATCAAGATCGGCTGGGGGCAATGGCTGAACTTGGGGTTGAGGGGAGGTTGTGGCCGGGCGCGGTTTTGGATGATGCGCTGAGGGATGCCACACATCTATTGCTTTCTGTCGCGCCGGGCGAAGACGGAGACCCGGTTATCAACACGCTTGGGGGGAAGATAGCTGCGGCAGCCCACCCCCTTGAATGGGTCGGATACTTGTCAACAACGGCGGTTTACGGGGATCATCAGGGGGGATGGGTTGATGAAACCAAGCCGCTCGCGCCTACAACCAAACGCGGGAAATGGCGTGTTGAGGCTGAGCAGGCATGGACGGATCTGGCTGAAGCTTCGGTCCTGCCGCTGCATATCTTCCGGCTTGCCGGCATTTATGGGCCAGGTCGCGGGCCTTTTGCGAAGGTTCGTGCGGGAACTGCACGCAGGATCATCAAACAGGGGCAGGTGTTCAGCCGCATTCATGTAGAGGATATCGCGGAAACACTGATGGCCTCGATCGCACACCCCAATCCTGGCCGGATTTACAACGTTTGCGATAATGAGGCGGCCCCGCCAGAGGATGTAATCGGCTATGCGGCTGAGTTGCTGGGTTTGCCGGTTCCCGAAGCTGTGGATATCGCCGAGGCGAACTTGTCGGCAATGGCGCTGAGTTTTTACAGCGAATCAAAGCGTGTGCTAAACCGCCGGATCAGGGAAGAGTTGGGGGTAAAACTGGCCTACCCGACCTATCGTGAAGGATTGCGGGCATTGTTGGGCAATCCGTAGATGCGAGGCCCCAAAAAGATGAAAGGCAGCGCATGAGCGCTGCCTTTCGAATAACTGTCTGTGATCTTGTCTTACGACAGAGCGGCCCAGAGAACCAGCAGAACGATCAGCGGAACGAGAACGCCGCCCGAAGTCGAAGAATCCTCTACGATTACTTCTGGTTCCATTACTACGGTATCGACTGAACCTGCGAATGCCGACGATGCTGCAAGAGAAAGAGCAGCTGCGAGAGCGATTGATTTCATTGTATCCTCCAAATATTTCGCCTGCGGCGTAGCGGGTAAAGGTAGTGACCCTGCTGCAGGCACCCAAGACTGTACCTCGTCTTCATTTTTAAACAGCAATATTTTGCAATTGCAATGCTTGTCGCCTGAAGACGAACACAGGTTTCGCAAAATGTCGTTAAATAAGCAACACCTGTGTGCCCACACGCGCCAGTTCGAACAGCTCGGCGATATGTTCATTGTACAAACCGATACAACCATTCGATGAAAGGCGACCGATTTTACGCGTGTCATTAGTGCCATGTATACGATAATATTTCCAGGAAAGATACAATGCGTGCGTTCCAAGCGGATTGTCCTCGCCTGGGCCAATATAATCGGGCCATTCCGGATTGCGTTTCAGCATGTTCGGCGTTGGGCGCCATTCCGGCCCGACTTGCTTGCGGACGATTCGGGTGCGTCCGAGCTTTGTCAACTCTTTAGTAATTGGCACACTTGTGGGGTATAACTTGTAGGTTTCCCCGTCTTCGGACCAGTAGTGGAGCGCTCTTGACGCTGTATCCACGAGAATCGCGCCCTTTTTGCGATTCGAGAAGTAGGGTTTCCAATCCTTTGAAGAGAAACTGGAAATATTCCGACGCACGATTGTCGATACTTCCTCTTCCTCGATGATTTCGTCTTCCGCGAACGCGCCGGACGGCAGACCGGTTGCAGCCGCGCCAACACCAACTGCCAGAGACCGGTTGAATGCGCGCCGGGTAAGTAAGGTTCCGTCTCGTTTGACCATCGGACCAACTCCTAGATATTTTCCGCAGTCAAGTTATTGCGCGAAAGCATCAGTTACAATTCAAACTGACGTTATTTCCTTCAGTAATTTGGGCAAGTGTTTGAAAGGGGTCACGGAACCGGATAGGTATTGGCAGAATTTCACCAGCGGACGGTATGACAAATATGACACGCCTCATTGCCACTCTTGTTACAGTTCTTGTCGTTCTGACGGGTTGTAACAGTACAACCAAAGAACTGGGGCCGGACGGAAAGCCACTGCCGACGGTGTTCAGGATCACGGTTGCCAACAAGGCCAAGATTCAATTCCGCATGCTGGATTCGGTTAACGCGCTGCGCGAAGCAAAGGGGCTTCAGCCGGTGCAGCTTTCGGCGGAACTGAACGCTGCCGCAGCGACGCATTCACAGGATATGTCGGTGCAAAACCGCCCCTGGCACTTTGGTTCGGACGGTTCGTCCCCCATTGATCGGGTGGCCCGCACCGGTTATCCGGGCCTGATGCTGGGTGAAAATATTTCGGAAACCTTTGAAAGCGATGTTGAAACGCTTGCTGCCTGGATGACCGACCCGAATTCGCGCGCCATTATTATGAACCCCGATGCGCGCTTTATGGGAATTGCCTGGTTTCAGGAAGTGAACGGAAAAATCTGGTGGACGCAGGTCCTCGGCGGTTAGGACCGGCACCCTGATTTCACTCAAGGGTGAATATCTATTTGTGTTCCATCCTTGACCATAGCGTAAATCTCTTCGATCTCGCGGTTCGTGACGGCGATACAACCCCATGTCCAGTCGGCCTTGTTGCGGTCGCGAAACAGGGTCGGGCCGCCGTGGATGAAAATGTCACCTCCGGGTTTTTCGCCCAGGGCCCTGGCTTCGGCCCTATCTTCTTCGTTTGGGTAGGAAATGCCGATACTCAGATGAAATGCACTGTTTGGGTTGCGGCGGTCGATCAGATAACTGCCTTCCGGGGTTTTTCCATCCTTTTCGACTTTTTTGTCACCTATGGGGGCAAAGCCAAGGTCAATATCGTAAGATTTCAGAACTTTCTCATGATGGAGCAAGTAGAGTTTGCGTTCGGATTTCATGACGACCAGTCGGGTCACCTCGGGGCCGTGATAGGTTCTGAACTTTGAGCAGGCCACCAGCCCAAATGCCAGCGACATGATTATGAGGTATTTCATGGCTGCCTGCATTCGGGATCTCGTCCTGTTCAATTATTTTGCCGCGATCCTACATCATTTACGGTAAACACAAATAGGGTCACAGAAAATTGTCCATGGCTGTGACCTAGACGATTCTGACCGCAAGAAGCCCGTCAGCTTCGGTGGCAGAGCAACAGATACTCATCAGGGTGCGCGGTTGGTCATAAGGCCAGGGTCTGCCTCGATGAAGGGTTGCACGTTCATCCCAGATCAGAACATCACCGAGCGCCCAGTTGTGAGTGTAAACATTGCCCGGTTTCGTGCAAAAATCGATGGCCGCTGCAAGCAGTTTTTGGCCGTCTTTGTACCCAAGACCTTCAATGGCAAAGGCGTGCGAGGCGATGAGCAGCGCCTCTTCGCCGGTAACTGGATTGGGCCAGATAGCGCGCCACGGACGGTCAGGCCACCGGGTCATTGCCGGAAGGGCGGCAAGTTCGGTTGATATTTTTGACCGGGAATTGGACAGGCGATGCCAGATGATTGCATCGCTCAGCCCCGCTTTCATTTCTGCCGGCATCTCGGCCCATCCGACACGGGTTGATGCGAGTTCGGTCTCACCGCCTTTTGTTGGCAGGGTTTTGGCTGCAAGGATATTTACCAGTGACGGGATCGGCAGAAAGGTACTGTCGGTATGCCATAGCATGTTGCCCTGAAGGTTGAGCGTGTGCAGGCCTTGTGGGTCGGTCACACCTCCGTCGTCAGCAACGTTTGAGACCGGAGATACGGCAAATTCGATTTCACGGCCGGCCGACATGGCGGGGCGGTTTTCCAGGGGTCCGAATAATCGTGCCAGGCGGGTGTGGGCAATATCGTCAAGAGACTGGTTGCGAAACAGAAGTGCGGAATGCCGCTCAAAGGCCAATCTGATTTCCGGGTAAAGATGGGTGGCCGTGACTTCGGCCAGATCAATGTCGTGGACGATTTTCCCGAATTTCGGATGCAGCGGGGATGTATTGAGTGTTGTGGTCATCCGTTCTCCCCTCATTTGGCTTTGGTTCTCAGCCGTGGTTCCAATCATTGGGATCCTCAGAATTGCCGGGTGAAAGCCCGAGGATGTCGCCGCTTGTTGAACAGCCGAGCCCCAGGACGGTTCGGTTGGCATAGCTGAAATAGGCTGTGACCTGATTGATTTCGAGAATCTCGCCATCGGTGTAGCCGGCGTTTCGCAAGTCTGCGATCATGTCTTCGGTCGCACTGATCGGAGTCAATGTCAGCGCTCTGGCATAGTTGAGTGCGAGTTTCTGGCGCGACTCAAGCGGGGCGGCATCGGGATCGCCGGCTTCAATCGCGGCGCGGATCGCGGTGGCGCGCGGTGTATCATCAAGAAGCCGCAGCAATCCCGCGTAATGGTGTTCGACACAATAGGCACATTGATTGAGTGAGCTGACCCAGACACCGATCACCTCAAGAAACCATTTCGGATTGGAATTGCCGGTATGGTGCAACACGTTCTTGTAGATCGCCATGTGCCCTTCCATCGTGTGTGGGCGCAGGCTGTGCATCATCATGATATTGTCGACATTGTCGTCAGGGCCTTTGACCCGGTCATAGAGGCGGCGCAGTTTGCCGGTGGCGGCCTCATAGGCGATTGTTGTGATCCATGACATGTGTCTTTGCCCTTGTTCCTGATCCTTGTGAGAAGACACTGGCAGGAAATTTCTGGCATGGGTAGCCCGATTTTGCCGGGCAGTGCATGGGTCAGGTCTGGTTGGCAACAGCACCGATAATCGTTTGAGCGGAGCGAGGGACAAGCCGACGCCCGGATTCAATTTCTGAAAGGCAGAGCGTTATTTTTTGTGCGTGATTTGGTGCAAGCGCTTTCAGGCAGGCTACAGCGGTTTCGGTGGGCATGCGGGAAAGCAGGTATGCAGCCACGATGGGATGCTCACCGGTCAGTGAGACGGGTTTGGCCGATGTTGTTTTTGGCTTTGAGGACTCGGGGTTTTCAGGTGGGCTGGATTTGCGAAGCTTCGGAGCTGTGGAGGTTGCGGCGCGGGACCCGGGGATAGGATGGTCAGTTGCTGGCTTGTTGGGGTTGTCGGTTTTTTTGATGGGCGTCTTCCGCGCCTCAATCTCGCGTGCCAGTTCGGCGAGAACTCCGTGGATCAGTCGTTGACTTGGGTTTGTTCTGGACGTCCCTTTCTGTTCGGGCAGTTGAAAGGTTTTGTCTGACAGGCCATCGCGATTCAGGCCCAGAAACTCGACCACAAGCTGGGCTTTCAGGGGGCCGGGCAGGCTGGCCAGTTCTTCGGCAAGTGCGGCATCCGGTCTGGCAGAAGCTTCGGTTCGGGCGGGGCTTTGGGTATTCATAGATAACTCCTGACCAGTGCGCCTGAAAGAAGGCCCCAGCCATCAGCGACGACGAAAAAGGCCAGCTTGAACGGCAGGGCGACAATCGCCGGGGGCACCATCATCATCCCCATCGACATCAGAATGGCCGCGACGACCAGATCGATGATCAGAAAGGGCAGGAAGATGAGGAACCCAACTTCAAATGCCCGCTGAATCTCGCTCAACAGAAAGGCGGGGACGAGGGTTGCAAGGTCGCTGGCTGCATCGGGAACGGGCAGAGTGTTCTGCCCTCGGGCCGACAGCAGGGCTTGATGGGTCTCGGGATCGACCCGGTTTTGCATGAATGTACGAAAGGGATCCATTGCAAGTCTGAAAGCCGTCTCAACATCAATTGTTCCGGCAATCAGGGGTTCAATGCCATCTGTCCAGGCACGGCTGAAGACCGGTTCCATGACAAAATAGGTCAGAAACAGCGCCAGACTGACGATCATCATGTTTGGTGGCGCTTGCTGAAGCCCAATGGCCTGCCTGAGAATGGAGAATACGGTGACCATGAAGGGAAAGCAGGTCACCATGATGGCCAGACCGGGGGCGAGGCTGAGAAGGGTGATCAGTGCAAAAAGCTGAATGCTGCGCAATGTCAGCGAACCCTGATCGCCGAAATCAACTGAAACCTGCTGGGCAAGCGCCGGGACGGGCAGGGCCAAGACCGAAAAAGCCAGCATCGTCAGGCCGACGACAAGTATGGGGTTCGTGAATTTATAACCCATTGCCAAGATCGGCAACTTCGGTCAGGCGCACTGCCAGTTGGCCGCTCTCTTCGCCTTCAAGTTCTGTCAGGGTGCCGCGGGCGATCAGTTTATCGCCGACAAACAGTTCAACCGGGTCTTCAATGCGTCTGTCCAGCGGCAGGATGGAATCGCGCGCCAGCCCGACCAGATCACGGATCAGCGGTCGTGCGCGGCCAACGGCGATGGTGATTTCTATGGGAACCTGCCCGAACGGGCCAGCCGCAACGGAAGTGGCACTTTCCATCGGATTGGTTTTATCCGGGTCGGCAGAGGGTTGCGGGGGTGCTTCGGGGTCAGCCATGGTTTTTCACTTCCTGCGCCAGTTGATAGAACCCGGCAACGGCATCGCGGATGTTTGCGATTGCGGTGTCGAGGTCGATTTGTCGCTCACCGACGGGGGATTCGATTCTGATTTGCAGACCGCTTGAGGCGGGATCGGCGATGGCAACAGCCGCGATCGGTTGTTGGTGAAACGAGGTGAGCGCCTGTTCGATCAACGGTTGAATGTCCGGGGCGCAAATCAGTCGGATCGGCCCTTCGTTCATCAGTGAAGCCAGCGCCAACATCTGCGTCGACACGATCTCGGCCAGCGCTTCTTTGGCGATGTCGGGCAGAATCACGTCGATCATCGCGTCGATCACCCCTTCAAGCGAGGTCAGAACAGCCTTGCGGGCTTCGAAATGGGTGAAGGTGATATCCTGAAGTTTGCTGCCTATGTCGCGCAAAGCTTCGGCTTCGAGCGCGCGGCATTCCTCAAGGGCTTTTGCATAGCCGAGGTCATGCCCGGCCTGCAGCGCATCGGATTTTATTTGCCTAAGCTGGCCATCGGGCAGAAATACCGTGGATGCGTATTCGTCCGCGCCCCCGAATTTCTCAAATGTGAACGAGCGGGGCATCAGACGGTTTCCTCACTGGTTTCAATCCAGTTGCGCAAAACCTCCATCGTTTCGTCTTGGCGTTCGGAAATGATCTGGCGAAGTTGTGTGACCGGATCGCCCGCGCCGGCGTCCTGGCCCATTTCGTCAGGTCCGGCGATGGCGAATTGCAGATCCCCCTCAAGAGGGTCAAAATCCATTGCCGGATCGGAATCGTCTGGCCCGGGCAGGGCAGGCAGGGGCTGCGCCTTCAGCGCCGGGCGGACAACAAACAGACCAAGCCCAAGAATGACCAGCGCCAGAACCGCGGATTGAATGAGCGTAAGCGAATGCGCGGCAAGACCGGAAAGCATGGAAGGCGTTGCGACCGTGCCGCCTTCGGGCATTGCCTGAAACTCAAGCGATTTGATGGTGATGATGTCGCCGCGACCCGCATCAAAACCGACTGCGGATTGAACCAGTTCGCTGAGCGAGGCCAGCTCTTCCTCGCTGCGCGGGCCCCAGCTTTCCTGCCCGGATGCATCGGTTGTGATCAGCCCGTTCACCAGCACCGCCACGCTGAGCCTGTTTATGGTTCCCGGCTGCTTGATCAATTCGCGCGTCGTTTCGGAAACCTCGTAATTCACCCGCTCGCGGGTTTCGGTGTTATTGCTTTGCGATGAACCACTACCAGCCGCCGCATCCCCATCGGGCAGGTTGCTGGCGACGGTGACGGGGGTGCCGCCGCTATCGGTGGAATTTCCCGAAACCTCTTCAGTGTCGGTGCTGATCGCGACCCGGCTGTCCGGGTCAAAGCGGCGCTCGACGATGGTTTCGCGTTCAAGCGCGGTGTCGATCGTTACCTCAACCATCGCATTGCCCGGGCCGACCCGGGCAGACAGCAGTCGTTCGACATTGGCGCGAAGTTCGGCTGCACGGCGGTCGATAAACGCACCCTCGGATCCATTGAGACCGGTTTGCGCGATCAACCCCCTGTCACTGTCGATGACAGAGACATCACCGGGCGACATGCCCGAAACAGCCGAAGCGATAAGAAACCGCAGTGCACGGGCGCGGTCATCGGAGAGGCCACCTGATGACAGTTTCACGGTCACCGACGCCACCGGATTTGGGGCCTGCTGAAACGGGCGCGAGACCTGATTGGAGATATGAACCCGGGCAGATTTCACCTGCGGCCAGGCAAGAATCGTGCGCGCAAGCTCCCCTTCCTTGGCGCGCCAATAGGCAGCGTCGAACATTTGCGCGGTGGTGCCGAACCCTGACAGCGTATCGAGCAGTTCATACCCGGCGGATCCGGTTGCCGGCAGCCCCTTTTCAGCCAGCGTCATGCGCAGCTGATCCCTTTGGCTGGCATCAACGTAAATGGCGCTGCCACGCACCGAGTAGGCAACGGTCTGCTGTTCGAGGGCCGAGACAACCTCGCCCGAAACGGAAGGTTCCAGACCTGAATAGAGCAGCGCCATTCGGGGCGTCGCCGTCATTCGGGCAAGCATGAGAACGGCGACAAATACGGCAAGGCTTGCAAGGCTGACAGTCAATCGTTTGCGTGTATCAAGCGTGTTCCAGAGCGAAAGAAACTGTTGCAAGACTGTGCCTCAAACCTGTCAGAGGGTCGTTCTGACCCCGCTGTTCCAAAGCTCATGCTCCAGCTCCTGCGCGGCTTTGTGCAGAGGATCGGCGCTTGTGCCTGCTGGTTTTGGTAGATCGGGCCATGACGGGGGGGTGCCCGGTGGCGAAAGCGGAAAGGTCATTTGAAGGCCTCCGAATCTGGAAAACTTTCGTGATTTTGTGTGCGCTGAGTAAAGATTTGGTAAGGGCAAGGCGCAATTCTTGCCTCAGAACGCGCTTTGGCAGAATGCTAGGACGGTGATGAATTCAATTCCCGAACCGGCCAGCACTTCGAATTCCGTTGGCTTTGAATTTCAGAGCAAAAGAAACACGGGGGCAGGAAACAAGCCAAAGGCCGAAGGCCAAGGGGGGTTTGGCAAGGCCTTTCGTAAAGACAGGTCAGAGGCGGATCAGTCAACGGATAGCAATGTTTCGCACCCGCCTTCCGAGCAGTCGACATTACCCCGCAAGACAGCAGATTACACCGCGATTGACTCCGGCAATCAAATCGAAAGCCAGTTGCAACCGGCAAATGGAATGCAGGCAGATATCGCGCTTGATGGTGAGCTGGTCGCGGGCAAGGCCGATGGCAAGGAAAGCACCCCCCAAAGGTCAATTGACCATCCACATGGCAAATCTGGCGCTGTTCATGGAGCTGGTGTCATTGGACAGGGTAGCAAGGGGGTTTTGGCATTTCGCAGTGTGCGCTCCGGCATTTCTTTCGGCAATGAAGCCGGTCCTGTTGATCAGGGTGGCGAGACTGCTGATCAGATCAAACGGGCGGTCCGTACGGATGTCGCTGCGCAGATTGCGGCGTCAAATCAGCAAGTGATTGCATCGGCTCAGATTGCACCTTCCGCAGGTGCAATTCCGCAGATGATGCCCATTGCATCCCCGGATGAAGAGGTTCCTGGGACCGGAGGTCTGCCTGCAGACGAAGGCGGTTCACATTTTGCTTCTGATAAATCTGCCCAGTCAGGCATTTTGAAAGGTGCGCCCATACAACCTTCCGGCAACACTCCGTCAGTGCGCGCGCTTGCCATACAGGTGGCTCAGGCGGCTGCCAGCGGGGCTGAACGAACGGTTGAGATCACTTTGGACCCAGCTGAGCTTGGAAAAGTCCGCCTGACGCTCAATGCATCGGAAAGCGGTATGAGCGTTCAAATTCTGGGCGACCGAGCAGAAACTCTTGAATTGATGCGCAAAAACACCGCCGCGCTGGAGGCAGAGTTTCAAAAGCTTGGCTATCAGGACGTCGATTTCATGTTTTCCCAGGGCGGTGACAATGCCTTTGGCGAGGATGACCCGAATGCGGCGACCTGGCTTGCTGAAACGGACGAGCCCGCCAGCGTGTCCCCCGTCTCAAACGAGCAACCAATGCGAGGCCCAGTCTTGCAAACGGGGTTAGATTTGCGGCTCTAGAAAAAGGAGAAGCCTTAAGATGGATGCTGTGACAGCCACAGGAACAACCCAATCGGTGCAACCACAAAGCGCTGCAGAACCAAAAACCCGCACGGTCACCTCGGATTTTGAGACCTTTTTGAAGCTCCTGACAACGCAATTGCAGAATCAGGATCCACTGAAACCGTTGGATTCCACTGAATTCGTGGCGCAGCTGGCCAGTTTTTCGGCGGTGGAGCAGCAGGTTCAGACAAATGACGTGCTGGCGCAGATTCAGAGCCTCCTGAGCGGGCCCTCGACTGCCGGGCTGAGCTCGTGGATCGGAACGGATGTTCGCGCGGTGCGTGACATTCAGTTTGACGGGGTGCCGCTGGATGTTTTTGTCGAACCGGCGACCGGGGCTGAGCGGGCAGATCTGGTCGTGCTCAACCCGTCAGGCGAGGTGGTGCAGCGCTCCAGTATCGGGCTGCAATCCGATCTGATGGAATGGGCTGGTGTTCAGGATGACGGCACACCGCTGGCATCAGGAACGTATCAGCTGGTTGTGGAAAGTTATCAGGGCAGCAATCTGATCGGCAGCGAGCCAGCGCAGGTTTATTCGCGCGTGGTTGAGGCGCAGATTGACGACGATGCGATTTCTCTAGTGCTGGCGGACGGCTCGGTTATTCCGGCGGATCAGGTCACTGCCATCCGGGGGTCTGCGCCTGATACCTGAGCGCAGCCCGCGCAGTCAAAACTGGATTCCGCGCCCGTTTGTACCCATATTCAGGCCCATATGAGTTTTCGTGGGAACAAGCGGTCGGGTATGCGTGGACTGAAATCTTTGATTGTGGTTGTGCTTGTGGTGATTACCGCCCTTGTGCCGCGATTTGCTCTGGCTGAACGACAGGCCGGATCTGATGAAATCGGTGCCAGGGATCACAAGATTATTCTTGCGCGATTCGGCGGTGAAATCGATGATCCTGACCTGTCGGACTATGTTTCCGGGATTGGCCTGAAACTTGTCGCGGCAACTGATGAGAGGTCTGAAAACTGGACCTTCACCATCCTTGACAGCCCCGTCGTAAACGCCTTTGCGCTGCCCGGGGGGTATGTCTATATCACCCGCGGTCTGTTGGCGATTGCCAATAACGAGGCCGAACTTGCCGGTGTGCTGGGCCACGAAATCGGCCATGTCATCAGCGGCCATGGCGAGGACCGCATCAAACGTGAAAACCGCGCCGGGCTTGGGGTGATCCTTGGCACTATTCTGGGCGGGGTTCTTGGCGGTCAGGAAGGCGCGGGTGATGCGATTGAACTGGGGGCAAGAATTGCAGGCGGGTACCTTTCATCACACTCCAAAGCCGAAGAATTCGAAGCCGACAAGATAGGTGTGCGCTTGCTGGTCATTGCAGGATATGACCCGTTTGCGCAGGCCAGATTTCTGGACCAGCTTGCCGCCAAGGAAGCACTTGAGCGCAGGATTGCCGGGCAGGCGGCCAATCCTAACAGGGTCGACTTTTTCGCCTCGCATCCGGCGACCGGGCGGCGGATCGAAAAGGCCATCAAGGCAGCAAGGAAATCGGGCCTCAAAACCGGTGACGGGGTGCTGCGCGAAGAGGCTTTTCTTGAGCAGATTGATGGTATCGTTTACGGCGATACCACCGAAGAGGGGTTCGTTCGCGGCCTGACTTTCAGTCATCCTGAAATGGGCTTCACCTTCTCCGTTCCCGAAGGGTTCATTTTGCAGAATACGCCACAAAGGGTGATTGCCAACAACAATTCCGGTGCGCGGATGGTATTCAGCGGTGAAGGCAGATGGACAGGTTCGATGGACCTTTACATCACCCGGCGCTGGGTACCGACCATTCGGCAACAACAAAGGGTTTCGGGGCTACGCGATGTGCGAAACCTCAGCATCAACGGGCTGGAAAGCGCTATGGCGATGCTGGATCTGGCAACACCAAACGGCCCGATGGTTGCCCAGCTCACGGCGATACGGTTTGGCAAGATGACCGTTCGAATTGTTGCGCTGAGCCGGAAATCCGACGGTCGCTCGAGAAATGCGCTGAACACTGCCTCGCAGTCGTTTCGGGCGTTGAGCGAGAGCGAGAGGTTGGATTTGCGCCCATTCCATTTGCGCGTTATTCGCGTGACAGAGGCGGAAAGCGTCAGATCGCTTGCCGACTCGATGCCATTGACTGGTTACAGAGAAGAAACATTCAAGGCCATGAACGGGTACACGAAAAACAGCGATATGCGACCCGGCGATCTGGTTAAGATCATTGAATAGGCGGGTGATCTGATGGTGCCGGTTGCGGTTGAGCGTGTGCTGGTTGATCTGGGGCTTGCTGCGCCGGCAGCGACATGGACCGCACAGACGGGTGGTCGGACAAACCGGGTCTGGAAAATCGAAGGCAAGGGCAGCGCCCTGATCTGCAAGCTTTTTGGCAAACCTGATGAAAACCCTCTATATCCCAACCAGCCGGGGGCGGAATATGAAGCGCTGAAGGCGCTATATCGCCACCGGATCGTGCCAGAGCCTGTCGCGCTGGTGAACACAGATGTCGGCGAAGTGTTGATCTACCGGCATCTTGACGGGGCACCCTGGCAAACCGGGGCGGGAAAGGTTGCGCATTTGCTGGCAACCCTTCATGGAATGCAGCCGGATCTTCCGCTGCGGCGATTGCCCTCGGGATCAGCCGCGCTGATTGAGCAGACGAAGGCGATTATTGCAGCAACCGGGTCCATGGCACCAACCTTGCCGATCACGCTTGACGATCCGAAAGTGCCGCCGGTTCAAAAGGAAGTGTTGATCCATACGGATGTGGTTGCAAACAACATTCTTGTCACACGCGACGGGCTCAGGCTGATTGACTGGCAGTGCCCGGCGCTGGGCGACCCTTGCGAGGATCTGGCGAGTTTTCTGTCACCGGCGATGCAGACGCTTTACGCAGAAAACCCCCTTGATCCCGCCGAGGCCAGGGCGTTTCTGGCGGCTTACCCTAACCGCTCTACCGTACAGCGATACCTTCAGCTTGCACCGATTTTTCACTGGCGTATTGCGGCATATTGCCATTGGAAAAGCGCACGCGGTGAACGCGATTATGAAGGCGCGATGGAGTTGGAAATATCAGCCCTGCAGAACTCGTACGGCGATCACAAAGAGGCTCGTCAGTAAGACGCCGATCCCGATATAGCCAACCGGACCTAGTGCTGAGGGTTCGGCGGGTTTTTCCCTGCGCTCGGAAAGCTTTGTCAGGGCAGCTTCGGCGATCTGCGGCAGTTTCGGGCCAAACCGCGCCAGCACCTGAACGGTGGCCAATATATCGCGCGCGATTGCGCGCGGGCCAATATTGTCGAATATGTATTTTTCTACGACCGGTTTGGCGACTTCCCACATATTGAGCTCGGGATCGAGTGAGCGCGCCACTCCTTCGACAACGACCATTGTGCGCTGAAGCAGGATCAATTCAATCCGGGTTTCCATGCCGAAGCTGTCGGTCACGTCAAACAGGTGCGCCAGAAGCCTGGCCATCGAGATATGGCTGGCATCCGCCCCGAAAATCGGTTCGCCGACCGAGCGCAGGGCCTGGGCAAACTCGTCGACATCGCGGTCGGCCGGAACGTATCCGGCTTCAAAATGCACCTCGGCGACTTTGCGATAATCCTTCTGGATGAACCCCATCAGGATATCAGCATAAACCCGGCGGGTATATTCATCGATCCGGCCCATGATGCCGAAATCCAGAGCAATCAGATCACCATTGGCTGCGACCTTCAGGTTGCCCTGATGCATATCCGCATGAAAATATCCGTCGCGCAAAGCGTGGCGCAGGAAGGTCTGAATGACGCTGGCACCCAGCGCTTTCAAGTCGTGTCCGCTGCGTTTAAGGGTTTCGACATCGCCAAGCGGAACACCTTCGGCCCAGTCAAGGGTCATCACCCGCTTGGCTGAAAGCTCCCAGTTCACGGCCGGTACGATGAAGTTTGCGTCCTGTGCCGTTGTTGCTGCAAATTCGGCCGCAGCTGCGGTTTCCATTCTAAGATCAAGCTCGCCCTGAACCACACCGTCGAAATGTGCAACCACATCATTCGGATGTAGCCGGCGTGACCCCGGCGACAGGATCTCGATCATCGCAGCCGCAAAATAGAAAGCATCAATGTCGCGCCTGAAATCGCGTTCGATATGCGGGCGCAGGATCTTGATCGCCACGTCGCGACCGGTTTCGCGGATGGTTGCCCGGTGGACCTGTGCAATCGACGCGGCGGCAACCGGTTCGCTGAAGCTGGAAAACAGGGTATCAACCGACTGCCCCAGTTCCTGCTCCACGGCAAGGTGTGCCTCGGCCATTGAAAATGGCGGCAGTTTATCCTGCAAAATCCTGAGTTGCCCGGCCAGTTCATCGCCGACAATATCGGGTCGGGTCGACAGGATCTGGCCAAATTTGATGTAGGCCGGGCCAAGTGCCGCCAAAGCCCTGAGAACCGGTGGCATCGACGGATCGCCCCTGAGGCCCAGCCATTTGAACGGCCAGCCCAGAACCCGCGCCGCGATGCGCAGGGCCGGTGGCGCGTCCATCGCCTCCAGCGCCTGCTTCATGGCACCCGTGCGCTCGAATGTGGCCCCGGTGCGGGCAAGCCGCCAGATGTTGTGAGGTCCGCGCATCGCCTAGATTTTCCAACCTGAATGGAGAGCCGCAATTCCAAGGGTGAGATTGCGATATTTAACCTGCTCGAAACCACCCTTGCGGATCATGTCGGCAAAAACCTCCTGCTGGGGAAACTTGCGAATGCTTTCAACCAGATACTGATAGCTGTCGCGATCATTGGCGATCATCTTACCCATGGGCGGGATGATGTTGAACGAATAGCGGTCATAGGCCCATTGCAGGCCCGGATTAGGTATCTGGCTGAATTCCAGCACCATGAACCGACCACCGGGTTTCAGCACCCGGTAGGCCTCAATGATGGCGTCCTGAATGCGGGTGACGTTTCTGATGCCAAAACTGATGGTGTAGACGTCAAAGCTGTTATCCTCAAACGGCAGTGCCATTGCATCGCCGCAGACCCAGTCAAGCCGGTCGGCCTGCGCAATGGCCTCGGGCCGCTGGCGGCCTTCGTCAAGCATCGACTGGGTCATGTCAAAGACCGTGGCATGTGCCTGTGGTGCCCGTTTCAGAAAGCGAAACGAGATATCTCCGGTGCCGCCTGCAACATCTAAGAGCTTCTGATGGTTTCGCGGTGCCAGCCAATCCATCATCGCGTCTTTCCAGAGGCGGTGAATGCCAAGGCTCATCGCGTCGTTCATCACATCGTATTTCGATGCGACATTGGTGAAAACGCCATGCACCATCCCGGCCTTGGCGTCCTCGGCTACGGTCTGGTTGCCGAAATGGGTTGTTTTACCATTCGTCTGTGTCATCTGGCCTTGCCAATCCTAATAACAACCACTTCTTATAGGGATGTTTGCCGGGGTTACAATGCGCCCTTAGACGCGAGATTGCCACATGCCTGAACTTCCCGAAGTCGAGACTGTCCGTCGCGGGCTGGCCCCGGTGATGGAAGGCAAAACCATCGTAAAGGCTGAAATCCGTCGGCCTGATCTGCGCTGGCCGTTTCCCGAACGTATGAAAGAAAGGTTGACCCGCAAGCGGGTTCTGGCGATCAGACGGCGGTCGAAATATCTGCTGACGGATCTTTCTTCCGGCGATACCCTGATCATTCATCTGGGGATGTCGGGGCGGATGTTGATTCTTCTGCCGGAGGGTAAGATCGCGCCCGGCGATTTCCACCACCTACACTCTGCGCCTCAGAAGCATGACCATGTGGTGCTGGACATGGACGGCGGCGCTCGGGTCGTCTTCAATGATGCGCGTCGGTTTGGCGTGATGGATCTCTGTGAAACCGCGAAGGTGGAGGCGCATGATCTTCTGAAGAACCTTGGGCCTGAGCCCCTGGGCAACAGTTTTGATGAGGCCTATCTGACCGCGGCCCTGAAAAAACGCAAAGCACCGATGAAATCGGCCCTGATGGATCAGAAACTGGTTGCCGGTCTGGGCAACATTTATGTTTGCGAGGCTTTATGGCGCGCCCGAATATCACCTTTGAAGCGCGCCAATTCCCTGTCTGCCAAACGTGCTGCCGGTCTGGCACGCGTGATTCGCGCAGTTTTGCAGGAAGCCGTCGAATCCGGTGGATCGTCGCTCAAGGATTATCGCCAGACAGATGGCGAGCTGGGCTATTTCCAGCACAGCTTTGCGGTCTATGGCCGTGAAGATCAGCCCTGCCGAACCCCTGAATGCAAAGGTAAAATCAGTCGAATCACGCAATCAGGCCGGTCTACATTCTATTGTCGCAGGTGCCAGAACTGACTTGAAAGACCCGCATAAGGTGATATTTGGATGCCCCTGAAAGCCAATCGAAGGGAACCCGGATGGCCTATGAAACCCTGATTGTCGAAATCGAAGATCACGTTGGACTGATCCGTCTTAATCGCCCCGATGCCCTGAACGCCCTGAACGGCCAGTTGCTGGGCGAACTTGCGACCGCCCTTGCGACGTTTGAAGAAAACGACAAGGTTCGGGCGATTGTTCTGACGGGTTCGGAAAAAGCTTTCGCAGCTGGTGCCGATATCAAGGAAATGTCTGAAAAGGGCTTCGTGGAGATGTTCACGTCAGACTATTTCACCCCCGAAACCGAGGCGTTGTTGCGTTGTCGCAAGCCCATTATTGCAGCGGTTGCAGGCTATGCGCTGGGCGGTGGGTGTGAATTGGCGATGATGTGTGACTTCATCATTGCAGCGGACACGGCAAAGTTCGGACAGCCTGAGATCAACCTTGGTGTTATTGCGGGGATTGGTGGAACCCAGCGCCTCACACGGTTTGTCGGCAAATCGAAATCAATGGAAATGCACCTGACCGGGCGTTTTATGGACGCGGACGAGGCCGAGCGCTCGGGTCTGGTCAGCCGGGTTGTGCCGGCCAAAAAGCTGCTTGAGGATGCGATGGCAACGGCAGCAAAAATCGCTGAGAAATCCACCCTGACAAGCGTGGCAATCAAGGAGGCTGTGAACCGGTCCTACGAAACCACATTGCGCGAAGGTGTGTTGTTTGAACGCCGCCTTTTCCACGCGTTGTTTGCCACCAAGGATCAATCCGAGGGTATGAATGCGTTTTTGGAAAAACGCGAACCGCAGTTCCGCGGAAAATAGCGCCAAAAAGCGCGTTTGGCCCGTTGACTTGCTGAAGACTCGGGTCTAGAAGCGCGTTTCATCTTTTTCAAACCTGAAAAGACCGGGATTTATCATGGCTAATTCGCCACAAGCAAAGAAACGCGCACGTCAGAATGATCGCCGCGCTCTCGTGAACAAGAACCGCCGGACACGTATCCGCACCTTCCTTCGCAAAGTCGAAGAAGCGATTGCCGGGGGTGACCAGTCGGCGGCTTCCGCGGCGCTGAAAGCGGCACAGCCGGAAATCATGCGTGGCGTGACCAAAGGCATTCTGCACAAGAATACCGCCAGCCGCAAAATATCGCGCCTGTCTGCACGTGTGAAAGCGCTGAGCGCTTAAGCAACGCGCAACTGGATTTTATAGGAGCGCTGTCCATCCGGGCAGCGCTCTTTTTGGTTTCCGCGTCAGAATCAGATCATCGGAAAACCCGTGCGGCATTGGCGAGCCAGTTCTCAGTTTCGGATGGTGCCTATGTCTTCTGCCCTTCCCAGACCATAGATTTAGCGCTGCGACGTTATGGTCCAGATTCGGTTTTGCCGAATGTCTGAGTCAAGCTTGAAGAGTCGTTGATATGTTGGCGGACCAACTGCTAGCTTGATCAAGTGATTCAAATCGTCTGGGGGGACAGAATGAACACGGATGACGGTTCAGACGTCGCCGAGGTGCTGCCGCACGAAGCCTACGAAGCCCTGAAAGAGCCAAATACAGTTTTGGTGGATGTCCGCACGAAAGCGGAGTGGTCTTATGTCGGCTTTCCGGACCTCGACCCGATCGACAAGCGGGTTATCCGGGTAGAGTGGCTTGCATTTCCAGAAATGACCGTGAATCCGGAATTTACCGGCGAGCTGTTTTCGCTTTTCGGCGACCGGTTTCCCGACCGGATATATTTTATCTGCCGGTCGGGCATTCGCTCGCTGGATGCGGCAGAATATGTGGCTGAGGTGGTAGGAGAAATAGGGCGGAAATCAAAGTGCATCAATGTTGCCGAAGGGTTCGAGGGAGACCTAGATGGCGACAATCACCGCGGAAGCATCAATGGCTGGAAGAAACGGGAACTGCCCTGGCGGCAGACCTGAATATTGCGGCCCAAAAGAACGATAAGAACGGAAAAAGAATGACCAAGGACACCTGGGCGCGCGTGCGCGATGATTTGATGCGCACAATAGGCAGAGATGCTTTCAAGAACTGGATAGAGCCTCTGGAGCTGGTTGATGAGATCGACGGAGTTGCCCGATTTACCGTCCCGACCAGTTTTTTTGGCGACTGGGTGTCGCGCAATTATGGTGACCGGATCCTGCAGGGGTTGATCTCAACCGGCAGTGCCATTGACCGACTGGATTTTTCCGTCGCCCCGCGGAACGCCGTTGAAAAAGAGCAAAAGACCCACAGCACGGCCAAGCCGGAAGTCAAGGAAACTGCCCCGCAAAAACCAAGCCAGTCCGAGGTTGATCTGCCGGGCTCGCCGCTTGACAAACGGTTCACATTTGACGGTTTTGTTGTTGGCAAGCCGAACGAACTGGCCCATGCCGCAGCACGCCGCGTGGCCGAGGGCGGGCAGGTCACATTCAACCCCTTGTTTCTTTATGGTGGTGTCGGCCTTGGCAAAACCCATCTGATGCACGCCATCGCCTGGGATATTCAAAGCAAGCAACCGGACGCCAAAGTACTTTATCTGTCAGCCGAACAGTTCATGTACCGCTTTGTGCAATCCCTGCGGTTCAAGGACATGATCGGGTTCAAGGAAATGTTCCGTTCGGTTGATGTGCTGATGGTCGATGACGTGCAATTTATCGCCGGCAAGGAAAGCACGCAGGATGAATTTTTCCATACATTCAATGCGTTGATCGATCAGAACAAGCAGATCGTCATTTCAGGTGATCGTGCGCCGGGTGAAATCAGCGGGCTGGAAGAGCGGATCAAATCACGCCTTCAATGGGGGCTGGTGGTTGATTTGCACCCAACCGACTATGAGTTACGCCTGGGTATTTTACAGTCCAAGGCCGAGATGCAGGCGGGCCTTTATCCGGGTATCGAGCTGAAAGACGGGGTGCTTGAGTTTCTTGCCCATCGCATCTCGACCAATGTGCGGGTTCTGGAGGGCGCGCTGACCCGTCTCTTTGCCTTTGCCTCGCTGGTTGGGCGTGAAGTGACGCTGGATGTGGCTCAGGAATGTCTGGCCGATATCCTGCGAGCCTCGGATCGCAAGGTGACGATTGACGAGATCATCCGAAAAGTCGCAGATCACTACAATCTCAGGCTTTCGGACATGCTGTCACCGCGACGCGCCCGTGCAGTGGCTCGGCCACGGCAGGTGGCGATGTTCTTGTCGAAGATGCTGACCAGCAAGTCGCTGCCGGAAATCGGCCGCCGCTTTGGCGGGCGGGATCATACGACGGTCATCCATGCGGTGCGCAAGATTGAAGAGCTGAAATCGGTCGACAATCAGATCGCCGAAGATGTGGAATTGCTGCGGCGGATGCTGGAGGCCTGAGAAGAAGCTCTCTTCAGACCTGTGGTGCATGGCTGGTGAAATCTGTTATTCGTAAGTGTAGATGACACGCGCAATGATCATAGGTAACGCCGGTGGCGGCAAATCGACATTGTGCCGACTGCTCAGCTCTGTGCACGCGCTTCCACACTACCCGATTGACAAGATCATGTGGAAACCGGGTTGGGAGCGCGTTCCTGAGCCGGATTATCTGCAGGCGCATGAAGAGCTGCTTTCAAAGGAGCGCTGGCTGATTGATGGATACGGCTCGTGGGAGTCTGTTCAGCAAAGGCTGCTGCTTGCAGATACCGTCATCCTTGTGGATTTTCCAATCTGGATTCATTTCTGGTGGGCAACCAAACGCCAATTCAGATCGCTGTTCGCTGGCAGGGTGGATGGCCCGGAAGGTTGCCCAATGTTTCCGGTGACGATACGGCTTTTTCGAATGATGTGGTGGCTGCATCGCGATATGCGCCCGAAACTACTTGCCGCAGTTGAAGCGAAACGTAAAACCACGCGCATAATTCATATCAGATCACCAAGAGAGCTGAAGGCATTTGCAGCAAATCCGACATGATGCGGGTTTTGTGCTCTTATTGCTGTTGAAACCCCACATTTGCCGATGTGCCCTTGACCACGAGTCCAATCCGCCTGAAAAAGAGAAAATATTTGAATCCGGGTGCTTTTGGGCTAGTCTGCGCCTCCCGGGAAGGTGAGGAGTGAGGGCATGAAAGTCAGCATCGAGCGCGGTGCGCTTCTGAAAGCGATGAGTCAGGCGCAATCGGTCGTTGAACGCCGCAACACCATCCCGATCCTTGCCAATGTTCTGATCGAGGCTGAAGGCGCTGGCGTCAGCTTTCGTGCAACTGATCTGGATATCGAGGTTGTCGACAAGGTGCTGGCCACGGTCGAACGCGCCGGGGCCTCGACGGTCGGGGCACATACGCTGCATGAAATTGTCCGCAAGCTGCCGGATGGCGCAATGGTCGAGCTGGTGGATGATGGGGCGTCGGGACGGCTTGAAGTGCATGCCGGGCGCTCGAACTTCTCGCTGGCAACCTTGCCGCGTGAAGATTTCCCCGTGATGGCCAGTTCGGAATACAGCTGCAATTTCACCGCACCGGCGCCGGTTTTGCGGCGTCTGTTCGACAAATCGAAATTCGCCATTTCGACCGAAGAAACCCGGTATTATCTTAACGGGGTCTATATGCACGCGGCGGAAGAGGGCTCTGGCCGGGTTTTGCGCTGTGTTGCCACCGATGGCCACCGGCTGGCGCGGGTTGATGCGCCGCTTCCCGATGGCGCGGACGACATGCCCGGTGTGATTGTTCCGCGCAAGACTGTGGGCGAATTGCGCAAGCTCCTGGATGACGACGAGATGGTGATCTCGGTGTCGGTTTCTGAAACCAAGATCCGATTTGCCACGCCCGAGATTATGCTGACCTCCAAAGTGATCGACGGCACCTTCCCCGACTACACCCGTGTCATCCCAACCGGCAACACCCGCCGTCTTGAGGTGGATGCCGCCGAGTTTGCCCACGCGGTTGACCGGGTTTCAACGGTGTCCTCCGAGCGTTCGCGGGCGGTCAAGCTGTCGCTTGAGGAAGATCGGCTGGTTCTGTCGGTCAATGCGCCTGACAGCGGCGCGGCGGAAGAAGAACTGGCTGTGGCCTATTCCGATGAACGGCTCGATATTGGATTCAATGCCAAGTACCTTCTGGAAATCGCCAGTCAGGTTGATCGCGAAAACGCTGTTTTCATGTTCAATTCCGCAGGTGACCCAACCCTGATGCGCGAAGGCAATGACGAGTCCGCTGTCTATGTCGTGATGCCGATGCGGGTGTAGAAAAAGAAAACCCCGCAAACCGTGGTTTACGGGGGGGCTGGTGGGCGTACCATCCAGCGTTGCAGGTTTTATTTATGCCATATAGGAATAATTGTCAATGAATCAGCGGCGACGAGGTGGTGTCTACGTTGATGGGTTCAATCTGTACCATGCGCTTGATGACTACGATAAGCCCTACTTGAAATGGGTATGCCTACGACGCTTATCCGAAAGATTTGCGCGCGGCCACGCACATAGTATAGATCGGATATTTTTCTGCACGGCGTTCTTTCCAGGCGATTTCAACAAGCGCAAGCGGCATGAGGAGTATAATCGCGCGCTTTTTGCCAATGATGTCGATGTGCTATTGGGGCATACGGCAAAAGAGCCAATCCGATGCCATGCTTGTGGGCACATGTGGGATCAACCAAAAGAAAAGGAAACGGACATCAATGTCGCCCTTTCCATGTTTGATGATGCCGCACAGGGGCTGATAGATGTTGCATTTCTGTTGACCGCAGACACTGATCAGGCGGCAACACTAAAATTCATGAAAAGACGGTTTCCTGAGGTAACACGGATTGTTGTCACTCCTCCAGGCAGAAGAAAATCCAAACATTTGAGGGATTTGTCACATTCTAATATCGGTCTTAACGAGGACGATATTGATGCCAGCATCTTACCCGCCTTGATTCAACCGGATAGTGGCAGGCTTATTACCCGACCAGATGAATACGCTCCTCCACCGGAATGGGTGCATCCAGATGAGCGCCCATAGCATACTTGCCCTTTCCCGGCTGACGCTGTCTCATTTCCGGTCCTATAAATCCACGCGGCTGGAGCTTGACGCGGGGCCGCTGGCCTTTTTTGGGCCAAACGGGGTGGGCAAGACCAATATCCTTGAAGCGGTTTCGATGCTGTCGCCGGGGCGCGGGATCAGGCGGGCGGGCAGTGATGACATTGCGCGCGCGCCGGAAAACCTGGGGTGGAAGGTGACCGCAGCGCTGGAAAGCCTTGGATACGATCACGAGATTGAAACCTGGGCTGATCCCGGGGCATCCCGGCAAGTCAGGATTGATGGGAAAGCCGCTTCGCAGGTGGCGCTGGGCAGGCTCTCGCGGATGATCTGGCTGGTCCCTTCGATGGACAGGTTGTGGCTGGAAGGGGCCGAGGGGCGTCGGCGGTTTCTGGATCGCATGACTTTGAGTTTCTTTCCTGATCATGCGGATAGTGCGCTCAGTTACGAAAAAGCGATGCGTGAGCGAAATCGCTTGCTGAAAGACGGTGCAAGTGATGACGGGTGGTATCGTGCGCTGGAAAGGCGAATGGCGGAGAGTGGCAGCCAGATCATAGCCAATCGCAAACAGGCGCTTTCGCGGCTGGTTGAAGCGCAAAATCTGGCGGAAACGGCGTTTCCAAGGGCTGACCTGTCACTACTGAACAGGGCTGATGAGGACCTGCCTGAAACGGAAGACGAACTGGCGCTGGCCTTTGCAGATAGCCGTCCGAGCGACACGCTGGCAGGGCGCACGCTTATCGGGCCGCATCGGGCTGACCTTGGGGCGGTTTACTCAGCCAAGGGCATAGAAGCGAAGCAATGCTCGACCGGTGAGCAAAAGGCGCTCCTGATCGCGCTGATCCTTGCAAATGCCCGCGCGCTGGCGTCTGATTTTGGTGCACCGCCGATAATATTGCTCGACGAGGTTGCTGCGCATCTGGATGCCGACAGGCGTGCAGCCCTTTATGACGAGATTTGCGGGCTGAAGGCACAAGCCTGGATGACGGGCACCGAGGCATCGTTGTTTGATACATTGGCCGGGCGGGCGCAGTTTTTTGAAGTCAGTGACACCGGCGACGGGTCGGTTCTGAAACATAGGTAACGGATATGAGAAAGCTGTTTTTAAGTCTTATAACAATAGGATACCTGTTTTTGGGAGGGATCGCGCAAGCAGGTGATCTGGCTGATCAGATCGAAACTCAATCCAGATATTACGGTGTTGGCTGGCAAAACGATGGCAATCACTGGTCGATCGAATTGCTGATCGAGGGTGACAGAGGGCAAATCGCCTATCCGTCGATTGATTGCTCCGGAACCTGGACTCAAACCGGCAAATATGCGGCCCAGATAGAGTATACAGAGCAGATTCTGGACGGGATCGAAGAATGTATTGAACTTGGCACCGTTGTAATTGAACCGCTGGACAACGGGCGGCTCTTGTATACGTGGATGGAGCAGGTACCCAAGGTTGACGCGCGTGCCGTGCTAGTGCCGGTAAACGGCCAGCGCATGTCTTACCATGACCTGATGATGCTGACGCTCACCACCGTCAACATGGATTTCCTTTTGCCAGAATTTCACGAATAGGCTGATATGACGATTACTGCTTATGAACTGCTTCTCTACGCAGGCGCGGTTCTCATCTTGTTTCTGACCCCTGGCCCGGTTTGGGCGGCGCTGATTGCGCGCGCCCTCTCGGGCGGTTTCCACGCTGCCTGGCCTTTGGCGCTGGGGGTGGTCATAGGGGATGCCATCTGGCCGGTTCTGGCGGTGTTCGGGGTGACTTGGCTGGTGTCGCTCTATGCCGACTTCCTGATCCTGCTGCGCTATGGTGGTGCCTTGATGCTGGCGGTCATGGGGCTGCTTTTGATCCTGCACGCCGGTGAACGTATCCGAAAAGACGAGAGGCTGACCACCCCGGGGGCGTGGGCCGGGTTTTCTGCGGGTGTGCTGATCATCCTAGGCAATCCCAAGGCCATTCTCTTTTACATGGGCGTGTTGCCGGGGTTTTTTGATGTGAGCAAGGTCACAGGCCCTGACATCGCGGCAATCGCGCTGGTATCGATGTTCGTGCCCCTGATGGGCAATGTCGCACTGGCAGGATTCCTTGACCGGACCCGCGCTTTGATTTCGTCTCCGGAGGCACTGAAAAAAGTCAATATCGGCTCCGGAATTGCCCTGATCTGCGTTGGTCTTCTGATCGCCATAACCTGAGGCACCGCTGCCACAAAATCTTGGGGTATCGGCGTGACAATCCCCGGTAAAACCCTTATATTTGGTGGGTAAATCCGTGGACGGGGCCTATGGCAGAAAACGATCTCAATCCTGAAGAGTATGGCGCTGAATCTATTAAGGTTCTCAAGGGCTTGGAGGCCGTGCGCAAACGTCCCGGCATGTATATCGGCGATACCGATGATGGCTCGGGTCTGCACCATATGGTTTACGAGGTTGTCGACAACGGGATCGACGAGGCTTTAGCGGGTCATTGCGACACGGTCAGCGTGATAATTCATGCCGACAATTCGGTTTCCGTCTCTGATAACGGGCGCGGAATACCCGTGGGAATTCACGAAGAAGAGGGTGTTTCAGCGGCTGAAGTGATCATGACCCAGCTGCACGCGGGCGGGAAGTTTGACAGCAATTCATACAAGGTTTCCGGCGGTCTGCACGGGGTTGGGGTTTCGGTCGTCAACGCACTAAGCGAATGGCTGGAATTGCGTATTTGGCGCGATGGGAAAGAGCATTACGCCAAGTTTGAGAACGGTGAGACGGTTGAACATCTCAGCGTTGTTGGGGATGCAAATGGCAAGAAGGGCACCGAGGTGCGTTTTCTGGCCTCAACCGAGACGTTTTCCAACCTTGATTACAGCTTCAACACACTGGAACACAGGTTACGCGAGCTGGCCTTTCTGAATTCCGGTGTGCGCATCAAGATCGAAGATCATCGCCCGGTTGAAATGCTGAAAACCGAAATGATCTACGAAGGCGGTGTGCGTGAGTTTGTACGCCACCTTGACCGGTCAAAAACAGGTATGCTGGACGAGCCGATTTTCATTACCGGCGAAAAGGACGATATCGGCGTTGAAGTGGCGATGTGGTGGAACGACAGCTATCACGAGAATGTCCTGCCGTTCACCAACAACATCCCCCAGCGCGACGGTGGCACCCATCTTGCCGGCTTCCGTGGGGCGCTGACGCGGACGATCAATGCCTATGCAACCTCCTCCGGCATCGCCAAGAAAGAAAAGGTCAATTTCACCGGTGACGATGCCCGTGAAGGGCTAACCTGTGTCTTGTCGATCAAGGTGCCCGATCCGAAGTTTTCCAGTCAGACGAAAGACAAGCTAGTCTCGTCAGAGGTGCGCCCTGCCGTTGAAGGGCTGATGAATGAAAAGCTGGCGGAGTGGTTTGAAGAGCATCCCGCCGAGGCCAAGATGATCGTTTCCAAGATTGTCGAGGCGGCATTGGCGCGCGAAGCGGCACGTAAAGCCCGCGAGTTGACCCGGCGCAAGACGGCGATGGATATTGCCAGTTTGCCGGGCAAGCTTGCCGATTGCCAGGAACGTGATCCAAGCCTGTCAGAGGTTTTCCTGGTGGAGGGTGACAGCGCCGGGGGGTCGGCCAAGCAAGGCCGGTCGCGGCATAATCAGGCGGTTCTGCCGCTGCGTGGGAAAATCCTGAACGTGGAGCGGGCGCGGTTTGACCGGATGCTGAGCAGCCAGGAAATCGGCACCCTGATCACCGCACTTGGCACCGGGATCGGGCGGGACGAGTTTGATATATCAAAACTGCGCTATCACAAGGTCATCATCATGACCGATGCGGATGTTGACGGGGCACATATTCGCACGTTGTTGCTGACGTTTTTCTTCCGCCAGATGCCCGAGTTGATTGAGGGCGGCTATCTTTATATCGCCCAGCCGCCGCTTTACAAAGCCTCGCGCGGAAAGTCCGAGGTTTATCTGAAGGATCAGGTGGCTTTGGAAGATTTTCTGATTGAGCAGGGGCTTGAAGGTGCCTTGCTTGAACTCGGTGACGGCAGCCAGCTGACCGGGGCGGATCTGGCGCGGGTGATCGAAGAGGCGCGGCAGATACGGACCATTCTCAACGCCTTTCCGACGCATTATTCACGCCATGTGCTGGAGCAGGCGGCGATTTCCGGGGCACTGGTACCGGGGCGGGTGGATGACGATCCGCAGGCGGCGGCCAATGCTGTGGCGGCGCGGCTCGATATCGTCGCGAAGGAATACGAGAAGGGCTGGCAGGGGCGGCCGACACAGGATGGCGGTTTGCGGTTTTCACGCGTGATCAGGGGGGTTGACGAGGTGCGTACGCTTGACGGTGGCTGCCTGCGTTCAGGGGAGGCGCGCAAGCTGGCGTCTTATACCGAAGCGCTGCAGGAGATTTATCGCCAGCCAGCCACCCTGATCCGTAAGGAAAAGGAAAGCCTGATCAATGCACCCTCCGATCTGCTCGATCTCATTCTGACCGAGGGTGAAAAGGGGCAGTCTTTGCAGCGCTACAAGGGTCTGGGCGAGATGAACCCGGATCAGCTGTGGGAAACCACGCTTGATCCTGAGGCGCGGACGCTGCTGCAGGTCAAGGTCGAGGATCTGGCGGATGCGGATGATCTCTTTACCAAGCTGATGGGCGATGTTGTGGAGCCACGGCGGGAGTTCATTCAGTCCAACGCGCTGAGCGTTGAGAATTTAGATTTTTAGGGCAATTGCGGCCCTGACGGGCCAAGTCTTTTCAAGCCGCTTCGCGGCGGGGCCTCCGGCGGGAGTATTGCTGCCAAGAAGAAACGGTTGGGCTATTTAGCCCGGCGCTTGATGAACTCGTCCACCATTTGAATGATCACGGGGGCAAGCAGAGGCGTGATGATGTGGCCCATGCCTTTTATGATCTGAAGCTCAGCTTCAGGGATCAGGTCGGCGATTTCGCGACCGGCGTCGGGTGGGATGAGCGTGTCATCGGAGCCGTGAATGACAAGACATGGCAGTGAGACTTCCTTGAGGGCCTCGCGCCGGTCAGGGGCTGAAAAGGTTGCCAGGGCTTGCCGGTTTATTCCTTCAGGATCATGCGCGCGGTCCCAGATATGGGCGGCTTGGGCGCGAATATCTGCTTCATCTTCGGGATATCCGGGGCTACCCCAGACGCTGTGTTCCAGAACCAGCGCATCCTGTGCCTGTTCGCGGGTTTGCGGATAGGAAAGAACTTGTGGCAGCAGAGAAGGGTCGCGCAGGCGGGCAGCCGTCATCACGATACTGTCGCTGAGCAACCGGTCAGCGTGGTGAATCGCCAGAATTTGCGCAATGCCACCACCCATTGAGATACCGAAGATATGCGCCTTTTCGATGCCCAAAGCGTCCATCAGGCCAATAACCTCCCCAGCCATATCGCTGGCGGAATAGGCCGATTTCGGAAAGCCACCAGAGTTTGTTTCCGCGATGATATCCTCGGCTTTGCCGCTTACCCCCTCCATTGCAAAACGCTGCGAAAGGCCGACATCACGGTTGTCAAAAATGATCGTGCGATAACCGCGTTCAGCGAACCCCTGCATGAGTTCCTGCGGCCAGTGCGCAAGCTGGGTGCCGAGCCCTCGGATCAGGATCAGGGGAACCCCGTCCTGGGGGCCATATTCCTCGACTTCCAGCATGATACCGTTGGCTTTGATCTGCATGGTTCTGGTCCTTTGAACTCGTTTGTGTTTTACGCGCAGGCGTTCAGGATATAGCGGCTGGTCATCAGATCAAGATGGGCACCACCACCATTTTTGTGAAGGGTTATTTCGCGTTCATTCCGGCGTTTGAAGACGCCTTGTTTCAGGTCATAGAAATCACCCAGAATATCTCTGCGCTTGATCGCGCCGGATTTGATTGGGTCAATCAGATCACCGATCCTGTCAATGGTGCCTTCAATACTGTCAACGAAGATGCTCGCTGACCGCATAACCGCGTCATCGGCCTCGCGCATATTGGGCAGGTAAGCTCCGATCAGGTCGATATGCTGGCCGGGGCGTAGCCAGGCGCCCTGCAGGACAGGCGTTTCGGCCATCGTCGCGGTGGCAATGATGTCGGCCTTGGAGACCGATGCGGGCAGATTATGTGTCGTTGAAACATCATGATCGGGGTGTGCTTTTGCCAGTTTGTCTGCCTTATCCCCTGTGCGCGCCCAGACACGAAAGCGCGCGTTTGGGAACAGTGAAGAGTAGGCCTCGATCAGGCTGCTGGCCACGACCCCTGCGCCGATGATCAGGATTTCACTGCTGTCCGGCCGCGCCAGTTTTGAGGCGGCAAGCAAAGAGTCAGCGGCTGTTTTCCACTTGGTAACCAGTTGGAAATCAAGCACGGTCTCAAGTTCGCCAGTTTCATCGCTGAACAGGGTGGCAACCCCGTTCAGATTTGCCACCCTGTTAAGGGAGAGGTTGTCGGGGAAAATCAGGCCGGTTTTGACCAGAGCACCAAGGCCTTTGATCCAGGCGTGGCGCGATATCAGTGTGTTTTTGCCCTGATGCAGCAGCACATCCTGGGTGTCACCTTTTGGAAGCTCGTGACCGGCTGTGATTGCCTCTGTCAACGCATGCCAGTTAAGCAAGGGCTCGGCCATTTCGGATGTGATGATTTTGGGCTGCATCACGCGGTGTTCTTTCAAAGGGTTCTGCGCAGAGAATAAGTGGAAAATGCAGGTAAGTTGAAGTGGCTATCGCAAGCGCTGTGGGATGCGGCTTGCAAGACGGCTTTCGACTACTGTTTCGCGCCAGAAAATGTAAAGCCCGGCCCCAACGATCAGGGCGATCCCGATCCAGGCGATCGTGTCCGGCCATTCGCCAAAAACGATCACACCCCAAATAATTGCAAGCGGCATTGCAACATATTCAAACGGTGCGGCAAGTCCGGCCTCGGCCAGACGATAGGCTTGGCTGATAAAATACCCGCCACCTGTGCTGGCAGCGCCGATCAGGGCGAAGATCAGGTAATCCCCGGTTGCCGGCCAGCTCCAACCACGCAAGAGGAAATCAAGCGAGGCATCGCCGTGCCCACCAAATCGCCCATCACCGACACTGAGGCCCATGAAGGCACTGACGATGATGAAGGTGAGCTGAATATAAAAGATCATGGTGACGGCACGTTCGGTTCCGCCGATTTTCCGGGTCAGGATATGCAGCGTGGCGTAGGCAAACGCCGCTGCGAGCGGAAGCAGTGCCGCGATTTGAAAGCTTCCCGAACCGGGGCGCACCATGACAATCACGCCAAGCAGGCCGACGAGCACCGCAATCCAGCGGCGGGGGCCAACTTTTTCACCAAGCATGACAACAGAGAAAGCGGTAATGATGAGCGGTGCGATAAAAAAGATCGCAACAGCATCGGCCAGCGGTAAAGCCGCGAGACCCAGAAAAAACGTCATATTTGCAAATACGACACAAAGGCCGCGAACCAGATGGATCGAAAAACGCTTTGTTTTGAGAACTTCAAAACCGCCTTGAAGAGGCACGATAATAGCCAGAAGCAGGATCATACCAATGGCCGATCGCAACAGAACGACCTGGTGAAGTGCGTAATCCCCACTCAAAAGCTTGATCGCCATATCGTTGAAAGAAAAGAAGAAAGAGGCGATGACCGCTGAGAGTACACCGATAACATTGTTCTGTGGCGCGGCGTTGGGTGACACTGGCTGGTCCTTTGTCTCAGAAGCCCATCAGAGCTTTGCCAAAGGGGGCTGTCTGTTCAGTTTCCGACAGGCTGGTCGCTTTATCCTTGTGGCAGTTTGCGAATTTCGCGTTCCAGCATGTCCAGAAAGCGCGACCTGTCGGCCTTTGAAAAAGGACGGCCACCGCCTTGCCGAAACGGATCGGCCGCACGCAGATCGGCCATAAGATCGCGTGTGGCAAGCTGGTTGCCAATATTGGCTTTGGTGAACACATCGCCATTGTGCCGGATCGCCGCCGCTCCGGCCTCAAGGCATTTGGCAGCAAGTGGGATATCTCCGGTAACGACGATGTCACCAGGCGCGGCACGCTCAGCGATCCACATGTCGGCAACATCCGGACCGTCATGAACGATCACTGTTTCGACTAGCGGGTGTGGATTGGGGCGAATGCCACCATTGGAAACCACGAACACCTTCAGATTGTGCCGCTCGGCCACTTTCAGAGCCTCGGCTTTTACCGGGCAAGCGTCGGCGTCGATGTAAATTGCTGTCATTGTGATCGGTGGGTTTTATCAGCCATAAAGCGCTTCGGCGTGGAAGGTGATGTGATCTTCCATGAAGGACGAGATGAAGAAATAGCTGTGGTCGTAACCCTCCTGCATGCGCAATATTGCATTTTGTCGGCGTGCGGCCATAGCTTCGGCAAGCGCCTCCGGTTTGAGGTTGGTCAGAAACTGATCGCTTGTTCCCTGATCAATCAGGATGGGACCCGGAAAACCCTTTTCCTGCATCATCAGGGTAGAGTCATGGCGTGCCCAATTTGACTCATCGTCACCCAGATAGGCCGAAAGCTGGTTGCGGCCCCAGTCGGTTGTGGTCGGGTTGGCAATGGGGGCGAAGGCTGAAACCGACTTGAACCGTTCGGGATATGCCATGGCGATTGTCAGCGCGCCGTGACCCCCCATCGAATGGCCGGTGATGCTTTGGGCTTCCTCATCAATGGCGAAATTATTGACAAGAACGGCAGGCAAATCGTCAGTGATGTAGTCCCACATCTGAAAGTGCTCTGCCCAGGGGGCTTGGGTTGCATTGACATAAAATCCGGCACCTTGGCCCAGTGCATAATCCTCGTCATCCGGTACGCTTTCGCCACGAGGCGAGGTGTCCGGAAAGACAAGCGCGATGCCGTGTTCTGCTGCCCAGGTCTGCGCCCCGGCTTTGATCATCGCGTTTTCATGGGTGCAGGTCAGGCCCGAGAGGTACCAAAGAACAGGTACGCTACCGAGTTTTGCTTCTGCCGGCAGGAACAGACCGAAGGTCATGTCGCATTTGCAGGATTTCGAAACATGCGAATAGACACCCTGAACGCCGCCAAAGCACTTGTTTTCCGAGATGGTTTTCATGGATCGCCCCCGATTGTTCCAGCCGTGCCTAGCGCGGAATCGCCGGAGCTTCAACCGGGCAATGGGGGAGGGTTTAACCGCTCGCTAACCAAACCGGTCACATGATCACTTCACCACGAACCTTCGTGGAGAAAGGAGGTGATGATGAATGAATGATAAGGTCATTCGACTTCTGATGTTAGCGATCGCGGCAATAGGGCTGCTGATTGCAATCATCAAACTTATTCAGGGTGTTCCCTGAATAAGAAACCCCGCCGAGCGGCAACTCGGCGGGGCCAATTAGAAAGTGATGATGTAACAAGACCATTCGTTCCGGCAGACTATAGATCTATTCTTAACAAATCTCAAACGCGCACCCGGATCGTGGTTAATGAGGTTAAGGTTTAAATCTATAACTTTGGCCCCAAGAGCGCCATGCGTGAAACCGCTTGAGCCGCAATGGGACAATTGGGGAAGGTTTAACCGCTCGCTAACCAAAGCGGTCGCATGATCATTTCACCACGAACCATCGTGGTGAAAGGAGGTGATGATGAATGAGCAATAAGACTTTTCGAGCATTGATAGTGGCGATTGCGGCCATTGGGCTGCTGATTGCAGCTATCAAGTTTATTCAGGGAGTGCCCTGAATAAGAGACCCCGCCGAGCTGCAACTCGGCGGGGTCAATTAGAAAGTGATGATTCGATAAGACTTTTCGTTCCTGCAAAATATAGACTTATTCTTAACAAATCTCAAACGCCGCACCGGATCGTGGTTAACGCGCTTCAGGTTTTGCAGGTCACACGATCAATACTCCACCACCGCCCGGATGCTTTCGCCCGCGTGCATCAGATCAAAGCCCTTGTTGATGTCATCAAGTGACAGTTTGTGGGTGATCATCGGGTCAATCTCAACCTTGCCCTGCATGTACCAGTCAACGATTTTCGGCACATCGGTGCGGCCACGTGCACCGCCAAAAGCGGTGCCGCGCCAGACACGACCCGTGACAAGCTGGAACGGTCGGGTCGATATCTCAGCGCCCGCAGGGGCCACGCCGATAATCACGCTTTCGCCCCAGCCTTTATGTGCTGCTTCAAGTGCTGTGCGCATGACACCGACATTGCCCGTTGCATCGAATGTATAATCACCGCCACCGCCGGTCAGTTCCACCAGATGGCCGACAAGATCGCCGTCAACCTCAGTAGGGTTCACAAAGTCCGTCATGCCGAATTTCGTTGCCATATCGACTTTGGCCGGGTTCAGATCAACACCGACAATCTGATCCGCCCCCGCAAGACGCAAGCCCTGCACGACATTGAGGCCAATACCACCAAGACCAAAGACAATCGCCGTTGATCCCTGTTCGACCTTGGCAGTGTTCATAACCGCACCAAGGCCAGTGGTAACGCCACAGCCGATGTAACAGATCTTGTCAAACGGTGCGTCCTTGCGCACTTTGGCCAATGCGATTTCCGGCAACACAGTGTGGTTGGAGAACGTCGAGCACCCCATGTAATGCAGAATGGGTGTACCATCGAGCATGGTGAAACGCGATGTGCCGTCGGGCATCACACCCTGCCCCTGAGTTGAACGGATCGACTGGCAGAGATTGGTTTTGGGGTTAAGGCAGTATTCGCACTCGCGGCATTCAGGTGTATAGAGGGGGATTACGTGATCGCCGGGCTCTACCGAGGTGACGCCTGGGCCGCATTCAACCACCACACCAGCACCTTCATGGCCAAGAATTGCGGGAAACATCCCCTCGGGATCGGCGCCTGAAAGGGTGAATTCGTCGGTGTGGCATATCCCGGTTGCCTTGATTTCAACCAGAACTTCGCCGGCCCGAGGTCCGTCGAGATTTACCTCCATCACCTCGAGTGGCTTCCCGGCTTCAAGTGCGACTGCTGCGCGCGTTTTCATATTATTTCCCCCCTTAAGTATTATTTCAGCCGACACATTGGTTGATTTCAATCCACGATGCAATCAAAGAGATCGCCGAATTTTCCTTTTCGACATTGATGTAATCGCGCGATGGCTTCATCTTGTGATTGGTGGCACATCGGCAGGAATTCGGGTGGCAAAAAAACAGGAAACCTATGACCTTCTGGTGATCGGAGGAGGGGTGAACGGCGCCGGGATCGCGCGCGATGCTTCGGGCCGGGGTTTGTCTGTTCTGCTCTGTGAGCAGGGGGATCTGGCTTCGGCAACCTCGTCAGCCTCGACCAAGCTTTTTCACGGGGGCCTCAGGTATCTGGAACAGTATGAATTCCTGCTGGTCAGAAAGGCGTTGATCGAACGCGAGGTCCTGCTTCGAAATATGCCGCATATCGCGCAACCCATGCGGTTCATCCTACCCCATGCCAAAGGGATGCGTCCGGCCTGGTTGCTGCGTCTTGGCCTGTTTCTTTACGACAGCCTTGGTGGGCGCAAGCTGCTGGCTCCGACCAAGCCGCTTGATCTTAGAAAAGACATCGCCGGTCGGGCGTTGAAACCCGAGCTCAGGCGCGCATTTGAATACTCAGATGGTTCAGTGGATGACGCGCGTCTGGTTGTACTGAACGCGCGGGATGCAGCGGATCGCGGTGCGGTCATTCAAACGCGCATGCGGGTGCTCTCGGCCAAGCGCGATAAAGGGGTCTGGATATGCGAGTTGCAGGACCAGAACAACAAAAACAAACGTAAAATCAATGTGACAGCGGTTGTAAATGCCGGTGGCCCATGGGTGAATCGCGTCATCGAAAACGTGTTCGACCACAAGATCTCTGACCCGATCCGGCTGGTGCGAGGCTCGCATATTGTGACACCGCGCCTGTATGCACATAACCGCGCCTATTTCTTTCAAAACGCCGATGGCCGGATCATATTTGCCATTCCTTATCAGGAGGACTTCACCATGATCGGCACCACGGATGTCGATCATCGGGGCGATCCTGCGATGGCTGAATGTACAGATGCCGAAAAAAAGTATCTGTGCACCGCCGCTTCGGAGTATTTTGCCAACCCGATAAAGGAATTAGACGTTGTCTGGTCTTTCGCGGGTGTGCGCCCGCTTGACGATGCACTGGAAGGAAGCGCCAGCAAGGCCTCGCGTGACTATCACATCCAGCTTGAAGATCAGGCGGGCGTATTGCCGTTGATCAATGTTTTTGGTGGAAAAATCACCACCTACCGCAAACTGGCGGAAGAGGTTGTAGCTTCGTTTGCCCCCTATCTGCCCATGCAGGGCCACCCATGGACTGATCACACCCCATTGCCTGGCGGTGATTTCGAGTTTGATGGCCGACCGGCGCTGGTGGCAAAACTGCAAAAGGACTATCCTGATCTTGAGCCCCGTACTGCTCGCCGGCTGGTGGCCTCATATGGCACGCTGGCGTGGAAAGTGCTTGGGCAGCCCGGTGAATCCGGCAAAGATTTTGGCGCCGGGATTTCCGAGGCCGAGCTTAGGTGGTTGATTGAACGGGAATGGGCCGAAACGGCCGAAGATATCATTTGGCGGCGCACGAAATGCGGTTTGCGCATGAGCGACGCTGAAATCGCAGCGCTTGAAGATTGGTTGGCGGAGAACAGGCAATGACTCATATTCTGGCGATAGATCAGGGCACGACTTCCAGCCGGGCAATCTTGTTTGATGCGGATTTGCAGCCTAAGGCGGTTGGACAGGAGGAATTCACCCAGCATTTCCCGCAATCAGGATGGGTTGAACACGATCCGGAGGACATTCTGCAAACTACTTTGGCGACCTGCAAGACGGCACTTGCAGGGGTAAATACAGCTTCAGTCGCCGCAATCGGGGTTGCGAACCAGCGCGAGACGGTTGTGGTTTGGGACAAAGAAACCGGTGTCCCCGTCTGCAACGCAATTGTCTGGCAGGACCGGCGAACAGCACAAATCTGCGCTGACCTTAAGGCCGATGGGCACGAAGCGATGATCATCGAGAAAACCGGTCTGCTTCTCGATCCTTATTTCTCGGCCACCAAACTTGCCTGGATTCTGAACAATGTCGGCGATGCCCGGCAAAAGGCTGAGGCGGGCAAATTGCTCTTTGGAACGGTGGATTGCTTTCTGGTCTGGAAACTGACCGGGGGAAAGGTGCACGCAACTGACGCCACGAACGCCTCGCGCACGATGCTCTATAATATCGTTGAGGGTGAGTGGGACGAGGAGCTGCTGGCGCTCTTTGACATTCCGCCAGCCGTTTTACCTGATGTCCGCGATTCATCCGGCGATTTTGGGGCCACGGATGCGTCGATTTTCGGCGCAGAGATTCCTATTCGCGGGGTTGCGGGGGATCAGCAGGCGGCAACTGTTGGGCAGGCGTGTTTCAGCCCGGGAATGCTGAAATCAACCTATGGCACGGGCTGTTTTGCACTGCTCAATACGGGTGATGAGAGAGTGGTGTCTCACAACCGGTTGCTCACAACGATCGCCTATCAGATCGGCGGCAAGGTGACCTATGCGCTGGAGGGTTCGATCTTTGTGGCCGGTTCTGCGGTGCAGTGGTTGCGGGATGGGCTAAAGATTATTGAGTCAGCCTCTGAAACCGGGGCGCTGGCAAATTCAGCTGATCCCGGCCAGCAAGTCTTTATGGTGCCGGCTTTTACCGGACTGGGTGCGCCCTATTGGGATGCAGATTGCCGGGGTGCGATTTTCGGACTGACGCGCGCCAGTGGGCCGGCCGAGATTGCCAAAGCGGCACTTGAAAGCGTGGCCTTTCAAACCCGCGATCTGATCGAGGCGATGCGTGCCGACTGGTCTGGCGCAGGCGACACGGTACTGCGTGTCGATGGTGGAATGACGGCCAGTGACTGGACAATGCAGGCAATCGCTGATCAACTGAATGCGCCTGTGGACCGTCCTGTCGTCACCGAAACAACGGCGCTGGGGGCGGCTTATCTGGCAGGCCTGTCAGCTGGGATTTGCGCAGATCCTGCGGTCTTTACTGAGCGCTGGGCACAGGAAAAACGATTTGAACCACGGCTTGACCCAGAGGCGCGGGAGCGTTCATATCAGGGTTGGCAAGGCGCGGTTCGCCGAACTCTGGGAGGATTGGAATGAAGTTCCTGACGATCATAGCACTGGCCATGACAACCTTTCACGCAGCCCCCGTTGAAGCCAACGGAAGCGGCGATGCCTGCGGCGCGTCAGAGCTGCAGTATCTTATCGGCTCTGACAAGCAAGTCGTTGAAACCATGCGATTTTCCAAAACAGTCCGTATAATTGGACCCGGGATGATGGTGACGACTGATTATGTGCCAGATCGGCTTAACATAGAATATGACAAAAATGACGTAATTATAAAGGTTTATTGTGGTTAATTAATGTATAAAGTGAAGAATATCGGTACCCACCTCGCGAGCTAAAAGTCGATTAGGTCACCGACCAGTGCGAATACGGTCTCCTGCATCAGCGTTCCCTTCGTAAACTGCTGCAAAGCAATCCCTCAACACCTCATCTGTCAGCAATGGATCGGCAAGTCGCTTGATCGCTGTCAGAACCTCTGGCTTGCCGCTGAGCGCAGCCTTTGAGAGTTCGGCAATCAGGGTTGGAAATTCTGCAGCCTCAGCAATTCGGTCAATCAGGCCAAACTCCTTCGCCTCGGGGGCAGCCAGTTTTTGCCCGGCCAGCAGTATCAGACGGCTGCGCGACGGTCCGATCAGTGCGTTCATGCGCTTTACATCCGATGGCTGGGGAAGAAACCCATTCTGCAAAACCGGATAGAAGAACTTCGCGTCCGGAACTGCAATCCTGAGATCGCAAGCCAGGGCCAGGCAAAACCCACCCCCTGCCAAGGTTCCGTTCAGGGCAGCGATGGTCAGACAGGGTAACCCGGAAAGACGACCGGAAACGCTTTCCCATATCGGGTTGGTAGTGATCGAGCTGCCACTGCGTGCTTCGCCAAGATCAGCCCCGGCACAAAACACCCGCTCACCGGCACCGGTCACCACAAGCGCCCGCAGATTCTGATCGTCCTGTGCCGCGGCAAAAATATCATCAAGCTGCTCCAGCATCGCAATGCTCAGCGCATTAGCCTTGCCAGGACGATTGAGAGTGACCGTCCACAGACCGCCGTCTTTCGCAAGATCAATCATGTAATCAGTCCGACCCGGCGGCGGATTGCATCTTCACGAAGCGAGATGACACCCCCGAGATAGTCGTCAGCTTCGGCACTGCACATCCAGATCAGTGTGCGTGCCGGCCATTCAGGTGGAATATGTTCTTCCCAGGCCATCTGGGCCACCGGATTGATGCCGGACTCGCGGATCTCGTGCTGCATCTGGGTTGCGACCGTGCCGGGTGACAGGACAATAGCGCGGATGCCCTTTGGCCCCATCTCTTTGTGCAGACAGGCATTCAGGTGGTGCACAGCAGCCTTTGAGGTGCAGTAATGGCTCCAACCCTCCAGCGCCGAAGTGGCTGCGCCAGAACCGATGGTCAGGATCGTGCCGCCGGAGGTCATATGGGGAAGAGCAGCGCGAATTCCGTAAAAGACACCTTTGACGTTCACGTCGATCACCTTGTCCCAGTCGTCTGGATCAATCTGATCAATCGGGCCTATGGGAGAAATCAGACCAGCGTTGCCAATGAGGATGTCAAGTCCGCCAAACCTACCGACAGTTTCTTTTACAGCTGCAGTGACCGACGCGCGGTTGCTGACATCGCAGCTGATGGCGATTGCGTTCGGGCCGATATCAGCAGCTATCCTGCTGATCTCGCCCACCGACCGGGCGACCAGCGCCACATTCGCACCGTCATCGGCAAATGCGCGTGCTGCAGCCTCGCCAATTCCGCGCGAGGCACCGGTGATAAGGACGGTTTTACCGGTCAGGTCGGTCATTGAAGTTCCCTTTTCCTAAGCAGGGCTGAGAGCGCAGCCATCGACGGTCACCCGGTGCATATAGCGCCGCTGTCCCTGATAGTCGTTTATCGCCTTATGCAGGGTTGCGCGATTGTCCCACATCGTGACATCGCCATTGTGCCACGACACACGGCATTGGAAATCTGCTTTCTGGCAATGGGTATAGAGGAAGGCGAGAATTGCATCGGATTCCGCCTTGTCAAACCCCTCGATACGCGTTGTGAAATCAGGGTTCACAAAAAGCGCCTTTCGGCCCGACAACGGGTGCTTAATCACTACGGGATGCAGTGAATCCTGAGTTGCGGCGGCCGGATTGTGTAACCGTCCCTCTGAATACTGTTCGTGCTCGGCCACGGCAAATCCGAAAGCGTGGCGTGAGGAGTGCCAGGCTTTGAGGCCTTTCAATAATTCCTTGAATTGATCTGAAAGCGCGTCATATGCCGCATACATAGAGCTGAAACAGGTATCACCGCCTGTTGGAGGAACCTCAATCGCGTGCAGAATTGAACACATCGCCGGTTCAGTGTCGTAGGAATGGTCGGTGTGCCATTCCTCGCCAATGGCGGATTTCTGGTCGGGTTCCTTCAAGACAACTGCGATATTCGGATGGCTATCAAGTGGAGTAAAAAACCGGTTCACATTGATGTTGCCCCAGCGGCGCGCGAAATTAAGGTGCTCGTCTGGTGTAATAATCTGCTCACGGATGACGATGACGCCATGATCAACAAAGGCCTGCCGCAGGGCAGGCCAATCAGCATCCTTGCGAATATCAGCCCCGGTAATCGTGGCGCCGAGAGAGCCGGTTAAAGGAACAATCTGCATTGGGGCGTGCCTCCTGTCACTCAGTTATTACACTCAGGATTTTCGGCACTTGCAAGGCCGGATACCCGGCGCATCCACTTAGCGGATTATCAGGTTGGGCAGAGGTGGGTCTTCTGCCGGATTATGCGGGTTTGTATTTGAAATGTGCACGGATAATTCCATGATCCCCAGTGCCGGTGATCTTGTGATCCTCAGCGTTCAGGTGATCATTGGCGATATCAAGACCATCGAAGGCCCAGATCCGGTCGCGGCTATGGTCGTAGAATTCTTCACTAACCAGAATATGGTCGAGACTTTCGCGCGTGTCCTTGTAGATATGGGTGTAATATACATCGCGCTGGCTGCGGTATTGCTGAAGCGTTTGCGCGGTATAAAGCCCCTTATCCGCCCCGCCAGCGCTGAGCGGATGCAGAAAGCTGGGTTGGCCTGTCAGAATGTTCAGTGTGTTTGAAAGCCGCCCGTCATTGCAATCGCCCAGTACCACAACCGGAGTATCGGCCCCTTCCATCAGATCACTGATGATGATGCGCAAAGCGGTCGCCTCGGCGGTGCGTCGCACGGTTGATATTGCGCTGCCGATGGCGCCGGAATGCGGCCGGTATTTATCGACATTGTCGCGATACCAGCCTTCGTTGCCAATAGGCGTGGAGCCTTTGGATTTGAAATGGCAGACGAAGACATTGATCACCGGCGAATTGTCACGCGGTTTGACCTTGAGATGCAGAACCGGGCGCGAGAAGGAGTCGACCTCAACCGAAATTGCCGAGGTTTGCGCATCAGATCTGCCGGATTGTAGCCTGAAGGCATCCGGGAAATCGTCAATCCAGACCGGTGCCTCATGCAGAATACTGGTTCTGACCGCAGCCGCGCAGATGATTTTCTGCCCTGCATGATCGTCAGGGGCGACTGCCGTATACTCCTGATCAAGCCCGGCAGCGACCAGGGCATTCGTGAGTGACTGCTTGTGCCAAAGCTCCTGAAAGCCAATGACATCGGCCTGCATTTCCCGCAGAACCCGCGCCGTCCACTCGATTTTCAAATCGTACTCGGCCTGGTTCCATCCGTCGCTGTCGCGATAGATCCTCAGGCCGGGCTCGTTCAGATTGTAAAGATTGAAACTGGTGAAACTGATATGATTTTGTGACATGAATCTTTCTCGCACTAATGGGTGCAGGCAGTATATCACGAAATGAATTCGACCCAAAGTTGTGAATATCGTTGGCAGGAAAAGGAAAAGTGAGGTTGGCATCTGCATTTACCTTTTGGGCTGGCAAGCGCTTCTGATCCAACGACAATTTCAACTTATCCACTTGTATTTCCACAAGAATATCAACAAGTTATCCACAAGAAATCTACATACAACCCCGGATTTTTCTTGCGGGAATCGCTTTGTTTTGCAATCGTTCTTGTATCGCGAAGGTTCTTCGGAATACGAGCGGTACGCAAAGGCTCCCAGAAGTCGAAGCGGGATGAGGAGGTTCTTCGGAACTGACCCAGAACGTGAAGATTTCACGGAAACAAGCAAGATCGAAAAGGTTCTTCGGGACTTGGACGAAAAGGCGGGTTAACGCGGAGTTGAAGCAAACCTTGGAAGTTTTTCGAAACGGAAAAGGAGGCGAAGGTTCTTAGGAACCAGAGCTGTGAGCCGAAAGCCCTACGGGTGGAAAGTTCAGGAAAGGCGTCAGGATGTGTTCCTTGTGGGCACAATGCAAAGACCGCGTCTGAGCACCTGACGTCTTTTTTCTGTGGATTACGCCGACCGCAGGCCAACCGCCCCCAAAAATGAACGGGGTCCGACTGCCTGAGCAACCAAACCCCGCCATCAGCGTCAGCTAATGCACTACCGCGTCTATGCACCTGTGCGCGAAGAGATAGCGCGCGTTGAATCTGATAGCAACTGTATGTTGCGGGTGAAGACAAAAAAACCTCTGTATATATCGTAGGTACACCATATTTTGGCGGAAAGGCCCATGCGGCGGTTATGGTAGCCAGGTGACTCAACGAACTTTCGCATCGCCTTGCTGCGGTAATCTGTGCGGTCGGGGACCGGCAGAAGGTGCAGTATTTCGGAGAGGTGCGAATAGGCTGTGCAGCCCGGATAGACGCTCGGTGGGGTACGCTGTAAACATTAAGGCAACCTGACTTTGGAGGGAAAAGCAGCATGGACCGGTTCAAAGGCAGTTGTCTGTGCGGTGATGTTCAACTCGTGGCGTCAGGGCGCCCCTACCGGGTTGGTCTTTGCCACTGCCTGGATTGCCGCAAGCACCACGGGGCTCTTTTTTACGCCGCCGCTGTTTTTCACGAAGACGCGGTAGTGATCATAGGCGAAACACGTGAATATGCCGGGCGCAATTTCTGCCCACGTTGCGGTTCGTCGGTTTTTGCACGCAGTGCAGATGAAATCGAAGTGCATCTCGGGGCGCTGGATGACCCTGACCAGTTGATGCCGACCTATGAAAGCTGGATTGTCAACCGCGAGGCATGGTTGCCGCAATTTCCGCTCGCGAGGCGATATTTGCGCGATCGCGACTCTGATGATCGTTTAGAAGAGTAGGATTGCTTTCGGCACTGTGAAAGTGGTTGTTTGGCCCAACAGGAAATACGATTTGATCGTTCGCGAAAAGCTTCACCGGCCTGCGTCAGATCCAAGCAGCCGACAAGTGAACCAGCGCTTTCCCGCCGACAGGTCAAAGCCGGGCTATGCCTGATTTCCAGGTGGCTGTATGGGTTGTTGATGCAAAAACATGAACCCGCCTATCCAACCTATGCCTTTTCTGAACGGGTGGCCGATGCCACCGTCCATGTGCTGGGTATTACAGGTGCGCTCACCGGATCTGTGTGGATCATCGTGTGGACTTTTGGTCGTGTAAGCGGTGAGCAGACCTTTGCCCTGTCGGTCTATGGACTGACCCTTATCGCAACCTTTCTGGCCTCGGCGATCTATCACTTCACTCCATGGGTGGATCTGCGACCGACGTTCCGCCGCATAGATCACGCGGCAATATATCTGAAAATCGCAGGCACCTACACGCCGCTCGTGTTCATGATCGGCAGTGTGACTTCCTATCTGGTCCTTCTTGTCGTCTGGGGGCTGGCCGGGTTTGGCATGATGCGCAAATTGTTCTTCTGGAATAACCCCAACCAAAACGGCATTGCGCTTTATCTGATCATGGGCTGGTTGTCGGTTTTGCTGGCCGGATCACTCTACGCAATCCTGCCTGTCATCGCCTTGGCGCTGATCACCATCGGTGGGCTTCTCTATACTCTTGGTGTTGTTTTTCACCTCTGGGAGAGTCTGAAATTCTCCAACGCCATCTGGCACGGATTAGTCACAGCGGCCTCGGTCTGTTTCTTCACGGCGATCGCGCTTGGGATTGAAGCCAGCGCGGTCTGATCATCGGGTTCAGGCCAATCGCAAACGCCCGGGTTCAAGGCGCTTTGTACCGCCGGGGCCGTGCCTGACTACGCCAAGATAGGGTACTTCCTTGAGGTCGGGGGGGCCTGATTTGGCGCTGGACACCTGATACCGAAGATAGAGCAATCAGCTGTGGTTCAAGCGTTGTGAAGCAATCCGGACAAACACTCCACAAAGCGATTCAGCGTGTCGGATTTGGTATTCAGCGGCGGGTCCAGGCGAATCATGGTGCCCCGATTGGTCGTCACAAACCCGGCATTCAGCAAGGCAGCGTGAATTGATGCGCAGTTTTCGGCTGTCCGGAATTCAATCGCGATCATAAATCCTTTGCCCCTGACTTCCTTTACCGCTTCATTGCATTCCAGCTCCTTAAGTCGATCAAGCAGATCCTGCCCCACAATGGCCGCACGGTTCGCCAGTTTTTCGTTCTCAATGACTTCGATCACGCGGTCCGCGATCCGGGCTCCGAGCGGATCGTTTTGATGGGATTGCATGTACCGCAGAGGGCTTGCGTGCAACTTTGCTGCCGCAGTTTGCGACAGAACGATTGCACTGACCGGATAGCCATTTCCGATCCCCTTTCCCATTACGACGATATCCGGGGTGATTCCGCTGTGCTGATAGGCGCAGTTCCTGCCGGTTCTTCCCGCCCCTGTTGTGACCTCATTGACCATGATCAGTCCACCTTGCTTGCGGACTTCACCCACTATGTGTCTGACGTAGTCGACTTCAGGGAAGCGCACCTCACCACCCGCGCTGCCCGGCTCGAACAGGAAAGCGGACGTTCGGGTGGGCAGCTTCGCCCCCATGGCATTGAACTCCGTCATTGACCAGGGCAATTCGCTCCAGCCTTCGCCCCGCTCCGTCGTTCGGCTATACGACCCAAGATAGGCTTTGGGCAGAGTAAGCAGATCACCCGGTTGCCCGATTGCGGCAACCACCTGAAGCGCAAACTCAATGGCTTCGCTCCCCGATGACAAAAACAGGCAAGCTCCATTGGGTAGACCGGCAAACCTGCAAACCCTGTCTGCGGCAATCTCGGACGCGCCGGATGCATAGATATAGCCGGAGTGTTGCAAGTCCCGGGCCTTACCAGCAAACACATCGCGCGTGCATTCGTGGTTGTGGCCCAGAGAAAGGCACCAGACGCCAGCTTCCAGATCGAAGTATTCCCGGCCATCAGCGTCAAACAGGCTTTCGCGATAAGCCGACGTGATCCTTGGCAGGAGGACTTCCTTACCGGTGGTGTTGATAAGCGATGCCATTAGGCTTCCCTTTGATGTGCGGTTACGACCCCTCTTATCATAACAACAATCGCAGAGACTTCATTTACTGCTTCGAAAAATAGTCCTCGCACTTCCCATCCCGATACACATCCGCCGTGCAGCAATGCAGCCCGCCGCCGAAAGCGTAGGCGTTGCAGGGGTTACCTAAACAACCACAAGTTTAGAATGGGACGCTTTTTAGCTTTTTCCCTGTAAGAGGAGCTTCGAACAAAGCACCGCCTGAAACCATTCTTGCTTGGCTGGAAATGAGCGACCACTGAAGCAGCAACCGCGCTGTTTGCTCAACGACCCTCCTCTTGCGGAGACCAGGTGAAAGTATAAACCCGGTTAAGCCAGCCCGTCTGATTGCCGATTTTTCAACTTGTGAGCGTGAAAGTCTTTTGTCAGCAGTTAAGAAACACCATTCTCGCTCGGTTGCCAAGGCACCAATCCAGTCAGTGTCTTTGATGTTTATAGGAAATTTGTCCACCAGCGCAACAACGCGATCTTCAAAATACGGTTTCGTTACTGCGTTTAACGACCGAGCGATATGCGGTGACATGTTGTGATCAATAAGAAAATTCAAGCAGTCAATCGTTCCTCAAACTCAATTGCATCCACAACTTCCTTTTTTGAAACCTCAAAGAGTCTTGCTACAATCGAGGCTTCACCTTCGGCATCGAATGCATTTTTCAAAGCTGCGGTGGGAATTCCAGTCTTGTCCAAAATTGGTTGTCCAAACGAACGAAGGGGGTCAAGAACGATTGAACGTTTGCGGTTCTGTGGCCACCAGCGGCGTGCAAGTCCACCTTCGATATCGACTGACTTAAATGTTCTTTCGACAACAGACCAAAAAATCATTTGGCCGGTCATCAGGTCTTCTAGTTTTGGATCCACAGCTGCGAGTTTTTGTGCGGCTTCCCAAAATACCCTCTTCCCGTCAGTTCGAAATCTCCCTGTAGAAAACGGTTTCTCTAAGTTAAATTGCGCCCGAGCGATTTCTCGTGCCTTGCGGATATGCTGAAGCGAAACACCCTGACTGCGAAGTGCATTGACCACTCGTGCCTCCATCAAGTCGGTGAAGCTTATCTCGAGGAAATCTCCACACTCATCGTAGTCGGATGACCATACGCGTTCAAATCGATCGCTACCAACAAGCCATCGTCGAAGTTGCTGTTGAGAAACTCCAAGCAGCCTTGATGCTTCTGGAACACTGTAGACCCCAGCTCCAAGAATAGGGAAATTCTCGCTATTTCCATCCATGTCTCAAACCTAGGCTCTCTTGCAGCTCAAAGCAACATTCTGAAAATAACCTTTAAATGCTAGCAAAATATCATCCCACGGGAAAATAATCCTCGCACTCCCCATCCCGATACACATCCGCCGTGCAGCAATGCAGCCCGCCGCCGAAGGCGTAGGCGTCGCGTAACTCGACTTCGACGACTTCCATGCCCATCTTGTCCATCTGTTCAGCCTGATAGACCTCGGATTTCTCGACGCAGACGGTTTTGGGGTCCAAAACCAGCACGTTCATCGACAACCATGTTGAGGAGTAGCAGAGCGGTGGGGGCGAATTGTGGGCCGGTTGGGCGCTGTCGACGATTTCCCAGCCGTTTTTCTCGAACATTTCGCGCTGCTCCTGCGGCAGACGGCGTTGCGGGTTGTTGAGGATGAGGCCGGGGCGCAGGGGCGTGAAGGTGGCGTCGATGTGGATCGGGTAGGGATCGCCCGGAAAGTTAACTGCATGCACCCGGTGATCGGGGAAATGCCGGCGAATCCATTCTATGCCCTTGAGGTTGGTTGTGAACCCGTGCTGCACCACCAGATCCTTGCCAAAGCGCAACACGTCGGCGGCATCAAACAGGGGCTCTTCTTCGGTCGTGACAAAGAATTTCTCTTCAGCCCATTTCAGTCGCTTGGCGACACCGATTTTGTCGGAGAGGTAATCGCGGTGATAATCGGCATCTGTCAGGCGCGGTTTGGGCGCGGCCTCGTGGCGGAAGTTCGGGTCTTCCTCCCAATACTGCTGCATCAGAGGCCGGTAGCAGAGGTATTCAAACCAGCGGCAGCGATAGGACATCGTGGCTTCGAGTATCTCGTGGCCGACGGTAAGCAACACGTCGCGCGGTGGCATGCAGCCGAACTGGCTGTCGGTGTGGAAATCGGGTGTGGTGGCGGGCAGGGAAAAGTCGGTAGGTGTCGGGCGATCGACGCGCACTCCGCGCTTGCGCAGCTGATCGGCGAAATTGTCCAGAAGCTCGTTCGCCCGGTCAATCGTCTCTTGCGGCCGCCGTCCCCACTGGCCGCGCATGTCGCTGTCTTCGGGAACCTTGGCGTCAAGGGCGGGTTCTTCCGGTGGGATATGGCAATCATCGGCTTTGCCCACGATCACGTGGCGCAGCGTGTCCCACTCGTTCCAGCTTTTGACTTCGGTTTTGTCAGGTGACCAGGTCATTTCTGCCCCTTTGAATTTTTTACCGCCAGACAAAATCCGAGGCGGTAATTGAATGCAAGCGAAATGCCGCGCATCCCTCTAATAAACTTGACGAGGGAAGGGCAAGGGGAGATGCTTAGGCGAGTTTATCCCAAGTAAGAGGTTTATCATGAAAACGGCATTCTATTCTGGAATTTCGGCCGGTGCATTGTCACTGGCATTAGCGGTTCCGGCCTATGCGGACATTTCGGCCCAGGAGGTGCGCGACGGGCTGATCGGGTATTACGAGTCCTTCGGCTATACTGTCGAAATCGGTTCGGAAGAGGTATCCGGTGGCGCGATTGCCATCAGCGATCTGTCGCTGACAATGGATTTACCGGATGATGGTGGTCAGATCACCATTATTCTGGGGGAAATGACATTTCTGGATTCTGGTGACGGTGGCGCTGAAATTCAGCTGCCGGATATCACCTCCTACACAATTCAGTTTTCCGAGGGCGGAGAGGTCGAGGCGGTCGCTGTACTTGATGTGGAGATGCCAGATTTTCAGGCGCTTGTCTCCGGATCGCTGGATAATATGCGGATCGAAAGTAGCGGATCCAGCATGAATGTGAGCCTCGAAAGCCTGACTGTCGAAGGTGAATCCATACCCGTTAGTGGTTCGATCAGTTCCGGCGAATTCGCAAGCGACTATTCCATCGAAAAACTGGAAGAAGACCGGCACAGAATCGGGGGTGACTACAGCATTCAAAGCTTGGGCATGCTGGTGAATGCGCAAGATCCGGATGGCGATGGCACCTTTTCATTAAAGGCCAGCTTTGCCGATTTGGTTGCCTCCGGTTCGGGTGAACTTAAGGCAACGGATGATCCGTTCGAGCTTCTTGCGGCCGGTTTTGCATTTGATGCAGAACTGGAGGGTGGGCCAGCCAGTGTCGATGTGAATTTTCAGGATGGCAGCGATCGGTTTGCCATGATCGCCACAGCCGATGGCGGGCGCTTTGCGGCGGAAATCTCGCCCGAGGTGATTGCTTATGAAATCATCGAAAAAGGGGTCGATCTTAACCTCACATCATCCGAGATTCCGTTCCCGGCAATCACGCTTGACTATGACGAAGCTGAAATTTCGTTCAGCATTCCACTGGCCCAATCGGCAGAGCCTGCTGATTATCATGCGCGCGTGGCTTTGAGAGGGTTCAGCATCAGCGAGGCGATCTGGGGCATGTTCGATCCCGGTCAGACGCTGTCGCGCGATCCGGCCACGATTGCAATGGATGTAAGCGGCAAGATGATGGTTTTGGTCAACCTGATGGATATGGAAACGCTGGCCAAGATCGACAATATGGACGGCCCGCCGATGCTGCCACTGTCGCTGGACATCAATGAGCTGACTGCGTCGATTGCCGGTGCCCTGCTTGAAGGTGCCGGGGCGTTTACACTGAACATGGATAACCCGGTGGTTATTGATGGCATCCCACTGCCAAACGGCGAACTCAATCTGAGCCTTAAGGGTGGCTTTGGATTGCTCGATAGCCTGGTTGCCATTGGTCTGGTGCCCGAAGACGCTTCAATGGGGCTGCGGGCCATGCTGGGTGCGTTTGCCAAACCTGTTGGCGAAGATCACTTTGAATCCAAGATCGAAGTGACGCCGGAAGGTGCAATCATGGCCAACGGACAGCGCATCCAATAAGGCAAGAACATATTGGCAGCGGGCAGTCTGTTTGCCCGCTGCCCTTGAACCTGACTTGCTGATTGCATTAATCCAAAGCACGGTGCTGTGGCAGTCAGGCAGGGGAAATGACAGAAAATCTTGAAACACTGGCGCAAGCTCTGATCTCGGCTGCCCGCAAGGCCGGGGCTGACAGCGCCGACTCTCTGGTGGTTTCCGGCAGTTCGATTTCAATCGATGTGCTGTCCGGTGCCCTTGAACATGCCGAAAGATCGGAAGGCGTCGATATCGGATTACGGGTGTTGCTGGGGCAGCGCCAGGCCTGTGTTTCCTCGTCTGATACCCGACCCGAAACAATCACAACCATGGCGGAACGCGCGGTTGCCATGGCGCGCGAAGCGCCCGAGGATAGCTCCATCGGGCTGGCGGAGCCTGACCAGCTGGCAACAAAATGGGACCTTGAGGCACTGGAACTGGCGGATCCTGCCAACGAACCCTCGCCAAAATACCTGGAAAAAAGCGCCCTTTCAGCCGAAGCGGCGGCTCTGTCCGTCAAGGGGGTTTCGCAGGTTGAAGGTGCATCGGCGGGCTATTCAAGACATGGGGTGCATCTGGCGACTTCGAACGGATTTTCAGGAGGGTATGAGCGCACCGGCAGTTCAATTTCCTGTGTCGCCATCACCGGCCAAGGCCTGTCGATGGAAAGGGATTATAGCGGCGAGTCGCGAAGCTATCAGGCAGATTTGCCCAGCGCAGACTGGATTGGCAAAGAAGCCGGCCTGCGCGCTGTGTTGCGCATGGGCCCTAAACGACCCCCGACAGGCGCTTTTCCGGTCTTGTTTGACGAGCGAATTTCGTCATCGCTGATCGGGCATTTGCTGATGGCCATCAATGGATCATCAATCGTACGCGGCTCAAGCTGGCTGCGCGACGCGAATGGCGAACAGATCTTACCGAAGGGAATATCCCTGACGGAAGATCCCTTGAGGCCGCGGGCTTCAGCCTCGCGCCCCTTTGACGGTGAGGGTTTGCCTGTGGCTTGTCGCACACTGGTTGCAGACGGAATTTTGCAGGGCTGGACCCTTGATCTGGCTACGGCACGACGGCTTGGCATGGAAAGCACTGCCAGTGCCTCACGTGGGACGTCTTCACCCCCTTCGCCTTCCTCGGGAAACATGGATTTGACACCGGGAAAAGCCAGCCGCGATGACCTGATTGCCGAGATGGGCACCGGACTGATCGTCACTTCGCTGATGGGAACCTCGATCAATCCGACCACCGGGGATTATTCGCGGGGCGCTTCGGGATTCTGGGTTGAAAACGGTGAAGTGACAGGGCCTGTCAATGAATGTACCATCGCCGGAAACCTGCGCGAAATGCTGAAAACAATCCGCCCGGCCAATGATGCGCGCCAGCACCTGTCGCGCCGCATTCCCAGTTTGCTGGTGGAAGGCCTGACGATTGCCGGAGCGTGATCTTGATCTCTTACTTGATGCTGCAATAGCGGCAGGTGACATAGCCGAACGGCATTTTCACGCGACACCGGAAGTTTGGAACAAGGGTGACGGGCAAGGCCCGGTCACCGAGGCCGATCTGGAAATTGACGCGATGTTGCGGTCTGAGCTGCTATCGGCGCGCCCGGATTATGGTTGGCTTTCCGAAGAAACCGAAGACGACCAATCGCGGTTGTCAGCTGAAAGGGTTTTCATCGTTGATCCGATTGATGGCACCCGGTCTTTCGTGAATGGCAAGAAAACATTCGCGCATTCTCTGGCAATCGCCGAAAACGGTGTCGTTACGACCGCAGTTGTGCATATGCCGCTGCGCGAGTTTACTTATCAGGCCCGAGTTGGGGCCGGAGCTTACCTGAACGGGCAACCCTTGCAGCATTCGGGCCGCGAGGGGGTTTCGCAGGCGCGGGTTCTTGCGGCAACACCGCAACTTGCCCCTGACCTCTGGCCGGGTGGGGTGCCACCGGTGGAAAAACACTTTCGCTCATCGCTTGCCTATCGTCTGTGCCTGATTGCCGAAGGCCGGTTTGACGGCATGGTCACGCTGCGCGACGCCTGGGAATGGGATATCGCTGCCGGCGTTCTGATTTGTGATGAAGCAGGTGCGACGGTCAGTGATCGGGACGGGGCCGGACTGGTCTTTAACGGCCCGGAGTCAAAATGCCCCGGTGTTCTTGCCGCCAGTCCCGGCGTTCATGCGGGATTTCTGGCGCATTTACATCCCTGACGGCCCTTTCAAACGCGTGTGATCTGACGTAAGACCGCGGGAAACGAAAAGGAGTGGTTTTTCATGGCCCAGCGGTTGCACCTCGTCTTTGGTGGCGAACTCGTCGATCCCACAAAATCGGCGTTCAGGAGTGTTGATGAAATAGACATCGTGGGAATTTTTCCCGATTACAATTCCGCCTATGACGCATGGAAATCTGCAGCGCAGCGCACGGTAGATGACGCTCATACACGCTATTACATCGCCCATCTCCACAGATTGCGCGACGAAGATGCCCCCGCAGGCCCGACGGAAGAGCTGGGCTAGGTCAGGGGCATTATGGGGCGTTCGGTCGGTCTTGCTGCTTACCTCGCGTTCTCCGAGCGCGCGCATGGTTTTGCGGAAAAGCGCATTGAAGAGCGGCGCACGAGCGGCAAGGAAGACCCCGAGCGGATCAACGAGCGGTTTGGCAACCCCGTCAAAACCCGCCCCGAAGGTACTTTGGTCTGGTTTCATGCGGCCAGTGTCGGTGAATCCCTGTCGATCCTGGAACTGGTGAGCAGGCTGGGCGATCTGCGCAGTGATCTCAACTTTCTGATCACCACCGGAACCGTCACCTCAGCCGCGATGGTTGAGGTCAGGTTGCTTGACAACGCGCAGCACCAATATGTTCCCGTCGATGTCAGGCCGTTCGTCCGGGGATTTCTTGATCATTGGAAACCTGACCTCGCAGTCTGGACAGAGAGCGAGCTTTGGCCAGCCTTGATGTATGAGACCAACGCTTCCAACATTCCGATGCTCTTGATCAACGCACGGATTTCCCGCGCCACACATGAAAAATGGCGCTGGTTTCCGGGGATTGCGAAATCGCTTCTGCGGCGGTTTGATCATGTACTGGCGCAGGATGAAGCCACGGCGCGGTATTTGAAACGCCTCGGTCTGCCCAAAGACCGGGCCGAGGTCACAGGGACATTGAAAGAAGGCTCTGCCGCGTTGCCCCATGATGAAGCGGAGCGAAGCCGCTTTGCCAAACATCTGGCAGGGCGCCCTGTCTGGCTGGCGGCGTCGACGCATGAAGGCGAAGAAGCAATGGTCGCCGCAGCACACCGCCAGGCTTCGCGGGCAGCGCAGCGTTTGCTGCTGATCATTGCCCCAAGGCACCCGGAACGGGGGCCTGAAATTGCGGATTCTCTGGCCGCCAACGGCTGGCAAATCGCTGTGCGATCAAAGGGCGAGATGCCCGACGCCGGCACCGAGATCTATCTCGCTGATACACTGGGTGAAATGGGGCTTTGGTACCGGATCGCGCCCGTCAGTTTTCTGGGCGGGTCGCTTGTCAGTATTGGTGGGCATAATCCGTTTGAACCGGCTGCGCTGGGCTCGGCGATTATTCATGGCCCCTATATCCATAAGGTCTCTGATATCTACGAGCGTCTGGCTGCGGTTGGGGCCACGGTTGAAGTGAAATCGGTCAACGATCTGGTCAAGGCGGTGGGGCGAGTTCTGTCACCCGACAAGGCAGCAGAGATGGCGCATGCGGCGTGGGAGATCAGCTCAAGCGGTGCTGAGGTGACCGATCGGGCGCTCCAACTTCTGCTTGAATATCTTCCCGACCCCCCGGCAGAGGTTACGTGATGCAGGAACCCAGGTTCTGGCATAATCCACCCAAAAGCCCGGGAATTATGGCCCGGATGCTGGCCCCCCTGTCTGCTCTTTGGCGCGTTGCTTCAGAGCGCAGAATGAAGCAGGGGCCGTGGCACAGGGTTCCGGTGCCCGTGATCTGTGTCGGCAACATCAATATCGGCGGTACAGGTAAAACTCCGACGGTCATCGCACTGGCTGAGCGGCTGAAAAGCTGGGGCTGGCAGCCGCACGTGGTGTCGCGTGGGTACGGTGGCTCTCTTGAGGGGCCGGTCAGGGTTGATACGCGGCGACATAAAGCAGCCGAAGTGGGCGACGAGCCACTTTTGCTGGCCGCGTTTTGCGACGCATGGGTTTCCCGCGACCGCCATCGCGGTGCTTTGGAAGCGATCAGTGCCGGGGCGGATGTGATCTTGCTGGATGACGGGTTTCAGAACCCGACGCTTGCCAAGGACGTGTCTATTGTCGTGGTGGATGCTGTCGCCGGTTTTGGCAATGGCCAGATCATCCCGGCAGGGCCGTTGCGTGAACCTCTTGAGACCGGGCTTCAGCGCGCGGATGCGATGGTGGTGATTGGCCCGAAGAAAGCCAGAGAGCGGTTTCAATCCTTCTGGCCGGTTGTTGGTGAAACGCCCGTTTGCAGCGGCGAACTGCGCCCTTTGGAAACCGGGATGGACTGGAAGGGCGTCAAGGTTTTGGCATTTGCCGGAATTGGCCGCCCGGAAAAGTTCTTTGCGACACTGCGTGGCTTGGGGGCGGATATCATCAAGTCCGAGGCGCTGGCTGATCATCAGAAACTGACCCTGCCGCTGATGCGCCGCCTTGAAAACGACTCGTTTTTCAAAGGTGCACAGATGGTGACGACGGAAAAGGACGCCACCCGGTTGCCCGAGGAGTTCAAGCTGCGGGTGCTGACCCTGCCCGTGCGGTTGCAGCTTCAGGATTGGGGTCCGCTTGATGCATCTTTAGAAGAGGCAGGGATTACTCCGAAAGCTTCCTGAGTGTGGCAAGAACTTCGTCAGTATGCTCTCCCAGTTTTGGCGAGGGGCGGTGATGCGCCAGATCTGCCCCTGAAAATGTGAAGGGCGAGCGTACTGACGGCACGCCGTCAATCTCCATCTGCATCCCGCGCGAGACAACTTGCGGGTCGGCAAACACCTCTTCAAGGTTGTTGATCGGCCCGGCGGGCACACCTTGGCTTTCGCAGGCATCAAGAAGCTCGGCTTTGTGTCGCTGACGGGTGGCTGCCGTCAGCCTTTTGGTCATGGTGTCCCGGTTTGCAATGCGGTCGGCATTGGTGATGTAATCGGGATCCTCGGCCATATCTTCAAGATCTAAAATGGTGCAGAGGCGGCGGTACTGTCCATCATTACCCGTGGCGATGATGATATAGCCGTCCGCGCAGTCAAACACCTGATATGGCGTCAAATTCTGATGCGCGTTGCCCATCGATGTCGGCGCAACGCCGGTGCTGAGGTAATTCAGCGCCTGATTTGCCATCGTAGACGTCGCGACATCTAGCAGCGCCATGTCGATATGCTGGCCAAGCCCTGTACGCTCGCGCTGCAAAAGCGCCGCTTCAATCGCGATAACCGAATAAAGACCGGTCAGAATATCGGTCACGGCAACACCCATCTTCTGCGGTTGCCCGCCCGGCTCGCCGGTGACGGACATGATGCCGCCCATGCCCTGCATCAGAAAATCATAACCAGCGCGTTTGCGATAAGGGCCGGTCTGGCCGAAACCGGTGATCGAGCAATAGATCAGACGCGGGTTGACCTCTTTCAGGCTGTCGTAATCGAGCCCGTATTTGGCCAGCCCGCCAAATTTGAAATTCTCGATCAGAACATCGGATTGCGCGGCGAGTTTGCGCACTATTTCCTGCCCGTCAGCCTCGCGGAAATCCACCGTGATCGAACGCTTGCCCCGGTTGCAGCTGTGAAAGTAGGATGCTGAAACATCTTCATCGCGCGTGATAAAGGGCGGCCCCCAGCGACGCGTGTCGTCACCAGCGGGGCTTTCGGCCTTGATGACGTCAGCGCCAAGGTCAGACAGGGTTTGCCCGGCCCAGGGCCCTGCCAGAATGCGGGCAAGTTCAAGAACTTTCAGGCCCTTGAGGGGGGTTGTGCTCATGGATTACTCGTTCAGGAGACCGTCGAGAACCTCCTTGAAATCCTCGTAGCTCATGTTGGGGTATTTTTCACCATTTATGATGAATGTGGGGGTCGAGGAGATTTCATCGCGTTCGGCGTTTTCCTGATAGGCTGACACCAGTGCCTGCGCCATTTCGTTGTCTTGCAGACAGGCGTTCATTGCGGTTTCATCCATCCCGGCCAGACGGCCAAGTTTTTGCAGGTTTTGAACCACTTCAAGATTTGTATCCCCGGCTGTCCATTCGCGCTGGTTCGTATAGATCAGGTCGGAAACGCCAAAAAACTTGCTGCCGTCGCCACAGCGCGCCAGCATCGCCGCCCACAATCCGAAACGGTCGAAATAGACATCCCGCATCACAAAGCGAACCTTGCCGGTATCGACATAGTTTTCAACGATCTTGCCAAAGACATTGTGGTGATAAGCCGCGCAATGCGGGCAGGTGAACGAGGCATATTCGATTATGGTAACAGGTGCGTCCTCCGCCCCCATCGACATTTCCTGAACCAGCGTTGCATCGCCATCTGAGGATTGTACGTCTTCAATCGCGACAATCGAGTCAACGGCCGACAACTGTTCCGGCTCGTGGTTTTGTTGCAGCCACAGATAGTAGCCACCGACGACCAGTGCGAACATTGTCAGGGTGGAAAGAGCTTTGCGTAACATGGATCGGGACCTTTGCAATTTTCGGGCTCAAGGGCGTGTTAGGATATTCTGCCCCAGGGCTTCAAGGGCGGATCGAAGAGAATCGCTTTCGACGTCTGAGATTGTTCCGTTCAGAGCCGCTGATTTTTTTGGATCAGGCGTTTTGAGGTGTCTGTCCGGTGCAGGGGCATACTCTGCCTGTGGTGCAGCAAATCCGCTGGCGGCGGTTTGCGTGAGGCGGATTTGTGAGATCGCGGCATAGCCATAGCTGGCATTTACCCGCTCGCGGATTTTCGGCAGTTCAGCCTGTAGCATCGGCGCGTTGGCGCCACTGGTCAGAAGGGTCAGTGTGGCCCCGAATCCTTCGCGGCCATAGCCCACCTTCACCGGTCGGCAGATGCCTGCGGTCGCGGCGCCGACAATCTCGGCCCAATGGGTCAGGAGGCGGGTTTCGACAAAGCCACGCTTTTCGGTTGCCTTGCGGATACGCCCCTGCAGGATGCCACCGGTCTGAACAAACCCGCGCGCCATCCTTTTCGGGGGCGACTGCTTTTTCTGGGGTTGTTTCTGGCCGGCCATGCGTGTCCAATTCCGTTTCTGTTGCTATTCTAGCGCGGTTGAAAGTTCTTACCAGAGGATTGACCGGATCGGGACGATAAAGATTGCGTGACGCCGTTGAAACCCACAGAGACCGGGTATTGGCCTGGTATGACGCAAATGCGCGTGAATTGCCGTGGCGCGTGGCACCCGAATTGGGCAAGCGGGGCAAGCGACCGGACCCTTATCGGGTCTGGCTGTCCGAGGTGATGTTGCAGCAAACCACGGTGGCGGCCGTGCAGGGCTATTTTGAGGCATTCACCCGGCGCTGGCCAAGTGTCGAGGCGCTTGCAGCGGCCTCGGACGCTGATGTGATGGCAGCCTGGGCTGGACTTGGCTATTATGCGCGTGCGCGGAACATGCTGAAATGCGCACGGGAAATTGCAACCCGTCATGATGGTTGTTTTCCAGAGGATCGCGCTGACTTGCAGGCCTTGCCAGGCATCGGGCCTTATACCTCGGCCGCCATTGCTGCGATCGCCTTTGACAGGCGCGAGACCGTTGTCGATGGCAACGTGGAACGGGTGATTGCGCGACTGTTCGCTGTGAAAACACCCCTGCCACGGGCCAAGAAAGAGCTGGCAGGGCTTGCTGACCAGCTGACCCCCTCAATGCGTGCCGGAGATTATGCGCAGGCGATGATGGATCTGGGGGCAACGATATGCACGGCGCGAAAACCGGATTGCGATGCCTGCCCATTGCACACCACCTGCGTGGGAAATGCCGAAGGTCTGGCACAGGATTTGCCGCACCGGACGGCCAAACCACCAAAACCACTGCGCCACGGCATTGCTTACGTTGTTTTGTGCGCCGATGGAGCCCTTCTTTTGGAGCGGAGGGCCGAAAACGGGTTGCTTGGCGGGATGCTGGGCTGGCCGGGCAGCGAATGGGCAGAGAAACCTAGCGATACCCCACCCTGTGAAGCCGACTGGCAGATATTGCCTGAACCGGTGCGCCATACTTTTACGCATTTTCATTTGCGACTGACAGTGAAAACCGCATTCGTGCCAGCGAATACGCCTGCCAAGATTGGGAGTTTCGTGAAGCGGGGGCAATTCAACCCCGGTGATTTGCCAACGGTGATGCGCAAGGCCTATGACCTTGCAGCAAAGCACCACAAGAAAGTTTGAGTGAAGCGAGTGCGGACGCTATGATCTGCCAAAAACAGGCTTTGAAATGACCGACATGACTTCGCAGGCTGACGTGGCAAAGCTCAGAAATGCCCTGCCCTTCTGGGTTTCGCTGACATTTGTACCGCTGGTCGCACTTGGCATCTATTTCGGTGGCTGGTTCCTGTTGATTGTACCAGCCTACGGGCTTGGGGTGTTTTCGCTGCTTGACTACCTTGGCGGTTTAAACGCTGAAAACGCTGACCCGGCGACATCGGATGATGATCTTTATTGGTATCGCCTGATCACACTGCTCTGGTTTCCGGTTCAATTACTGCTGGTTTTTGCCAGCCTGTTTGCGGTTGCACACCTGCCCTATCTGTCGGTGTCTGAAAAGTTTCTGCTGATGTACGGGGTGGGGGTGATTTCCGGTGCAATCGGGATCGTTTATGCGCATGAGCTGATGCACCAGAGCACCCGGCTTGAACGTCATCTGGCCGACGGTTTGCTGGCGATGGTGCTTTACGGGCATTTCCGGTCAGAGCATTTGCTGGTGCACCATCCTTATGTCGGCACACCGCGCGATCCGGTGACGGCGCGCTATAATGATGGGTTTCACCGCTTCTTTCCACGTATCCTGGTGCAATGTTTCAGATCCTCGTGGCGGGCGGAAAAGGCGATGCTGGCGCGCAAGGGATTGCCTGTTTGGCATCGCTCAAATCCGTTTTACAAGTATTTCGGTCTTCAAATGGCCTTTGTCCTCCTTGCCTGGCTTGTCGCTGGTCAGGAAGGCATTCTGTTCTTTGGTTTTCAGGCCTTGATCGCCGTTCTTTATCTGGAGCTCGTCAATTACGTTGAACATTACGGGCTGACGCGGAAATACCTGGGTGACGGGAAGTATGAACATACCCAACCGCACCATTCCTGGAATGACTCACATAAAGCGACAAGCTGGATGCTGATCAATCTTCAGCGACACTCCGATCATCATGTCAAACCAAACCGCAGATTTCCGCTGTTACAGGCTTATCCGGTCGAGGAGGCGCCGCAACTGCCCTATGGCTATATCGGCATGACTTTTGCCGCGATGATCCCGCCTTTGTGGCGGCGGATCATGAACAAACGTGTGCGGGAATGGCGGGCGGTCTATTACCCTGAAATCGACGACTGGACGCCGTACAAAGCCGCAAGCAATCCGATGCCCAAGGGCGCGAGTTGAATGCAGGTTCTTTGGCGCATGATTGAACCGGTTCCACCGGTTTTTTCAAAGTATTTGAAATGCTCATATCTGATTGCTTTATGCAGGGGTTTGGGATCGCTCCTCAGGAATTGACAAACTGCTCTGAGACTCACCTAGACATTCGGAAAAACCACAAGGCAATGTTAACGCTTTTCTTTGTGTAACCTGTTGAAAAACCACAATGAACTACTAAACTAGTTGACTGGCAGATTGGTAGATTAGTCTACTGGTCTACTGGTCTACTGGTCTACTGGTCTACTGGTCTACTGGTCTACTGGTC
>CAZMNO010000012.1:0-77891 GCA_964567685.1 uncultured Rhodobacter sp. | reverse complement strand
TGGCGCGGTTGACGGGGCTCGAACCCGCGACCTCCGGCGTGACAGGCCGGCACTCTAACCAACTGAGCTACAACCGCCAACTGACCACACTGTGCCCTCTCGGGGGCGCAGCGTGAGGGCGGTTTTAGGGGTGCGTGACGGGTCCGTCAAGCAGTTCTGATCAAGCACGGACGATATTCTGGCTGGACAGAGCGACCTATTTGGCTATTAGGTCGGTTTCGGCGAGATTTCCGGAGGTCAAATGCAGAAAAAGAGTGCCGTTCTGTTGATTCTGGCCGGTGGCACCTGCATGAGCTTTGTCGGGCTTATCATGCGGTTGCTCGACAGCGCTGACGGGTTTCAGATTCTGTTTTACCGTTCAATCGCCCTTTCAGCGATGGTGATGCTGGTCGCCTGCCTGCGCCGACGCGTTGGCCCGGGCGAATTCCTCAAAAGCCTTGACAGGTTTGATTTGTCGATGGGAGTGGTCTTGTCGATGGCATTTTGCACCTATGTTTTTGCCATGCTTCTGACCTCGGTTGCCTCGACCTTGTTCATCCTGACGGCAGCACCGTTTCTGGCGGCGATAATCGGCCGGGTTTGGATTGGTGAGCGGGTTAAGCCTGTCACTTGGGCGGCTATGATCGTGGCCTCTGTCGGTGTTGCCGTGATGATAAGCGACGGATTGGCGCAGGGGCGCACCGTAGGCAACCTGATTGCGCTTGCCTCGGCCCTTGCCTTTGCACTGATGCTGGTTCTGGCGCGACGCAGTGGCAAATCCTCAGTTTTAGGGGGTACTTTTCTGGGTGGTATCTTCACCATGATATTTGGATTGATCACGACCCTGACGATGGCAGGGGGGCTTGTTGTCGGGTCTTACGACCTCGTGATGATCCTGTTCATGGGTGCTTTCACCATCGGTTTGGGCATAGCCCTGGTCACCACCGGCACTCCCTATGTCCCAGCGGCAGAGGTCAGCCTTCTGGTTCTGATCGAAAGCGCGTTGGGGCCGGTCTGGGTCTGGCTGTTTGTCGGTGAAGCCATGTCCGCAAAAGAACTTGCCGGTGGCGCGCTGGTGATCGCATCGGTTGCAGCAATGGCTGTGTTTGGTGCAAAGCGGCGGGTAAGACTCTGAAGTATATCGTTAATTGTCTGAGTGCCGCTGGCATAGCTCAGAAGACTGTTGGAACCCGCAGCAGCGGTTTGTCTTTGTTGATTGGATTGATCCGCTTGTGCAATACTTCACAAGCTTGCAGGCATCGATCAAATAATCCGCATTCAACCTCCGAGCACCACCGTTTATCGGTAATTGGCCAAGCTGGCTATTTGAGCGACTCTGTTTAGGAAAAAAGTACCTATGCACCAACAAAGCGAGTCTGGAAAAGATAGGAGACCGGTCAGGTTCACTTCTCGCAAAGACTTGAGGAAATCAAAACAAATTCCGCGTTTTTCCCTGAATACCGATCCGGTTCTTGCCGAGAAGGCGACGAAAGCTATCTGTACGCGGTTGGGTATTAACAATATTGAAAAATCCGCAAACCCGGAAGTGTGGTTTAGCTATGTAAACACTCGATTTGAGGCCTGTGGAAACCTCGAAAATGCATTCAAGGATCAAATCGACTATCTTTGGCTGCCAGTTGCGGGCAGGTTCGGAAATAACATAATTCAGTGTATTCATGCGCTGGCATTTGCCGAAATCTTTGGGATACCCAAAATATATCACCAGTTCCCTTGGCTACCCGGACGAAAATCGGCTGGGTCAGGGCCGGTTCTTATTCAGGCCATGCCCAATTTCAAGAACAAGCAAGTCGGGCTTTGGTCGGGTTTCTTCAATTCATATTGCCATCCCCGCCTAGAAGCGCTCCCCCAGTCGGATTTCGTTAGGATTATCGACAACTACCTGCAACCCAATATCCGGTGGCTTTCAGCTGAACCCCAGCGCGCAGCTATAACTGTGCACATTCGTGGCGGCGATATCATGACAAACCGCAAGGGCGGATATCCAAATTACGGACAGCCCCCCCTGGCTTTTTATACTTGCGAAATCGAACGGCTTGCGAATGAAACTGGTCGCCAAAAGATCGAGATCATTAGCGAGGACCGAAATAACCCTGTTCTTGATGCGCTTGAATTCTGGGCACTGAAACAGGGCATGGAGACAATTAGCTATCCCAAGTCCAGGGAGCGACGGGATGCCAAACGTCTGGTCGCCGCTGAGCATCTGATTATCAGTTATTCGACCTTCCCGGTTACTCTTGCACTGTTATCTAAGAACACACAAAGCCTGTCCTTTTTTCGCATGAGCCGGAAATCACAATTACTGGTTGAGAAGATACCCAGCGTTTATCGAAGCTGGGATTCGACCTATCGATACACACCGTTCGGTGAATGGAAGAATAGTGTTGCTCAGCGGCAGCTGATTGTGGATTTTCCCGCCAGCGCGATCGAAACTGTAAGACTGGATGCGGATTCCAAACAGTACGAAGTGAGTTAGCGGCAAAGCCGTTGAATTTCGACAGCCAATTGTGGGAAACTAACCTCTTTGGAATTTCGTTATAAAGGCCTTGCTTGACGGTTATCTGATTGCAAAGCCCAACGAATAGGAGCCCAGCAAACAGACTGGTCAAGATGGCGCCGGTGCTTCAAACTGGCCTAAAAGCGGAGGCCGGGCTTGCGAAAGCTGTTCATACCCACAACGATCTACCTGGCGGTTGTCATCATTTTTGCAACCGGCATCGGCTGGTGGGGTTATCAAAAAGCCCTTAACAGTCTGGCCAAGCGCGGGCAGACCGAGCTTTCTTTGGCTGTGGATGGCCTACAGGGGCATATTCAGAAGTTCCGCCAGCTTTCCGTTGTGATGGCAGACCACCCTGCCCTAATTGACCTAGTCACGGACGGGGGCACGGGTATTCGCGCCAAGACCGAAAGCTTGTTGCTTGAAACCGCGGATAAAACCGGATCGCAGGAGATTTTTGTTCTTTCGGCTGATGGCAGGCTGCTGGCGTCGTCAAACCCGAGCGAACGCACAACCGACTACAGTGAAACCTCCTATTTCCAGCGGGCCCTCAACGGTGCGCTTGGAACCGCGCAGGGGCATACGGCTGAGGAAGGCCGCTCGGTCTACTCGGCAGCGCCGATCCGGCTGAACGACAGACTGGTTGGCGCACTGGTTGTTCGCGCCGATATCGAAGCGGTGGAAACGGATTGGCGGTCCAACCCAAACGACCTGTATTTCGTTGACAAATTCGGGGTCGTTTTCGGTGCGAACCGGCGCAGGCTTTTGTTTCTGAAAGAGTTTCCAAGCACAACTGATCGAGAATTAGCGGCGATTTCAAAGAAATACCCGGATATTTCTATCGCCGAATTTCCCACATACCGATCCGCCGAGGTCGCTGGAAACGTTTTATGGAGCTTTCGGAAGGACCCGCATTTCAAAAACCCCGCGCTTCGCCTTACAAAATCCACACCGGTTATCGGATTAGAGGCGCGGATCCTGATTGATACGGCCCCGGTTCTCAGGACCGCCCTGTTGCAGGCGGCGTTTGCAGCGGCAGCCTCGCTGGTGGTTGGCGGGGTGCTTTTGATCCTGACGCAAAGGCGGATTGCGCTGGCCGAGCGACTGGAGGTTGAAGAATACGCCAATCTTGAACTGGAATCCCGCGTGGCGCGCCGAACGGCCGAGCTTTCGCGCGTTAACGAAGATCTGCGTCAGCAGGTCAAGGAACGCCAGGAGGCAGAAGACGCCCTGAAAGAGGCACAGCAGGAACTTGTGCAGGCTGGCAAACTGTCGGCTCTCGGTCAGATGTCTGCGGGTATCAGCCACGAGCTCAACCAACCGCTGATGGCCATCCGGTCTTTTGCTGAAAACGCAACGCAGTTTCTGGATCAGGGCAACACAACAACCACGCGGCAAAACCTCACCAGGATATCCGATCTGGCACGGCGCATGGGCCGGATCATCAAGAACCTGCGCGCCTTTTCGCGCCGCGAAGGCGAGCCGATGACCGATGTCGATCTGTCATCCGTAGTTGAGGCTGCTTTGGAATTGATTGAACCGCGTCTAGCAGAGACGCATGTGAATATCCACCGACCGGATCTCAAAGAAACCGTGATGGTGCGCGGCGGTGAAGTGCGCTTGCAGCAGGTGGTTCTGAACCTGCTTTCCAACGCCATCGACGCAATGGAGGCGCAAAGCGAAAAGGAAATCTGGATTTCAATTGAGCAAGGTGATGCGCAGACCAATCTGAGCATCCGCGACAATGGCCCGGGTCTGGGCGATCCGAAAAAGATTTTCGATCCGTTCTATTCAACCAAAGCCGTCGGCAAATCCGAGGGAATGGGGCTGGGATTGTCGATTTCATACGGTATCGTGCAAAGCTTTGGTGGGCGGATAACCGGCAAGAACCATGCCGACGGTGGTGCAGTTTTCACCGTCAATCTGACACCTGTCGGTCTGGAGGATGCCGCATGAACCGCCCTGTCCTTTTGGTTGATGACGATCAGGCCGTGCGCGAGGCACTGGGGCAGACTCTGGAGTTGGGGGGGTATTCACCGATACTTGCAGCCTCTTACATCGAGGCAAAGGACCATATTTCAAGGGAATTTGAGGGCGTGGTGGTCAGTGACATCCGGATGCCAGGCAAGGATGGTTTCGCACTGCTGGAATACGCGCTGAGCGTCGATGCAGGCCTGCCGGTTATCCTGTTGACCGGCGAGGGCGACATCCGAATGGCCGTCAGGGGCATGCAGCTGGGCGCGCATGATTTTCTTGAAAAACCTTGCGATCCCAAGCATTTGCTTGAAGTCATCGAAAAATCGGGGCGGACGCGCGATCTGGTTTTGGAAAACCGGAAGCTGAAACAGGTGCTCGATCAGGCGCTTGCCGGATCAACAGGGTTTTTGGGTACATCAAAATCAAGCGAAACGGTCAGAAACGCTATTCGGCTGGCGGGGCGCTCTGACATTCCGGTTCTGATCAGTGGCGAACGGGGTTCCGGCCGCGGCCATGTAGCGCGGCTGGTACTTGGGGCGCGCGGATGCGATGCCGGATTTCATCGGATCGACTGTATCGGCACCTTCACCGCCGAAACCCCGCCGCAGGAAGCTGAGGCTGTCCTGCTTTGCGATATCGAGCGGCTGGAAATTGCCGATCAAATTCGCCTCGGCGCATTTCTGAAGCAGTTGAAAGCACCGCATGTGATGGCAACGACCGGGCCGGATCCCGAGACAATGGTGCAGAAAGGCCTGCTGGATGACGAGCTTTTTTATGCGCTTGGCGTTGCCCGCATTCACGTGCCTTCGCTTAGTGAACGGCGGGAAGATATTCCTTTGCTGTTCAACAAATTCATCCGCGAAGAAATCGACGCCGGAGCATTGATCACTGATGCCGAGGGCAAAGCCGCTCTTCAGGGGATGAACACTCTCGACTGGAACGGCAACCTCAGAGCCTTGCGAAACCACGTCAAGCGCGTTGCCTGGGGGCTGGCTGACGGGGGCGAGGAGCTTGGCCTGAAAACCCAGCTTGAAAGGGTGGAGCGCGGGTTGATCGAAATCGCGCTGAGGCGGCATGGCGGCAACGCAACGGCAACGGCCAAGGCTTTGGCGATGCCAAGAAAGACGTTCTATGACCGCATTCAGAAACTGGGGATTCGCACCGCTGGATTTCGCAATTAAACCTGTGCGGATTTCCACACAGGTACCGTATTGGCCGTGTGGAATTTCGCACGAATAGGATTGGGATTCGTTTTCCGAATTGCCAAAACCGCTCCCAAGCTTTTGTTATTATTGTTCAAATAGAGAACTTCCAGCCATTCACAGCAAACTCTTGCCCCGTTTCCAACCCGGGATAGCCTAAAGCCAGCGCGCCCATTCCTAGCGCTTGCAACATCATTTCTGGGAGAAAACCATGAAACTACTTACCGCAACCGTCGCAGCCGCGGCCCTGACCCTGACAGCCGGTTCCGCACTGGCGTCCTGCGAAGACGGTGAAATTGTCATCAAATTCGCACATGTGACAAACACCGACAAACACCCCAAAGGCATCGCTGCCTCGCTCTTGGAAAAGCGCGTCAATGAAGAGATGAACGGCGTTGCCTGCATGGAAGTGTTCCCCAATTCAACACTTTATGATGACAACAAGGTTCTTGAAGCCATGTTGCAGGGCGACGTTCAGCTTGCAGCACCGTCGCTGTCAAAGTTTGAGAAATTCACCAAGAAATTCCGCATCTTCGATCTGCCATTCATGTTCAAGAATGTTGATGCTGTGAACGAGTTCCAGCTGTCAGCAACCGGTCAGGCGATGAAAGACAGCATGCAAAAGCGCGGCCTTCAGGGCCTGGCCTTCTGGCATAACGGCATGAAGCAGATGTCAGCCAGCAAACCGCTGATCCTGCCAACAGATGCGAATGGCCTGAAATTCCGCGTGCAAAGCTCGGATGTTCTGGTGGCACAGATGGAAGCCATCGGTGGTTCGCCGCAGAAAATGGCGTTCTCGGAAGTTTATGGCGCCTTGCAGCAGGGTGTTGTTGATGGGCAGGAAAACACCTGGTCAAACATCTACGGCAAGAAGTTCTTTGAAGTTCAGGACGGCACCACCGAAACCAACCACGGCATCATCGACTATCTGCTGGTGACATCGGTTGACTGGCTCGACAGCCTTGATCCTGCCGTGCGCGAACAGTTCCTGACCATCGTTGCTGAAGTCACGGATACCCGTAACGGCGAATCCACCCGTATCAACGGTGAAGCCAAAGCAGCTGTTATCGCCGCTGGCGGTGTTGTTCGCGAACTGACCGACGAACAACGCGCTGCCTGGGTTGAAGTGATGAAACCCGTCTGGACACAGTTTGAAGGCGACGTGGGTGCTGACAATATCGCAGCAGCACAGGCCATCAACGCCAATCACTAAGGTGATCTGAAACCTTGACGCGGCCTTTTTACTCAAAGGCCGCGTCAACCTGTAAGATTGATAACACATAAAGGCGGGGGGCCAGGAAATGCAGAAGTCATTGGGAAGTATTTTCAACACGATAGAGGAAAACCTGATCGCCATTATCCTTGGCGTGATGACTCTGGTCACCTTCGCGAACGTGGTAACCCGCTATGGGTTCAACTACAATATTCTCTGGGCGCTGGAACTGACGGTGTTCCTGTTTGCCTGGCTTGTTCTTCTTGGCGTCTCTTACTGCGTCAAGATCGGGGCGCATCTGGGTGTTGACGCCATCACCAATATCGTGTCCGAGCCGGTGCGCCGCATCATGACGATTATTGCTGCGATATGTTGCCTGATGTTCTCGTTTTTACTGCTGAAAGGCAGTTGGGACTACTGGGCCAATTTCGCCAATCTTCCGGCCACCGAAGGGCGCTGGTTCCCGCTGGGATTTGAAGACAAGTTCCGTGGCCGCGGCTGGTACGAGGTCAACGACATCCCGATGATCGAACCGCTGCGCTTTCTGGAAGGTATGTTCAATGACGGGGACGCTTATGAAAAGATCCCCCGGTTCATCCCCTACGCCATCATGCCGGTATCGATGGCCTTGCTTTTGTTCAGGTTCATACAGGCCAGTTACTGGCTGTGGATCGGCCGGATCGACACGCTGATTGTCAGCCACGAAGCCGAAGACGCGGTTGAAGACGCCGCCAAGACGATCGGAGACTGAGCCATGGTTGTTGCATTCCTTTTCATCCTGATCATCACGCTGTTGATGATCGGTGTTCCGATCGCGGTCGCTCTTGGCCTGTCCTCCATCCTGTTTTTGCTGATGTTCTCGGATTCATCCCTGGCATCGGTTGCACAAACTCTGTTTTCGGCTTTTGAGGGGCATTTCACCCTGCTGGCGATCCCGTTCTTCATCCTGGCCTCAAGCTTCATGTCGACAGGCGGGGTTGCGCAGCGGATAATCCGCTTTTCAATCTCCTGTGTCGGGCATTTGCGCGGCGGGCTGGCCATTGCCGGTGTCTTTGCCTGTATGATGTTCGCAGCCCTGTCCGGCTCGTCCCCGGCAACGGTTGTTGCCATCGGAACGATTGTCATCGCGGCCATGCAGCAGGCCGGATACACCAAGGATTTTGCTGCGGGTGTAATCTGTAACGCCGGTACACTGGGCATCCTGATCCCGCCTTCGATCGTGATGGTCGTCTATGCTGCCGCTGTTGAGGTTTCGGTTGGCCGGATGTTCCTGGCTGGCGTCATTCCGGGCCTGATGGCCGGTATCATGCTGATGATCGCGATCTATGTGATGGCGCGGATCAAGAATATGCCGAAAGGCAACTGGGCCGGTTGGGGCGAGATCTTTGCCGCCTTCCGCGAGGCAAGCTGGGGCTTGCTGCTGATCGTCATCATCATGGTCGGTATCTACGGCATTCCCGGCCTCACAGGCGCTATCTTCACGCCGACGGAAGCTGCAGCCGTGGCGTCCGTCTATGCTTTCTTTGTTGCGTCATTCATCTATCGCGACATGGGACCGCTGAAAGCAGAAGGGGATCAGCCCGCAATCAGCCTGATTAAGAAGCCGCAGGCGATTGTTACGGCATTTGTTCACAAAGATACGCGCGAAACCCTGTTCACCGCTGGCAAACTGACCATCACCCTGATGTTCATCATCGCCAACGCTCTGATCCTCAAACATGTTCTGACCGAAGAGCAGATCCCGCAACAGGTTGCCAACGCCATGCTGGCTGCCGGTCTCGGGCCAATCATGTTCCTGATCGTCGTCAATCTGATCCTGCTGATCGGCGGGCAGTTCATGGAGCCCTCAGGGCTGTTGGTGATCGTTGCACCACTGGTCTTCCCAATCGCCATCACGCTGGGCATTGATCCCATTCATCTGGGCATCATCATGGTGGTGAATATGGAAATCGGCATGATCACCCCACCTGTTGGCCTCAACCTCTTCGTGACCTCAGGTGTTGCGGGTATGTCGATGATGCGGGTGGTCAAGGCAGCGCTGCCATTCCTTGGCGTGTTGTTCATCTTCCTGATCATGGTGACCTACATCCCGTTCCTGTCGACCTGGTTGCCGAACCTGATGATGGGGCCTGAGATCATTCTCAAATAAAAGCCAGATCGTCATTCCCGCCTGCAATTGCACGCGGGGATGACACCTTTACTGAACAATGCGAAAGACGCTGCTGATATTCGTGTCACTGCTGTCTTTGCAGGTACCAAGGGTGGCTTGCGCTGAAATTTTAACGTCGCCATCAGCGTGGATTGCAATACCGTTTATCCCATTGGCCTGCGCGGCAAGCTGAACCTCGCCAAGGGAATAAATCTCAGCACCATAGGCCTGCAGGTTCGCAGCCGAACTCACATCACCTGCGGTATAAATCAGAACCCCGCCACCATCTGCGCAGCTGTCATCTTTGCCCAGTTGCACGCCGTTGGCTCCATAAACGGATTTGTTTTCTGTGCTCGACGTTACCAGCACCACATCTTCAAAAATCGATCCATTGCCGAGCTGAAGGTTGCATTCGGCAACGATCACGACTTCTGAAACCACGGCCCCGGCAAAGAACTGTGCCTTTGATCCATCGGCACCACCACAATTAACCTGGTAAATCCTGCCAGGTGTGAAACTCGTGTAGCGAACGTTTTTGGCCGATATTTCTATGACCGCGGCGCTGGTATTAATGTAACTCGGCATTTCGGAGTAGTAGGGATTGAGATAGTTCAGTGAGACCACGTCGATATCCGGCAAATTTGGCGCAAGCGAATCGGATTCTTGAATGACATCGCCATAGGTCAGGCTTGCCGAGCTTTCTGATGTGCCCCGACCGACGATCGTGTCCATACTGGATGAACTCGGCAGCTGGACATCATCAAGCGACGGTACGTACATTGCCGAGTTATCTGAAAACGTATTGTGATTTGATAGTTTGATACCGCTGCCACCATAGAAACAAAACGAGTTGTAGATGGCGTTGTTGGAGGTCATTTCGACCATGCCATTGGTGGCAATATCAGCCAGCGCGCATTCCTGCTCTATGGCTGCAATGGAAATTTCCTGAATGTTCCAGTTATCCCTTGAGGCCAGCCGCAAAAAGAATGTCGGAACCGGGCTGGAGTTTTGCGCGCTGCGGGTCGCGGTAACCTGAACAGCATCCACCTGCGTGTCAGTTTCGGTAAAACTACTGGTATCGCTGTCCCAGGTTCCAAACAGGATGTCTGAACTGGTAATTGCGATATCGCGGCTGACGGCCAGAAGATTGGCGTTTGCAAGTTCCAACAAATCATCACGCAAATCAGCTTTGGTTTCCGCGTCTAGCGTAGTGGAACTCAGCTTGGAAAGCTCAATCACGCCTGCACGCGAAGTGGCATCAGCCGCCGTTCGAAGAATATTCCGGTGCCGCCAGGCATTGGTCGGGTCAACGGCGAAACCGGCAAAAAGGGTGATCACAACCGTCAGGACGGCGGCAAAATGGGTGACCGAGCCGCTTTCACAGCGGATAAATGCGCGCAGCTTGTGGCAAAGGGCCGGGATCATGGCTCATCCCTCATGGTGACCGAGGCTTCGATCTGGTAGTCGCGGAAGGTGCCGACCATGCCAAGTACGGACATCCCTTCCATCGTGCGCTGAATGACAACAGTCACATCATCGGCTTCGCTGACGGTGACCGTGTATGTTTCGGTTGTCGAGTTAAGCCGCCCAACCGCGTAATCGGCAGCACTGGCGGATGTCAGCTCGTCAATGGTGATCCGGCGCGCGGTATCGCGGGCGACATCCCACATGTTGCTTTGCACGAACAGGATCGTATTGAGGTCAAACGCCCCGGTGATAATTGCGATGATGATCGGCAGCCACATAACGTATTCTATGGTGGCGTTGCCGTCTTCATCTTTCAGGGCTCTGCGTAGTCTGGGTATCATAAAGGCGTTTCCAAGTCAGAGAAGTAGCGCGCCGACCCGGGTTCAGTGTTACAGGGGGAAAGGGGCAGAAATTTGACAAATTGGTTTTTTCAGTGCCGCTCAAATAGACGGACCTGAACTACCTGTTGAATTACAACGCAATCGACCGAGATACCCTTAACTCTTTGTAAAGTTAAGATTTTTGTACTTTTCTCTGGCTAATGGACGTTTAAACGAGAAAGACTTTGAATAGGAAATTCGGCTCCCCTCAGCAAAATCCCGCCCATTGCGTGCTCTGAACCGGCAAAAACTTGCCTTCTTGGCTTTCCCGGAAAGATGACGGACAACATCCGTGACTTGTAATACTTTTAGATCCACCGGGTCGACCCAACCCACCAAATGCTTAGACTAAACACTCAGGATACAATTAACCGTGGATTGAAATGGAAGAAGAAATTCAAGCAGGAAATGCCCTGATCAGACAAAAGCGCTTCGATGAAGCTGACAAATTGTTTGAAGACTTGGCAAAGAAATTTCCAAAAACCCAAAGACCACTAAGGGGGCTTGTAAGGGTTGGACAGGCCAAAAGGAACGGAACGGACCTGATCCGTCGCCTGGACCGATTGCTGGATGCATTCCCAGGATCACTTGATATGCGCATCAAGCGTGCGCATCTGGAAAACAAGTATGAAAATCCTGTGTCGGCTCGCAAAAAAATCCCTGACCTGCTGGATGCGACTGAGTCAGAGGGAATTTCTCCAAAAATCGCAAACAATCTTCTGCGCCTATTATGCCATCAGGATTACGGTAGCCAGCGTGTCCTACATCTCCTGCGACTGCGCACGCAAATCGAACGGGACACCTCCAAGGGCAAGAAAGCCGACTTAAGCAGGCAAATACTGATTGCTGAAATTCACTTGATTTTGAGGGACCACGATTCTTTCCTCGCTAAAAGCCAAAAGCTTAAAGATGCGTGGCCTGAAAGCTCGCCGGTTCGGATGATCAATCAGGTGGCGGAAAAGTTATCTTCGCCGCAGTATCCGGATTTCGAAGCCCGAAAGATTTTCGGCATTGGCCTGAGCCGTACCGGAACCACATCACTCAATGCGGCACTCAATATTCTTGGTTGGCACTCCGTCCATTGGCAAAATCCACTTACACGGGAATTGATCGACCACGATGATTTATTTCTGTTTGAGGCGTTCACGGATATTACCGTCAGCCACAATTTTGAGTGGCTGTATCATACCTTCCCGAATGCGCACTTCATCTTGACAGAACGCGACGAAGACGATTGGGCTAAGTCGATTGCATTCCACTACTACAGAATCCGAAATGCGAACGGGCCAGCGGACCTTGCCAGCCACGTACAAAAAGAGCTCATGCGTTTTAAAGCCAATCAGATCACAGCAAACCTGTACAGCCGACACCCCACGTGGAAGGATGCTATCATCGCCTTCAACAGTCGCGTAGAAGCGTTCTTTGCAGACAAGCCACCCGACCGTCTTTTGCGGATCCGCATTACCGAGGGTGAAGGGTGGGACAAGCTAACCACGTCCCCAACCCTAGTCGTCACAGTTCTGCCTCCAATAGGCACAGAAATCATTGTCCCTTTAGCTGATTCCGCCACGTTCTTTGGCACCCTCAGACGTAGGTAGTAGATTGTTCCGATTAAAACTGGGCTGGGCATAGCAAATCTCATGTGTACCGCCTTTGTGTACTAGTGGAGGCGGTGCAACTTCCTGATAAACAGGGATTTCTTTGAAATCAATGAGGTAGGATGGTGGGTCGTGAGAGGCTCGAACTCCCGACATCTTCGGTGTAAACGAAGCGCTCTACCAACTGAGCTAACGACCCGGTGCCGCAGCTTATGCCAAAAGGCGGATTGTATCGCAAGGGGGGAAATTCACTTACCTGAGCAGGAATTGCCCACCGTCCCTCAGGTGACAAACACAGCCCTGACCGCCTCCTATTTCGCGCATCCCATCCAAATCACGGCCAAGCCAAAGCCCACGCAATATCCGCGATGTGATGCCATGTGCGATAAGGATAGCGGGTTCGGATAAACCCTTCAGAAAATCGCCGACACGCGACGATATCTGATCGAAACTCTCGCCATCAGGGGCCTGAAAATGCCACAGGAACTCGTCGCGCAGGTTGATATGCGGCCAGCCAGCCTCGATTTCGCTCTTGGTCTTGCCTTCCCACAGGCCAAAGCCGATCTCGCACAGACGCTCATCGGAAATTGCTGAAAGGCCGCTTTTCTTCAACGCGATCTCCGCTGTTTCCAGCGCCCGACCCTGAGGGCTGACAAAAGCCGATTGAACATTGGCACTCACAATAAAGGGACGCAGGATTTCGCGCTGACGCCGGGCCTGCTGTTGCCCCAGCTCGGTCAGCGGTGAATCAAGTCGACCCTGATGCCGGCCTTGCTTGTTCCACTCAGTCTGGCCGTGGCGTAACACGAACAACTCCGGATAAGGCATTGGTGTTTCTCAATAAAAAAGCCGCGGGGCTGCCCCGCGGCGATTGTGATCACAAAACTTCTCACCCTCAGTGAGCGATCGTCGGCACCTCGGAAGACTTGCCTTTGGCCAAAGCGGCAGCAGCGGCTTCCTCGGCGGCTTCGTCCCATTCGATCGGCTTGAGTTCATCGACCAGAGCGAGTTCCAGAACCTTCTGCACGTTGGAGACCGGAATGATCTTCAGACCTTCCTTCACATTGTCCGGAATTTCCGCGAGATCCTTTTCGTTATCCTGCGGGATCAGAACCGTGGTGATACCACCACGAAGGGCCGCCAGCAGTTTTTCCTTCAGCCCGCCGATGGGCAGAACATTGCCCCGCAGCGTCACTTCGCCGGTCATGGCGACGTCTTTCTTGACGGCAACACCGGTCAGCACCGAAACGATCGATGTCACCATCGCCACCCCGGCACTTGGCCCGTCTTTTGGCGTGGCCCCTTCGGGGACGTGCACGTGAATATCGATCTTTTCAAATTCCGGCGGCTTGATGCCGATATCGGTCGAGATTGAGCGCACATAGGAGGATGCGGCCTCGATGCTTTCCTTCATCACGTCGCCGAGCTTGCCCGTGGTCTTCATCCGCCCCTTGCCGGGCAGTTTCAGCGCCTCGATTGACAGAAGATCACCGCCAACCGATGTCCAGGCAAGACCGGTGACAACACCGATGGCGTTTTCCTCTTCGGCAAGCCCGTATTTGAAGCGCCGCACACCCAGATATTCCTCAAGGTTCTCCGGCGTGATCACCACTTCTTTTTCCACGCTGCGCACGATGCGCGTCACAGCTTTACGGCAAAGCTTGGCAATCTCGCGCTCAAGGTTTCTGACCCCTGCTTCGCGTGTATAGGTGCGAATAATCTCGGTCAGCGCCGCGTCTTCCAAGCGGAACTCACCCTTTTTCAGCCCGTGGCCCTTGGTTTGCTTGGGCGTCAGGTACTGTTTGGCAATTTCGCGCTTTTCGTCTTCGGTGTAACCGGCAAGCGTGATGATCTCCATCCGGTCCAGAAGCGGGCCGGGCATATTGTAGCTGTTCGCCGTCGTCAGGAACATCACGTTGGAGAGATCATACTCGACTTCAAGATAATGGTCCGTAAAGGTAGAGTTTTGTTCCGGATCAAGCACTTCCAACATCGCGCTGGCCGGATCGCCGCGGAAATCCTGGCCCATTTTGTCAATTTCATCGAGCAAGATCAGTGGGTTAACGGTTTTCGCCCGTTTCATCGACTGGATGATCTTGCCGGGCATCGAGCCGATATAAGTGCGCCGGTGACCGCGAATTTCGCTTTCGTCGCGCACTCCACCAAGGCTTATGCGGATAAATTCACGCCCGGTTGCCCGCGCAACCGATTTCCCCAGCGAGGTTTTGCCCACACCCGGTGGGCCAACAAGACACAGGATCGGACCCTTCAGCTTGGCCGAGCGCTGCTGCACCGCCAGGTATTCAACGATCCGCTCTTTGACCTTTTCCAGACCGTAGTGATCGTTATCAAGCACTTCCTGGGCCTTGTTCAGGTCCTTCTTGACCCGGGTTTTCTTGCCCCAGGGCACAGACAGCATCCAGTCGAGATAATTGCGCACAACCGTGCTTTCGGCTGACATCGGCGACATGGATTTCAGCTTTTTAAGTTCACCTTCAGCCTTTTCCCTGGCCTCTTTGCTCAGCTTGGTCGCAGCGATCTTTTCTTCGTATTCCTTGACTTCGTCCTGTCCGTCGCCGCCGTCACCCAACTCTTTCTGAATGGCTTTCATCTGCTCATTCAGATAATATTCGCGCTGGGTGCGCTCCATCTGGGTCTTGACGCGTGACTTGATCTTTTTCTCGACCTTCAGCACCGACATCTCGCCCTGCATCATACCGAAAATCCGCTCGAGCCGTTCAGAAACGTCAAGCGTTTCCAAAAGCTTCTGCTTGTCTTCAACCTCAACACTCAGATGCCCGGCAACCGTATCCGCAAGCTTGGCGGCACCTTCTTCGCTTTCAGCAACCGCACTCAGCGCCTCTTCGGGGACATTCTTGTTCAGCTTGGCGTAGCGTTCAAATTCCTTAGAGACCGAGCGGCTCAGCGCCTTGACCGAGACCGGATCGCCATAAACCTCTTCCATCGGTTCGGCATGGGCTTCGAAAAACTCGTCGTTTTCTACATATTCGGTGATCTTAACCCGCGTGCGCCCCTCGACCAGCACCTTGACCGTGCCATCGGGCAGTTTCAGGAGTTGCAGCACATTGGCCAGCACGCCGACATCGTAGATGCCATCGGTTGTCGGGTCGTCGACGCTGGGGTCGATCTGTGAGGACAGCAGGATTTCCTTATCACCCCCCATCACTTCTTCCAGAGCCCGCACTGATTTTTCGCGTCCGACAAAAAGCGGAACGATCATATGCGGAAAAACCACGATTTCGCGCAAAGGGAGGACAGGATAGGAGAGGCTGCTCAAAGTGCTCATTATGCTTCCTTAGTTAGCCAGAAGGCGCTGATCCCGGTTCATCCGGCGACACCCGGCCTTCTTCTGTTTGTTCGGTATTATCAGGTGGGAAGCCTGTGACATTCTGTCAAGAACCCACAACCGACTCATTTGGCGCATTTTGCCTGCCTGACGGGCTTTGGGCAAGGCGTCTGCCGGCGAAAAGATGTGGACAAAACAGAGTATTTTGAGAAATTGTAAACCGTTTTTCCTTTGCGAACGTGTTTAATCAGGTTGAGACAGGTCACCCTGACTTCGCTGATCATCAAATTCAGCGGTAAAATCCGCAAGACGCTGGTCACGGATGGCGGCGCGCAATCCGGCCATCAATTCCTGATAGTAGTGGATATTGTGCCAGGTCAGCAGCATCGAGCTGATGATTTCCTTGGCGCGAAACACATGGTGCAGATAGGCGCGCGAATAGTTGCAACAGGTCGGGCAGTTGCAATCGGGATCAAGCGGACGCGCATCATCGGCATGGCGGGCGTTCTTGATATTGACCGCCCCGCGCCGCGTCAGCGCCTGCCCCGTGCGCCCGGAACGTGAGGGCAGAACGCAGTCAAACATGTCAACGCCACGGGCCACCGCACCGACAATATCGTCTGGCTTGCCAACCCCCATCAGATAGCGCGGCTTGTTACCGGGAAGCTGCCCTGGTGCATAGTCAAGCACATCAAACATCGCCGCCTGCCCCTCGCCAACCGCCAGACCGCCGATGGCATAGCCATCAAAATCAATGTTCCTGAGCGCCTCTGCACTTTCTTCGCGCAGATCAGGGAAAACTGATCCTTGCTGAATACCAAACAGTGCATGATCAGGACGCTCGCCAAACGCCTCTTTGGAACGCGCCGCCCAGCGCATGGACAGGCGCATCGATTGCGCTGCCTGCTTTTCGGTGGCCGGAAAAGGCGTGCATTCATCAAAACACATGACAATGTCCGACCCCAGCAAGGCCTGTATTTTCATTGATCTTTCCGGGGTCAGGTGGTGCACCGAACCGTCGATATGGCTTTTGAACGTCACCCCGTTTTCATCAAGCTTGCGCAGCTCATTCAGGCTCATCACCTGAAAACCGCCGCTGTCGGTCAGGATCGGGCGATCCCAGTTCATGAACCTGTGCAACCCGCCAAGCCGTGCCACCCGCTCGGCCCCCGGGCGCAGCATCAGATGGTAGGTGTTGCCAAGCAGAATATCGGCGCCGGTTTCGCGCACGCTTTCCGGCATCATCGCTTTGACCGTGGCAGCCGTGCCAACGGGCATGAAAGCCGGTGTGCGGATATCACCGCGCGCCGTTTTGACAACGCCGGTCCGGGCCTTGCCGTCGGTTGCGTTTATCTGAAATGAAAAGGACTTTGCCATGATACCTGTGATCAACCGTGTTTTGCGCCTTATGACCGCAAATCAGGCGAATGCCAATAAAGCCAGCGCATCTTGCCGCAGGCTTTGCACCCTCTGGACCTTTTAAACGCTATTCCCTATATGTTTTGTCAGGAATAAAATTTGGTGCAGCAATGGACGTTTCAACCGAACAGCTTGAGGGGACCCCCCTGATCCGGCCCTCTTCAACGGATCACCCGCTTTATGACGAAGTCGTCGCCGCCTGCCGGACCGTGCACGACCCCGAGATCCCGGTGAATATCTACGATCTTGGCCTGATTTACACGATAGAGATCGACGAAGAAGGACGGGTTGAGATCGACATGTCGCTGACCGCCCCCGGTTGCCCGGTCGCTGGTGAAATGCCGGGATGGGTGGCTGAGGCGGTGCTCGGCGTGCCGGGTGTGTTCACCGCAAATGTCGAACTGGTCTGGGAGCCGCAATGGGGCATGGACATGATGTCTGACGAGGCGCGGCTGGAACTTGGATTTATGTAGTCCCACCAACCCCATAAACAAACAACAAGCGCCGCCATTTCTGCGGCGCTTTTGTTTTGTGGCTCATACTCAGACGCAAATATCCCTAACCGGCCACAAGCCGCATCAGCTCCTCCAGCGGTCCGCGTTTGACAAACCGCAGCCACAGGTTGGCAAATACCAGCGAGGCCATCATGAACAGACCCGAGGCTATCAGCGCCTGATTTTCACTCATGCCGCCAATAAGACCAAGGGCATCGATGATGAACATGCCGATCAGGATATGCGCGAAATAGAGTGTCAAACTCATCCTTCCGGCCAATGAAAATGGTCTGAGAAGGGCACTCAACCTGTCGGCATTCATCAACAGAACACTGACGCCAATTCCAACCATCGCCCCCCCGCAACCGATTAACAGATAAAGCGGCACCGGTGGCACCGGAGATGTACCAAACAAAGCCACCAGATCTTCGTTGCCTTTGGCAAAATCACGGGTCAGCCAGTTTGATAAAATCGCTGCAACAAGCATTACCATCGCCCCGAAAATTACCAGCGACAGGGCAGTGCGCGGGTTGCCAAGATCACGTCGCGCCAGAATAAACCCAAAGAAAAGAAAGGTAATCCAGGGAAAAACCGGATGCCAGCCATTGTAAAAAAGGTTGCGGATAAAACCCCCAACACTCCAAAAATCCAAGTATTCCAAAGCTACCCAGTCCCACCCGGCATTGTAGTCAAACGCTGCGAGCATGATCAGTGACAGGGCAACAACAAAGGCCATCAGCCCCGCCAGATAGCGGCTGTCCCAGCCGACAAACCAGATGCCAAGCGCGAAATAGACGGCGTAGTAGTGGATGATATCGGCTGGAAAGATCAACATGTTTAGCAACCCGATGATGGCCAGAAACACCGCCCGCCGCATCGTCACGTTGATACTCAGACGATTGCGCCTTGCTGCCAGCCCCAACCCGACGCCTGCCAGCACAACAAACAGGGCCGCCGCCTTGCCTTCCAGAAAGCTGACAAACGCGCCCTCGCTGACCCCGGCAACCGACACGACGCGAAAATTGACCAGCACCATTCCGGCAAAAGCGACGAACCGTGCCAGATCCAGACCTTCCAACCGGTTACGGGTCGCAGCCATTGCCACTCCTTGAACTTGTTTGCGCATCAAACACGTATTACATTGCGGGCTGGAAACAAGTTTTTGATCTCTAGGAGAGTGAGTTGTTCGCGATTCCAGGAAAACAGGCCGTCACCCTGACCCAGGCCGCCGCCAGGCAAATCTCGGGCCTGATGGCCAAAGGTGACAAGAAGGGTTTGCGCATTGGCGTCAAGAAAGGCGGCTGTGCGGGTATGGAATATACGATGGAATATGTCGACGAGGTCGATCCAAATGATGAGGTGGTCGAACAAGGCGACGCCCGCGTGATGATCGCACCGATGGCGCAGATGTTTCTGTTCGGCACCGAGATTGACTATCAGGTGTCCTTGCTTGAATCCGGTTTTCATTTCAAGAACCCCAATGTCACCGAGGCCTGCGGCTGCGGTGAATCGATCAAGTTTGATGACGCCCTGACCCAGGGCCAATGAGCGTTTCAGACGCCGATATCGCCTTTGCAACCGAGCTTTTTGCCCCACTTGGCGCTCTCTCGTCACGCAAGATGATGGGCGGGCTGACGATATATTGCGCGGGCCAGATTTTTGCCCTGGTAGACAGCCAGGGACAGATATTCCTGAAAGCCAAAGACGCCTTTGCACAAGAGCTGGCGGAAACCGGGGCGCGTCAATTTAGCTCGCTCAATAAAGACGGGAAAACCACTAGCATGGGGTACTGGACCTTGCCCGATGCGGCGCTGGACGATCCCGAACTGGCTTGTAAATGGGCGCGTAAAGCATTGGATCAATTGACATAAAGGAACGCCATGCGCCGAAAACTCGCCGCCGGAAACTGGAAGATGAACGGATTGCGCTCAGCCCTGAGCGAGGTTGCTATTCTGGCCGAAGATCACCCTGATCCCGCTGCCGAGGTGGTTTTGTGCCCACCGGCCACGCTGATCCGCTCGATGGCGAAAACCTGCCAGACGAATTGCGTTACCATCGGCGCGCAGGATTGCCATGAAAACGCAAGTGGCGCCCATACCGGTGACATTTCAGCCGAAATGCTGGTCGATGCCGGGGCAGAATATGTGATCCTCGGCCATTCAGAGCGGCGCGAAACCTATCATGAAAGCGACGATCTGGTTCGCCGCAAGGCGAAATCGGCTTGGGCGGCTGGGCTCAAGGCCATCATCTGCATTGGCGAAAGCGAAGACGAGCGGGTCGCGGCAAACACGCTGGATATCATCGGCGGACAATTGGCCGGATCGATCCCCGATGCAGCCACCGGGGAAAATCTTGTCGTCGCCTACGAGCCGATCTGGGCTATCGGGACCGGACGGGTGCCGACGTTAGCAGATATCGGCGAAGTGCATGATTTCATCCGCATGCGCCTTGAGCGCCGATTTGGCAATGGTGTGGGCCGTTCGGTGCGCATCCTTTATGGCGGCTCGATGAACCCGGGCAATGTGAACGACATCATCGGTGTTTCTAATGTTGATGGTGGTCTGGTCGGTGGCGCGTCGCTGAAGGCACAGGATTTCACCAAAATCATCGCCAGCCTGAGTGCCGCCTGAAGAAACACTCGTAACCCTTTCACAACAAAGAAGAACCCTCCCGAAGAGCAGTTTTCGGAAGGGTTCATAGCGTAGCACAATTTTGGTTTATCTCTTTCCGGTCCAGCCCCCAAGACCGCGCCGAAAAGCGATTTCGTGCCAGGCCAGTGTCGAGCAAAATCAATCGGCGAGGATCTTTTCCCGCACCAGGATTTCCAGATCGTAATGCAGCCCAAGGGCAAAAAACATTACAGACGCGACACCGACCAGAGCAATCAGCTCCATAGTCATCGGCAGCATCCTCGATTCGGACTAACAGAGGCATTTTATCAGAATTTTCCCTAAATTCGTCATAATTCAGAATTTCCAGCAGAAGGTGATGCATAGCCGCCATCACCCGCTACATGTTGATATTCGCACGCAATCTGCTACTATTTAAGGATATCAGAGACGCGCAATTCGGCGGGAAATCCTGATCATCCATAGACTTTCCACAGGATTTCCAGAGGTCTCTCCAATTGCGCTGAATCGGTACTTCTGGGATACCGGGTCCGGGGGGCCAAGGGGGACGAGGCATGAGCGGAATCGCCGCACTTCACGAAGAGCAGTCAACAAACGGCGCCGGGGATGCAACCGGCGCCGGCCTGCCACATAATATCGAGGCCGAACAGGCGCTTTTGGGCGCCCTTCTGGTCAATAATGACGTTTACGACCGGGTGGCCGGTCTGATCACGGAAACGCATTTTTATGACCCGGTGCATGGGCGTATTTTTTCGATTGCCGCCCAGCGCATCCAGAAAAACGCGCTGGCTTCGCCGGTGACGCTGAAAGCGTTTCTTGAGGATGATCCGGGGCTCGCGGAACTTGGCGGTCCGGCCTATCTGGCGCGTCTCGCCGGTGCTGCGATATCGGTTTTTGCAGCGCGCGATTACGCCCAGATGATCTATGATCTGGCGATCCGCCGCGATCTGATCGCCATCGGCCAGGAGATCAGCGAAAAAGCCGCCACCGTTGATGTTGACAGCGAACCGTCCGAGCAGATCGTCGAGGCCGAACAGCGGCTTTACCAACTGGGTGAAGCGGGCAGTGTCGATAACGGCTTTCAAAGCTTCCTCCATGCGGTCACCGATGCCGTCAACATGGCCAACGCCGCCTATCAGCGCGAAGGCGGGCTGGCGGGTGTGTCAACCGGGTTGATCGATATGGACAAGAAGCTCGGCGGATTGCACAAATCCGACCTTCTGATCCTTGCCGGGCGGCCCTCAATGGGGAAAACCTCGCTCGCAACCAACATTGCCTATAATATCGCAAAAGCCCACAAAAAAGGGCAGTTACCCGATGGCAGCGAAGGGTCTGTCGACGGCGGTGTGGTCGGCTTTTTCTCGCTTGAGATGTCTTCTGAACAGCTAGCCGCACGTATCTTGTCCGAAGCCGCCGAGGTGCCAAGCGAACAGATCCGCCGCGGTGACATGACCGAAACCGAATTTCGCCGCTTTGTCGAAGCCGCCAAGGCGTTGGAGGCCTGCCCGCTTTATATCGACGACACGCCGGCCCTGCCGATCTCAGCTCTTGCAGCGCGCGCCCGGCGGCTGAAACGTCAGCACGGGCTTGATGTTCTGATCGTTGACTATCTGCAACTGGTCCGTCCGGCCTCGGCCAAGGACAACCGGGTCAACGAGGTCAGCGATATCACGCAAGGCCTGAAAGCCATCGCCAAAGAGCTCGACATCCCGGTCATTGCCCTTTCCCAGCTCTCGCGTCAGGTCGAAAACCGCGACGACAAACGCCCGCAATTGTCCGATCTAAGGGAAAGCGGCTCGATCGAGCAGGATGCGGATGTGGTGATGTTTGTCTTCCGCGAAGAATATTACAAGGAACGCGAAAAACCCGGGGATCACGATGTCGAAGCGATGATGAAATGGCAGGATGAAATGGAACACCTGCACGGCAAGGCCGAGATCATCATCGGTAAACAGCGCCATGGGCCCATCGGCACGGTCGAGCTCAGCTTTGAGGGCCGCTTCACCCGCTTTGGCAATCTGGTCAAACCCTACCAGCAAGGCCCGGGTTCAGATTTCAGCTGATCTTCTTCTTGGCAAAAATACTCTCGGGGGGTCCGGGGGGCAGAGAGCCCCCGGCCTTACATATGAATCACACGGCCATAGGCATCCAGAACCGCCTCATGCATCATTTCTGACAGCGTCGGATGCGGGAACACAGTGTTCATCAGATCCTCTTCCGTGGTTTCAAGCTGGCGGCCAACAACATAGCCCTGAATAAGCTCCGTCACCTCGGCCCCGACCATATGCGCGCCCAGCAATTCGCCGGTCTTGGCGTCAAACACGGTTTTGACCAAGCCTTCCGGCTCGCCCAGAGCAATCGCCTTGCCATTTCCCATGAACGGAAAGCGCCCGACCTTGACCTGATAGCCAAGCTCTTTCGCTTTGGCTTCCGAATAGCCGACGCTGGCGACCTGCGGATGGCAATAGGTACACCCGGCGATGCTTTCCGGGCGTACCGCGTGGGGATGGCCGCCGGCAATCAGCTCGGCAACACAAACCCCTTCATGGCTGGCCTTATGCGCCAGCCAGGGCGCTCCAGCGATATCGCCGATGGCGTAAACACCGTCAACACCGGTACGACAGAACTCGTCAACCACGATATGGGTGCGGTCGATTTTGACACCGATCTCCTCCAGCCCCAGCCCTCCGACGTTGCCAACAATGCCGACGGCTGAAATCACCGTGTCAAATTCGTGGGTTTCGGTCTTGCCGGCCTTTTCGATATGCGCGACAACCTTGCCCTTGCCGCGATCGAGCTTGGTCACGGTGGATTTCTCGCGGATTTTCATCCCCTGTTTTTCAAACTGCTTCTTGGCGAATTTCGAGATTTCGGCGTCTTCAACCGGCAGCACCCGGTCCATCACTTCAACCACTGTCGTGTCCGCCCCCAGCGTGTTGAAAAACGAGGCAAATTCGATACCGATCGCACCAGAGCCAATCACCAGCAGCTTTTTCGGCATTCTCGGGGCCGCCAGCGCATGTTTATAGGTCCAGACAAGATCACCATCCGCCTCAAGCCCCGGCAGTTCGCGCGCCCGCGCACCGGTGGCAACGACAATCGATTTGCCTTTCAGCGTTTCCTCGCCCTTGTCGGTGGCAACCGTCAAGGTATCGCGGGCTTTGAACTCCGCGTTCCCCATGACAACCGTAATCTTGTTTTTCTTCATCAGATGCGCGATGCCACCTGACAGTTGCGCCGCCACCCCGCGCGAACGTTTGATCACGGCGGCCAGATCGAAATCAATCTTGTCTGCCTTCAAACCAAATTCAGGCGCCCGGTGCATCAGATGAAAGACTTCAGCCGAGCGCAACAATGCCTTTGTCGGGATACATCCCCAGTTGAGGCAGATACCGCCCAGATGTTCGCGTTCCACGATGGCAACCTTGAGACCCAACTGCGCTCCGCGAATGGCTGCCACATAGCCGCCGGGGCCTGCGCCGATTACGATCAAGTCATATGTAATATTGGCCATCACGCCCTCCAGAAAAAATTAGTTTGGTATTAAACTAATTTTTCAAACCGAGCAAATGTCACGTGTAAACGCAACGATTCCGCTTCCAAAGAAGATAATGCGTTTGAATATGTCGCCAGGGAGCGGCAATCTTTTCGATCATGTCGGTAGGAAAATAGTCGGCCTGAAGCAACAGCGCGAATCAGTGCGTTTGGATCTGCCTCATGGTTTCGCTGTAGCCACCTGCATTGAGATAGGCGAGCTCCTGATTGGTCGGACTGCGATCCAGCGCATCGTTGCGGTAGGGGAAGCGGCCGAATTTGCGGATCACATCGCGATGAGCTTTGGCATGCAGCAGGTTGCTTTCACCGGTTTCCGGCATCCGTGTTTTCATCAGGCGCACACAGCGTTCCTGATCGGTCAGGCTTTCAGAGTGCATCAGCGGAAGATAGTAAAACTGCCGCTGAGGTTCCGGTACCCGCATATCAAACCCATGTACCATCGCCTTTTTTGCCACGCAAAGCGCCTTGCGGTCGGTGACGAATGCCCGGCCCGAGCCGCGAAACATGTTGCGTGGGAACTGATCAAGCAGGATCAGCAATGCCAGGGATTTTTCCGGATCACAGGCCCATTGATGGTATTCACCAGCCGCTGCACGTTCCCAGGTTTCGCCAAAGCGTTCCTGTATTTTCGCATCCAACTCTTCGGTGCTGTTGTACCAGCCCTCCGGTCCGACTTCTTCCACCCAGAAGCGTATTATCTCTTTTGCGTCCGCCATGGGTCCCTCCGATCACCAATCCATGCGACTTTCGGGTACCTTTTGAAAAGAATTTGGCAATATCAAGGCAATTTTATTACTCTTTGATGATTGTTTCATCACTGTTGCTTTCTTCCTCCAGTGCCATCTCAATCGCGATTTCCTGTGCAACTTCAACAGCTACCGGTGAAGAGGTCGGCGCGATCGGAGCGTAGGACGAAGTTTCGTCCACCGACGGGGCCGAACGCTGGGTCATCCGGTAGAATGCATAAGCCGTCATGACCGCCATTACACTGCCAATATAGGCAAAGAAACTGAATGGGCCCCACATGTCCATCATCCAGCCAAGCACCACGGGCCCGGCAATTGCTCCTATCCCGTTTACAAAGATCAGCCCACCCGAAGCAGCGGCCATATCTTCGGCATCCAGAAAGTCGTTGGTATAGGCGATATAGAGCGAATAGAGCGGATTTGAGATGCCGCCGATGATAAACGACAGCACCAGCAGCCAAACGAAATTCCCCGGAACCAACAGCGCCACGATCATCATAACAGCGCCGAAAAGGTTCAACCCGGTGATCAGAAGGCGGCGGTCCATCCGGTCGGAAAACCAGCCGATCGGATATTGCCACAACATTCCGCCAACATAGATGCTGGCGACAAAGATCGAGATCTCGCGCACGCTCAACCCGATCTGAGCACCAAAGATCGACGACATTCCGAAGAGCGCTGAAAAGATTGCGCCAAGCAGGAAGGCACCCACAAACCCAAGAGGAGAAACCGTAAACAGTCTGCGCAGGGTCATCGGCTGGGTACGATGAAAGACAGGTGCGGGGCTGACAGATAACAGAATCGGCGCAAACGAGACCGAGACCAGCACCGATGAGATGATGAAAAGGTTATATCCAGACGGATCAGCGACGTTCAAAAGCCCCTGTGCCGTCACAATGCCCATCATCTGAACAATCAGATAAAGCGACATGGTCTGCCCACGATTCTCATTGGTCGATCCGTCGTTGAGCCAGCTTTCCGCAACCACATAGACCCCGGAAAAACAAAACCCGATGATCACGCGCATCAAAGCCCAGGCGATGGGATCAGGGGCAGCTGCGTAAAGAATGAGAACTGCCGAAATGAACGAGGCAAGGGCGGCAAAGACCCGCACATGCCCGACTCGCCTGATCATTTCCGGCGCCAGGCGCGATCCGCCCAGGAAGCCGACAAAATAGGCGGACATGACAATCGACATCGACGTTGTCGAAAACCCTTCAGAGGCTCCGCGAACGCCAAGGAGCGTGCCCTGCAGGCCATTGCCAAGCATTAAAAGCAACATGCCCAACAGTAGGGCCCAGGAATTTTTCGCTACTGCCAGCATGGCGGTCTCTCAATCGGTGTTTTTTTGGCTCTATCAGAATTATTTCATAGCGCTAGTTCAATTAGCGACATGAGGGCAATCTGTCTGCGACGCCCAAATCACGGAAAAAGAAGCGAGGAGTCGCCATAGGAAAAGAAACGGTAATCGTTCGCCACAGCGTGTTGGTAGATTTCCTTGATCCGCCCCGAGCCCATCAGGGCTGAGACAAGCATCAGCAGGGTTGATTTCGGCAAATGAAAATTTGTCATCAAGCCGTCAGTGACAAGAAACCTGTACCCCGGTCGGATGAAAATATCGGTCTCGCCGCGAAAGGCTGCCAGTGTTCCGTCGGCGTTGGCCGCTGTTTCAATCAAGCGCAGCGCTGTTGTCCCAACCGGAATGATCCGCCCACCAGACTTACGGGTCTTGTTGATCTCTTGCGCGGTCGCTTCACTGACCTCCCCCCATTCGCTGTGCATCTTGTGTCGTGTCACGTCATCGACCTTTACCGGCAGAAACGTGCCCGCTCCGACATGCAGAGTGACATGGCTGAACGCCACACCTTTAACTGCCAGCCTGTCGAGCAGGGCCTGATCGAAATGCAGCGAGGCCGTGGGTGCCGCCACCGCACCGCGGCGTTTTGCAAAAACGGTCTGATAATCGGTCCTGTCCCGTGCATCGACAGGGCGAAGTGCGGCGATATAGGGTGGCAGTGGCATATTGCCAACCTCTTCAAGGGCCGCGTCAAAAGCAGCACCTGAGAGGTTGAACTCAAGCACAACCTCACCGGCTGGTTTGCTTATGACAGTGGCGCGCAGACCCTGGCCAAAGTCGATGCTCTCGCCGGTTTTAAGGCGTTTCGCCGGTTTGGCCAGCGCTTGCCAGCGTCCCTCCGGATCAGGTGACAGCAGGGTGATCTCGACCCGCGCTCTGGTCTCCCCCTGATCGCTGACGCGCAGGCGCGCACCGAAAAGCCGCGCCGGGATCACTTTGGTATCATTCAAAACAAGCCGGTCGCCGGGGCGAAGGATATCCGGAAGATCGGTAACAATACGATCATCAAGTTGCCCGCGCGCAGCTAAAAGCAAGCGCGCCGCACTGCGTGGTCGAGCCGGGCGCGTCGCGATCAGCCTTTCCGGAAGGTCAAAATCAAAATCCGAAAGCTTCACTGCGATGGTTCCGGGATCGGCTGGCGAAAAATCTCGCGAAACATGCCGGGGGTCAGAATTGATAACGGATTAACCCCGACTATCGGGTCGTCAACCGCACCTTTCATCGTGTAGTTAAAGCCAAACAAACCCTCACCGGTCTGCTTGCCAAAAAGCCCGCCAAAGATTTTAGTTTGCTCAAGAATGCCGTTGAGCAGGTAAATCGGTGTAATCACGCCCTGCATGTTCATCGTCTGTGAGGTGAAGCTGTAATTTCCGGCCATCGTCAGGCCAAGCGAGGCACCGACAGCACTGGATTCCTTCAATACAACACTCGCCGGGTCCAGCAGGAAATCGGCTGAGATATCGGAAAATGATATCCCCTCGCCCCCCAACTGTTCCAAAAGGCCCACAACGCTGATCGCTGACAGGATATCGGCCAGAGCCGAGGCATTGCGTACACGGGTATCCCTGACTTCGAGCGTTCCCTTGTACTGGCCCTTTTGTCCGGTGGGCAGCAAAACCATATCCATCCGCCCACCGCTCGCCGACATGAAGACCCCCGCTGATCGCATCACTGCGCCAGCGTCGTTTGAGGTGAAGCGCACCGCCGTGCCCTGACCCAGCGGTGCCAGAGTGCCAACGATCCGCGCGCCACCATTGACGCGCGCTGAAAACGACCCCGTCACGCCGCTGGCGCTGTGCATCTCACCTTTGATGCCAGTCAGGGAAATCCCGCTGCTAAGGATCAGCTTGTCAAGGTTGGCGCTGATCCGGTTACCGGCCACACTGGTTGATTCCGGTGTCGGGCCGAACTGGCTTTTGCGAAAATCGACCACACCACCGGTAATCGTAAAGGCTGCATTGCCGTTGCGGTCCGTGCGAATCTCAATCGGTGCCGTCATCCAGTCGTCAATATTGACCTCGGTGAATCTGGCGACATCCATCCTGCCGTTACTCTTCAGAATGATCTCGCCCTTTGCAAGCATCCCTCTGGTTTTCAGCGTGATCGACGAGATTTCTGGTGGTGACGAGAACCTGCCTTTCACCTCAAACTCGCCGGTTACGTTCTTGGGTTTTTTCCATCCCAAAGGTGCGATTTCCAGAGTGAGCCTGTTCAAATCGGAAACAAGGCGGAATGTGGGTGCTTTGCCTTTGACCAGATCAATCGTCATATGCCCGGTTCCGCGCCCGGTAAGCGATCCCTCAGGCAGCAGAATGCCGAACTCGTCAAGAAATGTCCGCGAGATTTCGATCTGCCCCTCGACCCGGCTTTTGCCTTTGTGCTCGGGGCCGAATTTCTGCTTCCAGAGCCCTGTAATGGGCACTGCCCCCAGCTTTGCGCTGCCGGTGATTATCAGGCCTGAATTGTCAGCAATTGCTTTGAGCTGTCTGGCTCGCAGGTATTTTTCCGGAACCAGGTCGATTGATTCAGCGTCGGTAATTTCACCTTCTACTGAAAATGTCACCTGATCAAATTCGAGTATTGCGGCGAGTGGCAATTTGATCGTCCCGACGGTGCGGATCGTCCCTTTTGCGACAGCAGGCTTGAGATCCGCCTTTGAAACAAACTCAAAGGGCTTGAGATCAAGCACTGACAGGAGTGAGGGGACCGAGCTCTGGGTTTTCAGCCCGACCACCGCTGGCGCTGGCTTGATCCGGATATCGGGTATGATGAAGGTCGTGCCGGCTAGATTGATCTGCCCTTCATCCGGGGCGCTGAGGATCCCCTGTTCCAGAGTCGCACTAAGGCGATTTTCTTCAATTACGACATAACCCAATCCGTTTTCGATGGGCGGCATCGTCTTCATAAATCTGAGCGACAAACCAGAGACATCAAAACCAAGGGTCAATTCGGGTTTCTGGCCGGGTTTGCCACGCAGAAAGCCTGATATGTTATGCATGGTGCCGTCAAAAACGTTTGTCTTCAGCCAGGTGCGGGTTTTTTCCTTGAAAATGACCGGCCATAGGTCCAACGCCCGATTGCGTGACACCGACTTGGCGCTGAGATCGAGCGCGCTTGACCAACCGTCCTCGGTAATGCCGAGCGAGCCTTTGACCACATAGCTGGTTTCGTCATCAACCAGCACCAACTGGCCGATATCAATCGTCAGTGGCGAAAGATGCACCCGCATATCAAGTGCACCCAGATTGAAAGCAAGCGGCCGCTCAAACACCCCTTCGGGTTTTATGTCGACCTTGGTGAACCGCAGCTGCGCAATAATCGCCCCGACCGTGCGATCGATCCTGTCGCTGAGATAGGCGTGCCCTTCCGCAACGATATGTGCTGCATCCGTATCAAGCGTCACCTGATCAAACGAGATCTTCTCTTCGTCCTGATCATAAGACAGATAGGCCTTCGCACCTGAAAAGCGGGTTGTCTTGATCTGCTCGGTCTGGCGCAGGCTGCCGGCCCCGATATCAAGAACCCCTTTCATCTGCCCAAAAGACCCGTCCGCATCGATCGCCAGTGAAACCGAGCCGGAAATCGGCGCGTTCAGGATTCTCAGCCAGTCAAAGGCGACGCTCTGATCGGCCAGATCTTCGGTTCGAAACCCGCTGAACCTGGCAGTAAACTCTGACACATCCTCGCCACTTTGCTTTTTCCAGCTGAAGCTGGCTTCCGCAGGTTCTTCGGTCGGATTCTGAAGCTTGAATGTCACACCGGCAGAAAGGGCTTCATCGCTGTTTTCGACAACCAGCGTGGTGTCGCTGATCAGCCAGGTGCGCCGGGAAAACGCATCATCAAGCGTGACGCTGCTGGTCAGCGTTTCCACCCTTTCCAACTGGCTGAATGCGGGTTTTTTAAATGTTTGCTCAACCGCCGCCAGAAGGTCGGCAACCGATCCTCCCTGTTCCAGAAAAGACGCGGTGTCACCGGCCCCCACACTGATATCGATCCGCCCCTCAAGATCACGCCTGAGATGTAAGCGCGCGTCTTTCAGCGTGACCGTAACCGGGCGAAAGGCGCCGGTCAGAAAGTCCACCGGCTGAAACTCGGCGCTCACTTCGGGAACCGCGGCGCGCAATTGGCCATCGGTATCGAGAATTTCCACATCCCCCAGTGTGACCGAGGCATAGGCGCTGGATTTGAACAAAGCGACATGGATGTCGCCAATGGCGATTTTGCCACTTGAATAGGAGGTGTTGAGCCGCGTCTCAATCCGCGTCCGCAACCAGTCCGGCGCGCTGACACCGGTTGTCAGCAGAAAAACCCCGGAGAAAAGCAGCGCCAGCAACAAGCCCGAAAGCATGGTAAGAACGCGCCAACGGCCTTTCCGTCTTTTTGGTTTTTCTGGTTTTTCCGCGGTCATCTACTATCAGTGAGCAAAGGAAGATCGTTGTTTCGTACCCCGAAACAGCTCGGGCTTGTCATTTCCGATTTCAACCGCAATAGCAACACAAGACCGGTACAGAAACCATTTTGGCCTTTCTGAGGGCGCAAAAACTGGCAGAATCCCGCCGGTTATATCCCTCATTTCCGCAAAGAAGCAGAACCTCCGGACATTCAAGCCCTGTGGATAGTTTGGGCGAATCCCATGTGGTTTCTGGCCCGGCAATTTGACTGCCTGCCGGGTTGGGCTCCAAACACGCCGTAATTTCAAGGCTTAGTGGCAAAGACAGATGGGGGCCGACCGGGTGAGCAACCCGGATTTTGCCTGTGAACAACTCCGGTTCCGCACCCTATTCATGTGAATAATTCGTGATTGTTTCCAATTAGTAAACGACAACTATGACGCGGTTGAAAAGAGTTGAATTGGCACCGGCATGTTTGTTAGAAAACTCCAGTAATCTGCTGCTCGCCTCACTCAAGCGACATGTAGGACTTGGGAACCTAACAGGGGAAGTTCATTGAAGACGCGCCTGAAACGCAGATTACACCTGATCGCCGAAAAGCACCTTCCCGAACAGCGCCTTTATCTCAGGACCGATACGTCCACGCGCTTTTTGCGCCTGACACCGCTTACTCAATTCATTCTGATCTCCACTTCTTTGCTGTTCTTTGGCTGGTCGATTTTTGCCTCTTCCGCCTATCTGGTCGGGGTGCTTTCTGCCAGCAGCCAGAACGAACAGGCCGAGCTGCAGCAACTGGATTATGAAACCCGCCTGAACGCTTTGTCCTCGGAACGTGACAAGCGCGCGCTTGAAGCGCAAAAAGCGCAGGAGCGGTTTTATGTGGCGCTTGAACAGATCTCGGGCCAGCAGTCGGCCCTGCTTGCTTCAGAGGATCGGCGCAAAGAACTGGAAACGGGCATCGAGGTCATTCAGCGCACCCTGCGCAAAACCATGAAAGAACGTGACCGGGCTGAAAGCCAGTCAGACAAGTTGCTGGCCGAACTGCAAAGCGTAACCGGCAGCACCAGCACTCTGGCCGGGGTGGCCGAAGAAACCGAAGCGACGCTGGATTACCTTAATGCAGCGCTTGCCGAAACGGTCAGCCAACGCGACGGGATGATCGATGAAACCCGGAAAATGTCAGAAAAGATGGCCCGCCTCAGACATCTGGCCAAGCTGACCGAGGAACGCAACGAGCGGATATTCTCGCGCCTGGAAGAGGCGGTGACCGTATCGATCAGCCCGCTTGAAAAGATGTTTGAGAATGTTGGCCTGTCGACGGACAAATTGCTGGAGGATGTCAAATCCGGTTATTCCGGCATGGGCGGCCCCTTGACCCCGCTTGCTGTTTCAACCAAAGGCGAGCCGGAAGATCCCGCGTCCTCCAAAGCCAACGCATTGCTGACGGAGATGGACAAGGTCAATCTTCTCAGAATCGCTGCGGAACGGACACCTTTTGCCATGCCGGTTAAAAACTCTTATCGCCTGACCAGCGGATACGGCTGGCGGCGACACCCGACATCGGGGAAAAGTCGCATGCATGACGGCGTGGATATGGCAGCGGCGGTTGGCACACCACTTTATGCCACCGCTGACGGTGTCGTAACATTCTCCGGTTGGGCTGGCGGATATGGTCGCGTCATCAAGATCCGCCATGCCATGGGATTTGAAACCCGGTTCGCGCATCTGTCAAAAATTCGCGTGAAGAAGGGACAAAGGGTCTCGCGCGGGGATCGAATTGGTGATATGGGAAGCTCTGGCCGATCGACCGGATCCCACTTGCACTACGAAGTTCGTATCGGGGGCAAATCGGTCAATCCAATGAATTATATCAAGGCAGCAAGAAATGTTTTCTAAGAGCAAAATCAACGATCCGGCCCCGAAACCCGCAATGGGCGGCGATGCCCCAGCTCCGGCACCTGGCGCGCCGGTCAGTAAACCCGGCAAACCTGATGTTCCGGGCGTGGCTGCGGCAGCCAAGCCCAAGCCGGCCCCGTCATCGCTGTCATCCGATCTGGTGATCAAGGGCAACCTCAAAACCACCGGGGATCTGCAGATCGAAGGCATGGTCGACGGTGATATCCGTGCGCACCTCCTGACAGTCGGCGAAGGCGCCACCGTCAAGGGCGAGATCGTTGCCGACGACGTGGTCGTCAATGGCCGTATCATTGGGCGTGTCCGTGGTCTTAAGGTTCGCCTGACCTCCAGTGCACGGGTTGAAGGTGACATCATCCACAAGACCATCGCGATTGAAAGCGGTGCCCATTTTGAAGGTTCGGTTCAGCGCCAGGATGATCCGCTGAGTGCTGGCAAACCTGCCCCGGCTGCGAAACCAGCGGCCAAAGCGGCACCTGCACCTGCCGGGAAATAACCGACGCGCAGAGTCTCCACGCTTACGGGACCTGTACTTCAGCGTCCCTTCCGACCTTTTTGCATGATCATCGCAGCTGGCTGACCCCGGCGTAGCAATTCTGCCATTTCCATCAATTTGGGTCCTGCGTGGCGGTAAAACTGCATGTGGGAGGCGCAGAAATAATCAAGCCCGTCTTCGCCATCCCTGCTCTGCAGAAACCGATGCTTCGGACAGCCGCCATTGCAGGCAAAGAGGTACTTGCATGACCGGCACTGCGCAGTCAGCGCCCCCAGCTTTTCCTGCCCAAACGCAATCTGCCGCCGACTATGCACCATCTCAGTGATGGGCGTGGATTCAATATTGCCAAGCCTGTATTCGGGATAGACGTAGTGATCACAGGAATAAAGATCGCCGTTGTGCTCAAGCGCCAACGCCCGCGAGCAGTCTTTGCCGAAAATGCATAAGGTTGAAGGCTGGCCCATCCACAACCCAAGCTGCACATCGAAAAGCTGCACGAACACCTTGCCGACATCGCGTTTCACCCAGATATCAAAGACATCGCACAGGAATTTTCCGTAAGCCCGTGCGCTGACGCTCCAGGGTGTGACCGGAATGTCGGTTTCAGGGTCATCAAGCTGTGGTGGCGGGCTGAGATGATCAGCCGAGACCAGCCGCTCGACAATGGGTACGAACTGGATGAATTCAATACCCTGACCACGAAGGAATTCATAAACTTCCTTTGGTTTCAGCGCGTTGGAGCGGTGAACAACACAGAGGACATTATATTCGACCCCGGCCTTCTGCAGGAATTCCAACCCGCGCATCACATCATCAAATGTGCCACCCCCCGCGCGGGTGCAGCGATAGCGATCATGGTGTTTCTTCGGCCCGTCAAGGCTGAGGCCAACCAAAAAGCGGTTGTCTTTGAAAAACCGCGCCCATTCCTGATCCAGCAAAACGCCGTTTGTCTGGATCGAGTTGATGATCTCAACACCGCCCGGTTTGTATTTGTCTTGCAGGGCGAGAATATTGTGAAAATACTCCACCCCCAAAATCGTCGGCTCGCCCCCGTGCCAGTAAAAACTGACTTCTTCTGCTCCGGTGTCCGCCCAGGCTGCGATATAGTCTCGAATGTAGTGCTCAAGCAATTCCGGAGCCATTCGGAACTTGCCCGTATCTGGGTAAAGCCGTTCCTTTTCAAGGTAGTAACAGTACGAGCAATCAATATTGCACCGCGGACCAATTGGCTTGGTCATCACATGAAACGGGGCGGGTGCAGTGCTCATTTCTGTGTCGCAAGCCCTCTTTCTTAGTCGCTTGCCTGTGCCTCGGCCCGGGATTTCCCGGCGACATCCTGCGCCAGCACCGCAGCCATGAACGCATCTAGGTCGCCGTCAAGCACGCCTTGCGTATCCGACGTTTCCTCATTCGTGCGCAGATCTTTCACCATCTGGTAAGGCTGCAACACATAGGAACGGATCTGGTTTCCCCAGCCCGCATCGCCCTTGTTGTCATGCGCTTCCTGAATGCTTTCGGTGCGTTTGCGCATTTCCAGCTCGTAAAGCCGCGATTTCAGTGCGGCCATGCAATTGGCCCGGTTCTGGTGTTGCGATTTCTCTGAAGAGGTTACCACGATATTGGTCGGAATATGGGTGATCCTGACCGCAGAATCCGTGGTGTTCACGTGCTGCCCGCCAGCACCCGAGGATCGATAGGTATCAACCCTGATTTCCGCCGGGTTGATATCAATCTCGATATTGTCGTCAACCACCGGATAAACCCAGACCGAAGAAAACGAGGTATGCCGCCGCGCGTTGCTGTCATAGGGCGAAATGCGCACCAGCCGGTGAACGCCGCTTTCCGATTTCAGCCAGCCATAGGCGTTATGGCCCTTGATCTGATAGGTGACCGATTTGATCCCTGCCTCATCACCGGCGGTTTCGGCCATCAGTTCAACCTTGTAGCCGTGTTTTTCGGCCCAGCGCACATACATCCGCGCCAGCATCGAAGCCCAGTCACAACTTTCCGTTCCCCCGGCCCCGGCGTTGATTTCCAGAAACGAGTCATTGCTGTCAGCCTCGCCATCCAGCAAAGCCTCGATTTCTTTCTGCGCTGCCAGCTTGGCCAGTTTTTTGATGGCTTTTTCGGCGTCGCTCACGACTTCGGTATCGTCTTCCATCTCGCCAAGTTCGATAAGGTCGACATTATCCTCAAGGTCCTGTGCCATGGATTTATAGCTTTCCATCGCATCCACAAGCGCCTGACGGTTGCGCATCAGCGTCTGAGCCTTTTCCGGATTGTCCCAAAGCTTGGGATCTTCGGACATGGCGTTGAATTCTTCCAGCCGGTGCTCGGCCGTTTCCCAGCCCATGCGCTGGCGCAACAGATCAAGCGAGCTTTTGATCTCGCCAACCAAATTTTCAATTTCAGCGCGCATGATTTTCCCAAACTGAGGCCACTTCTGCCGATTTTACTGAAGCGTGCTTTTGAGGTAAAGGACAAGTAAAGCAGGACGCGTCTTTTGCCCGCAGCCACGGGCACCTGAAGTATCTGGCCGGCCCGGCATCTTTTACCTATGATCTGGTTGCTGTTGGTACAACTGGCAATGGACCATACAGTCGGTAAACGGGATTAAGACATGGATTTTGCGTTTTTTCTGACCGGATTTTCAGGGCTGTTTTATTTGTGGCTGCTTAGTCTGGCCATACTGCTTTGCCTCTATTTTTCCGTTGGATTTTACTTTGAATGGCTGTCCGCACGACACCCTGAGCGGCGCATTCAAAAACGGGAGTTTTCTGACCGTGCGACCGATATCCGCCAATCGCTGACCTCACTGCCGACAATTGCGTTTTACTTTGCTGCCGGGCTTTGGTTGCAGGCAAACGGCTACACCCTGTTTGCGCTTTGGGAGCCGGGCATACTGAATTTTATTATCGGTTTTGCCATCAGCGTTGTGGTCTATGACGCCTGGTTCTATTGGGCCCACCGGATGCTGCATTTGCGTGCGTTCTACCGCTTTCACGCGCAGCATCACGTATCCATTGCGCCTACCGCGTGGTCCAACAACAATGACAGCCTGATCGGAACTTTTCTGGAGCAATCCTATTTTCTGGTCGGCCCTTTGGTGTTCCCGTTTTCACCATTGGTTTTCATCGCGCATAAAGTTTTTGATCAGGTCGCCTCGATGATCGGGCATGTGGGATTTGAGTTTATGGCCAGTCCACTGGCCCGCAAACCCTGGCCCGGTATCTCGACAACTTTTCACGACCAGCACCACAGCCATTTCAAGGTCAACTATGCCAATATGTTTTCCTTCTGGGACCGGCTGTTTGGCACGCTTCATCCCGATTACGACAAGCGCGTAAAAGAGTTTGAGGCGATGGGAAAGTCAACGCCAGGCTCCTGAGCTAGCGCCGCTTGATATCAATAAAGGCCACCACTTGAAAGCGATCCGAATGTCGCCCGCTTGGGTATCTTTTTCTTGACACCCAGTTGCGTGGTCACTTCCTGTCCGTCTTCTACTTCCAGCGGATCGGCCTCATCCTCGCTGAAGAGCGGCAGGTTGGAACCCATGGCAAAACCGCCGTCAACCACGCTGAGGGCGCCGAACATCGGTTCCTCTCCCACCCTGAACAGCTCGGAAACCACGTTCTTGCCAGTGGCGTCATCGGGCAGACGTTCACCTGAATAGCGGTCGATCTTCACGAAAACCGCGTCATCGGGCACTTTGAACTTGCCGACGCCATAAAGATCCAGCGCTTTCTTCATGAACTGGGTAAAGACAGGGCCGCACATGGAACCGCCATATGATCCGCGACCGAGCGGCCGGGGCAGGTCCATTCCCATGTAGCACCCGGCGACGATATTGGGGGTAAAGCCGATGAACCAGACATCCTTGGCCTGATTGGTGGTGCCGGTCTTGCCGGCAACCGGCGCGTTCAGCACCACCTGTCCGGCGGCGGTGCCGCGCTCAACCACGCCGCGCATCATCGAGGTAAGCTGATAGGCGGTGACTGCATCCATCACGCGCACGCGATTGTTGGAAATCAGCGGCGCATAGCCCTCGCCCAATGAGGCGACTTGACAATCTTCACAGCGCCGTCGGTCATGCCGGTAAACTGTGCGGCCCCAGCGGTTTTGCACCCGGTCGACGAGCGTCGGGATCACTCTTTCCCCGCCATTGGCAAACATCGCATAGGCCGCAACCATGCGGAACAGGGTGGATTCCTGGCTGCCCAGCGAGTTTGCCAGATGCTCGCCAAGATTGTCATAGACGCCAAAACGTTCGGCATAGGCCGCCACGATATCCATGCCCACGGCCTGCGCGAGCCGGATCGTCATCAGATTTCTTGACCGTTCGATCCCGGTTCTGAGCGGTGACGGTCCGTAAAACTTGTTCGAAGAATTTCGCGGTCGCCACATGCCCTGCGGTGTGCGCACCTCAATCGGCGCGTCAATCACGATGGTTGCCGGGGTGTATCCGACATCAAGAGCCGAAGCATAGACAAATGGTTTGAACGACGAGCCGGGTTGCCGTGTTGCCTGGGTTGCCCGGTTGAACACCGAATGCTGATAGGAAAACCCGCCCTGCATGGCCAGGACGCGTCCGGTATTGACGTCCATCGCCATGAAACCACCCTGAATTTCGGGGATCTGGCGTAAAGACCAGTATTTGAATTCCTGTGGCGGATCTTCGCCTTCGGCCACCTCGGCATCCTCTATCGGGCCGAAAATCTTTTTGACGTGGATGACGTCGCCGATTTTTAACAGATCAGCGGGAGTTTTGATCGCCTTGCCGGGTGTGCCGTCGTCGTTCAGCGGCTTTGCCCACTCGATGTCTTCAACCGGAATCCCGTGGCCGCCTTCAACTTCGGCCTCACCCTCAACCCCGATGCGGGCCGCACCATCGGAAAGATCAAGCACAACCGCGACATGCCAGCCCTCGATATCGCGTGGCAGCACCAGGTCCCACAAAGCGGCGCGCCAGGCTTCTTCGCTGGCCAGTTGTTCTTCGCTCAAACGGTGCAGACTGCCTCGCCATATTCCCTGTTTGCGATCATAATTTTCCAGCCCGTCACGCAGCGCCAGTGCGGCTTCTTTCTGCAGGACCGTGTCCATTGTGGCGCGAATGGTCATGCCGCCACCGAAAAACTCGTCCTCACCGAACGTGTCGGAAAGTTGGCGGCGAATTTCATCGGTAAAATAGTCGCGCGCGGGCAACGAAGCGCGGTAAGGCGTGAAATCACCGCTTTGCACGGTCAGCAGATCGGCGGCTTTCGCCGCTTCGGCCAGATCCTCGTCAAGATAGCCGTTTTCCGCCATCTCGCGCAGAACGAAATTGCGCCGGTCAATGGCGCGCTCCTTCTTGCGCACCGGGTGATAGGTTGACGGGGCTTTGGGTAGAACGGCCAGATAGGCGGCCTCTTCCGGTGTCAGCTCCTCCAGCGTTTTGTTGAAATAGGTCTGTGCCGCTGCGGTTACCCCGTAAGAGTTCTGACCCAAGAAAATCTCGTTGAGATAAAGCTCAAGGATCTTTTCCTTGCTGAGTGTTTCTTCCAGTCTGGAGGCCAGAATAATTTCCTTGATCTTGCGTTCGGCTGAACGGTCGCCGTCCAAAAGGAAATTTTTCATCACCTGCTGGGTAATGGTGGAAGCCCCCCGCAGACGCCCCCCCTGCAACGCATCCAGACCAGCCTTGATGATACCAAGCGGATCATAGCCCTTGTGATTGTAGAAATTCTTGTCTTCCGCTGAAATAAACGCGTTTTTGACGAGCTCCGGAATTTCATCGATTGGTGTGAATATCCGCCGTTCGCGGGCAAATTCATCCATGATCCGGCCTTCGCCGGAATAGATTGTCGAAAGCGTCGGCGGTTCATAGCGCGATAACTGCTCGTGGTTGGGCAAATCACGGCCATACATCCAGAAAATCGCCCCGACTCCCAAAGCGGCAAGAACCATGCCGGTGGTCATCCAACTGAAAATAAACCCGAAAAACGATAAGATTGCGCGCAGCACTGCTTTCGGACTCCTAAAGAAAAACCGTCGCCGGGACTATAGCCAAGCAGGCAAGTAAGGTCAAAACGCCCGGTTCAACTTTTCGGCTGCATTTCGCCACAACACGTTCATGTGATTGACTGGCGAATTCAGGAGGCCATGCCACAAACACAGGTAGCGTGGGCAGTATTGCCCAACTTAGTTGAAATGTTTGAAACCGTGGGTGAAACCGCCCACCCTACCCCAGAACGCCCTTCACAGCACCTCCGGCTTTACCGAAATCCATCTGGCCGGCGTATTTTGCCTTCAATGCCCCCATCACCCGTCCCATATCGCGAATGGAACTGGCACCGACTTCGGCAACGGCGGCCTTGACAGCTGCCTGCACTTCGGCATCGCTGAGCTGGCGCGGCAGAAACTCTTTGATCACGGTGATCTCGTCGCGCTCTTTTTCTGCTGATTCCAGCCGCCCGGCTTCGTCGTAAGCCTTGGCGCTGTCTTCGCGTTGTTTGATCATTTTGCCGAGAATGCCCAGGATCTCATCATCTGAAACCCCGTCCTCACGCCCTTCACCACGTTCAGCGATATCGCGGTCTTTGATCGCTGCACTGATAAGTCGCAGGGTTGAGAGCCTCAGCGCATCTTTTGCACGCATGGCATCCTTAAGCGAAGAGCTGATCCGATCGCGCATTTTGAAGACCTCCCCAGCCTCAAAAACCAGTCGTCCGAACATTCACAATAGCCGCTCAATATCCAGATGACAACAGAGTCAACTCTTCTCAACCTATTGATATAAAACAGTTTTAGAAATATTGTTTTCCCTTGACCCAGGAAGCGCCAAACCTTAGTGTCCGGCAAATTCAGCCGCCAAAGTCTGCCGATATCCACCATGTCCACACGTTCAATTTCCCCCGCCAAACCAACGGGTTGCATCGTTCTGGCCGATGGAACGACCTTTTACGGAAATGCTTTCGGAGCGACCGGAGAAGCCCAGGCAGAGCTCTGTTTTAACACCGCGATGACCGGCTATCAGGAAATCATGACCGACCCCAGCTATGCCGGGCAGGTGGTGACTTTCACATTCCCCCATATCGGTAATACCGGCACCACGCCCGAGGATGATGAGGCTGGCAGCCCTGTGGCCTTTGGCATGGTCGTGAAATGGGACCCTTCCGAGCCATCAAACTGGCGCAACACCGAAAACCTGACACTATGGATGAAACGGCATGGACGAATTGGTGTTGGTGGCGTTGACACCCGCCGCCTGACCCGCGCCATTCGCCAACAGGGCGCACCCCATGTGGCAATAGCCCATGACGCCAGCGGCAATTTCGATCTCGAGGCTTTGCGGGCCAAGGCCAAGGCATTTCCCGGCTTGGAAGGGCTTGATCTGGCACTGGGTGTCAGCTGCACGCAATCCTATCGCTGGGACGAAATGCGCTGGGCCTGGCCTGATGGATATCCGCGCCGCACGACACCGGGGCGACGGGTTGTTGCGGTTGATTACGGGGCGAAACGCAACATTCTGCGCTGTCTATCATCAGCCGGGTGCGATGTGACCGTGGTTCCGGCCACGGCGACGGCCGAAGACGTGCTGGCGCATAATCCGGAAGGCGTATTCCTGTCAAACGGACCGGGCGATCCTGCCGCAACCGGCGCTTATGCCGTGCCGATGATCAAAACAATCCTTGAAACCACCGACTTGCCGGTTTTCGGCATCTGCCTTGGCCACCAGATGCTGGCGTTGGCACTGGGTGGTAAGACGCTCAAGATGAATCACGGCCATCACGGGGCCAACCATCCGGTAAAGGAAATTCAGACCGGCAAGGTTGAAATCACCTCGATGAACCACGGCTTTGCGGTCGACGCGCAATCCCTGCCCGAGGGCGTCGTGGAAACACATGTTTCCCTGTTTGACGGCTCAAACTGCGGCATTAGAATGCGCGACCGGCCGGTCTTTTCGGTGCAGCAGCACCCCGAGGCCAGCCCCGGCCCGCAGGACAGCTATTACCTCTTTGAACGCTTCGTTGCGATGATCAAGGAACGTGCCGCCTGAAAAGATCAAGCCCGGGAAAGGCATTCGAGCGTATCGGGCATGAACGCAACCAATCCATCTAATTTGCGATAAACTGCGGAAATAAAAGCATTCTTAACCCCTGCTTAACCCTGCCTCCCAAATCTGGGGAAGCAGAAACAGCCAAATGAATGTAATGTCAGCCCCCGCCCTCAAACTTGTCACACCTTCATGCGATCAGGAAGGATCAGCGCAAAGGCCCAGATCCGGTTCGCGTCTGTTGGGGGAATATCTGATAGAGAAAGGCCGCCTTACGGTCCCGGAACTGCAGCAGGCTCTGATCCAGCAGCTACGCGGGCAAGCCCGGCTCGGCGAAGTTCTTTGCACACAGGAAATCATCAGCGAAAGCGATTTGCTGGAGGCGCTGGCCGAGCAGTTCGAGGCCCGGATCATCGACCTTGACGAAACGCCACCGGATCCCGGGCTGGTGGCCGGGATATCGCCAGAGCTTTGTATTCGGCAAAGTTTTGTTCCCCACCAAAAAACCGGGATCGCGACTGTCATTGCAACCTCGGACCCCGCCCGGTTCAGCGATTTGCACCCCTATCTGACACAGCGTTTCGGGGCCATCGTCATGGCGATAACCGATAAGGGCTCACTTGAAAAACACATCAGCAGGCTTGGTCAGCGTGATCTCTCTGAGCGTGCAAACACTTTGTGTCCGCAGCGGTTCAGCTGCCGCTCCTGGGCGCGCCCACTGGGATTTCCTCGCGTTGTCGGGGTCGGTCTGCTGATCGCGGTCTCGGCCGCTGTTTTCCCGAAAGTTGCGGCATGGGCATGTGTGTGCTGGGTCTTTGTCAATCTTCTATGCGTATCTGGGTTGCGATTGCTGGCCCTGATCACACAGATACATGCGAGGTTGCGCAAAGCCGTACCGTCAGAGCCAAAGGCAGAAATTGATCTGCCCGTCGTTTCGATCATGGTCCCTTTGGTGCGCGAAGAGGCGATATTGCCGGATCTGATCCAACGGCTTTGCGCCAGTGACTATCCAAGGGAACTTCTGGACATCTGCCTCGTGCTGGAGGCAAACGACCTGTTCACGCAAAACGCCATCGCCAAAGTCCCTTTGCCGCCCTGGTTTCGCGTTATCCTGGTACCGACGTCAAACCTGCAGACAAAACCTCGCGCCATGAACTATGCACTGGATTTCTGCAAAGGCTCGATCATCGGGATTTATGACGCCGAAGATGCGCCTGAAGCTGATCAAATCCACCGTTTTGTGCGCCATTTCGATGCGACCGGCCCTGAAACAGCCTGCATTCAGGGCTATCTGGATTTCTATAACAGCCGCAAAAACTGGCTGTCCCGCTGTTTCACCATCGAATATGCCATCTGGTTTCGGGTGATCATGCATGGCATCGAAAAGATGAACCTGCCCGTGCCTCTAGGCGGAACCACCGTTTTCTTTCGCCGCGATGCGCTGGAGAAACTGGGGGCGTGGGATGCGCATAACGTCACCGAAGATGCCGATCTGGGTTTCCGGCTAGCGCGGCTTGGCTATCGCTGCGCCTTCCTGCCAACGACAACACGGGAAGAGGCGAATTGCCGCCCTGTTCCGTGGATACGGCAACGCTCGCGCTGGCTCAAAGGCTATGGGATGACGTGGATCACCCATATGCAAAACCCGCTTGCGCTTTGGCGCGATCTCGGCGCGGTGCGGTTTCTGGCCTTTCACGTGCTGCTTTTGGGTACGCTCACCGGATTTTTGCTTGCACCTGTGATCTGGTCCTTGTGGTTTATGTTTTTCGGACTGGCACCTGCCTATGTGTTCCTGTTGCCTGGCACGGTCTGGATGGTGCTTGGCTGGGCTTTTGTGGCCAGCGAGATCGTTCTGATGGCGACCGGGGTTTTTGCGCTTTCCGGGCGCGACCATCGGCATCTCTGGCCCTGGCTCCTGACCATGATCGCCTATTGGCCGCTGGCGACACTGGCGGCCTATAAAGCGCTTTATGAACTGCTGATCGTGCCGTTTTACTGGGACAAGACGCGCCACGGGCATCTGACGGAATATGCGCCAGATGGCGCAAACACGGAGATTTTATCGGCGGCCCCGGTGAATGACCCACCCGACATATGACGCAATTGGCCCCGAGCCGCCGTCAGATCAATACGCCAAGCGTGGATTCAAGGGCGAAGCCCGCCGCGCATCGCCGACGCGCCCAACCCGTCGGCAATGCGCGGCTCTGTACTAGACGGTCCTTTGGCGCCCTGTGCAGAATTGATCACTTGAACGAGCCGTTGATTTTAGCTCACCATTTTCAGGCCTTGGTTGCCACTTCGCCGGCATCAATTTTCAATCGGGTTTCAAACGCATAGGACAAATGCTTTTTCAAAGCGGCTGCCGCCCTGTCTCCGTCGCCTTCAGCAATCGCACCAACGATTGCCTGATGCTCTTCCAAAGCCATTTCACCACGCCCGTCCGCTGCCAGCGATGTGGTTGCCAAAAGCGCCATCGAGCGGTGTACAAGATCAAGCTGAGCGATCAGATAACGATTGTGGCTGGCCAGATGAATCTGCTGATGAAACCGCCGATTGGCGCGGCTGAGCATCGCCGGATCATCCACCAGCTCCAGATCGCTTTCCACCATGCCTTTGAGCACACGCACCTCTTCCGGTGTGGCGTGCTGGGCGGCCAGTCGCGCTGCCAGACTTTCAAGCTCGGCGCGCACGACGTACAGCTCGGCCAGCTGGTTGTGGTCAAGCGATGCCACGATCAGGCTGCGCCCGGTGCGGGTCAGCATCGATTGGGTTTCAAGCCGCTGCAAAGCTTCGCGAATGGGCGTGCGCGACATGCCAAAGCGCTCGGCCAGATCGCTTTCAACCAGCCGGTCACCCGGGCCGAAAATACCGATATCGATTGCATCCAGAATCAGATCATAGGCGTCTTTCTGCACCTCTTTCGTCGCAGTCATCACACTCCCCGTATACGATTGTCTACAAACTACGCGCAGAGGGGGGCTGCAATCAAGTGATTGAATCTGCGACACAACCGCAATAGTTTCCCGCTATGGTCAAAAATGCTTTCCAGCACGTGAACACATGGGTCTTTGATCTGGACAACACGCTTTACCCGCCTTCAGCGCGGCTGTTCGATCAGATCGAGGTGCTGATGACCAACTATGTGATGGATGCGCTTGGCGTCAGTCGCGCCAAGGCTTCGCACTTGCGCAACCATTACTGGAAGACCTACGGCACCACACTGGCTGGCCTAATGCGCGAGCACGATGTCGACCCCGGCCCTTACCTGGACAGCGTGCACGACATATCACTTGACCATCTCGACCACGATCCGGCCCTGCGCCAGGAAATCACCCGGCTGCCGGGACGCAAGGTCATCTATACCAATGGTCCGCAAGTTCACGCCGAACGGGTGACCGAGGCGCGAGGTCTTGGCGGGATATTTGACGCGGTTTACGGGGTTGAGCACGCCGGCTTCCTGCCAAAACCCGAGCGTGCTGCCTTTGAGGAAGTGTTCGAGCTTGATGGTATCAACCCGACAACCGGCGCCATGTTTGAAGATGAGGCGCGCAATCTGCACGCGCCACATGCTATGGGCATGAAATGCGTGCTTGTCGGCCCGGATCGCGGTCAGGATCACGACCATATCCACCACCAGACCGAAGATCTGGCTGGTTTTCTGTCGCAGATAAATGACTGAGCCTTTCAGCCGGACCGGTTCCGTTTTAAACTGGCCGCCATGAACAAGATCAACACTGATATCGTGATTTCCGGTGGCGGGATCGCCGGGCTGACCGCCGCCTGCGCGTTTGGTGCGGCGGGATTTTCCGTTCTCTGCGCTGATCCAACCCCGCCTGTGACCAGCGAAGCGGCACAAGGTGCGGACATCCGCACAACCGCCTTTTTGCAGCCCGCCCGACAACTCTTTGAACACGCCGGTCTCTGGGACATGCTGGCACCCCATGCGGCTCCGCTGCAAATCATGCGCATCGTTGATGCAGGAGGGGAAAGTTTTGAGGCGCGCAGCATCGCTGATTTTGACGCGTCCGACATTTCCGATGCGCCCTTTGGTTGGAATTTTCCGAACTGGCTGCTAAGACGCGAGCTGCTGGCAAGGATCGACAGCCTTGCCAATGTCACCTTCCTGCCCGGCATCGCCACCACCGGCCTGACAACGCGCCAAACCGAGGCGCGGATCGGCCTGTCAAACGGCGATCTTTGTATCGCAAAACTGCTGATCGCCGCGGACGGGCGCAATTCAAATATCAGGGATCAGCTTGATATCGAAGTAAAAACATGGCGTTACGGACAGAAGGCGCTGGTTTTTTCGGTTACCCACAGCGTGCCGCACCAGAATGTTTCAACCGAAATTCATCAAAGCGGCGGGCCGTTCACACTGGTGCCACTACCGGATCACGAGGGCGCGCCGCATTCAGCTGTCGTCTGGATGGACAAGGGACCCTATATTCAGGAAATGTGCGCCCTGCCGGTTGCCGAGTTTGAGGCCGCTATCCTTGCCCGCTCAGCCCAGCTCTTTGGCCCGCTGAGACTGAACAGCAAACGCAGTGTCTGGCCGATCATCAGCCAGCACGCCGAACGCCTGACCGGCCAGCGCACCGCCCTGATTGCCGAGGCGGCGCATGTGGTGCCGCCGATTGGCGCGCAGGGTCTCAATATGAGCCTCGCCGATATCACCGCGTTGCTGGATCTGGCCGTCGCCACTCCTGACAGGCTTGGCGATGCCACGATGCTCAAATCCTATCAGCAAAAGCGCTGGGCGGACGTCAAGGCGCGGGTTACGGGGATCGATCTGCTCAACCGTGCCTCGATGGCCGAAACCCCGCTTCTGCGCGATCTCAGACATGCCGGATTGACGGCGATCTACAGGATCGCGCCGCTCAGAAAAACGCTGATGAAAGCTGGGCTCGGGGCGACCTGATCACAAGACCTTGTCAAGCACCGCCTCAAGCCGCGCCACTGCGGCATCAACATCCTTGAGCTTATCAAGCCCGAAAAGCCCCAGCCGGAAGCTGCTGTAATCAGCCGGTTCATCGCATTGCAGCGGCACCCCGGCGGCGATCTGCATGCCTTCTGCAGCGAACCTGCTGCCATTTTTGACGTCAGGATCATCCGTATAGCTGACGACAACGCCCGGTGCCCCAAACCCGTCTGCGGCAACCGATTGCACACCGTGCGCTTTCAGAAGGGCACGCACGCGATTGCCCAGCTCCCACTGGGCATCACGCAGGCGCTCAAAACCCAGATCACGGGTTTCCAGCATGATGTCGCGGAATGCGCGCAGGGCATCGGTCGGCATGGTTGCGTGATAGGCGTGCCCGCCGTTTTCATATGCCTGCATGATTGACAGCCATTTCTTCAGATCGATGGCAAAGCTGGTGCTGTCACTGGCCTCGACCAGCGCCAATGCCGCCTTGTTCATCATCACCAGACCGGCCGAGGGCGAGGCGCTCCAGCCTTTTTGCGGAGCCGAGATCAACACATCGACGCCAAGCGCCTTCATATCGACCCAGATGCAGCCTGAGGCGATGCAATCCAGAACGAACAAGCCGCCGTGTTCGTGCACCGCATCAGCCACCGCTCTGATATAATCATAGGGCAGGATCATACCGCTGGCGGTTTCGACATGCGGGGCGAAGACGATGTCAGGTGCTTCGCTTTTGATCCTTGCGGTCACTTCCTCGATCGGCGCCGGAACAAAAGGCGCCTTGGGTTCATTCCCCGTCTGCCGCGCTTTCATCACGGTTTCTTCGGCGACAATGCTGCCAAAATCGAAGATCTGGCTCCAGCGGAAGGAAAAGAATCCGTTCCTGATAACCATGGCCTTCTTGCCCGTCGCCAGTTGCCGCGCCACCGCTTCCATCGCATAGGTTCCGCCCCCCGGCACCACAGCGACATGATCGGCGTTGTAAACCTCTTTCAGGGTCGACGAGATATCCCGCATCACACCCTGAAAACTCTGACTCATATGATTGAGCGAGCGGTCGGTGAAGACGACGGAAAACTCAAGCAGGCCGTCAGGATCGATATCTGGCAGAAGGGCGGGCATGGGATTTGTCCTTTTCAGAATTCCTGTTCGAACGGAGACTAGGCAGGTCAAGACCACCGGGCAAGGCGATGTTCAGCCGCAGCCAGTCTCACATTTCCAGGAACTCTCTCACACTATTCTCTTTAGCCAAACAAGTTCTGACCGTGCGCCGGTTTCACATTCATCGATGCTCTCGAACAGGCCAGAATACGCACCAAAACCCCAGTACCCGTCGTGGCCTGTGATTTTGCGTTCATAAGGATCATGTTCTTTCCAGATGAATTCCGTGTATCGGTAAAACCCGTCGTCGCTCCGGGCTATTTCAAGAAAAGCCCTTTCGTCGGTTGAGCGCAGCGTTTTCAAGATTGCAGATTTGGACATCATGGAGCGCTTCCTGTTAAGACACATCCTAGAGGTCAGCGCGTCACACCTCAAGAATCATCCCAACGGCCCTGACCGCCTCTCTTCGCTCAGCAAAACATTCGCCTCGACATCCCCTACCCCAGGCAGGGTCATGATCCGCCTTCTCAGCACGCGTTCGAAATCCGCCAGATCGCGCGCCACCACGCGCAGGCGATAGTCGTAAAGCCCCAGCACATGCTGGACCAACTGTACCTCGGGAATGGCACAGACAGCCCGCTCAAAATCCTCAAGGCTGACCCGCCCCTTGGTCGCCAGCTTGACCCCCAAAAACACCGTTACCCCAAACCCCAGTGCCTCCTTGTTCAACCGAACCCGCCGGCCCTTGAGTACGCCCACCTCCTCAAGCCGCTTGACGCGCCGCCACATCGCGGGTTGCGACAAGCCGAACCGCCGCCCCAGCGCACCTGCTGACAGGCGGCCATCAATCTGCAAAGCCTGCAAGACCCCGCGGTCGATATCGTCAAGATCGATCATAGGGGCAGGCTTTCGCTGTTCTTGACATTGGCCACCAGCATCAGCGCCTCGATATCGGCGATATGCGGCAGGGTCAGGATGCGGGTACGATAAATCTCCTGATAATGCGCCATATCACGGGCCAGCACGTTGAGCCGCACATCGACGCGCCCCAGAAACGTCTGGATTTCATCCACTTCCGGTATCTCGCGGGCCGCCGCAATAAACGCGTCAAACGCGTTTGTCTGGGTCTTGTCCAGCGTCACTCGCAGGCTCACTTCCACCGTATAACCAAGCCTCTGCCAGTTGATGTCAGCCGCGTATCCCTCGATCACACCGCTGCTTTCCATCCTCTCCAACCGCCGCGATACCGTTGCCACAGGCATCGACAACAGCTCTGCCAATTCGGAGGCGTTTGGCATGTCCTCCCTTTGCAACTGGCGCAGCAGGCGGCGATCGGTATCGTCAAGTTCTTGCATGGTTTTTCCGAGTTTTGACTATTTCACGAATGTATTTCTTCTTTTTGGCAGAAAATACTCAAATCTCGCAATCAAATTCCGCCCAATTACCTCTATTTTCTCGCCACCCCTATAGGAAAGGACTATAAAATGCGCGTCTATTACGATCGCGACTGCGATATCAACCTGATCAAAGACATGAAAGTGGCCATTCTCGGCTACGGTTCACAAGGCCACGCCCATGCGCTGAACCTGCGTGACAGTGGTGCCAAGAACGTGGTCGTTGCGTTGCGGACCGGCTCGCCCAGCGCCAAAAAGGCCGAGGGCGAAGGCCTCAAGGTCATGGGCATTGCCGAGGCAGCAGCCTGGTGTGACCTCATCATGTTCACCATGCCTGACGAGTTGCAGGCCGATACCTACAAAAAATACGTGCATGACAACCTGCGCGACGGCGCTGCCATTGCATTTGCCCACGGCCTTAATGTCCATTTCGGCCTGATCGAACCCAAACCCGGCACTGATGTCATCATGATGGCCCCCAAAGGCCCCGGCCACACTGTGCGCGGCGAGTTCGTCAAGGGCGGCGGCGTCCCCTGCCTTGTCGCCGTTGACAATGACGCGACCGGCAAAGCCATGGAAATCGGCCTGTCTTATTGCTCGGCCATCGGCGGCGGGCGCTCGGGCATCATCGAAACCAATTTCCGTCAGGAATGCGAAACCGACCTTTTCGGTGAACAGGCGGTACTCTGCGGCGGGCTGGTCGAGCTTATTCGCATGGGCTTTGAAACTCTGGTTGAGGCTGGCTACGAACCGGAAATGGCCTATTTCGAGTGCCTGCACGAAGTGAAACTGATCGTCGATCTGATCTATGAAGGCGGTATTGCCAATATGAACTACTCGATCTCCAACACGGCTGAATACGGCGAATATGTCTCAGGCCCACGCGTCCTGCCCTATGACGAAACCAAGGCGCGGATGAAAGCCATCCTGACCGACATCCAGACCGGTAAATTCGTGCGTGACTTCATGCAGGAAAATCAGGTTGGCCAGCCGTTCTTCAAGGCCACCCGTCGTATCAATGACGAGCACCAGATCGAAAAAGTCGGCGAGACCCTGCGCGGCATGATGCCTTGGATCTCGGCTGGCAAGTTGGTTGATCAGGAAAAGAACTGAGGTCAATGTAATTGTGATTGGCCTGTAGAAAAGGCCAATCACAATCCCAAAGTTTTATGACACGGTGTCGATTGGAACGGATACCGCAGTATCGCTTCCGCAACGAATTTCCAGAGTTGTGTAGTCACTCACCATTGGTTGGTCGAAGCGGAAGCTTTTCCACACAAACACTCGAGGCCAGACTCCGGGTTTTTTGCACATCAATAAATCCAACGTTAGAATTGTTGGATTAATGCCGGGTGCAGCGGGTTCAACAAGAATGGGATCGATACCTGGATTGGAGACTTTGACATCACCAATCACGATGGTAGTTGCCGGACCAAGCGGCATTGTGTTGTGCCAGGCGTATACTTTGCGAAATTCCGCAGACTCACACGGTTTGCAGACTGCATCAAATGTATCAGATGTCATTACATACCTCTTTAGATTATTTGGAATGGATCACTGCTATCATAGGTTGCGCATTCTTTCAATTGATACTTGTGCTGGCCAGTTGACGGCACTCTCTGGTAGTCGTGCCGGCAGCACCAACAGTCTCTTCAGGATTATCCGCGAGGTTTTCAACACTCCAACGAGTTCAAGAAGCAGGATTGTTAATTGAAATCGGCGGGACTCTTACCCTGCATTGCTCCAAGAGCGTACACGAGGACAATTGGTAACATGACCAGCGCTAAACCAGACCTCACAATATGGGGGCTCCTTATTTTTCTTGGTATCATCTGGGGGGCATCCTTCCCGGCTGCTGCCATTGCGCTGACTGGTTTTGGCCCGATCACCATTGCGGCCCTGCGAATTGCGCTGGCAGCACTGATCCTGTTGCTGCTGACCTTTGCCTTTGGTCACGGCCTGCCCGACACAAAGAGCAAAACCGGCAGGCGCATCTGGCTCTATTGCCTTGGCATGGCGATCTTCACCAACGCCCTGCCGTTTTCGCTTTTGAACTGGGGGCAGCTTCACGTCACTTCCGGTTTTGCCGGAATCACCATGGCGGTGGTGCCGCTGGCAATCCTGCCGCTGGCGCATTTCCTTGTCCCGGGTGAAGGTATGAGCCCCAGAAAACTCGTTGGCTTTTCGGTCGGTTTTCTGGGAACCGTGGTTCTGATCGGCCCGAACGCCTTGTTGCGCTCAGGAGCCGAGCTTGAATCACTCGCCCGCCTCGCCTGCCTCGGTGCGGCCATGTGCTATGCCATCGGCTCGATCATCACACGTCTGGCCCCGCCAACGCCGCAGCTGACCTTCAGTGCCACCGCCCTGTTGCTTGCAAGCCTCATCATGCTGCCGCTGGCCTTGCTGATCGAAGGAGCACCCCAAACACCCGAGCTGCGCCCCCTTCTGGCAGTTATTTATCTCGGTCTGGTCCCAACTGCGGTCGCAACTGTCATCCTTGTCAGGATCATCAATCAGGCCGGGCCCAGTTTCCTTAGCCTGGTCAATTATCAGGTGCCGGTTTGGGCAGCGCTCATGGGCGTGGTGTTTTTGTCCGAGACCCTGCCCGGAAGGTTCATCGGTGCCCTGGCGCTGATCCTTGCGGGGCTGGCAATCAGCCAGGCAAGACGACAGAAACGAATGTCAAGCAATTGATTCTAAGCACTAATATCCAAACTCTGGAATTCGATCCCGTTCTGCACTAGGCTGTTCTCAGCCTAACATCGGAGCATTGGATATGAAACGACGCGATTTCTCGCGGGGCTTGCTGGTCAGTGGACTGACCGCCCCTTTCGTTGGAACGGGATTCCGGGCAGGCGCTGATCAAGGCGGGGCGCAGGTAAATCTGGCGCGGGTTTTCCTGGAAATCGCCAACCGGCGCATCCAACCCGACGCCCTTGTCTTTCTCAATGGTGAGCAGGTGACCTACAAGATCAACTTGCGCCGGATGTTCCCTCTGTTCAACGAGGACCGCGCCCATGTTCCCGGTCTCAACGAACCGACGCTTTCCGTGGAGTTCAAGGGCGCACATACCGTTGGTTATGTCAGGGTGATTAACAACACAATCGCTGTGACGCCGAAGATTTCACTGCAGAAATCCTATCAGAATATCCATCTCGCAAATGGCGGGCGATCTTACATTATCGGGAAGGTCCTCAAACACACCAAAAAAGAAGCCAGTATTCCCAGTCTTGCGGGCATTCCAATCGTCGGCTCACTTTTCAGGAACAAATCCCGGTCAAATGAAAAAGAATCCCTGCTGATTCTTGTCAGGCCGTCAATCGTCAGTCCTGATGGCTGACCAAAGCCATTGCGGCCTTAGTTAATCAGGCAGCAGCCTTTTCAACGGCTTTACAGATCGAGTCGACCACCTGCGCCAGGACCGCCTCGTCTTCGCATTCAGCCATCACCCGCACCAGGGGTTCAGTGCCTGATTTCCGGATCAGCAAGCGGCCGCGATCTTTCAGGCGTGCCTCAGCTGCTTCGATTGATTTCTTCACTTTCTCACTGCTTAACGGATCGCTTTCCGGCCGGTATCGCACATTCTTCAAAAGCTGCGGGCAAGGTTCAAACACTTTGGTCAGCGCACTTGCCTTTTCACCTGTTTCCACCATGGCCGCCAGAAACTGAATGCCGGCGATCAGCCCGTCGCCGGTGGTGGCATAGTCGGTCATGACGATATGGCCCGATTGCTCGCCGCCAAGGTTGAAACCGCCCGCGCGCATGGCCTCGACGACATAGCGATCGCCAACGCCCGTGCGCCGCATCTTGATGTTCTGGCTTGCAAGATACCGCTCAAGACCAAGATTTGACATGACCGTGGTCACTAGCGTGCCGCCAACTAGCCGACCTTGCCGTGCCCAGCGTCCGGCGATCAGCCCCATGATCTGATCACCATCAGCCACTTCGCCCTTTTCATCGATGATCATCACCCGGTCGGCATCGCCATCAAGGGAGATACCGACATCGGCCCCGTGTTCCAAAACCGTGCGCGCCGCCAGATCGGTGTTGGTCGAACCGCACCCCTCATTGATGTTGAACCCGTTGGGTGAAATGCCAATCGGGATCACCTCGGCCCCAAGCTCCCACAACAGATCAGGCGCAGCCTTGTAGGCCGCACCATTGGCACAATCGATCACCACTTTCATGCCTTCAAGCCGACGTCGGCCCGGAAAGGTGGTTTTGGCATATTCGACATAGCGTCCGCGCGCATCGTCGATCCGGGTAGCGCGGCCGATGTTTTCCGGGTGGCACAGGGCGATATCGCCGCGCAATATGCGCTCGATCTCGGCTTCTGCCTCGTCTGAAAGTTTATACCCGTCCGGGCTGAAAAACTTTATTCCGTTGTCAAAATGCGGGTTGTGCGAGGCGGAAATCATCACCCCAAGATCGGCCCGCATCGAATGTGTCAGCAGACCCACCGCCGGTGTTGGCATCGGGCCAAGCAACAAGACATTCATCCCGGTCGAGGTCAGCCCGGCAGTGAGGGCGTTTTCCAGCATATAACAGGAGCGGCGCGTGTCTTTGCCGATGACCACGCGGTGTTCCTGTTTGTCTTTGCGAAAATACCGACCTACAGCCGAACCCAGCCGCATGGCCACCTCGGCGGTCATCGGATATGTGTTGGCGCGGCCCCTAACACCGTCGGTTCCGAAAAGATTTCTACTCATAAAACACCTGCTAATTCAAATCGTTATCGAGACGCCTGCCAAAGTGCGAGCGCTTGCTTTGTCTCTCTTATATCATGCACGCGCAGTATCTGAACCCCCTGCCGCAGCGCCTCAAGGCCGATGGCGATTGATCCCGGTGCACGGGCCTGTGCAACCGGCTCACCACCGATGGTGCCAATAAACCGCTTGCGCGAGACCCCAAGCAGAACCACGCATCCGAGTGCGTGAAACAGGCTGAGGCCCCGGATCAAAGTAAGGTTGTGGTCCCGTGTCTTGCCAAATCCGATGCCGGGATCGACTATGATGCGGCTGCGCGCAATCCCCTGGGATTCACTGTAAGCAATGCGATCCCTCAGATAGTCGTACACATCCAGCAGCACGTTCTCGTAAACCGGGTTTTCCTGCATGGTCTTGGGGTCACCGCTTGCATGCATCAGACAAACGGCGGCCCCTGTCTGGCTGACAAGCGCTGCCATCTGGGGATCATAGGTCAGGGCGGACACATCATTGACCAATCTCACCCCGGCCCTCAGCGCGGCCGAGGCAACCGGGGCCTTGCGTGTATCGATTGAGATGGCGATGCGCTGCCCGGTCGATTTCAAATGCTTGATGACCGGCACGACACGCCTGATTTCCCGGAACGGATCAATCGTATCTGCACCCGGGCGGGTGGATTCACCGCCGATATCCAGGATATCTGTGCGCTCGGCGATCATCTGCTCAGCCCCGGCACAGGCCATTTGAACACGATCAAACCGCCCACCGTCAGAAAAACTGTCAGGCGTTGCATTCAGGACGCCCATCAGGCGTGGCTGATTCATTTTCAGCCCGCAGATCGCGGCGCGTTCGCTGGTGAGATTTGCAAGTACATCTTCAGGAATTTTGTTTGCGGGCACTATTCTGGGCGCTGCGTCGCGGCTCAGGCATTCGGCATGGGTAAACCAGAGGTTTCCGCCTGCAAGCGAAACTGCCGTTCTGGGCCGCGCGGTACCGGTTTGAACAAGCACGCGGAAATAGCGTTCGCCGGACATATCAGATCAAAGCTGCGACGGAGATTTGACCGTCCGCAGACCCGGCACCGGAGCTCTGTCCACGTTCCCCAGAACGGCCAGTTCCTCGGCGGAAAACTCCGACGCGAACCAAAGCGCCAGCTCTAGCGGGGCGATCTCGTGGCCCCTGGGGCCTTCAACCGCATCAAGCACGATTTTGGAGGGTGCCCAGACCGACAATTGCCCGTGCTTCATGGCCCAATCAAGCTCGGTACGGCTGTCGACCACGACACAGCGTTTGTCTTTGCCAGCTAGCACCCAGGCGTTCTGTTCGATGCTCAAAAGAGCGATGCGCCGGTTTGCAGCGGCTACATCAGCCAGCGGCGACTCTTCGGGGGCCTGCTCAACACAGATGATCGCCGGATGATCGTGCTGAGAGATCGCATCGAGCCATTTTGACAATTCATCGGAGTGAAGCACCGAATTGGGCAGAAAAACCACCAGCGGGTGCACGGCTTCGTCGACCTTGCGGACCTCTTCTGAGACCGGTCGCACGACGTTTTTGCCTTCGATACGCGCGCGAACAATCTCGACACCCAGCGTTCCCGGGATCCGGTCGAGCTTTTCGATCCGCACGAAAACCCGCACGGCTTTCGGGTTTTCCAAAACCCGTTCGGCGACCCGTTCGGCCAGCGTCTCCAGAAGATTGATGCGCTCGGTCGACAGTTGGGCGTCTATAGCCTCTGTAATCGTGTCGTATGACAGAACCTGATCAACATCATCAGACTGCGCTGCTGCGTGGTGCGAAACCTCGAGCACCACGTTGAAACGTATGCGCTGGGTCACTCCGCGTTCAGCCTGGAACGCGCCGATTTCAACCTCGCGCGTGTAATCGCGCACCGAAATCCGGTCCAGTGGGTCTTTTCCCCCGGTCACAACCGATCGCGCATGAGGCATTTCAAACGCCAGGCTGATTTCGTCTGTCATGTCTCGCTCCCCGGCCAGGACAGGTTTAAAATCCCGCGTGTCTCTATCGCGCGGGGTGAGTTCAAACAAGAAATTTTAGGCTTTGCGATGGATATTTGGCAAGAAAACACTCGACTAATGCAGCCAGAGCACCATTAAACTGGCTGGTGCCACCCGATGGAGGAGATCATGCGCGCATTCATTCCCGCCCTGCTTGTTCTGTCGATGCTGTTCCTTGACCTGAGCAGAGCAGAGGCCGCCTGCACACGGCCTGATTATGGCGCCCAGCATATGAAAACGATCCCAACCCGCGGGATTGACCAAACGCTGTTTTCCGAAGCCATGGCGATGGAGGCCAGTTATGCGCGCTGCACGCGTGGCAAAAAGGGTTTGGTTCTGGCCGCACCTCTGACCGGCATTGCCAGGGCGCACAGCAAATGGATGGCAGGGGCGCATAAGCTCAGCCACGTATCCACTGTTGCCGGCCAGCAGAAGATGAAGTCACGAATTCGATCAACTGGGCTGAAATACAAAACTGCTGCCGAAAACATCGCCGCCTACAGCCGCTTTCAATTCGGCAATAGCGAATTCATCACCCAGAGCGCCGGCGCCTGCCGGTTTGAGTTTCGCAAAGGCGGCAAGGTACCCGCCCACAGCTATGCAAGCCTGGCGGAATGGGTGGTGGCGGGCTGGATGGGGTCTTCCGGGCACCGCCGAAACCTGTTGAACGGGCGTATGAAGCTGGTTGGTGCTGGCATCGCATTTGATGCCAAAGCTCCCAATTGCGGGCGATTTTACATCACGCAGGAATATCTCGGCTGAAATCGTTCTTTGATCAGTTCAGACTGATCCGCCGCGGATCGCGATAGAATTTGTGCACGCCGATCTTTGTCGTATTGGTAAATTTCCGCGCCCAGGACGGATTGACCGCAGTGGAATGATAATAGGTCGCGCCTTTGGTCAGGATACGGGGTTCGCCTTCAAGCATCAGCTTGGCGATTTTGCCGGCCCGGTGATAGGCCCCCTTTTCCGTCATGTTTTCGTTCTTGCCGTCACATTTATAGGAAAACTGGCAGGCATGTTTGCCGTTGCCGGTGCCCTGGCGCACAACAGAGCAGACCGTGCGCGGGAAGCTGCGTGAATCCACCCGGTTCAGAATAACCTCGGCCACCGCAAACTGGCCTTTGACGCTTTCACCGCGCGCCTCAAAGTAAAGCGCCTCGGTCAGGCACGCCCATTGTGCATCGCCCTTGGTCACCGGCATGCGGGCCAGCGAGGCGCGTGTGTGGGGGTAGTCGTCAATAGGATCGGTCTTTTTGCGGCCAAATAACCAGCCGCGTCTGACGCGTTTGGGTGAAGGGCTTGCCAGTTCGCTCAGCCGTTCACTGGACGCACGCCGCAAAGCCGAGGTTTCCTGTCCCAGCATGGTGACGATCTGAACATTCACTTCGTCCGTTAAGGTGTTGGAACTGCTTAATGTTCCCTCAGCCAGCGTCGTGCTGACGGGGACCAGAAAACCAATACATAACACTGCCAAAGCCTGAGAGAATCTCATCAGCCCTACCTCGAGTTCACATTTTGCCCAGCCCCAATATGAGCCTGAACTACAGAATCCATGCGGAAATAGATAGGTTGAGCCGGATGTCCAGCCCGTATTCGTGTCAAAACGGCAACAATCCGTTTTTATCCCGTCAACAATCTTGCCATGGATCGCGACTCAAACCCCAGAAAAAAGACAGGTAATTACCCATATTTAGCGGGCTTTCTTCAGGTGACCACCAGATCTTCGGTGGATTTGTTGGTTCCCCGCACCGCAGACTGGGCCGCTGCCAGATGCGCAATGGGCACGCGGAAGGGCGAGCAGGAGACATAATCAAAGCCCGCAGCGCGGCAAAACTCGATCGACGCGGGGTCCCCGCCATGTTCTCCACAAACAGAGAGAACCACATTCCCGTTGGCTGCACGACCCCGCTCGGACGCCAGCAAAAGCAATTCACCGACACCATCCATATCAAGCGTGTGAAACGGATCCTCAGCGAATACCTCCTGATTGACATAGGTACTCATAAAGCGCCCGGCGTCATCGCGGCTGAGGCCATAGGCCATTTGTGTCAGGTCATTGGTGCCAAAGCTCAAAAAGGCGCAATTCGCCGCCAGGTCCCCGGCACGAAGGGCGGCACGCGGGGTTTCGACCATCGCGCCGAGACGGTAGGTGAACGCAACCCCGCTTTCGTTTTGCACTTCAACCGCCACGGCATCAATGCGGGCGCGCACCAGTTCAACCTCGCGTGATGCAGAAACCAGCGGGATCATTATCTCTGGTACCACCGGTTCGCCGTTCTTTGACGCCAGAACCGTTGCTTCAAAAATAGCCCGTGCTTGCATCTCATAGATTTCCGGCACCGTGATACCCAGGCGAACCCCGCGCATGCCCAGCATTGGGTTGAACTCCGCCAGGCTTTCGCGCCGGGCGATCACTTGCGATACCGGCAGATCCATCGCCTCGGCCAGCTCCTGCATGGCTTCGCGCGAATGCGGTAGAAATTCGTGCAAGGGCGGGTCAAACAGACGAATGCAGACCGGCAGGCCCTGCATGATCTCAAAAAGTTCAACAAAATCACCGCGCTGCATGGGCAGCAGGCGGTCAAGAGCGGCGCGGCGATCGACCTCTTCATCGGCAAAGATCATTTCCCGCATGACGGTCAGCCGGTCTTCTTCAAAGAACATGTGCTCGGTGCGGCAAAGGCCGATGCCATCAACCCCGAATACCCTTGCGATGCGGGCATCTGCGGGTGTGTCGGCATTGGCGCGGATGCCGATATCGCGAAATTCGTCTGCCCAGCTCATCAGCGTGGCGAAAGCACCGTCAAGATCGGGCCTGACCATGCCGACCGAACCGACCATGGCCACGCCATTAGTGCCGTCAACGGTGATCATGTCGCCTTCGTGAAATACCTCACCGGCTTTGGTTGTCAGGGTTTTTTTCTTGAAATTCAGGGTGATATCAGACGCGCCAACCACACAGGGCAGGCCCAATCCACGGGCGATCACCGCGGCATGGCTGGTCATGCCCCCACGTTCAGTCAGCACACCTTTGGCCGAGTGCATTCCGCGGATGTCTTCCGGGCTGGTTTCCACCCTGACCAGGATCGAGGGTTCCTCCCGCGCTGCGGAAGCCTGCGCTGCGGTGGCGGAAAACACGATCCGACCAGAGGCAGCGCCGGGGCTGGCTGCCAATCCGGTGGCAAACACGTCGCGGGGGGCTTCGGGGTCGATCTGCGGATGCAGCAATTGTTGCAGATTGCGCGGCTCGACCCTCAGAATGGCCGATTTGCGGCTGATTGCACCGTCTTCGGCCAGATCCACAGCGATGCGCACAGCCGCGCGTGGGCTGCGGTCTGCCGGGGCGGCATCAAGCAGCCAGATTTTGCCAGCCTCAAGCGTGAACTCAAACCTGAGTGCATCATGGCACCCCATGCGGGCGATGGAGCCGTATTTGCGCAGATCATCCAGTGCATCGGGTTGGGCATCTTCCAGCGAGCGACCGCGCTTGTCTTTGATAATAAAGAGGGATTCGCTGCCCGGCTGAATAGCATCGCGCCCCTGCCCTTTGGGCATATAGCGTCCGCGCACCGCCGCTTCACCGGTCGATGGCTTAACAAACTGCACGATCCCGGCACCGCTTTCCCCGGCGCCAAGCCCAAGGGCCATGCGCTGCACAATGAGGCCAAGCCCTGCATCTGCAGGTGCGCCACGTGCCTGGCGCAATATTCGGGCGGTCGTGCCCTCCCAGGCGCGTGCCATTGAACGCAGCACCTGCGAAAGCTGACGCACCGGGTCTTGTGGAAAGGGTTCCTCCATTTCGCCTTCATAAACCGCCAGTGCTTTTTTCAGCGTCTCGGGGTTACCACTTGCGATTTCCCCGATATCCTCAAATGCCTCGGCATCCAGACGCGCGACATGGATCGAGTAGTCATGCACGAACCGGCAATAAAGCGCATTCGCGTCCTCTTTGCCCAACCGATGGCAGAGCTTGGCATGGATGTCGTCGTTGAGCCCGATATTCAAAAGCGTTTCCGGCCCACCCCAATCCCGGTCAACCGGGCTTGAGCGCACCGAAACGATGCCGCGCTCGCCAAATTCAGCCAGCAATGCTGCGATGTCTGGATTGTGGCCCTGAGCGATACCGTGCACGGCGGAAACCGAGACACCATAGGCCAGCGGCACGGGCAATCCCAGGTGGCGAAGCTTGGCCAGACGGCTGGCGCGGGCACCATAGATGGCCGCCGGAATGTCGGCATCTTTGCCAAGTCGTTGAATTTGCGCGTATTCGCTCATGCTGGGTCTTTCTTTAACCCCGACAGTCTACGGCGATTTGCTGCACACGCAAGTTTTTTCGCTGCACTGCGGCATTAGGCGGTGTTTGCAAGCTGATGTCATCCCCGCGCAAGCGGGGACCTATTTCAACCAAGTGCCACCCTTGAGAGATCCCCGCTTGCGCGGGGATGACACCTGTTACCCTTCAAGCGCCTCGAACTTCGCCACCTGCCCCATAACCTCGCGGATGCGGTTGAGCAGGCACAGGCGGTTGCGGCGCACGATCTGCTTGTCGGTATTGACCTGCACCGCCTCAAAAAACCCGTCAATCGGGGCGCGGAGGGCGGCCATAGCGGTCATGGCAGCAGCGAAATCCTCGGCCTCCATCGCCGGTTTGATCGCGGTTTCAGCTGCATCAAGGGCCGCGAAAAGGGCATTTTCGCTGGGGTCTTCGGCGAACTTGACCTCGGGCGTGCCTTCGTAAGCCACACCGTCCTTCTTTTCCTCGGCCGTCAGGATGTTATTGGCGCGTTTGAAGCCCTGAACGAGATTTTCTCCATCATCGGTTTTGAGGAACGCGCTCAGGGCGATGGCGCGATTAACCAGCAGAACGAGGTCGTCATTGCCGGGCATGGCAAGGCAGGCGTCGATGACATCGTGGCGGATGTTTTGCTCGCGCAGGTGGACTTTCAGGCGATCGTGGAAGAAGGATAGGAGGTCAAATTGCGGGTTTTCAAATTCTTTCAAGGGCTTTTTAAGAGCTCCTTTGAACCGAGAATGTGAAACTTTCGGGGAGAGGTTTTCCTTTACTAGCGCGCGCAATCGAGGCAGGTCTTCAATGTCAATCCGAAGTCTCGCAGCCAGCTCATTTTCAGCCGCCTCAATATCCGCGGAAGCGTAAGCCGCCCAAGTCCAATAATTTTCAGCGGTTCCTTGTTCAATCAAATACTTCAGACCCAGTCGCGCACCGTTCTCAAGCAAGAGCCGGATTATCCCCAGCGCTGCTCGCCTTAGCGCAAACGGATCCTTCGACCCAGTCGGTTTCTCATCAATCGTCCAGAACCCGGTCAGCGTGTCGATCTTATCCGCTAGTGCCACCGCCACGGAAATCGGCGCAGTCGGCACATCATCAGTTGGCCCAAGTGGCGAGTAATGTTCCTCGCAAGCCTCCGGCACCCCGTCATCATGCCCGGCTGCCTGCGCATAGTATTTCCCCATGATCCCCTGCAATTCAGGGAATTCATTCACCATCTCGGAACTGAGATCAGCCTTGGCGATGCGGGTAGCCTCTGCCGCCATATCCGGCTTGGCCCCGACCAATGGCGCAATTTCCCGAGCCAGCGCCTCGATCCGGGTGATCCTTTCGGCTTGTGATCCGAGCTTGTTGTGGAAGGTGACATTTTCCAGCGGCTTGCCCATGCCCTCAAGGCCGACCGAATTGACAATGCGCAGATCGTTCTCCCAGAAGAATTTCGCATCCGACAGCCGCGCAAACAGCACTTTCTGGTTGCCCGCCAGAATGGTCGCGCCGTCATCCGCCGTTTCGCGGTTAGCGACGGTGACGAATTTCTCGATCCGCCCGGTTTTTGGGTTTCTGACCGAGAAAAACTTCTGATGCTCGCGCATCGAGGTCTGCAAAACCTCCGGCGGCAGGTCGAGGAAATCATCGGCAATGTCACCCATCAGCACCACCGGCCATTCCACCAGCCCCGCAACCTCGGCCAAAAGCTTTTTGTCTTCTACCACTTCCAGGCCCTGGGCGAAGGCCATGTTATGGGCTTCGACCCAGATGTGATCGGCGCGCTCGCTTGGATCAAGGATCACCCTGTTGGCTTTGAGCCTGGCGACATAGTCTTCAAATGAGGTAACTTCAAACCGCCCATCGCCCATGAAACGGTGCCCTTCGGTCGTCGATCCGCTGATGATCCCGTCAATCTCAAGCGGCACGGTCTCAGACCCGGTTTCGTCATGCAGGATCGCAAGAATCGAATGGAGCGGGCGCACCCAGCGCAAACTCCCACCGCCCCAGCGCATGGATTTCGGCCAGGGGAAGTTGCGGATCGTCGCCTCAACCACCTCGGCCACCACATCGGCGGCCTTGCGCCCCGGCTTTTCGATCACCGCAAACCAGACCTGCCCCTTTTTATCGTCGCGCAAACTCAGCTGATCCTGCGTCAGCCCGGTTGAGCGCAGAAAACCCGCCAGCGCCTTTTCCAGCGCATCGGCGCGCGGGCCTTTACGCTCTTCGCCGATATCGGGCGATTGCGGCAGCAGGCCGGTCATACTGAGGCACAATCGCCGGGGTGTCGCAAAAGCCGCGGCCGCTTCATAGGTGATACCGGCCTCGACCAACCCATCCGTAACGAGACGCTTCAGATCGGATGCAGCTTTGGCCTGCATCCGGGCAGGGATTTCTTCGGAGAAGAGTTCAACTAGCAAATCAGGCATAAGGCGTGTCCAACAGGCGAGGGGTCATCATTTTTCAAGGCCAATCCATACAGACCTTGTGAACCGGATAAAGGTCGGCAATCCGTTCTTTCAACGCAAGTGTGCGCGCAAGCAATTCAGGGAATTGCACTTCGTGGGTTTCAATCAGACTGACCCGAATATGCGAAAATATATCTCGCTCGATAAGGGCCTCGATCAGGTCAAGCTCAGCACCTTCGATATCCAGTTTCAAAACGGCGATCTCGCCCTGGTCCGCGATGGTTTGCTCAAGATGCGCCGGCAGGTCGATTAGCGGGGCGACAAACGCTGATTTTGTATAGTCAACACTCCCATTGCCCACAATCATGGTCGACGCGGTCGTGGAGTCCGGACGATTGGCGAAGTTTTTGTGTCGAAAGAACTGCATGGATCCATCAGAGGTATGAACAGCCTGCGGTCTGATTTCGACATTCCTGGTTGCTGAAAACTTCTTATTCAGTATATCGATGCAAAGGGGATCTGGCTCATAGCAAATGATTGTTGCCCCGCTGGGGGCCAGAATTTCCGTGACCGCGCCAACATTGGCACCGCAATCATAAACCAGATCACCCGGTTTCAGAAACTGGCGCAGCATGGACAAGGCACCATCTGCGAAGCCCTTCTTGTAGCCACGCGCAAGCCCGGCTTTGAATTTTCGCCTTTTCGCACGTTTAGACTCCATCGCCTTCGCACCGGGGCGTATTGCGCCAAAGAGAGCGGTTGGGAGGGACATCGGTTAATCCGTGTATTTCTCGTTTAACTGGTGCCAGGAATAGGCTCGCCCATCGCCGTATACTGCTACGATCCGGTCAACGCCCTGAGATACATCCTTGGCCGAAAGAAAGGCCACTGCTTCCCCAGTATCAAGATCTTCGGTGATCGCCACCGTGTCAAAACACGTAAACCAGGATGGTGGTAAAAGAGGGGTTGCATCCTCGTAGACGATAAAGGTCTCGGTCAGCATCGGGATCGAATTTTCCACGGTGAAACAGGCACGAAACTTGAGCGGGCTGGTCTCAGACGACAGTATTTTGAAGTTGCTGGCAGGGATATCCTGCATTCCGGCCCCACCAACCAGCGTCAGTTGGATGATGAAATCATCTGTCTCATCAACATCGTAATAGGCATAGTTCTGAAAATACCAAAGCGCGCCTGCAAAAATCGCGGTAAAGCCGAGCATCCCTCCCATCAGTATTTTCCCTTTCATTGCGCCGCTCCGCCTGCTTCGGTTTTCAAGAACGCATCAGCACAGTGTTTGGCCAGCGCGCGCACACGGCCGATATAAGCCTGCCGCTCGGTTGGCGAGATCACCCCCCGCGCATCCAGAAGGTTGAAAAGATGGCTGGCCTTGATGCATTGATCATAAGCCGGCTGTGCCATGACGATGGTCTGCCCGGTCTTGGGGTCGTCTTCAGGGGCAGCGAGGATGGCCTGACATTCAGCCTCGGCGTCTTCAAAATGTTTCAAAAGATCGGTGGTGTTGGCAATGTCGAAATTGAAACGTGAGTATTCCTGTTCCGCCTGACGGAAAACATCTCCATAGCTCAGTGCAATGGGCGCATCAGGATCGTTGAACGGCATGTCCATGACATGGTCAACCCCCAGCACATACATCGCCAGCCGCTCCAGCCCATAGGTCAGCTCGCCCGAAACCGGGGCGCAGTCATGCCCGCCAACCTGTTGAAAATACGTGAACTGCGAAACCTCCATACCGTCGCACCACACTTCCCAGCCCAGGCCCCAGGCGCCTAAGGTGGGGCTTTCCCAGTCATCCTCGACAAAGCGGATGTCGTGGAGATCCATGTCGATGCCAATTGCGGCAAGCGAGCCGAGATAGAGCGCCTGAAGATCAGTTGGCGAAGGTTTGATCAGTACCTGATACTGGTAATAATGCTGCAACCGGTTCGGATTTTCCCCATAGCGCCCGTCAGTTGGCCGCCGTGAAGGTTGCACATAGGCCGCCGCCCAGGGCTTTGAACCAAGGGATCTGAGCGTGGTTGCGGGGTGAAATGTCCCGGCACCCACTTCCATGTCGTAAGGCTGCAATACCGCGCATCCCTTGCCGGCCCAATAGGCCTGAAGGCGCAGGATAACCTCCTGAAAGCTGCGTGGTGTGCCGCAATTCGCCATGTTATCGTCCTTTTTGTCCCATATTCGCGGGCTATCGCCAAACCGGCACGTTCTCAATAGGCAACAGCTTGAAAAGGGTCAATCGCGGAAGGGTATTGTGGGCGTGCAATTCGTGGGGGTTTTGTTAGTCTTGTGGCTTAGTGAATTAAATTGCTGTCGGACAGGGTGAGCGGTGTGACAATTTTGAGTGGGACAATAACGCGATTGCATATGCGTTTCGTGATGGTTTTTTTAGCCGTTACGATAGTTGTGACAGGTTGGAGTGAACCGGTAGAGGCACAGAATCAGCGATGGATTCAGGTCGCCTCGGAACGCACCATTCGCGATACACATGACCGGGCACAGGATTTTGCTGCGCAATTTCCCGATACGCGCGCTTTTCTGACCACCAGCGGCTGGTACGCGATTGTGATCGGGCCGATCGACGAGGTTGACGTGCATGACTTGATGGCAAACCTCAAGGCAGCGAACCAGATACCGCAGGACAGTCTTGTTTCGACCGGCAGCTCTCATGTCAGCCAGCTTTGGCCATTGGCGGTAAATACCGAAACGCCTCCCGAAGAGGCGGTAGCGGCTGAAGAGCCCACCCCCCCTGCCGAAGAGCCGGTGGTCGAGGAACCTGAAGTCACGGAACCGGTCACAACAGCAGTTGTGGAACCTGAGGAAGAGACGGTTGTGGAAACGACTGACCCGCCGCTTGAAGAGCAGGTCGAGCAACCCAAAGAAGAGGTTGTCGAGGTTCAGCCCGAGGAACCTGCTGGGCCAATTCCTGACCCCGATCTCAAGGCAACACGGGCACTTGAGCGCAGCTGGACCCGCGATCAGAAGAAAGAATACCAGACCTATATGGCCTGGACCGGTGATTATACCGCGGCCATTGATGGCGATTACGGCCGTGGCACACGTAAAGCGATCCGGTCGTTTCAGGAGCGCGAAGGTTATGAGGACACAGGGTATTTGACCGAAACCCAGGTGGTTTTGCTGACAAAACGATATAACGATTCCGTAACCAAACTGGGTATCGGCACATTGCGCGAACTGGACGCCGGTATCGAAATTCTGTTCCCGGGCAAAATGGTGGAGTTTGGCAGTTTCGAGCCGCCATTTGTGCATTACAAATCCATTGATGACAGCAATGTCAGGATGATGCTGATATCGCAGGAAGGCGGTCGTGATACGCTGCGCAGCCTCTATGACATCATGGAAACCTTTGATTACATCCCGAAAGAGGGCTACCGCGTGCGTAAACGCGACTGGTTTGTGCTGACCGGGCAGGACGACAATGTCGTTTCATACACCTATGCCAAAACTGCCAAAGGCGTTGTCAAAGGTTTCACCCTGATCTGGACGCCCGACAATGATTCTGAGATGCAGTCAATGGCGACGGCCATGTATAACAGCTTCAAACCAATTGATAATTACGTTCTGGACGAGACTTTGGGATACGGCCAGGGTGATGACGAGCCGGTCGATTTGACCACCGGGATCGATACCGCCGAACCTGAGCGTTCGGCAACCGGGTTTATCATCTCGGCCGATGGGCTGGTCTTGACCCATATTGCGAATGTAAGGAAATGCAAGCGGGTCACGATCGCTGACGGCGTGCCACTTGAACTTGTCGCCCGCAGCCCCGGAATGCGGTTGGTGGTTATGCGCCCAAGAGAGGCCTACACACCAAAATCCTTTGCCCTGTTTTCCGACGAAGCACCCGAGATCGGCACTGAAATCACCGTTGCCGGTTTTTCCTTTCCCGAAGTGATGGAAGTTGCCACACTGAATTTTGGCACTCTGACCTCCACCAGCGGTATGCTGGGGAATGAAGATCAGCTACGGGTCTCGGCCTTTTTGGAGATGGGCGATACCGGTGGACCGGTATTGGACAATCGCGGGGCGGTGATCGGGATGCAGCTGATGAAAAGCGATGCCTCTGAAAGCCTGCCGGAATATGTGAACTTCGCTATCAAGTCGGGCCGGATCATGGAACTTTTGGATCGAAACGAACTTACCTATGGTCGCTCGCGCTCGTTTGATCCGGTTGATCCTGAAGATCTGGCTTATATGGCAGGGGATTTCACGGTTAAGGTTTCCTGCTGGAATTGATGCGCGGTCGTAGAGACCCGCTCCACAGGAAGTGTGAATTCGAATTCACTTGGAAAGACACCTGAGTTGAGGATGCCTGACGAGCAGTATTGTAAAACCTGCATTCAGTGAGACGCGACCTCTTATATCGTCAAAATCCCAGGTGTTACCCGTATCAATGTCGGGCCGTCCGCATCTAAGGCCGCCTTTATGACCGCCTGCAATTCTGCAAGATCATTGGGGTTTTCCGCCCCTGCTCCAAAAGCCTCGGCCAGTTTCAGAAAATCGGGATTGCGGGCAACTACGGCATTTGGCGCAATCTGCGATCGGGTCATGCAATCTTCGATCTCTTTCAGTTTGCCATTGTCCCAGAGGATAATCGGCAGGCTCAGGCCCAACTCCACGGCGACCCCCAGTTCCTGCATCGTGTAGTGAAAACCATAATCCCCTATGATCGCCACGACAGGCCGATATTTCAGAGCGATCTTGCCACCGATTGCAGCAGGCAAAGCATAGCCAAGCGTGCCAAAACCTGTCGGATGATGCCAAAGACCCGGTTGATCAATGTCGTAGATCTCTTTCGCGACATAGGCGAACTGGGTCATGTCGGAATAGATGGTGGTATCAGCAGGCAAGGCCGATTTCAAAGCATCGACAATGGGTGTGATTCCGGGACGCTCGGCATCGGTCTGGACGCGGAACTTACGCCTTGTGGAGGTTATTTCCGCTGTATTCCAACCAGTTGCCGCGGGTTCGTCTTTCACCGAAGAAGAAATGGCTGACAGAAAAGCCCGAGCGTCGCTCAGAATTTTCAGATCGGCCCCATGCCAGTCAGACAGCACCCCCGGATCAAGATCAATCCGGATCATCGGGGCCTTATGGCCCAGCTTGTCACGCCAGAGATCAACCTCTGCCAGATGGGTACCAACCGCGATAACAAGGTCGGCAGAGGCGATCACCTGCTGACTTTCTCCCCTGCCCAGTGTTGAACCGAAATTCAGAGGATGGTCAGCTTTAATCACGCCGCGGCCCGCATAGGTCAGAAAAGATGCGGCTCCTGTCTGATCCATGAGGTTTCGAGCTTCCTTACTGGCACCCTGAGCGCCACCACCAAAAATGAACAACGGACGGCTTGCATTCCTGATCATCCGGGCAGCTTCAGCGACAATGTCGTCGTTCGCCACGGCTTTTGAAAGTCGCGCCGGAGCGACTGGCGCCGGTTCTGCCAGTTCCCCCAGCACATCAATCGGCACCTGAATATGCTTGCTTCGCGGTCGGGTTGCCGAAAACTCGTCCATCGCCCTGTCAATTAGGGTGTAAGCTGCCTGAGCGTCCGGAGCCGTGACGCTCCAATCACAAACCGAGGCCCCGGCCCCTTCCTGATCGAGCATCTCGTGCAAACGCCCCCTTGCCATCGAGCGATGGGTGCGCTCCAGACACGAGGAAATCACCAGCATCGGCACAGAGTCACTGTAAGCCTGTCCCATGGGCGTCATGATATTACACAACCCCGGGCCGGTGATCACATAGGCCACGCCAGGTTTGCCGGTGGCGCGGGCATAGCCATCCGCCATGAACCCTGCCCCCTGCTCATGACGCGCCAGAACATGCGTGATGCCGGCCTCTTCGATACCGCGATAAAGCTCAATATTATGCACGCCGGGGATGCCGAAGATCACATCAACGCCACGCGCTTTCAGTGCATGGGATATCTGGGCACCCAGGGGTCGTTTCTGTTCTGACATTTCTATCTCCGCCAAAAGCCCACTGTCAGCAGCACATAGACCGACATCAGTTCAAGCCGCCCGATCAGCATCCCGGCGATCAGCAACCATTTTGCACCATCATTCAAGCCCGAAAAATTCCCCGATGGCCCAATCTCCGGCCCCAGACCCGGGCCGACATTGGCCAGTGCCGTGGCCGCACCTGAAATCGCTGTCATCATATCAAGACCGGTGAACGCCAGCAGCACCGCCAGAACCGCCAATGTCACCATGAACAGCACGAAAAACGCCATCACTGACGACAAAATATCATCTGGCACCCGCCGCCCCTGATAGCGCGGCGAGAAGACGCCGTTGGGAGCGTGAATTTTTTGAACCTGTGCGCGGATCGAGGCAAACAGGAGCTGAAAGCGAAAGATCTTGATCGAACAGGTTGTCGAGCCCGCGCAGCCACCGACGAGACCTATCAGAAAGAAGATGACAATCGGGAAACTGCCCCAAAGCCCGTAATCCGCACTTGCGAATCCGGTGCCCGTCAGGATCGAGACACCATTAAACAGAGCCTTGCGGAACAGAATCTCGACCCCGCTGTCGCTGTTGGCGAATTGCCAGATCGTCAGCGAAGCGACAACCAGCACAGCAACCGCAAGAAACGCCCTGATCTGGCTGTCGGTAAACAACGGGTTGGCGCTGCCGCCAGCCAGTTGAACATAGCGCACGAATGGCAGGGAAGCCGCCAGCATGAAGACAACGGCAACATATTCCACGGCCGCGCCGAGATCGGCAAAAGACGTGTCGGAATTGGCAAACCCACCGGTGGCAATGGTGGTCATGGCGTGGACGATGGCGTCAAACGGGCTGAGACCGCCCGCTAGATAGGCCAACGCGCAGGCGACCGTCAGCGTCAGGTATATGCTGGAGATCGAGCGGGCAATCTCGGCAGCACGAGGCAGGATTTTACCAAAAGTATCAAAGCTTTCGGTGCGGAAAATCTGCATCCCGCCGACCTTCAGCATCGGCAGGAACACCATGGCGACAACGATGATGCCGATGCCGCCGAACCACTGCATCAGCCCGCGCCAGAGCAAAATACCACGTGGCAGGCTTTCTAGCCCCGAGAGCACGGTCGAGCCGGTGGTTGTCAGCCCCGACATGGCCTCAAAAAACGCATCAACAAACCTCAGCTCTGTTGCGCCCAGCCAGAACGGCAACGCGCCGAAAACCGGCAGGGCCAACCAAACAGTCGTGGTCAGCAGAAAGGTCTGCTGGATGGTCAGCCCCTCACCGGTGCCGTTAAAGCAGGCGATGGCCAGAAACCCGCCGGTCAGACAGGCCAGAAATGCCGTGGCCGCGAAAACCGGCCAGTGACCGTTGCCATCGAAAAGGTCGATCAGCATCGGCAATACCATGGTCGCACCCAGGGCGGCGACCAAAAGACCGATAACATATCCGACGGGGCGCAGATCAAACATGGGAAAATCGATGAGCCGGGCTTGGCTGAGTGTCAAGGGGTTTGGGCTGTATCAAGGAAGAGTTTTGCGCCGCAACTACCGCAACTCAATCTTATTACCATGATGCAGATTGGCCTTTCGTTTCAGACAGTACCCTGAATTTGAGGTTCACTCCACTTATTCCCCCAGCACCAATGGCGCGTTTTCTACAAGAGGCCTCTCTGAAACCTCACGCAAAGGCGATGAGGGCAGCGCCTGCCTGGGTAGGGGCTTTGTGGCGCTTGGCGGTCAAGATCGTTGTAGTTTCGGAAAAACGTTCCCGTATCAACGAGTTGCACCGTTGCAAAAGCGCCTGCCGAGGGGCAGGCAGGCGCTGCCCGGCGGTGCCGCCGGGCGGTTTGCTTGATGGATGGTGTGCGAAAGGCCAGCGAAAAAACGACAGACCCCTCGTCAATTCACACCCCGTCAGCTTGCCCGGTTCGTCGGGTTGCCGATGATATCCATGAATTCACGCCGCATCGCGCGGTCGATCTTGAACTCGCCGGTCATCGTCGAAGTCACCATCGAAACGCCGGGCTTGTGCACACCGCGGGTTGACATGCAGTGATGTTCGCCTTCCAGAACAACAGCAACACCTCGCGGTTTCAGCACGTCATGCAGCGTGTTGGCGATCTGCGCGTTCATCTTTTCCTGCACCTGAAGACGTTTGGCATAGGCATCAACCACACGTGCCAGTTTGGAAATTCCGACAACTCGATCCGTCGGCAGATAGCCCACATGCGCCTTGCCGATGATCGGGGCCATGTGGTGTTCGCAATAGCTTTCATAGCGGATATCGCGCAGAACCACCATTTCGTCGTAGCCCTCAACCTCTTCAAAGGTGCGCTGCAACATGGCGGCGGGGTCTTCGTCATAGCCACGGAACCAGTCGCCATAGGCTTTTGTCACGCGTGCGGGCGTATCAAGCAGCCCTTCGCGGTCTGGATCATCGCCTGCCCAGCGCAGGAGGGTTCGCACGGCTTCTTCGGCTTGCGCGCGGGTTGGACGGACCACAAAATGCTTGTCATCCCGTTCGGTTTCAATTGCCGGGTCATGAATATTCATGGATTACCCCTTCGGTTTCACCGTTTCATGCGCATATTTGGCGTGTGTTGTCTTATATTACCAGTGCCAAATGCGACCCCTTTTGGTGTGGTTTCGGAAACACCCCGAATCTCAGCCTACTAAAAGGTTATTAAGTTGTAAATCCCTCTACCTTGAGTTGCTAAACTGCAGCCAAACCCCTGCGAATATCTCCAAGCAGGTCTTCGGCATCCTCCAGCCCGATTGATAGCCGTACCAGACCGCCACTGATTCCCAACTCCGCCCGCTGCTCTGGTGTCAGCCGCTGATGGGTGGTTGTTGACGGGTGTGTCACCAGCGATTTGGCGTCTCCAAGATTATTCGAAATCTTGATGATTTCAAGCGCGTTGAGAAAGCGAAAAGCCGCCTCTTTGCCGCCTTTGATATCAAGCGAAACGACGGTGCCGCCCTTTGTCATTTGTGATTTGGCCAGATCATATTGCGGGTGATTGGCAAGAAAAGGATAGATCGCGCGCTCGAGTTTTGCATCTCCATCAAGGGTTTCAGCCAGCACCAGCGCGGTATCGCCTTGTGAATCACATCTGAGGGCCAGTGTTTCCAGCCCCTTGAGCAGCACCCAGGCATTGAACGGGCTGAGCGCGCCGCCGGTATGTTTGAGATAGGGCTCAAGGGTTGAACGGATAAAATCGCGGCTGCCCAGAACCACGCCGCCAAGACAACGGCCCTGCCCGTCGATATGTTTGGTGGCCGAATAAATGACGACATCCGCGCCAAGGTCCAGCGAGCGCTGGAAAACCGGCGTGGCAAAGACATTGTCAACCACCAGCAAGGCACCCGCTGCATGGGTGATCTCGGCGACTCCTGAAATGTCGATCACTTCCAGAGTGGGATTGGAAATCGCCTCAAGGAAACAGAGCTTTGTGTCAGGCCGCACCGCTGCGCGCCATTGATCAAGGTCGGTGCCGTCAACAAAGGTGACCTCAACTCCGAAGGCCGGCAGCAGGTTTTCAACGATGAAGAGGCAGGAGCCAAACAACGCTTTCGCCGACACGATGTGATCCCCTGCTTTCAGGGCCGAAAACAACGCCCCGTTGACCGCCGCCATGCCAGAGGCCGTCGCAAAGGCATCCTCGGCCCCCTCAAGGGCGGCGATGCGTTCTTCGAACATGCGCACGGTCGGGTTGCCATAGCGGGCATAGATGAACTCATCGTCGCCGCTTTCAATGAACCGGGCTTCGGCCTGTTCGGCACTGTCATAGACGAACCCCTGGGTCAGGAATATCGCCTCGCTCACCTCGTTATACTGGCTTCGCCTGGTGCCAGAATGGACCAGTTTGGTTTTGGCTTTCCAGTTTTCGCTCATCGCGTCTCTCCATAATGCGCGGTCGGCACAAAAAAACCCCTTACCGCAATGCGATCGGGGGTTTCTCTCCGCGACCTCTTTAGTGGAAATGTTTAAAGTGGCCCACAATCCGGTAACAAATCGCCACGCCCTGCTGCTTAGTTTATTCCGCTCGCAGCGTCAACAATCCGTGTTGGGGCTTGCAGAGGCGGCGAAGGCATCCAATATTCGCGCTAGGAACAAGAGGGAGCACAGAAGTGAGCGCAGCAATCGAACTGTTTTATTGGCCAACACCGAATGGCTGGAAAGTCACCATCGCACTGGAAGAGATGGCCCTGCCATACAACCTCAATCTGGTGAATATTGGCGCTGGTGAACAGTTTGAGCCGGATTTCCTGAAAATTGCTCCGAATAACCGCATGCCAGCAATTATTGATCCGGATGGGCCGGATGGGGGCCCGATCTCGATCTTTGAAAGCGGTGCGATTCTGCAGTATCTGGCGCGAAAGACCGGCATGTTCTGCGGCGCGAATGAGCGCGAGCGGATCGAGGTAGACCAATGGTTGATGTGGCAGATGGGCGGTCTTGGGCCGATGGCGGGACAAGCGCATCATTTCCTCAAATACGCCCCAGCGATGGATCCGCCCAACAACCTGCCCTATGCCAAGGATCGTTACCGCAACGAGGTGAACCGACTTTATGGTGTGCTCAACAAACGCCTCGCGGATCGGGAGTTTGTAGCAGGTGACTTCTTTTCTATTGCCGATATGGCGATCTGGCCCTGGGCCTGCCTTTGGGAGGGACAGGAACAGGATATTGCCGAGTTTCCCCACATGAACGCTTGGCTTGACCGCTGCTATGCGCGCCCTGCCGTAGCCAAGGGGCGAGCGGTAGCCAAGGAGATGCGCGCCAACATTCAGGACAATAAGTCCGCACAATCGGTGCTGTTTGGGCAGAAAGCCCGCTAGTTGCTATCGTCCACGCCCATTTGCTTCGCTCCCGGTTAATCGGGTAGAATGGTATCAGGGGAGTCGGAATGATCCGTAATCTGCTGCGCCTACTGACCTTTTTGCTTGTCGCAACCGCTAGCGCCGCCACGGCTCAGACCGTGGAGACTGCGCGTATCGGCGTATTGGCCTATCGAGGAACAGACAAGGTTGGGCAGAAATGGATCGGGCTCAAACAATATCTTGACGACACGGTTCCCGGCTGGACTTTTGAAATCGTCCCAATCACCCTAAGCTCAGCCAGCACCAAGATCGAAAACGGCGAACTAGATTTTCTGCTGACCAATCCCGGGCATTTTGTTGATCTGAACCAGAAATACCTGATGAGCGTGATTGCTTCGCGGCGTCAGTTGAAATCAGACGGTTCCTATGCCAGCGAGTTTGGCAGTGCCATCATTGCACGCGCGGATTCAGGCATCACACATTTACAGCAGGCAAAGGGCAAGATTGTTGCGGCGATCGACCGCAACGCTTTTGGCGGCTTTCAGACAGCGTGGCGCGAATTTGACAATGTCGGGATCGATCTGTTCACCGACACCAGCGAATTGAAATTCGTCGGCTTCCCGATGGATCAGATCGTCTGGCAGGTGATCAGGGGCGAGGCCGATGTCGGGATTGTGCGCAGCGGACTTGTTGAAGAATTCATTGCCGAAGGTCAAATCGCATCGGAAGCGCTGGTCTTTCTGAATTCAAGCGTCACCTATACCCATCCTGACCGAACCAGCACGCGCCTTTATCCTGAATGGCCCTTTGCCGCGTTCAACACGACCAAGGCCGATCTGCGCGACAGCGTTGCGACCGCCCTCCTGCTGTCAGCCAGCAGTGATCTGGCCCGGTAAAGCGGAATGACCGATACCTGGTCGGCCCCTCTGCCTTATCATGCAGTCGAAGAGCTGGCGGTGGCCTACAGCAATCGTGTAGCAGGCCTGCCGGAAGCAACCACGACCCAGCCAAGCTATGTCATGGGCGGGGTCTTCCTTGTCGCTGTTCTTCTGGTTTGGGGAGTAATTATTGTCCGCTTGCGAGCGCGGCGCGCCCGAATGGCACGGTCGGATAAATATCCAACCGCACAACCATCTGACCCGGACATCCAGATCACCAAGCGTGAACGTGAAATTCTGGAACTGATCTCGGCCGGGAACTCCACCAAGGAAATCGCCAAGACCCTTGGGATCAGTCCGAAAACGGTCGAATTCCACCGCGCGAACCTTTTGAAGAAATACGGCGCAAGAACCTCCAGCCAGCTTGTGGCGATGGCAACCTAGGGTTTTCCCCGGGTTTTTCTGGCAAAAATCACAGAGTCCTCCGAGTAGACGCGCCCGCCTGCGGCGTGGGACGCTTTAGAAGGTCTGCATGACGGGCCAAGTTTACGGGAGGTTACCAATGAAGAAACTGTTCGCTATCCTGATGGTTCTGTTGTTTGCAGGGCAAATGGCATTGGCCGAGGGAAAAACTCACTACATTGTTTTTCATGTGGATGAGGCTGATCCCAAAGTTCAGAACATGGCTCTCAACAACGTGGTCAACGTGACCAAGTACTATGAATCCCAAGGCGATACAGCTGTGATTGAACTGGTTGCCTACGGACCGGGGCTGACCATGTACATCCCCGGAAAAAGCGAGGTCAGCGACCGTATCACCACAATGTCGCTTGAGATGGAAAGTCTGTCATTTGCGGCTTGCGGCAATACACATCGCAAGATGAGCCAGAAAGCCGGCAAGGAAATTCCACTCATGGAAGAGGCGACGATGGTCACCTCAGGCGTCGTTCGACTGGTGGAACTGCAGGAAGAGGGCTACGCCTACGTGCGCCCGTAATTCTGTAAAAAGCACCCGCCCCGTAACAAATGCTCTCCCTTGGGGCGGGTTGCAAAAAAAAGGCAATTCTCAATCGAAAGTGAGCAGATAGTGGCCATCGTTCAGTCAACCAGCGCCAAGTTCGGCAATAGATCATATCCCGAGTATCTGAATATCGGTAAAAGTTTCGGTGATCTGAGCATGGAAGAACGGGCACTTTGTGCTGCCAGATTGGTCAAGGCCCTGAAACTTCTGGCCAATCCCTGCCGGTTACGCATCTTATCCGAGCTGACTTGCGGTGAGCGCACGGTCACCCAACTGAAAAACTCCCTGAGCCGGAGCCAGCCTGCGGTATCAAACGATCTGGCGCTCCTGAGCCAATTGGGTATTCTTCGCAATCGCTCTGAAGGCCGACGCGTTATCTATACGCTGTCAGAGAGCGCCCGCCCGCAGATCAAGTTACTGCTGGCAGGTGTGTAGCGCGCATTTCAGGCTTTATCGCTGGTCAGAATCGCGCTCACTTTCAACGCCCGGGTGGTACTTCCGTCAACTTTCAGCTTGCCCGACATATAGGCCATCATCGGGTTCTGAGACCCATCCAGAATATTGCGAAACACGTCCTGTGACGCCAGAAGGGTGACATCGGCTTCGCCATCGCCTTCACGCGCACCGGTTTCATCCAGCATGACCGAGCCTTCGCCGGTGATCACCAACTTGGCTGTGCCGGAGATCGCACCCTTGGCCCGATGTTTCAGGAACTCAACAAATTCTTCAACTACGCACATCAAAGGAACCTAACTTTTGCACCGAACCGGTGTAAGAGTTGCACTTGCTGGAAAATTCGGGCGGCTGCAACAACGACCTTTGGTCAAGCCGGGCCTGTCGTCGCGTCAGCTTTTGTCGCTCGCTGTTTCTTCGATGGCGTATTTCTGGAACAGTTTCATCTGGGTCATGAAAAAGACGAACATCGCGCCGGTCAGTCCGAAGGTTTTGAAATTGACCCAGGCATCGGTTGACATGGTGCGCCAGACAAACTCGTTGGTTACTGCCAGAGCAGCGAAGAACAGGGCCATGCGGCGGGTGAAAATCATCCAGCCGTCGCGTTCCAGCGGCATCGCCTCATCCATCACATATTGCAAATAGCTTTCGCCGCGCATCAGACCAAAGCCCAACACGCCGGCAAACATCACGTAAAGGATCGTCGGCTTCATCTTGAAGAAACTGTCATCGTTGAACCAGATACCAAGCCCGCCGAACACGACCACCAGAACGGCAGTCATCAGCTGCATCCGCGACAGCTTTCCGGTCAGTTTCCACAAGATGCCCGTTGAGATCAGGATCAACGGAATGAAGGCGGCTGTGGCAACGATGAAGCCTTCATAAGTGGTGCCAAGGATCTGGAAATCCTGATCCTTGATGCGGGAATAACTGGCGAAAAAAAGAATGATTGGCCCCAGTTCCAGGGTCAGTTTCAGCCAAGTGTTGATTTTCTTTGTTTCAGTCATTCCGCTCACTTAATGCCCTTATCCACCGAATTCCACCAAAACCGCACCCAATGCAATCAAACTCATGAGAGCAGCCCGGCGCATCCCCACGGTTTCCTTCAAAAACAGCCAGCCGATCAGAGCGGCAAACACGGTTGAAGTTTCGCGCAGAACTGCAGCTTCGCCCACCTTATCGAGCCTTGTGGCCATCATGATGGCGCCGAAGCTGAAAAAGGCGATGAGGCCGCCTGATACCCCCCTGAGAGCCAGCGGCGCCAGCGCGGGCGGTGCTTCCAGCCGCTTCCAACGTCTAGCCGCAATCACTGGAAAGACGAGCCCGTCAACGACAAAGAACCACGCCAGAAAGGTGAACGGATCAGCCGTTGCGCGGATGCCGTAAGCGTCATAGGTGGTATATGCCGCGACCATCACGCCGGTCAGCAGCGCCAGACCCAGTGCGCTGAGCAACAGGGCGTGATCCATTCTGGAGGTGCGCAGATTATAGCCTGCAAGGCCGAATATCCCCAGCGTCAGAACCAGAACGCCCAACCATTGAACCGGACCGTAGGTTTCCGAAAAAACCACACCCGCAGCAATCACCGTGACCAAAGGGCCGGTGCCGCGCACCACCGGGTAGACGACGGTGTAGTCTCCGCGGGTGTAAGCGGCTGCCTGAAGCAGTTTATAGATCGTGTGAATAAGCCAGGCTCCGGCAAAGATCGGCCACATGAAAGGTTCAGGCCAGGGCACGACGAACAGGGCGAATGGCAGCGCCATGAGCGTATAGGATGCATCAATTGCCCCGCGTGAAAGCCAAGGGTCGTGCCGCCCCTTCTGCAATGCTCCGAATGAGGCGTGCAACACCGCGGCAAGGAGCGCCAGCATCAGGGCAAGCCGATGTCCGGCCTCGGTGCCCTCGATGGAAATCAGCCAGTCTGACATCTGCCCAACCGGAATATCTGCGTGTTCAGGGCGGAGGTTTGGTCCCGGCTCATCCGGAGAATTACTTCCAGCGGGTCAAGCTGAGTTTTCACCCTTCTGCCCCGGTCAGTGCGGCGGCAAATTCTTCCGGATCAAAGGGTTGCAGATCATCGATCTGCTCGCCCACGCCAATCGCATGGATCGGCAGGCCAAATCTGTCGGCCAGCGCCACCAGCACTCCGCCTTTGGCGGTACCGTCGAGTTTCGTCATCACCAGCCCGGAAACGTCGGCGATTTTCTGGAAAATCTCAACCTGATTGAGCGCATTCTGGCCTGTCGTGGCATCCAACACCAAAAGGGTGTTATGCGGCGCGGTTTCATCCTTTTTGCGGATGACGCGGACAATTTTCGCCAGCTCCTCCATCAGATCCTGCCGGTTCTGCAATCGGCCCGCGGTGTCGATCATCAGAAGGTCGGCGCCGTCGGCTTCGGCCTTGCTCATGGCGTCATAAGCCAGACTGGCAGGATCGGACCCTTCGGGCGCTGTCAGAACCGGCACTCCGGCACGTTCGCCCCAGACCTGCAATTGCTCGACTGCGGCGGCACGAAAGGTGTCGCCCGCGGCGATGACCACAGATTTTCCGGCAGCGCGGAACTGGCTGGCGAGCTTGCCAATGGTCGTGGTCTTGCCCGAGCCGTTGACCCCGACCACCAGCACCACCTGCGGCTTTTTGGGATAAAGCGGCATCGGTTTGGCGACAGGCTCAAGAATTCCCGCCACTTCGCCGGCCAGTAGGCGTTTGATCTCCTCTGCGCCGATTTTCTTGCCAAACCGGCCTTCCGCCATGTTGGCGGTGACGCGAAGGGCTGTCTCAACCCCCATATCGGCGGTGATCAGCAGCTCTTCCAAGCTTTCCAGCATGGCGTCGTCAAGAACGCGTTTCACAACCTTTTTGGGGGCTGAACGCCCAAGCAACCGCCCTAAAAGGCCGGGCTTGGCAGCGGTTTCGGGTGCGGGCGCTGAAACGGACGGCGCCGGTTTTGGAGCAGAAACTGCAGTGGGCTGCACCTCCTCTGAGGTCGTTTGCGGTGCTGCGGGCGGTCCCGGCTCGGGGGTCGGGACGCTGGCGCGCTCTGGCTCTGGCTCTGGCTCTGGCTCTGGCTCTGGCTCTGGCTCTGGCTCTGG